>VBEG01000045.1 GCA_005882115.1 Chloroflexota bacterium
CCTGGATAACGCTTGCTCCCATCAGCTGGGCAGAGAATCCAGTTGCCGGCTCGAGTTTGAAAATGCTCCAGCCGAGCGTGCGAATGATTCGCCACCCACCCGCGTACGTTCCGAAGCCGATCGCCGCAGCGGAAAGCACCACCACCCAAATCGGTACCTGGAACTTCGGAATGTCTCCTGCGGCAACCAGCGCGAGGGTGATTGCAGCCATCGTCTTCTGCGCGTCGTTGGCGCCGTGTGAATAGGAAAGGAAGGCAGACGTGGCGATTTGCAAGCCACGGAGTGTCCGGTTGACCGGCGCGGGGCGCCAGCGCGCGCGATGCACGACTGTGATCAATGCGACAGCGAAGATCGCCGCGGCCACGAACCCGAGCGGTGGTGAGATGACGAGGCTTGCGGCCTGCTTCAAGAGCGCCGACCACTGGACCCCACGAAGCCCGCCCGCAGCGGCAACCCCAGCCCCGCACAAGCCGCCGATCAACGCGTGAGTGGAGCTGCTGGGCAGCCCTCGATACCACGTGATCAGGTTCCATGCGATGGCGCCGAAGAGGGCCGACATAACGACGACGAGCCCGGGTTTGATTGCCAGCGTGCTGGCGATCGTGTTCGAGACCTTGGCCTGGAAGAACGCGACCGTGATAACGGCACCAACGAGATTGAAGACAGCGGCCAGACCTACGGCCGCCCGCGGAGAAAGGGCTCTTGTGGAGATGGACGTCGCGATCGCGTTGGCCGTGTCGTGGAAGCCGTTCGTGAAGTCGAATACGACTGCCACGCCAATCGTGATCCACAGCAGAATCGCGGTCTCATGCATTCTTGATCGCGACCGTCTCCATCACGTTGGCGGCGTGCTCGCATGCATCCATCGTCGCCTCGAGCAAGTCGTAGATGTCCTTCCATTTCACGAGCTCGGAGGCGTCCTTCTCCCGCGAGAAAAGGTCACCGATCGCTGCGCGTGTGAGGCGGTCGCCTTCGTTTTCCAACCGGTGGATCTCGAGGCGGTGCGGCTTGAGCTCAGCAAATCCCTCGAACCGATCGAGTGCGGCGGCAATCTCAATGCCGGCCTTGGCCAGGTATTCGCCCATCTCCTTTGCGGGATCCGAGATGTTCGGTATCCGGTACAGGTCGATCTTGTCGCCCGTCTCCTCGGCAAGGTCGACGACATCGTCCAGGCTGGAGGCGAGCATCAATATGTCCTCCTGGTCAATTGGAGTCACGAATGCACTGTTGACCAGGTTATGAATCTGATGCGTCGCCTCGTCGCACTCGTGCTCAAGATCGCGCAATCGCGCGTGCCGGCTTTTGCCCTCCAGCAAAGACTTGCTCAACTCGGTCAGCGTCTCGCTGACCAGCTTTCCCTGGGTCCGGAACAGGTCGTAGAAGCGGCGGCCCGGTGTGACTGGCGTGAGTTTCATTGCATCCTCCGTCGAAAGGTTATGGCGAGCTTGGTTAAGGCGTCGTTAACGCGGCTCTACCATTCTGGAAGTGACTGACGACGCTTTGCGCCGGCTGGGCGGGCTCGTATTGCACGCCTTGGAGGAGGCGCTGACCGCTCTCGAGCGCGGAGACCTGGCGCTTGCCGACCGCGTCGTCCGGGACGACTTGAAGGTCAATCGCCTTCGTTACGAGCTGGAGGAGGGAATCACCGAAGAGCTTTCTAGCGCGACAGGCAAAGACGTCCGCCCGCTGGTGGGCGCGCTTTACGTGCTGGCGGAACTGGAGCGTATGGGCGACCATGCAGAAGGCATTGCAAAAGTCGCGCTCATGCTTGGCCCGGGTCCGACTCTCGCGATGCCCGGCGTCGTGCATGAATTGGGCCGCCGAACGCTTTCCATGGTCCAGCGCACGCTGGGCGCACTGGAAAGGCAGGACGCGAACATGGCTCGCGCAATTTGTCTTGAGGATGACGACATCGACGCCCTTTACGACCGCGCTTATCAAGAGTTGATTTCGACGATGGTCGCTGATTCGAGTCATATCACCGAAGCGACCTACATGCTCTGGATCACTCATAACCTGGAGCGAATCGCTGATCGGGCAACGAATGTGTGTGAGCGCGTGGTCTACCTCGCGACGGGACATGTGGAGGAGTTGAACGTCTCCAAGTACTGAGGCCCCTCGCGCAAGGGTGGTCGTGATTGGTCCGTCGACCGCGACGGCCGCTTACCTGAAGAGCAGGCTTGACGCCAGAGGAACTGACGTCACAGCGCATCGTCGCGTCGAAGGTCTCCAGCGGGAGCCGTTTGCGGACGCGATCGTACTCGACGGAGGTGACGTGATCGACGGGACGGCCGCCGTACGGCGGGCAACCGCCGCGCCGCTTCTCGTGATTGGACGCGACCAGCTTGTCGGTGCGACATGCCTCGCCATGGGCGCTGACGCGTGGTTGGCCGCGACGAGCACACCCGCGCTTGTCGCCGCCCAGGTGGAGGCACTCATGCGACGGCGCCCACTGGTGCTGGCTGAATCGACTCGAAAGGCGGGACGCCTCAAGCTCGACGCGGGGGCGCGTCGCGTCGAGGTCGATGGCCGAGAACTCCAGTTGAGTCCTCGCGAGTTCAGTCTGCTCGAGGTTTTCGTATCCCATCAAGGAGTCGTTCTGAGTCGGGATCGAATCCTGGCCGCCGCTTGGGACTCCGGGTTCGTGGGTGAACCCAAGACGGTCGACGTTCATGTCGCCTGGCTGCGCCCGAAATTGGAGGGCAGCGGACTCCGTGTGACGACCCTGCGTGGGATCGGCTATCGGCTTGACGTGCTTGAGGTCGGCGAACCTGGAGTGAAATCTTTGGGCGGGTTGACCGAGCTCGACCTGGACGGCGCCACGGTCACGCGTTCTTGATCGCCATCGTCTCCACGATCTCGGCCACCGATTCGCATTCGTCAAGGGTTGATTCGAGAAGCGCGTACAGATCCTTCCACTTGATGAGCTCTTCAGCGGATTGATGCTCCGAATCAAAGAGCTTCTGGAGGGCGTCGCGCGTGATCCGATCACCGTCGTTCTCGAGGCGGTGTACGTCCTCCAACGCTGGGGCGATGCCCTCGAAGTCGGCTAGATGGTCGAGAGCCTCAGAGAGTCTTGATCCGGCATCGGCAAGGCACTGCCCCATGTTCTTCGCCGATTCGGTGATCGAGCGAATTTCGTAGAGGCCGATCTTGTCCGATACCTCTTCCGCCAGGTCGACGATCTCGTCGACCGAATGCGCGAGGTGCAGGATGTCGGCCGGGTCGATCGGCGGCACGAAGGTGCTGTTGGTCAAGTTGTACAGGTCGTGAGTGATGTCGTCGCATCGATGCTCGAGATCGCGCATGACGGTGTGGTGGCTGCGCTCATCGCACAGAGACGCACGCAGCTCGTCAAGTGTCTCTTTGACCAGCCTGCCTTGCTCGCTGAACAGTTCGTAGAAGCGGCGCTCGCGCGGAACCAGATTGAGTCTCAGCCTGTCACCACCCGCCTAAGGTTAGGGCGTTCCGGGTGAGCCTTTTACGGCAGCGGTTTTCGCGCCGGAACGCCCGAGCGGCGCGGATATTCCGGCGGCGTCGCCCTGATCTTGGCGATAACGACGACCGTGCCGGATACCCGGGCCGCCGACGGCGCCGGTGAGACCGAGTCAAGCGAGCCGCCCAGCAGCCCGATCGCTCGCCGAGCAGCGTCGACCTCTTCCTTATCTGTCTTCTGGGCCAGGAGCCTTCCACCGATCCGGACCAGGGGCAGGCACAGCTCGACCAGCACCGGCAGAGGGGCGAGCGCGCGCGCCACGGCCACGTCGAACGACTCGCGGTATCGCGCGTCGTGTCCCGCCTCCTCGGCGCGCCGCGCCACCACCTCGACATCGAGGAGTCCGAGCCGGGCGCAGGCCTGGACGAGGAACGCCGCCTTTCCCGAGTCGGCTTCGACCAGGGTCACCGCCAGCTCGGGCCGGGCGATCTTGAGCGGGAGACCCGGCAGCCCGCCGCCAGACCCGACGTCGACGAGCCTTTTGGCATCGCCGAGGTGGTCGAGGAGCACAAGGGCGTCCTCGATGAGCTGATCGGCCGGCCCCGAAACCAGGCCCGGCCACTCCGAGATCATCCGCGCGAGTTGCGACAACTTAGAATCGTTCACTGAGATGCCCATCTACGAGTATCGGTGCGAGAGCTGCGCTGGGAAGTTCGAGGTGCTGACCCGTTTCGCCGAGCGCGACACCGCGCAGATCTGCCCGGTGTGCGAGTCGACGAAGACGCGCGTCCTGGTCTCGAGCTTCGCGGTCGCCGGCGGCGGGCCGTCCGCGTCCGACTTCGCGAGCGAGTCGAGCGGCGGCGGATGCTGCGGCGGCGGGTGCGGCTCGTGCGGCTCCGGGCCCAACTAGCGACCTAGGTTTTGTTGTTCCCGGTCACGTACCGGGTCAATGCTGCCGGCCACATCGAGGTGGGCGGCTGCGACCTCGTCGAGCTGGCCCGAGCTCACGGCACTCCTCTTTACGTCTACGACGAGGCGACGGTCCGCCAGCGGGCGTCCGAGTACGTGGCCGCGATGGGCGGCGCCGGGCAGGTGCTGTACTCGGCGAAAGCCTTTGCGTCGCCGCGGTTCCTTCGCGTGGTCGCCGAGGAGGGCCTCGGACTCGACGTCGTCTCCGCCGGCGAGCTGCACCTCGCGCTGAAATCGGATTTTCCGACCGACCGCATCCATTTCCTCGGCAACAACAAGAGCATCGAGGACCTGCAGGCGGCCTACCGGGCCGGGGCCACCATCGTCATCGACGGCGACCACGAGTTCGACCTCCTGCGTCAGGTCGTCCCCGACGGCCGTCGCGCCGCCGTGATGCTACGTCTCTCCCCTGGCATCAAACCGGACACGCACGACCACATCTCCACCGGCCAGCTCGACTCCAAGTTCGGGTTCTCGATCGAGTCGGGCGCCGCGCGGAGGGCGGTCGAGACCGCGCTCCAGCATCCCCGTCTCGAGCTCGTCGGGCTTCACTCGCACATCGGCTCGCAGATCTTCGCTCTGCGCGCTTACGAGGACGCGATGGACATCATGCTCGGGCTGCTCGCGCAGCTGCGCGACGAGCTCGGCTTCGAACCGCGCAGGCTCGGTGCGGGCGGAGGCCTGGGCATCGCGTACACGCGCGACGACGACCCGCCGACGCCACGACACTTCGTGGAGACGGTGCTGCATGCTCTGACGACAGGGTGCGCGCGGCGCGGCCTGAAAACGCCGGAGCTGGTCGTCGAGCCGGGTCGGTCGATCGCCGGCCCCGCCGGGATGGCGCTTTACACCGTGGGTTCGATCAAGGACATTCCCGGTGTCCGCCGTTACATCGCCGTCGATGGCGGTATGGGCGACAACATTCGGCCCAAGCTCTATGGCGCGCGCTACGAGGCGTTCCTGGCCTCGGGCCCCGATCGGGCCACGAACGGGAAGGTGACGATCGCCGGCAAGTACTGCGAGTCGACCGACATCCTCATCACGGACATCGAGATGCCGAGCCTGAAGCCTGGAGACGTGATCGCGGTGCCGGCCGCGGGGGCCTACTGCCTGGCGATGGCGAGCAACTACAACGGGATGCCCCGGCCGGAGGTGCTGCTGCTGCGCGACGGCGAGGCGACGGTCATGCGGCGGAGGGAAACCCTGGACGACCTGCTCGCCGCCGAAATCTTCTAGAGCAGAACCACCTTGAATGTCACTTCGGCGCATCTGCTGCTCGTGTCGCACGCCCTAACTCGGTCCGTCCGCGTCGTGAGGATTGTGGCCTTCGTTGTCACCGTCGAGGAGAACGTGCCGCCGCACGCAACCGGCCCCGCCAACCAAATCGTCGTGGGCGTGGCGGCGTTATAGGGCGCGAAGTATTTCAGCGTGACCTGCGTGCCGGGCGTGAAATTTCCGCCGGCCAGGTTGACTGTTCCGCCCCCGAGCACGCTCGTCGGAGATGCCGTCAGCTTGGCGGCCTGTGCCGAAACAGGGCATGGGTTCTGAGTAGGAGTCGGGCTTGGTGGTCGAGTAGGCGTCGGCTTCGGCGTCGAGCCTGGAGTCGAGGTCGAACCCGAGGTCGGCGTCGATCTAGGCGTTGAAGTTGGAGTAGATCCAGGCCTCGGTGTCACGCGCGGAGTGGGAGAAGAGCTGGAGCTGGGCGTTGAGCCTGGAGTGTTGTTGCCCACGGGAGTCGACGACGGGACCTCGCCGACGCCGGAGACGACTCGCAGCGGCGTCTGTTGGTGGCAGGTCCCAGCCCAGCAGATTCTCACCGTGTGATTGCCCAGCTCGATATCGCTCGGCACCGTCATCTCGAGCGCCACGTTTCCGTCCGGGTCGGCCGCAACGAAATACGTATGGACCGAGCTCAAGAGCTCGACCTCGGCGGCCTGGTTGGCGGGCAGGTGCGTTGCCGTGACCTTGACCACGCCTCCGGGCACGGTGAGGTTCGGATTCACGTTCAGCGTGATCGCCTGAGTCGTGATGACCGCGCAAACGCCCATGATCAAGAGCAGGATCAGGACCGCGGCAAGCGCGATCACCTGGCGGCGGCGCGACCGCCGGGCCGGGGCGGCGGGCGGCGGAGGCGATGGGTACGCGACCGCAACCGTCTCGGGGTCGAACAGGACGGTCTCCGCTGGTGGTGGAGGCGGGGCCCCCCGTTTGGTGAGCCGCCGGGTCGATGCGACCGGCGGCGCCATCACCATCGTCTTGGCCAGCACCTCCGCGGGAGGCGCGCTCAGCGCCGACTCGAGCGCGTCGACGAACTCCGTGGCTGAGGCCCATCTCGAGGCTGGATCCTTGGCCAGCCCCTTCATCAGCACCGCGTCGACTTCCGTGCCGAGGGACGCGACTCGTGCGCTGGGCGGGGTTGGGAGACGGTGGACCTGCGCGTAGAGAAGCTCCATCAGCCCTTCGCCATCGAAGGGGATGACGCCGGTCAGCATCTCGTATGCGATCGTCGCCAGCGAGTACCGGTCGGCGGCCGGGCCGACCTGGTGCCCGGTGACCTGCTCCGGGGCCATGTAGGCCGGGGTGCCGGTGGTCACGCCGGTCATCGACTTGAGCGATGAGCCCTGTAGGAGCTTGGCAAGACCAAAATCGGCGAGCACCGGCGTGCCTTCGTTCGTCAGGAGGACATTGGCGGGCTTGATGTCGCGGTGCACGACGCCGTGGCCGTGCGCGTAGTCAAGCCCGGCGGCGATGCCGCGGAGGTACTTCAGAGCCGTCGCCTGGTCGGGTGCGCCGTGCGCCATCGTGCCGGCGAGGCTGCCGCCTGGGATGTACTCGACGATCATGTACGGCGTGCCCTGGTACTCGCCGAAGTCGTAGACGTCGACGATGTTCGGGTGCCGCAGCTTGGCGATCGCCTGGGCCTCGTGGCGGAAGCGGGCGACGGTGTCAGGGTCAGGCGTGATCGCCTGCATGACCTTGATCGCACCGGTCCGTTCCAGCTGCGCGTGATAGGCGCGGTAGACCACGCCCATCGCTCCCTGGCCGATGAAATCCTGGACCTCGTAAGGCCCTAGCTTCGTTCCTTGCCCGATCGACACGGCTGCTGATTATGCGGTTGGATTGATCGAACTCAGATCGCCTTAACCGTTCCTTGACTTCCAAACGCCCGGACCGCCGCGTCGGATCGCAACAAGGCCCGCCAAAATCGACAAAGCGATCTCCTGGGCCGTACGTGCGCCGATGTCGAGCCCGACCGGGCTCTGGATCCGGCCGATCACCTCTTCGGGCACGCCCTTGGCCCGCAGTGCCTCGAGGTGGTGGCCGGTGTGGCGGCGGCTCCCAACCAGGCCGATGAAGCGAGGCTTGCGAGGCAGCACCGCCTCCAGCGTCTCCACGAGGTCCTCCGAGTCGTGGTTCGTGTGTACGACGTACAGGTCGCCTGTGCTTGGTGCCGGCAGGTCAGCGAGCCTTTCGACCAGCACCGGGCGGAACCCGACCTCCTCCGCCCATCGCACCAGGGATCGGGCGACTGGGGTCGCGGCGAAGACGAGGAGGGTCGGTGCGGCCGCGTACGGCTCCAGATAGACCTCGATCGAGCCCAGGTCGTGCCTGTATGTGCGCAGCTGCGGCGAGGTGCTCCCAGCGATCGACGCCGAGTCGGTCAGCGCCGCCGAATCGAACTCGCTGCAGCCCAACGTGCCGGCGAGGGAAGCATCGCGCGACATCAGCAGCTTGGCTCCCGCCTGGGACGGCGGTTCGCCGTCGAGCTTGACCACCGTCGCCAGCACGACCTCCTCGCCACTTGCGAGGCGCCGCGCGAGCTCCTCCTCGACGCTAGGCACGCGCCGGGGCCCGCGTGAGGACCGAGCGCAGGATCGCGATGGCGCGGGAAATCGACTCCTCGGTGGTCGCATAGCCCGTCGACAGACGAAGGCTTCCCAACGCCTGCTCCAGGCTCAAGCCCATCGCCAGCAACACGTGTGATGGATCGAGCGAGCCGGACGCGCAGGCGGAGCCGCTGGAGGCGGCCACGCCGGCGAGGTCCAGGGCCAGGAGCATGTCCTCGCCGCGCCGGTCTTCAAAGGTGCACGAAGCGAGATTGGGCGTTCTTGCCTGGGCGCCGGTCACCGTCGCGCCCAGCTCTTGCAGTGCGCTCAACAGGGCATCTCGCTGACGCCGCGCGTTCTCGGACCGCGACTCGCGGACGGCGGCGCACACCGAGAGGGCCGTCGCCATCGCCGTCGCTGCACCGACATCCTCGCGACCGGCGCGACGTCCCCATTCCTGCGGCCCGCCGAAGAGAAGCGGGTCGATGCGCACGCCGTCCCGGACTAACAGCGCTCCGCCGCGACCCGCGCCCAGCTTGTGGCCGCTGATCGAAACAAGGTCGGCGCCGTCGGGGATCGCCACCCAGCGCGGCCCGGCGCACGCATCGACATGGACGAGAGCGCCGACCTCGTGCGCGCGCTCGATGACCGCGGCCACCGGCTGGAGGGTGCCCACCTCGTTGTTCGCTAGGCCGATCGAAACGAAGGCGGTTCCGGGTGTGATCGCGTCCAGGTCCACGGTCGCGCTGCTGTCCACGCCGGCGATGACCACCGGGCGTCCGGACATCTGCAAGCGCCGGGCTGCGCCGAGCACCGACTGATGCTCCGCGGCCCATGTGACGAGCGGTCCCCGCGTCCCAAACAGGGCGAGGTTGACTGCCTCGGTCCCAGAAGAGACGAACGTGACCTCGGTCCGCTGGGCTCCTATCGAGTCGGCGGCCAGGTCACGCGCGCGGTCGAGGGCGGCTCGGGCGGCCCGTCCCTCCGCATGCGGGCTCGACGGGTTTCCCGCGGGCAGGGCGCGCAGAGCGTCGGCAACTTCGGGGAGGATCGGCGCCGACCCGGCGTCGTCCAGGTAGATGCGCGAAGAGCTAACCGCGGCTGTGGTCTGGCTGGTGGATCAGCTCTTTGAGCGTGCCCTGGAAGGTCTTCAGGTAGAGGTGAAGGTCGATGATCTCGTCGACGCTGATCGGCTCCGCCACGGCCACCGGTTCCTCGACGGCTTGAATCGCGGTGTTCTCGATCTCTTCCACGGCGCCTCCCGCAATGGCGAGCACGACGATGAAGGTGACCTGGCACTGCGCGCACGTCACCTGGAGGTGAAACCGCTCGTCCTCATGGCTGAGGACCTGCACGTCGCAGCCCTTCAGGCTGCGTCCACAGACCGGGCAGTTGTAAAACCTGGCGCGGTCGCGGATGAACTCGATGATGCTCATCGCAGACGCCATATTACGCCCCGAATCTGAGAGCAGACGGGGCTAGCGATGACCCTCGATGCACGTGCATCCCGCCTGTCCCACGACTGCCGAATGAACGGTACCGGCGGGTAGGACCATGCGGTCTCCGGGCTTGAGCTCGAGGGTCCGGCCTTCGCCTTCCAGCGCAAAAGTGATCGCTCCGTCGACGCAGTAGAGGACCTTTTCGTAGTTGTGCGTATGGGCCGCGTAGCGGTCTCCAGGCCCATTCGACCACGAGTAGCATCCGCTCGCCTCTGACTGCAGCTTGGTCATGAGCTCATCCAACGTGGTCACGACCCGATTCTAAGATTGGATCGGTGAAGCCCCGGTTTCTCGCCGACTGCAACGTCGGGCGGCTCGCGCGCTGGCTGCGTGCTCTCGGCTACGACGCCTCCTATCACGCACGGATCGGCGATTCGGAGCTGGTGCGAGAAGCCGCGGCTGAAAACCGAGTCCTTCTCACGCGTGATCGCGACCTGACAAAGCGGCGAGTCATCACGACTGGCATCGTCCGCGCGATCCTCATCCGCGACGACGAGGTGACAAAGCAGCTGCGCCAGGTGTTCGCCGAGCTCGGCCTCGAGCTGAAGGAAGCGCTGACGCGCTGCATCGAATGCAACTCCGAGCTCGAGTCGCGCGTGCCCGCGATGGTTGCGGAGCGCGTCCCTCCCTACGTGAGGCGTACGCAATCGCGCTATTCCGAATGCCCGCAGTGCGGCCGCATCTACTGGGCCGGGACGCACTGGCAGCGGATGCGCGAGGTCCTGCTGGGTTTGTGAGAGACGTCCTGCGGCGGCTGGTCGCCGGCGAGCTGTCCGAAGACGACGCCCTGGCAGAGCTGCGCCGGATGCAGCTGGACGAGCTTGGCGGGCGGGCGCGGCTCGACCTTGGCCGCTACATGCGGCGCGGGATCCCGGAAGTGGTGCTCGCGACGGGCAAGTCGGCGACCGAAGCCGCGCGCCTGGCGGTGGTGATGGCGGAACAGCAGGGTCAGGGGCTCATCAGCCGCATGACCGGCGCGCACCGCGACGCGCTGGGTGATGCGGTGAAGAGCGCAAACATGACGGTAGTCCCGTACCACTCTTCGGCGCGCGTGCTGCGCGACGGTTTTGCCCCCGAGGCGATACGGGGCAAGGTCGGCATCCTGACCGCCGGCACGTCCGACGTCCCCGTGGCCGACGAGTGCCGGATGGTGGTCGAAGCCGGCGGGCTCGAGGCGCGGCTCGAATCCGACCTCGGCGTCGCCGGCCTGCATCGATTCGTGGGTCCGCTCGCCGCGACGCTCGACTGGGGCGCCGACGTGATCGTGGTCGCGGCCGGGATGGACGGGGTGTTGCCCGGTCTGATCGCCGGGCTGGTCGACGTTCCCGTGATCGGTCTTCCGGTGTCGACGGGCTACGGCCGCGGCGGCGCGGGCGAGGGCGCGCTCACGACCATGCTGCAGTCATGCTCGACCGGGCTTGTGGTCGTGAACATCGACAATGGCATCGGGGCGGGGGCCGCCGCGGTGCTGATTGCGGCGCGGGCCGCTCAGGGACGGCGTCGAGGACGAAGCACGGCGACGATCGCGAGCACGACCGCACCCACCATGAGCAATCCGAACACGGCGGCAGCGACGGCCCGCGACGCATCCGGCCCGCCGGGAATCGCGAAAACAAGCCCAAGGGCCAGGATCGCCGCGAGGACGATGACCAGCAGCCACGGAAAGCCACGCCGGCGCCGTCCGTAGAACAGCAGCCACAGGAAGCCAGGCCTCTTCTTCGGTTCGCTCACAACAATGAGGTCAGCTCGCCGAGCGAAGCGATCGTGGGTACGCCGTCGCGTGGCTCGTCCTCGGCGTGCGCGGTGACGACGATCGCGCGCATCCCGACCGCACGCGGCCCCTCGTAATCCTCGCGCACGCGGTCGCCGACGAAAACAGTCTTCTCGGGCGGGGTCCCAATCGCGTCGATTGCCGCCTGGTAGACCTCGGGCGCCGGCTTGCGTCGCCCCACCTCGCTCGAGAACACGATCGCGTCGACGAGCTCGGTGATGCCGTTGCTGGCGACCTGGCGTCGCATCATCTCGGGCGGAAACGGTGCGTTGGAGCAGACGCCGCGCTTGATTCCGCGTTCAGCCAGCCACGCCAGCACGCGCACCGCGTCATCGTCGACTTCGACGGCCCGGTCCCAACACTGCTGCTCGGCGTCCAGGATCTCGTGGAGCAGGTCGTCGGGCAACCTCAAACCGGCGCGCTGCCAGGTCTTGCGGTAGACGTCCATGTAGTCGACCTCGTCCTCGCTCATGCTGCCGACGTATTCCTCGAGCGGGAGCAGGACGTCCTCGAGGATGGTCTCGGCCTCGGGCGCGGGCAGGCCCAGCGCCCGCTCGATACGGGGACGGAACTCGTCCAGGACGCGCAGCAGGTCGTCGGTCGGGTAGCGGAAGGTCACGAGGGTGCGGCCGTAATCGAACAGCACGCCTTGCACGTCACCCATCCGCATATCCTGATGCCCAATGGCAAAGCGCTTGACCCACATCGACGAGAAGGGCGCGGCGCGGATGGTTGACGTGGCGGACAAGATCGCCACGGTCCGCGAGGCGACCGCCGAATGCGTCGTGCGCATGGCGCCCGAGACGGTGAACGCGGTGCGCGAAGGTACGCCCAAGGGCGATGCGCTGCAGGTGGCGCGGGTGGCCGGAATCATGGCCGCGAAGCGGACGTCCGAGCTCATCCCGCTCTGCCATCCGCTGCCGCTGACGAGCGTCGGCGTCGACTTCGAGTACGTTGCCGGCGGCGTGCGGATCGTGACCACGGCGAAGGTCCTCGGTCAGACAGGGGTCGAGATGGAAGCCCTCACCGCCGCAGCCGTCGCCGGCCTGACCCTGATCGACATGACTAAAGGGGTGGAACGGGGCGTGTACATCGAGTCGGTGCGCTTGCTCGAGAAATCGGGCGGGCGCTCCGGCACGTGGAAGCGGAAGGAGTGACCCACCGCGCCCACGTGATCACCGTGAGCGACGGCGTATCAGCGGGGACGCGCGAAGACATCAGCGGCCCTGCGTTGCGGACCCTGCTCATAAACGCGGACTTCGAGGTTTCGGGTCCCGAGGTCGTCCCCGATAAGCACGAGCGAATCTCGGACGCGATCGTCGCGGCCGTCGTCGGAGGTGCGGACTTCGTCGTCACCACAGGCGGGACCGGGCTGGGCCCGCGCGACGTCACGCCCCAGGCGACCTCTCTGCTCATCGACTACGAGGTGCCCGGGCTCGGCGAGCTCATGCGCCTGGCCGGCGCGGCGAGCACACCGATGGCGTCGCTCTCCCGCGGCGTTGCAGGCGTGCGCGGGCACTCGTTGATCCTCAACGTGCCTGGCAGCATGAAGGGCGCGACCGAATCGCTCGAGGCGGTGCTGCCCATCCTCGGCCACGCGATCCAATTGCTACACGGTCATACGAAACACTCATGAACCTGAACGCCGACATTGGCGAGGGTGCCGGCGAGGACGAGGCGGTCCTGGCGTGCATCGACAGCGCCAACGTCGCGTGCGGCGTGCACGCGGGGTCGCCCTCACTCACCATCGCGACGGCGCGCCGCTGTAAGGCGTTGGGGATCCAGGTCGGCGCGCACCCCGGCTACGACGACCGCGCGGGGTTCGGGCGAATCGAGCGATCGCTGGCGGCGGACGAGATCGAGGCGCTCATCGCGTACCAGGTCGCCGCGCTGGCGGCCGTCGCGCCGATCGCGTACATCAAGCCGCACGGTGCGCTGTACCACCGCTGCCAGCGGGACGCGGCGTCGGCAGATGGCCTGGCTCGGGTCGCGAAGACCTATGGCGTCGGCTTGATGGGTCAGCCTGGATTCGAGATCGTCGCGGCGGCCACCCGCGCGGGCTTACCCGTTTATCGGGAAGGCTTCGCCGACCGCCTCATGCTGCCGGACGGCAGCCTTGCGCCGCGCACGCAGGCCGGCGCGCTGCTGAATCCATCGGTTGCCGCCCAGCAGGCGGTGCGCCTTGCCCGCTCGGGTCGCTACGACACGATCTGCGTCCACGGCGATACACCCGGCGCGGGACAGATCGCGTCGTCGGTCCGCGGCGCGCTGCGGGAGGCCGGCATCGAGACTGCGCCACTCGCTGGTTGAACCCGGCCGGCGCGCTGGCGCTCAAGCTCGTCCTGACTCCGGCCCTTGTCGGCGCGGCAAGCCTTGCCGGACGGAGGTGGGGATCCGCGGTGGGCGGTTGGCTGATCGGGATACCTTTCACCTCCGGCCCGATCGCCTTCTTCCTTGCCCTGGATCCGGGACCGGATTTCGCCGCACGAGCCGCGGCCGGCGTCATGGCGGGCGCCATCTCGCAGGCGGCGTTCTGCGTGGCTTACGCGTGGACCGCCCAACGCTGGGGTTGGACGGTCTCGCTGATCGCAGCAGCGGCCGGTTTTGTGGCGATCACGATCGTGCTCAACGCGGTGGCGCTTCCGACGGCAGGATTTTTCGTGGTCATCATCGTGGTCATCGTGGTCTCGCTCTTCCTGATGCCGCAGCCGGCCCCAACCCGCGCGGAGCCAATCGAGTTTCCGGCGTGGGACCTACCTGCCCGCATGCTGGTGGCGACCGCGTTCGTCGTCGTCCTCACGGCGGTCGCACCGCTGCTCGGTGCGCGGCTCGCCGGGCTGCTGGCGCCCTTCCCGCTCTACGGATCGGTGCTGGCGGCGTTCGCGCACCGCATCCAGGGCGCAGGCCCCGCCATCGGAGTGGTGGGCGGCCTCCTGCTGGGGCTGTTCGCGTTCTCGTCTTTCTTTCTGGTCCTCTCGCTGCTGCTCACCCGCGGTGTCGCACTGGCGTTCGCGTGCGCGATAGTGGTGGCGCTGGTGGTCCACGGAGCCTCCCTCCTCATCGGCCGGCGTGTGGGGCTCGCATGAGCATGGAGATCAGAGAGCTCCACGACATCGAAGACCTGGAAGTGCTGGCGAAGCTCTTCTCTTCGATCTGGGGCCGCACAGGCGAACCGCCCATCAACTCCGACATCCTCAAAGCCCTCGCGCTGTCCGGCAACTACCTCTCGGGCGCGTTTGCAGATGGCCGCCTGATCGGAGGGTTGGTCGGGTGGTTGGGCGGGGCGCCGCCCCACGACCTGCACATGCACTCGCACATCCTCGGAGTGCTCCCCGGGAGCGAGCGCCACGGTCTCGGGTTCGAGCTCAAGCAGCACCAGCGGAGCTGGTGCCTGGCGCGCGGGGTCAAGGTCATGGAGTGGACGACCGACCCGCTGGTTCGTCGCAACGCCTACTTCAACCTCACCAAGCTCGGCGCCGAGGCGCCGGAGTATCTCGTGAACGTCTACGGCCAGATGCGCGACGGGATCAACGCCGGCGAGGAATCGGACCGCCTGCTGATTCGCTGGCACCTGGATTCGGAGCGGGCCGAAGCCGCGGCGGCGGGCGAGCTGGGCGAGCTCGACGCCGAACGGTTGCGCAGCTGGAGCAGCGGCACGATTCTCGCCGTCGGCTCCAGCGGCGAGCCGGTGACGAGGGATTCTTCCGCTCGCGTCCTTCTATGTCAGGTGCCTGACGACATCGTTGAGGTGCGACGCTCGGATCCTGCCCTCGCCCGTTCGTGGCGTATCGCGCTGCGCCAGGCGATGACCGAAGCGATGGCGGCACGTTATGTGATCACGGGTGCGACGCGCGCAGGCTGGTACGTTCTCGAATCCACCTAATATTTGCCGCGTGCTGCAAGTGGGGGACAAGGCTCCCGACTTCAAGCTGCCAACCACCGGCGGTCACGAGGTCACCCTCGCCGACGCGCTGCAGAAATATCGCGCGCTGGTCCTTCTCTTCTACGTCCTCGACTTCACAGGAGGTTGAAGGACAGAGTTGACCGAGTTTCGGTCACGGAACGAGGACGCTGTCGAGAACGGCGTCGGCATCTACGGGATCAGCGTCGATTCAGTGTTCTCGCATCAGGCCTTTGCCAAAGAGCTTGGTGGTCTGCCCTACGAGCTGATCGGTGACTTCGAGCGCAAGATGGTCACCGACTACGGCGTGCGACGCGACGACGTCGCCGGCTACTCGGGCCTGGCGCGCCGGAGCATCTTCATCATCGACAGGGCCGGCGTCATCCGCTCGACGTGGGTCTCCTCGCGAGAGAAGCCGCAGCCGGACTACGACGCCGTGCTGAGCGAAGCCAAGCAGGTCGCGGCCGGCGGATGAACGAGCCGAACAGCGTGATCGCGCCCATCGAAAAGGGATGGAACGAGCTGAATGCGCTGGTTGACCTGCTCGGCGAGGAGGGCCTCATGCTGACCGGCGACGACGGTTGGGCCGTGAAGGATCACCTCGCTCACGTCGCCGCCTGGGAGGCTTCGCTGATCGGCTTGCTTGACGGAAGCGACCGCGCCGCGGCTATGGATATCAATGCTTCGGACGATGAGGACACCGACTCGATCAACGCCGCGATCTGGTCGCTGCATCATGACCAGACGCCCGCGAAGGCGGTGGAATATTTCCGCGAGACGCACTCCGCCTTGATGAGCCTGCTCGGAAAGATGAGCGACGCCGATATGCAGCTTCCGTACAACCACTACCAGCCGAACCAGCCGCGAGACCCGAGCGACGATCGGCCCGCGCTCGATTGGGTGGCGGGCAACACGTGGGAGCACTACGCCGAGCACATCGACTGGATCAATCAGCTCATCAAGGACAAAAGCGCGGCGCGCTGAACGGCGCGCAGCTCGAGCGCTTTTGCGATCGAGACCTCTTCGAAGCGGACCTCGTCACCCGGCGCGAGCTGGGCCGCTACGGGCATCGAAGCGCTGATCACCACGGCCACCACCGGATAGCCACCTGCCGTCTGATGGTCGGCCATCAGAAGAATGGGCCTTCCGCCGGCAGGAAGCTGAACGGCCCCTGGGATCAGCGCGAAGGAGAGGAGCTCGTCGCCCGGAGCCTCGAGCGATGCGCCTTCGAAGCGGTAGCCCATGCGGTTGGAGTCGTGAGTCAAGGTGAACTTTGCGCTGAACAGGTCATGGCGCGATGCGGGGGTGAGACGATTCGCGTGGGGACCCACGACCGCGTGCAGGAGGTGCTCGTGGTAGGGCGGCCGTTGGTCGCCGGCGAGGCTTCGGCCCGCGACGTCGGGATATTCCTGGATTGCCGCGGACACCACGTCATCGGTCGCAAGCGCGCGGCCATTCATTCCTCCGCGCGCGGCGAGCAGGTTGGTCGACATCGATCCGAGCCATCGATCGCCAACCACACCGCCCGCCACGGCGATGTATGCCCGCGCCCCTGTTCGCCTGCCGGCAAAACCGATCTCGTCGCCCTCCCGCAGGTCGATGCCCGTCCACGTCGGGACGGCCTCGCCGTTGACGCGGGGATCGAAGTCGGCGCCGGTGACGGCGACCAGGCACTGGCGGAGCGCAACCAGGCGGGGTCCGGTCAGCGTGCATTCGAGCGTCGCCGCCCCGCGGTCGTTGCCCACCAGCAGGTTGGCCGCGGCGTGCGCGAATCTGTCCATGGCGCCGCCAGGGGTCACGCCCGCGCCGACCGCTTGCGGGCGTCCTAGGTCCTGGATCGTCGTCAAGAGGCCGGGCTGCCGGACGCGAAGCGCAGCCGTCATGAGGTCGCGGCGAAAAACTTCACTCGATCACCGACGCGAAACAGGCTTGGGGGGTCGGAGTCGGGCAGGAACAGCTTGACCGTGCTGCGCCCGAGCAGGTGCCAACCCCCTGGGCTGGCGAGGGGATAGATGCCGGTCTCCTGGCCGGCGATGGCAACCGATCCAGCGGGCACCAGCGTGCGCGGCACGGCGCGACGCGGCAGCACGAGCTCGTCGGGGAGCGGGCCAAGGTAGGCCCATCCGGGCACGAAACCGACCAGGAACACCCGGTAGATCGGGCGGCTGTGCAGCTCGACCACCTTGCCAGCCGGCAGGCCCAGCGCGGTCGCGACGCTCTCCAGGTCAGGCCCGTCGTAGACGACCGGGATCCGGTGCAGGCGCCCGGGCTCCTCGACCGGCGGGCGCTTGGTGGCGAGGCGTCGGATCGCGGCGGCCAGCGCCTCATATGTGATCTGGTCAGGGTCGAACTGCACGGTCACGTTGCCGTGGGCGGGTACCGCCTGCCGTACGTCGCGACGTTTCTTCAGCGCCGACGCAAGCGCGATGGCCCGGGTGTTGAGCGCGGTGTCGAGTCGCGTGCCGAGCTCCGCGATGAGCGCGGTGTCACCCAGTGGATGGACGCGTACCCGGACGGTGGAGCGCTGCGGCTGCATGTGCGCTCACAAGGATGGCGTAGAAGACGCCAGGCACGAGACCGATGCACAGAAGGCCTATGCACGCGATTCCGATCGCCCATGCCGTGACGATGGCAGCGGCGACCAGGTTCCAGGTCGCGAAGTCGGCGCGCACCCCGCGGATGGCTGCGGCAACGTCGAACAGATCGTGAAAGTCGCCTGAGGCTGCGAATCGGGCGGTCGCGTGAGGAGCCAAAAGCAGCAGGACGAGCCCCCATCCGAACCAGAGGAGCAACAGCGCGACCGCGCCCCCGGTGAGGTCGCCCAACCGCGGCACGAGCGCTGTCGCCAGCGGGTTGTACGCAAGCGCGAAGGGAGCTGCGGAGATCGCGACCGCCACTGCCACCCAGGCGCCGTCCCACAGCAGCCGCGCCGACCACCGCCAGGGCGGGGGCCCCGTGGACGCGTCGGCCTCGGTGGCGCGGATGGCGGCGACCGCGTAGCCGAAGAGCGGGATGAAGAGCAGCGGCAGCAAGAGGACGGTCACCACGCCGATCGGCCACGTCCAGCGCGACCGTCCGCGGAAAGGCCACGCGAACGAGCCGGCGACCAGCCTCACGCGGTTAGCGGCGTGGACCTTGCAGCTTGATGCGCACCTCGAACCCGTCTTCGGTCGGCGTCACCTCGACGTCTCCGGCCCTGATTCGCATGCCTGCCTCGACTCGGGAGGCGACGACCTCTCCTTCGAAGAGCAGCTCCGCGAAGCGCCAATCCCTACCGTGCTTGCGCATGCGGACGATGACGCCTCCGGGACTTCGCCACACGCCTTCCCCGGACGGCTTGAACCCACGGGTGATCAGCTCACCCAGCTCGTCAGGAGTCGTCTCCTCGGGAGCTTTGGGCGCGGGCCACTCGACGGGCTTGTCCCGGTCGTGGGCCGGACTCCGGATGACGCGCAGGTTTGGTTTTCGCGACCTCGCTTGTTCGAGCGACAGCCGGAGCAGCTCCGAGCCTTCCTCCTGCGCGAAGAAGGCGCCCGAGATGCGGGCCTGGTCCTTGGAGCGTCGGATGCAGTTCGCGCAGTCGGGTTCGGAGTCGACGGCCGTGTACGAGCCATCGCCAAGCGTCTGGTTGCAGAGCGTCGTCACTGGTCCCGATCTCGGAACCCTCGGAGTCAAATGAATCCGCCCGCCTGATTTGCGCCGAACGGATTCGAGCTTGATCTTCTGCACGCCTCTAATTCTCCCGATTCGTCGGGAGGAGAACTCCTTCCACGCGCCGCGTGTTTGGCGCCTCGTCAAGGAGGTGCGGCGCCCCCGGGTAAAGGCACCGGGGTGGGCGCTTATCTAGCAATCCATGAGCCTCCTCATCCTGCCCCCCAGCCGAACCCCTCTCCGCCGCCAGCCGATCGCCCTGGCCGATGAGCTCCACTTCGACCCCGGGGTGGTGCGCCGAGCCGTGGCGAAGCTGGAGCTGGACGCAGGCAAGTCGCACTCGCGGGGACTCCTCATCCGAAGCGACCTGCACGGCTTCAAGGTCGCGGATGCCCGCCGGGCCCTGGTGGGACTGCCCACACCTGGCGATTACAGGGTCGTGATCAAGCCGCTTCGCTACCGCACGCGGCCAAGCCTTTCCGGCCTCTGTGAGTTCGACATTGGCCGCATCATCGTCCGCATACCCGAGCCTTTCCGGCCGTTCGACGAGCTTGTCTACTTCAACGCACGGCGCAAGCGCGGCGCCGGGATGCGATTTGCCTGGGTGGCTGAGAAGGTCAGGTTCCGGACGCGGCGCGAGGTGCTCCGCTTTGTCTACTGCCACGAGTGGCTGCACTGGTACCTCCGCGAGGTGCGGGGTCGGCGGTCGGGCGCCGAGACCGCGTGCGACCGGTTCGCGCTGCGCAACTTCAGGCGCCGGCAGGTCACCGTCGACGACGCGCTGGAAGCCCTTCAGGGAACGCGGATGCAGCTCCTGCCTGACTACTTGAGGATTGCCGCCTAATCGCGTTCGGTCCACGACTGTCCGTTCCGTTGGCTTTCGAGGACCCTTGATACCGGCCTTTGGGGACAGTCGTTGGAGTTAACGACCAGAGTTCTCTTGCCGCACGACGACGCACATGATGCAGCGGCCGGCGATCGAGTACGACGGCGCATCTCATCGCGAAAGCCTGACGGCCGATAATCGCCGCCAGAATCGCATGATGAACGCTGGCTTTACGCTGCTTCGGTTCAGCGCAGCTGACGTTCTTTCCGCTCCGGATTCCGTCGTTTGGTCGGTAAGGCAGATGCTGCGTGCTTGACGGGACCACGCTCGGGACGCTCGTCGAGCTCATGGTCGAGGCCGAGGTGCTGGCGGGTTCCGGCGGTCGCCTGATCCCGTCCCGCATGGAGCCTGACGTGGACCATCGCGACATCGTGGTTGCCGATGTCGGAGGGTTTGGAGTGCTTTGGCTGCAGGTGAAGGGCACGACCCACCCCGACAGTGAGGGGCGCATCGTCGCCTTCGCCAACTAGGCGGTCGATGCCGTTCCGGAGAGTGCTCGTCTTCTCTATCTGGTCTGCCTGCTCGATGTCGAGCAGCATCTTCTCGCGAGAACCTGGCTCGTGCCCTCGGCGGACTTCAACCACCTCGCATACCGCGAGCACTCGGAGCGGGCGGGTCGCGTAACCCTGCAGTTCTCGTGTCTTGCCTCGGGCGATCAGCGCTGGGACCGTTTCGAGGTCCCGAGGCTCGAACTGGGTGCTCGGTTGAAGCCTCTGGTCGCCGCGCTCGGCCCCGCGACGACCGAGGCGCTCAGCGCGTTGCGCGACCGGCTCCTTATCTAGCTCGGGTTGTCTCCCTCGGATTGTGGAGTGGCGTCAGGTTGGCTTGGACCTGGGCGCGCAGGTACTCAAATGCCGGCGGCAGCGACAGGCGCTCGCCGAGGTGCTCCTTCGGCTCGTCGGATGAGAAGCCGGGGCCCACGGTCGCGATCTCGAACAGAACTCCACTCGGCTCCCGGAAGTAGATCGACCGGAAGTAGAAGCGGTCGATAACGGGCGTCGGGTCACCGCCGCCCCCAATGACACGGTCTCGCCACGGCACGTGGTCCTCCATCGTCGACGACCACGCGATGTGGTGCACGGTCCCGGACCCGCCGAGGCCGCGCGCTTCGGGAGCGGCGTCATAGACGTAAAAAGAACCGCGCGAATCCCCCCGGGACTGGTATGCGTCATCACCCGTGCCTTGGAAACCGAGTGTCTCGGCCAAGAACGCATGGCTTGCGCCACGACGGCGTTCGAAAGCCCTCACGCCGGCGAACCCCTGCAGGGCGAACTTCTCGGGAATCTCGGGATGTCGCGCCACGAGCGGTTGATCTTGAGTCGTGCCGGCGATGAGCTCGAAACCGAGACCCTCCGGGTCTTCGAACCGGAGACGGTCGTCTTCGATCGTGGGTTCCAACCCGGCCGCCTTCAGGCGCCGCGCCCAGAACTCGAGGGCTTCCTCGGGACCCACCCGAAAGCCGATCCGATGGATCATCCCCGCGCCCGCACGTCCGCGAACGAGGCCTGGATACTCGAAAAATGTCAGGTCCGCACCGGGGCTGCCATCTTCGTCCGCGTAGAAGAGGTGGTAGACGGCAGGGTTGTCCTGGTTGACCGTCTTCTTGACCAGTCGCAAGCCCATGACCCCGGCATAGAACTCGAGGTTCCTGGTTGCGTCGGCGGTGATGGCGCTGATGTGGTGGATTCCGTTCAGTGGGTTCATGTTCGGTACTTTCCTACCCAGGTTCCCGTCGATTTTGTTCCACCCCGGATGTAACAGAAGACTCGGTCCGCGCGTAGAACCATTAGCCGCGTGAGCGACGACGGGCCGCGACTCCTCGAGCGCGCGAAGGCCGGCGACGGCCAGGCCTTGGAAGAATTGCTCACGCCTGTGCTGGAGGTCGCGTTTCGACTGGCGATGACGATGCTGAACGACCGGGAGGCGGCGGAGGATGCGGTGCAGGACGCCGCATTCAAAGCCTGGCGGAAGCTCGACCGCGTACGTCCCGACGCGCCGTTGCGACCGTGGTTTCTCGCCATCGTCGCCAACGAGTGCCGTTCGGCCCGGCGCGGGAGATGGTGGAAGGTGCTCCGCTTTCCAGAGGTCAGATCGACCGGAACTATGGTGAACCTAGAAGAGCGCATCGACCTCGCGACGGCGCTCGAACGCCTTGCGCCGAAACACCTGCTCCCGCTGTCGCTGTACTACCACCTTGATCTGCCGATCGAAGAAGTCGCGCGAGTCCTGGATTGCTCAGAGGGCGCGGCGCGAGTCCGCATCCATCGGGCGCTGGCCGCCCTCCGTCCGGCGATGGCCATCGAGGTGGATGGATGATTCCCGACGATCCGGAGCTGAGGCGTGCGCTGGACGCACGCAGCGGCGAGCCTTCACCGGAATTTCGCGGCGGGCTACATCAGGCGCTCGCCCGCGGCCGTCCCGCGGCGAACTGGATACCCGCGATCGCGGTCGCGACTGTGATCGTCCTGACGGTGGCGTCGGTGGGTGTGCTGCTCGCGGCTCGCAACCTCGCGCACCCACCACATGGTGGCCTGGTGAGCGGAGCGCGAACCGCCTCACCGACTACCAGCCCGACTGAGTCACCGGTGGTTCTGCCCAGCCAGGCCTATCTGAGCGCGCCGTCGCGGGATATCGTATGGGCGTTCGTCGATTACAGGCTCCTGTTCCGCTCGCAAGACAGCGGGCAAACCTGGGAACGGCGCCAGTTGCCCCTGGGCGTGGATACCGGTCGGTTGGTGTTCACGTTTGCCGACGCGGACAACGGCTGGGCGTTGCTCGCTATCAGTCCAGCGACGCAATGCCAGGCGGAGGGCGCGCAAATCTGGCATACCGCTGACGGCGCCAACACGTGGAGGTTGATCACATCGGTCGCCGCCGAGCGCGCCGGCGGCAACGGAATCCGCGCCGAGCAGTGCAAGGAGTTCATCTCCTTCGTCGACAAGGCCCGCGGGTTTGTGACGGCGTGGGATGACAACTCACCTCCGACGATCTACCGGACGATTGATGGTGGAGCGACGTGGAAGAGCTCTCGCCTGCCCGACCCGCCCGGGTTCCAGACCGCGACCGGCGGTTTCACGTTGCGCGCTCAAGACGTGTACCGGTTGGGAAACGTGCTCCTTGTCACCGCGTACGGCATGCAGGAGTCTGGCGGCAAGGGTTACGTGTTCAAGTCGATCGATGGCGGGGCCGGCTGGACATACACAGCCACGATCCCCTCCCCGGCGATAGCGGTGGCCTTCGTCACCGAGTCGCGGTGGCTGCAAGTCATCTTGCCTGGTCAATCAGTTGAGACCACCGATGCCGGCCGCAGCTGGCACGCGTATGCATCTGACTACGGCCAGGCCGCCCCGGTCTCACCGCAGGTCGTTTTCGGGGACGCGTCCGTCGGTTACGCCACCGTCCGCGGCTCGATCCAGCGCACCGAAGATGGCGGGCTCCACTGGAAGTACATCAAGACTCCAGGCACTTAGTAAGGCCGGATAATTCGGCTTCGTGGCGGTCCGGGTGGTGGGGTTCGACGGCGACGACACGCTGTGGCACAGCGAGACGCGATTTCACGTCACCCAGGCTGAGTTTCGCGAGCTGCTCGCGCGTCACGCGCCCGGCGCCGACATTGATACGCGCCTCGCCGAGATGGAGATGAAGAACCTCGCCATCTATGGCTACGGCGTGAAGTCGTTCACACTCTCGATGCTCGAAACCGCGATCGAGCTGACCAAGTCCAGCATCCCCGCCACCGACCTCGAGGTGATCCTCGGCTGGGGCAAGCGGATGTTGATGGAGCCGACCGAGCTGCTCGACGGCGTCGAGCCAACCCTGCGCGCGCTTAGTGAGAGGTACGACATGCTGCTCATCACCAAGGGCGACCTCTTCGACCAGGAGAGCAAGCTCGCTCGGTCGGGCCTGGGTGAGCTGTTCCTGGGCGTGGAGATCCTCAGCGAGAAGAACGTCGAAACATACAGCCGGATCTTTCAGCGCCGCGGCATCAACGCAGCGGACTTCGTGATGGTCGGCAACTCGCTGCGCTCCGACGTCGTGCCGGTGGTGTCGCTCGGCGGGCACGCTGTTCACATCCCGTACGAGGTGACCTGGCAGCATGAGCACGTCCCGGAAGAGGAGATGCCGAAGGCCGGCTGGAGCCGGATCACCACGATCGCGGAGCTGCCGGCGCTCCTCGACGAGCTCTAAAGGCTCGGCCCGACCCTCAGGCGGCGCCTTCGCGCGCTTTGCCGCCTCCGGTCATGAGCAAGCCAAGGCGTTCCTCTGGCGTGTCCGGGCTCTCGATGCTCACGATCCTGCCTTCGTACATGACCGCGATGCGGTCGGACAGGGAGCGCACCTCGTCGAGTTCGGCGGACACGAGGAGCACCGCCGTGCCTCCGTCGCGCTCCTGCACGATCCGGCGGTGGATGAACTCGATCGCGCCGATGTCCACGCCGCGCGTCGGCTGAGCCGCCAGAAGAACCTTTGGTTTGCTCCCCATCTCCCGGGCGACGATGACCTTCTGCTGATTGCCGCCGGATAGGTTGCGTGCGGCCACGTCGATGCTCGGAGTCCGCACGTCGAACTCCTTGACCAGGCGGCGCGCCCAGTCGCGGATGGCGACCAATCTCAACACGAACTCGTTCCATGAGAAGCGTGGCGAGCGCTCGCGTCCGAGGATCGAGTTCTCCGCGATCGAGAAGCTCAGCACCAAGCCTGTGCCGCGACGGTCCTCGGGGATGAACGCCACCCCTGCATCGCGCTCCGTCCGGGCGTCGTACGTGGTGATGTCCCGGTCGCCGAGGAGCACACGGCCGCCGGCGGCATGACGCGTCCCCGCGATGACCTCCATCAACTCGCTCTGGCCGTTGCCCTCGACCCCGGCGATACCGAGAATCTCGCCCTGGCGCAGATCGAACGTGACACCCTTCAGCGCCGGCACCCCTCGGTCGGAGTTCGCAGAAACGTCCTCGACCCTCAGCACGACGGCACCAGGCTTGGCGGGTTTCTTGTCTACGCGCAGAAGGACCGCCCGGCCGACCATGAGCGTCGCGATCTCCTCTTCGTTGGTTTCCCTCGTCGTCAGGTGACCGACGACTTGGCCTCGGCGCATGACTGTGATGCGGTCGGAGATGTCGAGCACCTCCTTGAGCTTGTGGCTGATGAAGATGATCGTCTTGCCGGATTTCACGAGATCGCGCAGGACGACGAACAGCTCCTTCGTCTCTTGTGGAGTGAGGACGCCCGTCGGCTCGTCGAGGATCAGGATGCCGGCGCCGCGGTAGAGCACCTTGACGATCTCGGCTCGCTGCTGCAACCCGACGGGCAGATCACCCATTCGCGCGTCGGGATCGAGCGCAAGGCCGTAACGCTTCGTCAGGTCGTTGATCGCATTGCGCGCGCGTGCGTGGTCGTAGAGGTCCGTCCCGGTCACGGGCTCCCGGCCCAGCATGATGTTCTCCCCGACCGAGAAAACCGGTATGAGCATGAAGTGCTGGTGCACCATGCCGATGCCCAGCGAGATGGCATCGCGCGGTCCCGCCATGTGCACCGGCTTGCCGTTGATGAGGATCTCGCCTGAATCGGGGCGGATGAGCCCGTACAGGATGTTCATCAACGTCGACTTGCCGGCGCCGTTCTCGCCCACAAGCGCGTGGATCTCGCCGGTGCGAACGCTGAGGTCGACGTGGTTGTTGGCGAGCACGCCCGGAAACTGCTTGGTGATGCCGCGCATCTCGACCGCGAGCTGCTGGTCGCTCATTCGGAGCCCGGCACGTACGGGAGGCCATCATGGGCTGGCGGCGTGCTGCGGCCGACGAGGCCCGCCAGTATGACAAGGGTGAGGATGTAGGGCAGCATGCTCAGGAGATACGGCGAGATGTGGATGGTCGAGTTGTTGTCGTAGATCGCCTGCCCAAGTCCGAATATCAGGCACGCGATGAAGGCGCCAAACGGCGTCCACTTGCCAAAGATCACCGCCGCGAGCGCGATGTAGCCTCGACCGTCCGTCATGTTGGGGACGAACGTGTTCGAGACGCCGATCGCGAGGAATGCGCCGGCGAGGCCTGAGAGCAGCCCGCTCGAGATCACAGCGCTGTAGCGGATGAGGAAAACGTTGATGCCTGCGGTGTCGGCTGCCTGCGGGTGCTCGCCGACCGCCCTGATCCGAAGCCCGAGCCTGGTCCTGAACAAGAGGATATGGATCCCGACCAACAGGATCAGCGCGAGGTAGACGACCACGTTCTGCTGGAAGAGGACCTTGCCAAAGAACGGGATCTGGTCGAGGCCGTGGATGTCGATGTACGGGAGACCCTCGGTCGGCCCGATATGCCCGATGTCTTGCAGGCCGTAGATGCGGTTGACCAGGAATACGGTCAGTCCCGCCGCGAAGATGTTGATGGCGATTCCGCTGACGATCTGGTCCGCGCGGAACTGGATCGACACCACAGCGTGGATCGAAGCGATCAATCCACCGGCGATGATCGCCACCGCCGTGGCCAGCCAAGCGTTGTGCCAGGCGAGGTCCGCCACGACCGCGAAGAACGCGCCGGTGAGCATCATGCCCTCCATGGCGATGTTCACGACGCCGCTGCGTTCAGAGATGACGCCTCCGAGCGCGGGCAGCAGGAGCAAGACGGCCGCGGCAAGCACCGCCTGCCACAGGTTCGCCGTCAGGAGCAGCTGGCCGACATCGCCGAGCGCGCTCATGTCGGCTCCGGGGGAGGGACCGCCGCCTCTGACATCAAGCCTGCCGCCGGCGGAAGCTCGGGCGGCAGCTCGGCCGACGCGCGACCGAAGGGCAGGCCCCTCCGGATCGCGCCGACAAAGTTGGCGGCGATGCTGAACAGGATGAGCGCCTGCAGGACAAGCACCAGGTTGCTTGAAATCCCGGCATCGCTCTGCATGATCGACCCGCCCGCGTGCAGAGCGCCGAACAGCAGCGACGCGACGACGATGCCGACAGCACTACCCAGGCCGAGTAGCGCGACCGCGATCGCGTCGAAGCCGGTCGTGTCGCTGAAGTACATGTCGGTCAGGTTGTGGTCGACCCCGGCAACCTGGATCGCTCCCGCCAGCCCCGCAAAGGCTCCCGCGATGAGCATCGTGAGAATGATCGTGCGGCGGACGCTGATCCCAGCGTAGCGAGCCGCCTTCTGACTCTGACCGACCGCCCGGATCTCATAACCGAACGACGTCCGCCACAACAGGAAGGCGAAGATTGCGGCAGCCGCGAGCGCAATGAGCAACCCGGTATGCACGCGGTACACGCTTGCGGGCAAACCGAAGATGATCAGTGAATTGTCCGAGGGCAAAAGCGTCGGAAGGCGTGCGCCATGGCCGATCGGCAGCGAGGTCGACGTGCCCTCGCGCAATTGCAGCGGGCCGCCGATGATGAGGTAGCGAAGGAGCCACTGCGCGACGTAGTTCAGCATGATTGTCGTCACGACCTCGTGAGCACCGACGGTAGCCTTCAGCAACCCCGCGATTCCCGCCCACAGCGCGCCGGCGGCCATCCCCCCAAGCAGCACCATCGGCAGCAGGATGGGCGAAGGCAGACCGCTGAACTTGACCCCGATCGCCGTGCAGGCGATCGCCCCGGCGATCAGCTGGCCCTCGGCGCCGATGTTGAACAGGCCGGCCCGAAACGGAAGCGCCACCGCGACTCCGGTCGTGATGAGCGGGGTGAGGAAGACGATCGTGTTGGAAATCTGCAGCGCAGAGTTCTCGCCCTGCGCGCATGCGATACCAATACCGCCGCACAGGAGCCCGGAATAGGCGTCCACGGGATTGGCGCCAGTGACCAGACAGATGAGAGCGCCGACGACGAACGCGAAGAGCACGGACCCGAGCGGCATTCCGAGGCCGCCGGCCAGACGCCGGATCGCGGGTGGCAGCCCCGGCGGTCGGGGACGGGCGGCGCGTGCGCCCGTCCCCGAGGCAGTTGCTATGCGGGAATGTCCGCGGGCGGGGTCAGGGCGCCGGACTTGATCTGGCCCTGGACCTTGTCCAACTCAGCCTTCAGGTCCGCCGGCAGGTCGAAGTTGTCGACCGCGTAGCCCGCTCCTTCGTTGGCGATGCTGAACGTCAGCGCACCGCCCTGGAACTGGCCCTGCACCACGTTGTGGATCGCTGTGTATGTCGCCACGTCGACCTTCTTGAGGGCGCTGGCGATGACCGACGGGTCGGCGTCCTTCTGGTCGGCGTCGACGCCGATGCCGTATACGCCGGACTGTCCGGCCTGCTGAAGGGCGCCCAGGCCGCAGCCGCCGGCCACCTGGAACACGATGTCGGCCTGCTGGTCGATCTGAGCCTTTGCGACGGACTTGCACTTGGCGGGGTCGTTGAAGTTGTTCGAGTAGCCGACCAGGACCTTGATCGACGGGTCTTCCATCTTGGCCGCCCACTTATAGCCCGCGATGTAGTGGTTGACCGGCGGGATGCTGACTCCGCCCACGGCGCCAATCACGTGCTGGTTCTTCTTGGATTTGCCGTTCTTCTCCAGCCATCCGGCCATGGCGCCGACCATGGCGCCAGCGTCCTGCTCCTTGAAGAACAGCGAGACGACGTTCGAGTGCTTGAGGTCAACGCCGTTGGCGTCGGTGCCGGCGCCGTCGATGATCGCGAAGTGGATGTTCGGGAATGTGCCCGAGACGGTACCGACCGCCTGTTGCATAAGGAAGCCGACCCCAATCACCAGGTCGTAGTTCTTGCTCGCGAAGTCGGTGAGGTTCGGGATGTAGTCAGCGCCCGTCTTCGACTCCTTGACGTCGCCCTGGATCTTGAAGTCGGTCTTGGCCTTCTCGAGACCGACATCCGCCAGGTGGTTGAAGCTTTTGTCGTTGAGGCCACCGGTGTCGGTGACCAATCCGATCTTGAATGTCTTCGCCGGCGTTCCGCCGCCGCTTGAGCCGCAGGCCACGACCAGGACCATGGCGACAGCAATCAAACCGACGAACCTAAGACGCTTGTGACCCATCCTCATCGCTCCCTATCAGAACTGAAGCCCGGGTGAATCCCAGGCGCGTTTCCCTTGATCGGGCGGATTGTACACCCGCTTACGATTGCCTCCGATGAACCCTTTGGAGGTCATCGGACGCAAGCGCGACGGGCATGAGCACTCGCCGGAAGAGATCGAGTTTCTCCTCTCCGGCTACATCCGCGGCGAGATCGCCGACTACCAGATGGCGGCCTGGTTGATGGCAGTTTGCATTCGGGGCATGACCGCCGCGGAGACGCTTGCGCTGACCCAGACGATGGTGGCGAGCGGCGAGGTGCTCGACCTCAGCGCGATCCCGGGGATCAAGGT
>VBEG01000133.1 GCA_005882115.1 Chloroflexota bacterium
GAAGGGTTTCGGAAGCGCCGGCGTGCCATGCAGCAGCATCACCCTGGTGACCGGGTCGTCGGCAAAGAACGTGCCCTGGCTCTTCTCGCCGGTGGATATCGCGAGAGGCCGGCCGTCCGCGTTCAGGACGCTGACCGACGAGTAGCCCTCGAGGAAGCAGTCGGTTGTGCTGCGGTTACGGAACAGGAGCGGCATGTTGACGTTGCCCGTCGCCGCGCCTTCGGCAAGCGCAACGCCCTCCAGCTGGGCTCCGCGGCGAACCGCTGCGCCTTCGGGAACGGCCGGTGGGCTGACGGGCGACGCAAGCGGCGTGGTGACGTAGTGATGCGCGGGCGGCAGCGGCTCCCACGGCACGTACGACTTCGGCGGGCTGGATGTAAGCGCGGAGCTGCAGGCCGTGATAGCCCCGACGAAGAACGCGAGAAGCGTGCGACCCGCGGCGCCCATCTCCCCCACAACGCGCCGCCGCCACTGGCGGCTACGGCTGGTGCTAGACCCCCCAAGACGCGGGCGCAGGCGCGGGGGCCGAAAGGTCCCCGCGCCCGTCCCCTTGATCAGGGAGTCACGATCGCGATGAAGACTTCTTCATCGAGCGAGCCACCTCCCGGGACTCCATCACCGACGAAGATGGGAATCACTGTGTTTGCCGTCGACACCTGCCAGTTGTAGTCCCCGATGAAGTTGTTGTTCGACGCGTCGAAGGGAGTTGTGGTCACCTGTTGGTTCGTGAAGGAGACACCTGCGTCAGTCGACGCACCGCAGGTGGTGAAGAGGAGAGCGTTTCCCGGCGCGTAGCTCCGGTCCTGATAGCAGACGTCAACGCGACCGTTGGGGGCGACGGTGACGAAGGGGAAGAACTGGTCGGACGCTGTCGAGTCGTTGTTCACCCGCGTGATCCTCTGCACCGAGAAGCTACCGCCGTCGTCGTGGACCCGTATGACCTTGACGTCGGCGTCGCCGGCGTTGTAGTCGGCGTAGTTGACATAAATCTGATTGGTGCTGCGATCGACCGCCACCCAAAGGTTGTTGTCTGAGCGCCATGGTGCGTTCGGCAGCGGGTCTGGAAGCGGCGTGATCTCTGTCAGGAGCTGGGGCTGAGAGAACGTCAGGCCGCCATCGGCTGACTTCGCGATGTAGATGCGATTCCAGTTCGACAGGTTGTGGTTGGCGAAGGCTCCGAACGTAACGTAAACGGTGGACGGGTCTTTGCCTGACGCCGCGAACGAGTCCTGGAAGGTGACGTTTCCCGCCCGATCGCTGATCGAGACCGGAGACAACCAAGTCTGACCGCCGTCCGTGCTTCGTGAGAACAGGATCACGGGCTTGCCGGCGGCGGTGAACATGGTCTCTGTCAGGTAGAGGTGGCCGTTCGCCGGGTTCGTGGTGAGGAACTGGTGATCCTCGAACCTGCTGACCGACCTGCCAGGCCCGGCCTCGCCGTTGAACACGGCTACCGGTGTGCCCCACGTCATGCCGCCGTCGGTCGACCTGGAGACGAAAACCGCCCCCGCGGAGCCCAGGCTCTTGGGGAATAGGTTGAACGCTAGGCATGTGTAGTACGCGTTTCCGTTCTTGTCAAAAGTGACACTGGGGTCGGTGCCCCGGTCGAAAGCACCCCCGCTCCCCAGCTGAATCCCCGGAACCACGCCGATGACGGGCCAGTGTTGACCTCCGTCAAAGGAAACTCCGAATCCACACGTGCGGTCGCCCGACGAGATCCAACCCGCGAGGACGTTGTTCGGGTTGGTGGGATTGATTGCGATCGACGTCTCGGCGTCGCGGTCCGCGTCCGATGTGACCTGGACCACCTGAGCGCCGGTCGCTCGCGCGACCAGGGGCGGCAAAAGGGCCAGCGTGAGGATCACCAGAAGCGAAAGGCGAATTGTCCCTTTGGTCATGATGGACACCCTCCCCTACCGAGCCGAAGCTTCTCGGAGGTTTGTACCGCGATGCGGAATCGCTGTCAAATCGGCATCAGCGGCGACGACACGACGTCACGCTGGCGCAGCTAGCTCTGTCAGACCGCCAGGAGATTCGACACGCAAGACCTCAGGCAACCCTGCTGGTCCTGGACGAGGGGTGTGGAGTGGCATTTTTGACTTGGCCGCCCGCGAGTGGTAGGTCACCCAGAAATCCGACTGGGTCAGGAGGGTGCGATGCGACGTTTGACATATCTGCTTTCAGCCGTTGGGTTGATTGGTCTGTTCGGCGCGGTGCTCACCGCGCAGGCTGATGTGCTGCCAGGCTCGGATCAGGGAGGTCGGCCCCTCAAAGCGACGTTGCTCGGGCCGAATGAGGTTCCGCCCGCCCCGAACACGTCTTCCGGATCGGCAGTCATGACGGTCAACGTGGGCCAGGGCCAGTTGTGCTACGCCATCGAATTCATCACGACTGAAACGGTCGTCGCGGCTCACATTCACCACGCGGCGGCGGGGGCGGTCGCGCCGCCGCTGATTCCGCTGAGCGCCCCTGTATCGGGATCGTCATCGGGGTGCGCCGAGGTCGATCGAGACGTCTTGAGGGACATACTGCTAACCCCGCAGGACTACTACCTCAACGTGCACACGACTGCGCATCCGGCCGGGGCTGGGCGAGGCCAGCTCACCAGGTAGCTGGTGTGGTGAGAGGCCCGGCGATTCGAGCCGGGCCTCTTATTTATCACGCCGTTGGTGCACCGAAGCACATTTTCGCGAGGCATCGAATAGTGCAAAGGCCGACCGTAGCACTGTCGGTGGCGGGCTACGGCTTGAGCATCGCGCCTTCTGACGCCGATCCAACAAGCAACGCGTAGCGGGCCAGCACACCCTTCGTGTAATGCGGTTCGGGTGGCGACCAATCCTTCAGCCTGGCGGCGATGTCGACGTTCTCGACCGCCAGCTTTCGCGCGGCGACGTCGATCTCGATGATGTCGCCGTCCTGCAAGGCCGCCAGCGGCCCGCCGACCGCGGCTTCCGGCGCGACGTGACCCAGCATCAAGCCACGGGTGGCGCCCGAGAACCTGCCGTCGGTCACCATCGCCACCGATTCGCCGAGTCCTTCGCCGACGATCGCGGCCGTGACCTGCAGCATCTCGCGCATGCCGGGCCCACCCTTCGGACCCTCGTACCGGATGACCACCGTGTCGCCCGGTTTGATACGCCCCGCGTAGACCGCCGCGAACGCGTCCTCCTCGCGGTTGAAAACGCGGGCCGGGCCGCGGTGCGAGGTTGGCGTGTGCTGCGTGATCTTGGTCACCGCGCCATCGGGCGCCAGGTTGCCCTTCAAGACGACCAAGCCGCCTTCAGTCCGAAGCGGGCGGGGCAGCGGCGCGACGACCTCCTGGCCGGGGGTCTCCTTGACCGACTCGCACTCCTCGCCGAGGGTGCGCCCGGTGACGGTCAGCGCGTCGCCGTCGACGTAGCCGCCATCGATCAAACGTTGCGTCAGGACGGCGATCCCTCCGGCTCGGTGCAGCTCGACCGCAGCAAAACGTCCACCGGGCTTGAGGTCGCACAGCAAAGGAGTACGGCGGCTGATGCGATCGATATCGTCGATCGCGAGGTCGACGCCGACCTCGCGCGCCAGGGCGAGCAGGTGAAGCACCGCGTTGGTCGAGCCACCGCTTGCGGCGACCGCGGCGATCGCGTTGTCGAAGGCGCGGCGCGTCAGGATCTGCGAAGGCCGCCGATCGGCCGCGAGCACGTCGAGCGCGAGCTTGCCCACCCGCTCCGCGGCCCGGTGCTTCTCGGGATCCATCTGAGGGATGGAGTTGAAGCCCACGGGCGAGAGGCCGATCACCTCCATCAGCATCGACATCGTGTTCGCCGTGTACTGGCCGCCGCACGCGCCCGGACCAGGACAAGCGACGGCCTCGAGCTCGGCGAGGTCGGCGTCGGTGATCTTGCCCGCGGCCGCCGCGCCGATCGCCTCGTAGACGTCGCCCACCGCGACCTGCTTGCCGCGCCACGTGCCGGCCATGATCGAGCCGCCATATAA
>VBEG01000093.1 GCA_005882115.1 Chloroflexota bacterium
CCGTCTCCAGCGCGTAGAGGAAGTAGTCGAGGTACTGGATATCGCAGATCGGCCGCAGCCCGCGCATGGCGGAGCCGATCGCCTGGCCGAGGATCGTCGCCTCGCGGATCCCGGTGTCCGTCAGCCGCAGCTCTCCGTACTTCGCCTGCAGTCCCTCGAACACGAGGTTGACGTCGCCCAACCTGCCGATGTCCTCGCCGATGACGAAGATGCGTGGATCGCGCGCGAAGTTGGCGTCGAAGTTGCGGACGAGCACCTGCCTGCCGTCGACCGACGGCGACTGGTCTGAATAGGCGGGCCCCACGACCGGAACGTTGAGCGGCGAGTCGGGTGAGCTGCTGTACAGGTGCGAGTTGTAGCGCTCGTCGTTCTCACGGCCATAGTCGCGGACGAACTTCGCGAGCTCGTCACGCGCGGGAGCTTCGAGTCCGCGCAGCTGGTGAAGCGCCCGCTTCGCGCTTGACATGATCAAAGACCGCGTGACCTTGACCGCCTCGTCCAGCGAGTTGGTGATCTCGGCCACCTCCGGCATGTCGACCCGGCGCAGGATCGCCACCGCGCGATCGCGCTCGGCGCGGATCGGCGACTGGAACGCCTCCCAGGCCAGGTCGCGCGCCGCTTCGACTGCCTCCTTGTCGGCCGCCTCCCAACCCTCGAGCTGCGACTCGCTGGCGATTCCCGACTCGATGACCCAGTCGCGCATGCGGGCTACACAGTCGTACTCAGCCTCGAAGCGCAGGCGCTCCTTCGACTTGTATCGCTCGTGGCTGCCGCTCGTGGAATGGCCCTGCGGCTGCGTCATCTCGGTGACGTGGATCAGCGCGGGCTTGTGCTCTCGCCGCACCTTGTCGATCGCGGTCGCGTAGGTCTCGATGAGCGCGGTGTAATCCCATCCGCGGGTGACGTAGATATCGATGCCCGGCCGGTCGTCCGGACTGAAGCCTCGGAGCACGTCGGAGATCGATGCCTTCGTGGTTTCCGTGGTGATTGGCACCGAGATTCCGTATCCGTCATCCCACACCGACATCGCCATCGGGATCTGGAGCACGCCCGCGGCGTTGATCGCCTCCCAGAACAGGCCCTCGCTGGTCGCGGCGTCGCCGATGGTCCCGAACGCGACCTCGTTGCCGTTGACGGAGAACCCGTCTTGTGCATCCTTCAGCTGCGGGTTGTCGCGATAGAGCTTCGACGCATAGGCAAGCCCGACCAGTCGAGGCATCCATCCGGCGACGTTCGAGACGTCCGCGCTCGAGTTGGGCATGTCGACCGAGCGCTCGAACTCGCCTCGATCGTCGAGAAAGCGGGTCGCGAAGTGGTTGCCCATCTGCCGGCCGCCCGACGCCGGGTCGGCCTCGAGGCTGGCGTTTCCGTAGAGCTGGGCGAAGAACGCGCGGACGTTGGACATCCGGGTCGCCCACATGAAGGTCTGGTCCCGGTAGTAGCCGGCCCGCCAGTCGCCCGACCGGAACGCCTTGGCCATCGCGATGTTGGCGATCTCTTTGCCGTCGCCGAAGATGCCGAAGGTGGCGTTGCCTCGCAGGACCTCAGCCCGCCCGATGACGGAGGCTCGGCGGCTGCTGTAGGCCAGCCGGTAGTCGGCGATGACGGCTTCTGCGGTGAGGGTGAACTTCGAGTTGCGAAGCGCTTTCGCCAGCTGTCAGCTACCTCCCCTGCGTGTCCATAGACGCCGCCCCGGCGGCGAAAACTACGTTAACACGCGTAAATAGGGTCTCCTTCAACGCAAGGAGAACGTCTAAGCCGAGCTGACCCGCTCCTGCTCTTGCTCCTGCTCCCGGCGAAGCAGCCCCGGCCGGCTCGCCTGGAGCGCTTCCTTCATGTGCATGTACGCCCGGGCGAGCTCACCTCGCCGCTCCAGGATCTCGGCGTACTGGCCGTGGCATTGGAGCAGCCTCTCGCGCAACCCCAACGCTTCGAACCCGCGAATCGCGTCGGCGAACTGCTTGTCAGCCTCGTCGGGCAGAGCGCGCTGGTCGGCGATCCGGCCCAGCAGCACGTGAGCCTCGGCGATGGTCGCACCCTCCTCGAGGCGTTCGGCGAGCTCGAGGGCCTCGCTCCCAAGCTCTTGCGCTCGCTCGAGGTCGCCCTCGCGCATCGTCAGCTCGCACAGGCTGAGCAGCACCAGGCTGCGGCCGCATCTCAGGTTGCTGTCATCGCACAGCTGGAGCGAGCGGTCCAGATGAAGCCGCGCCTCCGCGAGCTCACCCCCGGCCATGAGGACCAGGGCGAGGTCGTTCTCGCATTTGGCGAGCACGTCGCGATCGCGAATCACTTCGAGCACCGCGAGCGAGCGCTGCGTGTAGCGCGCCGCCGTTTCCCCGTCGCCGGCGCTCCTGTAGTCCGCTCCGATTGCACCGTAGAGGCGGGCCAGCCCTTGCAGATCGGACACTGCGCTGCCCACGGCGATCGCCTCCTCATAGGTGGCGATGGCCCGCTCATGGTCGTGACTGGCAAAGTGCGCCGCGGCGAGGATCTCGAGCAAGCGGGCCTCGGTCGGAGGCGGGACAGGCTTGAGGGCGCGCAAGACGGAAAGCGCCATCTCGGCCAGGTACACCGCGTCACTCGTCTGGGTGCGGGTGGCGAGCACAGCCTGGGCAGCGATGCACTCGGCGAGCATCGCGCCGTCGTTTACAGCCTCGAAGTGAGCTCTGGCCTCGGCGAGCAGCGTGGCGGCGCGTTCCGGCTGCGCTGAGCCGAGGTAGGCCTGGCCGATCAGAAAACGGATGCGCCCGAGGCGAAAAGCAGACGACCCGCGGTCGAGAATCGACTGGCCGAGCGCAATCGCTTCCTGGTAGCGCGCGTCGGCGACCATCGCCTCGAGCTCGACGAGCCGCGCATTGAGGTCGTCGGTCGCGCCGACGGGCGCCGCGAGAAAGAACTCGACCGGCTTGCCCGTCCGTCGCGCTATGTGCTCAAGGGTCGGGAGCGACGGTCGGGTACGGCCGGTTTCGATCAGGTAGATCGCGGGGGCCGTCACGTGGCCCTTGCCAAGCTGGGCGAGACTCAGGCCGGACTCGAGGCGCGCCTGCTTGACCGAGCCTGGGCGCAGGTTTACGCCTGGGAGCCGGCGGCGCTTCGGTCGCTCGTCTGCCGCAACTGGTGCGTCAGTACGCCCGCGGCCCACGATTCGTCACTTTATCCCAAAACCTTTAACGAATTGTTCACAGCTTTCTGAAACGCGCGTTTCAGGTTCAGGAGTCGTTTTGAAGCCAATCACCGACTACATACTTAACGTTGTTAACTTAAACTGGGGCGCGCAGGTCGCGGTTTGAAGTGCTTCCCGCCGCGGCCTGCGTTTGGGTGCTTCCCCGCAAACGGGGAAGCGTTAGGTCCGCTAGGCGGAGGGGTACGTCCCGAACAGCTTGATCTCGGCGCTCGCCTCCTCCAGGTCGTTAAGCGCCGCCTCCGCCGCGGCCGCCGACGACGCCTCGCCGTTGATGGAGAAGTCGACGTAGAACCGGTACTCGAAGGGCCGGCCCAGCATCGGCCGGCTGTCGAGCCGGGTCAGGTTGACCCCCCGCTCGGCGAAGCACGCCAGAGCGTGAGCCAGGCTGCCGGGCCGGTGCGCGGTGACGAAAGCAATCGATCCCTTCCAACTGGAGACCGCTTCGCGGTCGCCGGTCGCCGCATCGCGCGGTCGCGCAGGCCCGCCCTTCTCCACGACCACGAATCGGGTCCGGTTTTCGGAGTCGTCCTGGATCGATTCAGCCAGCACGTAGAGCGAGTACCGGGCCGCGGCCGCCTTGCTCGCGATCGCCGCGGTGCCCGGCTGGCGCTGCTCCGCCACCGCACGGGCCGCGCCGGCCGTGTCGTGAAAGGCAACCGGCCGGATCTGCCGCGAGTGCAGATAGCGATCGCACTGGGCGAGAGCCTGCGGGTGCGAGAGAGCGCGTTCGACCGGACCAGGCCACCCCAGCAAACAGTGACGGACGGGATGCACATGCTCGCGCACCACTCGCAGACCAGGCAGCTCCCAGAGCAGGTCGGACACCTCCTGGACAACGCCCGCGCTGCTGTTCTCGACGGGCAGGACCGCCGCATCGACCGCGCCCATCTCGAGCGCCTCAAAGGTCAGTCGGAAGGTCGCGTAGCCGGACGCCTGCGCGTCGGGAAAGATCGCCGAGACCGCCTCGTCCGAGTAGGCGCCGGGCTCTCCCTGGTAGGCGACCTTCACCCGAAGATCATGTGTCGCATGGCGTCGGCGACGTGATTGTGGTCGTGGAGTTGGTCGGTCACCGGCGGGTGCCCGTTCCCCTCATGACCATTGGTCCCGTTGGTCTCCGCCATCGCGGCGATCTTGCGCAGGTCCTCATCGGTGACCTCCTTCTTGGTGTCCGCCAGCACGAGGAACCGCTGCCACGCCTCATCGTCCTTGCCCTCACTCAGCGTGATGCCCAGGCGGCTCAGCCTGTGATGAAACGCGTGACGCCCTGACCGCGCCGTGAGCACGATCTTGGAGTCGGCCAGGCCGACGTCTTCAGGTTTCATGATCTCGTAGTTCAGGCGGTCCTTCAGCACGCCGTCCTGGTGGATGCCCGACGCGTGCGCAAACGCGTTGGCGCCGACGACCGCCTTGTTCGGCTGCACCGGTGTGCCTGTCAGCTCCGAGACGAGGCGTGACGTGCGCGTGATCTCTCGCGTCTCGACTGCGCACTCGAGGCCGAGCTTCGACTGCCGGACTTTCAGCAGCATCACGACCTCTTCGAGGGACGTGTTGCCGGCGCGCTCGCCGATCCCGTTGATCGTGCACTCCACGCGCCGCGCGCCCGCGGAGAGCGCGGCCAGAGTGTTGGCGACCGCGAGGCCCAGGTCGTTGTGGCAGTGCACAGAGAACAGCGCCTTCTCGCTTCCGCGCGCCTCGTTGATGACGCGGCGGACCAGCTCGCCGAACTCGTACGGCAGGCAGTAGCCTGTCGTGTCCGGGATGTTGATGACGTTGGCGCCGGCGGCGATCATCGTCTCCACCGTCTCGATGAGGTAGTCGGGGTCCGCACGTCCGGCGTCCTCGGGCGAATACTCGACCTTGTCGCACAGGAAGCGCGCGTACTCGACCATCTCCGCCCCGCGCTTCAGCACTTGCGCACGCGTCATGCCGAGCTTGCGGTCGATGTGCACGTCGGAGACCGACAGCACGATGTGAATCTGCGGGTCCTGCGCGTCCTTGAGCGCGCCCCACACCGCGTCGATGTCTTCACGCACGGCACGGGCGAGCGCCGTGACGGTGGCGCCGCGGATCTCGCGCGCGATGCGCCGGCACGCCTCGAAATCTCCAGGCGACGAGATCGGGAACCCGGCCTCGATCACGTCCACTCCCAGCCTCTCGAGCTGGCGCGCGATGCGCAGCTTGGAGTTCGCGTCGAGATGAAACCCGGGCGACTGCTCGCCGTCGCGCAGCGTGGTGTCGAAGATGAATACGCGGTCGGGATTCTTGTCTCTCATTTTTCTACAGGCTCCAGCCAGGTCATCATCGCGCGCAGATCGCGTCCAACCTGTTCGATTTGGTGGTCGGCGTCCTTACGCCGCATGGCGAAGAATTGCTTGCGGCCGTTGGAGTTCTCGTCGAGCCAGCGCTCTGCGAAGCTCCCGTCCTGGATCTCCGCCAGCACCTGCCGCATGGTCTGGCGCACGTGGTCGTCGATGACGCGTGGTCCGGAAACGTAGTCGCCGAACTCGGCAGTGTCGGAGACCGAGTACCGCATGAAGCCGAGACCGCCGCGGTACATCAGGTCGACGATGAGCTTCAGCTCGTGCAGGACCTCGAAGTAGGCGAGCTCAGGCTGGTAGCCCGCCTCGACAAGGGTTTCGAACCCGGTCTTGACGAGCGAGGCGACGCCGCCGCACAGCACGGCCTGCTCGCCGAAGAGGTCGGTCTCCGTCTCTTCCTTGAATGTCGTCTCGAGCACTCCTGCGCGGCCGGCGCCCAGCGATCGCGCGTAGGCCAGCGCGCGCTGCCACGCCTTGCCGGTCGCGTCCTGCTGCACGGCGATCAGCGCCGGCACGCCCTGGCCGTTGACGTACGTGCTGCGCACGAGGTGGCCGGGGCCTTTGGGCGCGATCATCGCCACATCGATGTCCTGGTTCGGCTTGATCTGCGCGAAGTGGATCGCGAAACCGTGCGCGAACATCAGCATTGAACGCGGCTGGAGGTGAGCCTCGATCGACTCCCGGAACAGCTTGCCCTGGCCGGCATCGGGCGTGAGCACCATGACCACAGTCGCTTCGGACACCGCCTCGGGCACCGGCACCGCGCGCAGGCCGTCTGCCTCCACGCGCTCGATCGACTTGCTCCCGGGATAGAGGCCGACGCGGACGTCCTCTCCGGAATCGCGCAGGTTCAGTGCGTGCGCGCGGCCCTGGCTGCCGTAGCCGATGACCGCGACCGGTTCACCGAGGCTCGGCGGGCAGTCGTTCTCGTAGTGGATCTTCATACCGTTCTCCTCATGACCAGGGGACCCGAGCGGACGACGTCCACGATCCCGTGGCGCGCCAGCTCCTCGACGAAGTCGAAGATCTCGTCGCGGTCGCCGGAAAACTCGACGGTGGTTCCGTCCGTGTCCGTCGAGATGACCTTGGCGCCGCGTTGGATCAACCGGGCCAGCTCCAAGGTCTTGACCTTGGCGACCACGAGCTCACGGTTGTGCACCTCGTCGCCGGTCAGGTCCTCGACCTCGACCACGTCGACCAGGCGCTCGAGCTGCTTGCGGACCTGGTCGGCCTCGGCGTGGCCGTGGTCGACCTCGAGCGTGATCCGGGAACGCCCCGGCTCGCGGGTCGGGCCGATGGAAAGGCCGCGGATGTGAAAGCCGCGGCGGCGGACCGCGCCGGCGATCTTGGTCAGCGTGTTCTGGCCGTCCTCGACGAGCACTGAAAGGACCCGCACTCGGGAGGTGGCCAACTCTTCCCCGCTTGCGGGGAAGTGCCCGGTGGAGCCGGGCGATGGGGCCGGCCGGAGGCGCGCCGTGGCCTCAGGCATTTTCCGGTGCCTCCCAGAATTCACCGAGCCCCTTGCCCAACGGCACGATCGGGTAGACGTTCGCCTCGGGGTCGATCCGGAAGTCGATCAGGAACGGCCCCTTCGTACGCTCCGCCGCGTCCAACGCCAGCCCGATGTCCTCGAGCTTCTCGACCCGCAGAGCGGGCATCCCGTAAGCCTCGGAAAGCTTCACGAAATCGGGCATGTGGGTCAGGTCGACCTGGGAGCGCACGCCGCCGTAGAAGTCGTCCTGGAACTGGCGCACCATGCCGAGAGAGAGGTTGTTGAGGAGCACGATCTTGACGTCGAGCTGGTGCTCGACCGCAACCGAAAGCTCCTGCGCCGTCATCACGAAGCCGCCCTCGCCCGCCACGCACCAAACAGGCAGTTCGGGCCGTCCGAACTTGGCCCCGATCGCGGCCGGGAGCGCAAAGCCCATCGTGCCGGCTCCGCCGGAGTTGATGAACAGGCCCGGCCTGTCGTAGTTCCACCACAGGGCCGCCCAGATCTGGTTCTGGCCGACGTCGGCGACCACGATCGCCTCGCTGTCGGCCCTGCGGTACATGTCGATCAACACGTCCTGCGGCTGCAGCTGGCCGTTCGAGTGCTTGTAGCGAAGCGGGTGCTCCTCGCGCCAGGCGTCGATCTGGGAGAGCCAGCGGCCGCGGTCTGCCTGCAGAGTCCCGATGTGCGGGAGCATCGCGGCGAGCGCCTGCTTCGCATCGGCGACCAGCTCGATGTGCGGGCGGACGTTCTTGCCCATCTCCGATCCGTCGATGTCGACGTGGATGAAGGTCTTCACGTTCGGCGCGAACTCCGACAGCTTGGCCGTGACGCGGTCATCGACCCGCATGCCGACCATCATCAAAACGTCGGCGTTCTGCACGGCCTTCAGGCACCAGCCGGTGCCCATGAAACCGGTCATGTGCAGCGAGAGCGGATGCTTGACCGGGAACCCGCCGATGCCGAGCAGCGTGGTGCCAACCGGCGTGGCCGCCGTCTCGGCCAGCTCCTGGAGCTGGGCCTCCGCATGGCTGAGGATGATGCCGTGGCCGGCGAGAATCACCGGCCGCTCGGCTCCGGCCAGCGCCTCAGCGGCTTGCTTGGCGTGGTTCAGGTCGATGTGCCCGTTGAGCTTGTAGCCGGGGATGTGCAATCTTTCCGCGGTCACGCGCTCGGCGTCTGCCATCTGGACGTCCTTGCAGATGTCGATCAAGACGGGACCGGGCCGGCCGGTGGTCGCGATGTGAAACGCCTCATGGATCACGCGCGGCAGCTGGTCGATCTTCGTCACGAGGTAGCTGTGCTTGGTGACGGACGACGTGGCGCCGATGACGTCCGACTCCTGGAAGGCGTCGCGGCCAACCTGGGTGCTGTTCACCTGGCCGGTGATCGCGATGATCGGCACCGAGTCCATGTAGGCGGTGCAGAGCCCGGTCACGAGGTTGAGCGCGCCAGGCCCCGAGGTCGCGAAGACGACGCCTGGCCTGCCGCAGGCGCGGGCGTATCCGTCGGCCATGTGCGCCGCTCCCTGCTCGTGGCGGACCAGGATGTGCTTCAGCTTCGGATGCTCGTGGAGGTGCTGGTAGATCGGCAGGTTGGCGCCGCCCGGGTAGCCGAAGATGTACTCGACACCTTCGCGCTCCAGCGCTTCCAGGATCATGTCGGCTCCGGTCAACTTGTGGCGGGCTCCTTTTTGGTCGAGAAATGAAGAAGCCCCCGCCTTTTGGTCGGGGGCTTTTGCGATCTAGCTGGCGGTCTGTTAGCTCGCGCGTGCCCCCGTTGGAATGCCAATCAGGCCCAGGAGGCTAAGTACCAGGAGGCTGACGCGCGTGGACTGGCTCATGTGTGAACGTGCATGTTAACGAGCCATACCCTGCTTCGGGTTGTGGCCAGGGCACAAATTTCCCTGCCTGACGGACCGTAGAGTTGTCGTTCCCGATGCCAAAGACAGTGGCGCAGAAGCTCTGGGACGCCCATATCGTGACTTCTACACAGGGCGAACCCGACCTCCTCTTCGTCGATCTCCACCTCGTCCACGAGGTGACCTCGGCGCAGGCTTTCGAAGGCCTGCGCCTGGCCGATCGGCGGGTCCGCCGCCCGGACCTGACCGTGGCGACCATGGATCACAACGTCCCGACGCGGGGTGGCGCGCGAGCAGCCGACGAGCTCTCACGCAAGCAGATGGATGTCCTGGCGGAGAACTGCCGGCGGGAGGGCATCCCCCTGCATCAGATCGGAAGCCGGCGCCAGGGCATCGTCCATGTCATAGGGCCGGAACTCGGGCTGACCCAGCCGGGGATGCTGATCGTCTGCGGCGACTCCCACACCTCGACCCACGGCGCATTCGGGGCGCTCGCCTTCGGGATAGGCACGTCGGAGGTGGAGGTTGTCCTGGCCACCCAGTGCCTTCCCCAGAAGCGCCAGCGCGACCTGGCAGTCAACGTCACCGGTTCGCTCCCGATCGGCGTCACGGCCAAGGACATCGTGCTGAGGTTGATCGGCAGCACCGGCACTTCGGCGGGCCAGGGCCACCTGGTCGAGTACGGCGGCCCGACCATCCGCGGCCTCTCGATGGAAGGGCGGATGACGATCTGCAATATGTCGATCGAGTGGGGTGCCAAGGCCGGCATGGTCGCGCCCGACGACACCACTTTTGCCTACCTCCAGGGCAGGCTGCACGCGCCGAAGGGCGCTGCCTGGGAGCAGGCGCTGGACCACTGGCGCTCACTGCGCACGGACGACGGCGCGTCCTTCGATGATGTGATCGAGATCGACGCGTCGAAGCTCGAGCCCCACGTCACGTGGGGGACGACGCCGGCGCAGGTGGTGCCGGTGACGGGGCGCGTCCCGGTCCCCCACTCCGAGACCGACGAGCGGGCCCTGCGTTACATGGACCTGAAGCCGGGCATCGCCCTGGCCGACATCGCAATCGACCGAGTCTTCATCGGCTCGTGCACGAACGCGCGGCTCGAGGACCTCCGCGCCGCGGCAAGCGTCATCCAGGGCCGCCACGTCCACCCCAAGGTCCGGGCGATGGTGGTGCCAGGCTCGACCTCGGTCAAGCGCGCGGCCGAGGACGAAGGATTGGACGCGGTGTTCAAGGCCGCGGGCTTCGAGTGGCGGAACGCAGGCTGCTCCATGTGTCTCGGCATGAACCCGGACATCCTCGCGCCGGGCGAGCGGTGCGCCTCGACGTCGAACCGGAACTTCGAAGGCAGGCAGGGCTCAGGTGGAAGGACTCACCTGATGAGCCCGCCGATGGCTGCGGCCGCGGCATTGACCGGCCACCTCGTCGACGTGCGGGAGCTGATGTAGTGGAGCCCGTCAAACGCGTCGCCGGGCGCATGGCGCCGCTCGACCTGGCGGACGTCGACACCGACCAGATCATCCCCAAGCAGTTCCTGAAGCGGATCGAGCGCACCGGGTATGGGCCCTTCCTCTTCTATGACTGGCGGGCGCGCGACAACTTCGTTTTGGACCGGCCGGAGTACGCCGGCGCTTCGGTCCTGGTGGCGGGCGCCAACTTTGGTTGCGGCTCCTCGCGGGAGCACGCGCCATGGGCACTGCGCGATTTCGGCTTCAAGGCGATCGTCGCGCCGACCTTCGCCGACATCTTTCGCGCCAACTGCTACAAGACCGGCCTGCTCGCCGTCACGCTGCCGGAGTCACAGGTCAGGCATCTCATCGACCTCGTCTCGGAGGATCCAACGGTCGAGGTCATCGTCGATCTCCAGGCGCAGCAGGTGCGAGGCGACGGCTTCAGCTATCGCTTCGAGATCGATCCATTCGCCCGCGAGTGCCTGCTGCA
>VBEG01000094.1 GCA_005882115.1 Chloroflexota bacterium
CTTCCTCGGCTCGCCACGGGGAGACACGATCACGCTGGCCGGCGGCCACGGTCTGGTCGCGCTTGTCCGCGGCGCCGACATGCACACCGCGTACAGCGGCGCGCGCGCTTTCAAAACCGGCTATCCGGGCCTTCGCGAGACGCGAGTGATCGAAGACTTTGAAGGCCAGGTGATGCTTGGCCTCGGGGTCGCGGGCAGCAACTGCTACCGCGCGTTCATCCTCGGCAACCCGGTCCGCCTGGTGGTCGACATCCAGACGAGCTAGCACTAGCCCGGCGGATGATCAAAGGCGGCGAAGTCACTTGACCTCGCCGCCCCTACGTTTGAAGATGCTCGCCATGGCTCAGCAACCGCCGCCGTCGAACGTGGGTCAGGTCTCCGGCGATGGCAGATGGCGGTGGGACGGCCACCAGTGGGTGCCCAACACCCCGGTGCTCGCGGGCGGCGGATACATGGTGCCCGCACAGCCCGGCGCGCTGGTCGTCGCGCCCAAGAACCCGGCGGTCAGCCTGATCGTGTCGTTCTTTTTGCCTGGCGTGGGGTCGATCATCAACGGCGACACCAACCGCGGAATCCTGATCCTCGCCCTATACCTCGTCAGCGCGCTTGCAATCATTGTCTTGATCGGGATCCCGTTTGCGATCGGGATCTGGATCTGGGGCATGGTCGATGCCTACCAGGGCGCGCAGGCCTGGAACCGCGCGCATGGGATCCTCAGCTAGGCCTCCCTCTCCCGGATAGTCCGGACTGTCCGAGGTTCGCTTCGGGCTTCAGTTCGGTTTGGCCGGACTATCCGTTGGTCGGTGAGACGCCCCTCACCCCGACCCTCGCACTGAAGGGGAGAGGACACCCTAGCTTCGGACGCGTGCCCCGCGGGGGTCGTACAGCGGCTCTTGGCTCACGCGTCCGCCGACCCACGTGCCGAAGATGTCCACCTCGATCGGCGTACCCACCGCGCACGTCGCCGGGATGTGCGCGTAGGCGATCGACTGCCCGACCGTGTAGCCGTAGCCTCCGCTGGTCACCCGCCCGACGATTGCCCCGTCGACCCTCACCGGTTCTGAACCCAGAACCACGGATCGCGGCTCGTCGAGCACCAGGCAGGCCAGCCTCGTGGTGGCCGGCGCGTCGCGTTTCTCGACGAGCGCCTCGCGGCCGAGGAAGTCGCCCTTGTCGAGCTTGACGCAGAACCCGAGACCCGCCGCATAAGGATCGACTTCGGGTCCGATGTCGGCGCCCCATACGCGGTAGCCCTTCTCGAGCCGCAGTGAATCAACTGCCTTGTAGCCGCCGGGAACGAGGCCGCGGTCATGGCCTGCTTCCCGAAGCGTGTCCCACAGCCGGAGCCCGAACTCGGAAGGGCAGTACAGCTCCCAGCCCAGCTCACCGACGTAGGTCACGCGCAGGGCAAGGCATGGCACGGTCCCGATGGCCAGCTCCTTGGCCGTCATGAAGGGAAGCCCCGCGTTGGTTATGTCAGCCGGCGTGAGCTTCTCGAGAATCGAGCGCGCATCGGGTCCCCATAAGCCGATGCATGCGTAGGCAGAAGTGACGTCTTCGACGTAGACCGAGCCGTCATCCGGCGCGTGGTCGCGAACCCACGACAGATCGTGCATGCCGAACGCCGTCCCGGTGATGATGCGGAAGCGATGCTCGCCGAGCCGGGTGATCGTGAAGTCGCACTCGATGCCCCCGCCCTCGTTGAGCATCTGCGTGTAGGTCAGGTGGCCGACGTCGCGGGCGACCCGGTTGTCGGCGAGGCTCTCGAGAAAATCCCCGGCGCCGCGACCGCCTATCTCGATCTTGGCGAACGACGTGAAGTCGAAGATCGCGGCCGCCTCCCGGCACGCCTTGTGCTCGACGCCGATCGCCGGTGACCACAGACGTCCCGCCCAGCCGTGCGGCCGGAGCGATTGGTCGCCTTGTGTCCCATTTGGCTCGAACCAGTTGACCCGCTCCCAGCCGGATTTTTCGCCAAACGCAGCTCCGAGATCAGCCAGCCGCGAATAGAGCGGTGAGACGCGCAGAGGACGTCCGGCGCTCCGTTCGTGGCCCGGGTACTTGACGTCGTAGTAGGTCGAGTACACCTCGTACGTGCGCGCCAGCGTGTAGTCGCGGCTCGCGTAGGCGCGACCGAACCGGCGCGAGTCCATCTCCCACGCGTCGAGACCGGGCCGGCCCTCGACGATCCATTCCGCGACCAGGCGGCCCATTCCGCCTGCCCCGGCCAGGCCGTGCGCGCAGAAGCCCGCGGCGACCCAGAATCCCCGCACCTCGCTCGGCCCCAGGATGAACTCGTTGTCGGGCGTGAAGGCCTCCGGGCCGTTGACGAGGCGGACGACCTCCGCGTCCTTCAACGACGGAGTCCGCACGACCGCGTTGGTCATCAGCGGCTCGAAGCGGTCCCAGTCGGGCTCGAGCAGGCGGCCGTTGAAGTCGCCCGGGATGCCGTCCAGCCCCCAGGGTTTTGGGTTGCGTTCGTAGCCGCCCATCACGAGGCCGCCCGATTCAGGGCGGTAGTAGACGAGCAGCGAAGGGTCGCGCATGGTCGGCATATCGAGAGGCAAGCCGGCCGGCCGGGTGATGAGGTACTCGTGCGCGAACGGGACCAGCGGCACAGTGACGCCGGCCATCCGGCCGATCTCGGGTGCGAACATCCCGCCCGCGTTGACCACGAGTGCGGTCTGAATGTCGCCGCGATTCGTCACCACCCCGCGGACGCGACCGTTCGCTACGTCGATGCCGGTGACGCGGGTGTCTTCGCAGATCTCGGCGCCGCGCCGGCGCGCGCCTTCGATCAAGGCAAAGGTGAGCTGGCTCGGGTCGATGTAGCCGTCGGTGGGGAGGAACGCCGCGCCGAGAACGCCCTCGGTGGACATGGGCGGAAACATGCGCTGCGCCTCTTCGGCGGAGATGAGCTCGAGGGGCAGACCGAATGTCTTCGCCCAGGCCGCCTGGCGCGTCAGCTCCTCCATACGCTCCTGGCTCGACGCCAGCCGAAGGGATCCAACCTCATGCCACCCGGTCTCGAGCCCGACCTCGTCCTTGAGGGCTCGGTAGAGGTCGACCGAGTTCATCATCATCTGGGTCAGGCTCAGCGATCCGCGGAGCTGTCCGACCAACCCCGCGGAGTGAAAAGTCGAACCGCTGGTGACCCGCGCGCGCTCGACCAGGACCAACTCAGTCCAGCCGAGACGCGCGAGCCAGTAGAGGATGGACGCGCCGCCGACACCTCCACCGATGACGACGGCGCGGGCTTGCTTCCTCAAACGCTCCCTAGGCGCGTGCCTCCGCCGTCGCGACGCTGGTGTCGAGGGCTCGCCGCTGCGCGACCGCCCAGTAGACGAAACCCACGATCAGGATCACCGCGAGCGTGGCCTCGAACAAGGGGATGCTTCCGATCGGCCCGAGGTTGGGAAGGTTCGGCAGGCTGCTCACCGGCGGGTTCTGGTTGCCGACCGCGAGGTTTCGCGGCCAGAGGAAGTTGATCTCCATGGCGACACCCCAGATCAAGCCGAGGATGTTGACCCAGAGGCCCCACTGGCCTAGCCGGAACGGGGCGGGGTCCTTCGGCCAACCCTTCAGCCGCGCGAGCAGGATCGCAGTGTTGCCGAGGATGTAGGAGAGGTAGATCATGCCGGTCGCGCCGATGGCGATCAGCCCGGCGCCTGCGTAGTAGAGGAGCGGAAGGCCGGCCAGAACCCCGATCGCGATGCAGGCGCCGATCGGCGTGTGCAGCGTGTGGTGCACGCCGCTCAGCACTTGGGAGAAAGGCAGCTTGCGGTCGCGGGCCATGCCGAATGCGAGCCGGATGGTCGAGGTCTGGATGGCGAGGCAGCAGACGTAGATCGCGGCGAACACCACGAAGAGGTAGAGGTTGGCGGCCCACCCCGGGAAGTTGGCCTCGATGATGGTCACGAGCGGGAACGGGTACTTGCCTGCCCCCGTGTCCGCCACGAACTGGCTCATCTGGCCGGGGATCGCGATCACGACCGCGAACAGGAAGATGGCCCCGATGATCGCGGCGCCGATGACCGCGGCGATCACGGCGCGCGGCGCCTCGCGCCGCGGGTTCTTGGTCTCCTCGGCCAGCGTGCTCGCCGTGTCGAAGCCGTAGATCACGAACAGCGACATGAACATCGCGGCGAGGAACGTGCCCGTCTGGTTGCTCGTGCCGAGATAGCTCGTGTCGGTGAAGACCGAAACCGATTGGTGGTGATAGAAGAGGATGAGGATCACGGCGAAGACGACCATGCCCAGGATCTCGAACACGACGCCGGTGTTGTTGACGATCGCGACCAGCCGGACCCCGAAGATGCTCAGCAAGGTCGTGCTTAACAGGACGAGCGCCGCGACGTTGCGGTTGGTGTCTGCGTCGGTGCCGAGGTTCATGCCCATGTTGTTGAGCAGAGGGATGAGGACCAGCGGCACGGTGGCCACGACAGCTGCGACGGTCAGCACGCCCGCGAACAGGTAGATCCAACCTGTGAACCACGAGTAGGTGCGGTTGGACAGGTACTTGGTCCACTGGTAGACGGAGCCCGCAACCGGGAAGTGCGAACTGATCTCGGCGAAGTTGACCGCGATGATGAGCTGGCCGATGACGACGATGGGCCAGCTCCACCAGAAGAATGGTCCGGCCAACGCAATACCGAGGATGAAAAGAGTGAAGATGCCTGTCGACGGCGAGATATAAGAAAAGGCCACGGCAAAGCTGGAGTAGACCCCCAGCGCGCGGCGGAGCTCCTGCTTGTACCCAAACTTCTCGAGATCGCGAACGTCAGCGTCGTGCGCCGTTTCCAAGTGCTTCCCCTCCCCTGACTAAACCGAGCGGTCTATGTGGTCCGGGAAGCTATCACCCGGTGCGGGCGGCGTCAACGCGCGAGTTGCGAGCAACGAAGCCGCGGCTCTCCGAGGCCGTTTGGCATGGAATCTCATGGGACAAACGCACCATGGCGTGGGGCGCTTGGGTGAGTGACCCCGTTCGCACGGGCGCTTGGAAATTCACGTTCGCAACTCCCTAGCTGGAGGCCAAAACGGCTCGTATTGGCCAGCCGACCCACTGGAAACTCATAGGCCAAATGTCCCATGGCTGCCCAGCCGGGGTTGCCGTAGTTTGCCCACCTCAGCGATGTACCGGCAACGTCGCGTTGTACGTCCGTCTGCGCACGAGACCACGAGGAGGGTGTGGGAACCACTCGTGGTCTTGGGCGTCGGCTTCCTGCTGGTGGCCCAGACGCTGGCCCCGATGGCGGCGATTGCGGCGACGATCCAGACCGACCTCTTCGTGTACCAGAACGGGGACACGGTCACGGTGACGGGCGACGGGTTCGGGCCGACCGAGGTCGTGGACCTGGTCACGACCGACCCCGCGGCCACGGTCGTCGACCAGGGCACCGCGACGACCGACGGAGCGGGGAGCTTGACCTACCAGTTCATCCTGAGCGCAACCGTCCCCGGTCTCTACGACGTCACGGCCACGGGCAAGACGTCGGGCCTGACGGCTTCCACCCAGTTCGACCCTCAGGACAAGACATCCATCGATCTGAGCTTCACGTCCCCGGGTTCGTACGGTACTGCCGTCGTGATGTCCGGGCTCCTGACCGACGACGCCACCAACCTGAGCGTCCCGCTCGGCGGAGCAACGGTCAGCCTGGCTACGTACTCGAATAGCTCGTGCTCCAGTGGACAACTTCTGGTGGCGCTCGGTACGGCGCCCACCGCAACGAGCGGACAAAACGCGGGACGTTACTCGTTCGGCGCGCTGCCGCCCGCGGGGAGCTTCTTTGTTGAGGCCGACTATGCCGGCGACAACACCCATATGAAGAGCTCGAGCTCGTGCCTGCCGCTGACGATCGGTCCCGCAACGACCACCACGTCTGCCGCGGCCTCTGCGAGCTCGATCACGCCAGTCGGCCAGACAATCGTGAGCTGGACCGCCTCCTCCAACCGAGGTGTCACGGGCAAGACAGCGACCGGCACTGTGACACTGGTCAAAGACAGCGGCCTAGGAACGCTGAGCTGTTCGCCGGCGAGCGTGCCGGTCAGCGCTGCGCAGACAACTGGATCGGGATTCAGTTTTACGGCGAACACCAGCCAGCACTTCACTTGCTCGGCGACTTCGCTGGGTAGCTACAGCTACCACGTCCATTTCGCAGACTCGGACGGCAATTACGACGGCTCGGACAGCGCGTCAATACCGCTCACTGTGGTCAATGCTTCAACCCTCACAGTTCAGAACGCGAGCGGAACGTATGGCGGCACAGTCACGAACTTGCTAGCCACGCTTTCCTCGAGCGGATCCGTCAGTGGCAAGACAATCTCGTTCTCGCTGAACGGAACATCCGTAGGAACGGCGACCACGAACTCCTCAGGGGTAGCGACCCTGCCGACCGCGGGCCTCGTCGGCATCAGTGCCGGAACTTACACGACGGGTGTCAGCGCCACGTTTGCAGGTGACTCGTTACTCGCCCCGGCATCGGCCACGGCGTCGCTGACGATCAACCCGAGGTCGGTGACCGCAGTAGTGACCGCAAACTCCAAGGCTTACGACGGGGGCACAACAGCGACAATCGCGAATTGCTCCCTGAGCGGTGTCCTGGGCGCGGACAGCGTCACCTGCGATACGTCCACGGCGTCGGCGAACTTCGTCGACAAGAATGTCGGCAACGGCAAGACGGTGACGGTGACCGGGCTCAAACTCGCCGGTACAGCGGCCACCAATTACGTTCTGTCGTCGACGTCCTCGACGACCACGGCGAACATCACGGCAAAAAGCCTGACCGTCAACTTCACGACCTCTAACAAGACTTATGACTCGACAACCAACGCGTCGATCGTTGGCTGCTCTCTCGGCGGCGTAGTCGGCACGGAGGATGTGAGCTGCGTCTCGAGCGCCGCCGTCGCGCAGTTCGCCAACAAGAACGTCGGCAACGCCAAGACGGTGACGGCGTCTGGGTTCACACTCTCCGGGTCAGCGGCAGGCAACTACTCGATCGGGACAATCAACGCCAGCAGCGCCAACATCACTCAGCGCGATCTGGCGGTGACGGCGACCGGCCTGAACAAGCTCTACGACGGCAACCCCACCGCCACCGTGACGCTGTCGACGAACAAGCTAGCTGGAGATACCGTCTCGGCGAGCTACACGAGTGCGTCATTCGCGAACAAGAACGTTGGGATCGGTAAGACGGTCAGCGTCAGCGGGATCACGATCTCCGGCGCTGAGGCCGGGAACTACAACCTGACAAACACGACGGCGAGCACCACAGCGAACATCACTAGCAAAGGCGCCGTCATCAATTTCACGGCGCCGACGAGAACCTACGACGGAATCACCGCCACGACGATCACCGGATGCTCGGTCAGCGGCGCCGTGACCGGTGATGACGTCACGTGCGACCGCTCGGTGGCTACGGCAACGTTCGCCGACAAGAACGTGGGGGTCGGCAAGACGGTGACGGGGACCGGGTTCACGCTCGCGGGTGCGGATGCGGCGAACTACTCGTTCACTGTCAACACGGCTACCGCCGACATCAGCCGGCGCGACTTGCACGTGACGGCCGTGGTGGCGGACAAGACCTACGACGCGACGGCGTATGCCACGGCCACGCTGAACATGGACAAGGTTTCCGGCGACGCAGTCACCGCGGCTTACTCCTCCGCAATGTTTGCCGACAAGAACGTCGGCAACGGCAAGACGGTGACAGTGAGCGGGATCACCATCTCGGGCGCCGACGCGACCAACTACAACCTGGTCAACACCACCACCACGACCACCGCGAACATCACCCGGAAAGACCTGACAGTGACCACGACCGGCATCGACAAGACCTACGACGCGACGACCGCCGCGACAGTAGCCCTGGCGACTGACAAGTTGTCAGGCGATGACGTGACGCCCGCCTACACCGGGTCCGCGTTCGCGGACAAGAATGTCGGCACGGGCAAGGCGGTCTCGGTGAGCGGGATCACGATCTCGGGCGCAGACGCCGGCAACTACAACCTGACCAACATGACTGCCGGCACCATCGCGAACATCGCTCCGCACGCCCTGAGCGTCGCCGCGAGCGGCGTGGACAAGGTCTATGACGGGAACGCGAGCGCCGCGGTGACGCTGTCGACGGACAAGATCGGCGGCGACGACGTGACAGCTCACTACGGCAGCGCCTCGTTCGCGGACAAGAGTGTCGCCAACGGCAAGGCGGTCTCGGTGAGCGGGATCACGATCACGGGGACCGACGCCGGCAACTACCACCTGACGAACACGACCGCCGCGACCACCGCCGACATCACGGCCCGCGACCTCCACGTGAGCGCGCTCGGCGTCAACAAGATCTACGACACGACGACGGAGGCCACGGTCAGCCTCTCGAGCGACAAGCTGGGCGCGGACTACGTGGTCGCGAGCTCCGCCAGCGCCTCCTTCGCCGACAAGAACGTGGGTATGGGCAAGGCGGTCTCGGTGACCGGGATCTCGATCTGGGGCGCCGACGCGGCCAACTACCACCTGGTCAACACGACGGCGGCGACCACTGCGAACATCACCCGCAAGGATCTCGTCGTGAGCGCGCACGGGGTGGACAAGGTCTACGACGGCAACGCGACGGCCACGGTCACGCTCTCGAGCGACAAGCTGGGCTCGGATGATGTCTCGGCGGCCTCCACCAGCGCCTCCTTCGCAAAACTACAACTTGACCAACACGAACGCGGCGACGACGGCGAACATCAGTCCGAAAGACCTGACGGTGACTGCGAGCGGCATCGACAAGATCTACAACGGGAACGCGACCGCCACGGTGACGTTGGCCACCGACAGGCTCTCAGGTGACGATGTGACGGCCGCCTACACCGCCGCCTCGTTCGCGGACAAGAACGTGGGCACCGCCAAGCCGGTCTCGGTGAGCGGGATCTCGATCTCGGGCTTGGACGCCGGCAACTACAACTTGACCAATACGACCGCCAGCACCACAGCCAGCATCAGCCCGCTGGGCGTCGAGCTCTACTTCAGCGCTGACGACAAGACGTACGACGGCGCGAATGCCGCGACTATCCTCAGCTGCTCTGCGATAGGCGTCGAGGGCGACGATCTGGGTTGTGACCACTCTGGCGTAGTGGCTTCATTCGCGGACAAGAACGTCGGGGATGGCAAGACGGTCACGGGTACCGGCTTTGTGCTGGCCGGCGCCGATGCCGGCAACTATTCAGCGCACGTCAACACGACATTGGCCGACATCACGCCGCGCGATCTGCACGTCACCGCGACTGGGGTGAACAAGGAATACGACACCACGACCGCGGCGACGGTCACGCTCACCGACGACGAGGTCCCTGGCGACGCCGTCACACCGTCACACACAAGCGCTGCGTTCGCCGACAAGAATGTGGGCACGGGCAAAGCGGTGTCGGTGAGCGGAATCTCGATCACAGGTGTCGATGCGACCAACTACAACCTGGCCAACACGACCGCGGCGACCACGGCGAACATCACCCGCAAGGACGTGACGGTGACCGCGACCGGCATCGACAAGATCTACGACGGGAACACGAGCGCCACGGTGAGTCTCTCGACGGACGAGATCAGCGGGGACGACGTGACAGGTCACTACGGCGACGCCTCGTACGCCGACAAGAATGTCGCCAACGGCAAGGCTATCTCGGTGAGCGGGATCACGATCACCGGGGTCGACGCCCACAACTACCACTTGACCAATGCCACCGCGAATGCCACCGCCAACATCACGCCGCGCAACCTGGCGGTCACCGCGACGGCTGACAACAAGGTCTACGAGGGCAACGCCGACGCGATCGCCCATCTGTCGACCGACAAGGTCGCCGGTGACGACGTCGCCGCGGACTACTCGGGCGCAGCGTTTGCTGACAAGAACGCCGGCGACGGCAAGACCGTGACGGTCAGCGGGATCGCCATCTCGGGCGCCGACGAGACCAACTACAACCTGACCAACAGCACCGCCACGACCACGGCGAACATCACCCGGAAAGACCTGGCGGTGACCGCGACCGGCATCGACAAGACCTACGACGCGACGACCGCCGCGACAGTAGACCTGGCGACCGACAAGCTACCGGGCGATTACGTGACGCCCGCTTACACGGCCGCCTCCTTCGCGGACAAGAATGTGGGCACGGCCAAGGCGATCACGGTGAGCGGGATCTCGATCTCGGGCGCCGATGCGACCAACTACAACCTGGCCAACACGGCCGCGGCAACCGCGGCGAACATCACCCGGAAGGACCTGGCGGTGACCGCGACCGGCATCGACAAGATCTACGACGGGAACACGAGCGCCACGGTGACCTTGTCGCCGGACAAGATCGGCGGCGACGATGTGACAGCTCACTACGGCAGCGCCTCGTTTGCGGACAAGAATGTCGCCAGCGGCAAGGCGGTCTCGGTGGGCGGGATCACGATCACGGGTGGCGACGCCGGCAACTACCACCTCACGAGCTCGACCGCCGCGACAACTGCAGCAGTCACGGCGCGCGACCTGCACGTAAGCGCTCACGGCGAGAACAAGGGGTACGACACGACCACCGCGGCGACGGTCACGCTCGCCGACGACGAGGTGGCGGGCGACCATGTCACGCCGTCGTACACAAGCGCTGCCTTCGCCGACAAGAACGTGGGCACCGGCAAGGCGGTCTCGGTGAGCGGGATCTCAATCTCGGGGACCGACGCCGGCAACTACCACCTGGCGAACACGACAGCCGCGACCAGCGCCAACATCACGGCCCGCGACCTCCACGTGAGCGCGCTCGGCGTCAACAAGATCTACGACACGACGGCGGCCGCCACGGTCACGCTCTCGAGCGACAAGCTGGGCGGGGACTACGTGGTGGCGAGCTCTGGCAGCGCCTCCTTCGCAGACAAGAACGTGGGCACGGGCAAGATGGTCTCGGTGAGCGGAATCTCGACCTCGGGGACCGACGCCGGCAACTATCACCTGGTTAACACCACGACGACGACCACGGCGAACATCTCACAGCGCGACCTGGCGGTGACCGCCGATGGTGTGAACAAGGTCTACGACGGGGGCACGCTTGCGACCGTGACGCTGTCGACGGACAAGCTGCTGGGCGACTCCGTGACTCCGGCCTACACCACGGCCTCCTTTGCGGACAAGAATGTCGCCAACGGCAAGGCGGTCTCGGTGAGCGGGATTACGATCGGTGGTGGCGATGCCGGCAACTACCACCTGACCAACACGACCGGGAGCGCCACCGCCGACATCACGGCCCGCGAGCTGCACGTCACCGCGACCGGGGTGAACAGGGAGTACGACACGACGGCCGCGGCGACGGTCACGCTCGCCGACGACGAGGTGGCGGGCGACCATGTCACGCCGTCGTACACAAGCGCTGCCTTCGCGGACAAGAACGTGGGCACCGGCAAGGCGGTCTCGGTGAGCGGGATCTCAATCTCGGGGACCGACGCCGGCAACTATCACCTGGCGAACACGACAGCCGCGACCAGGGCCAACATCACGGCCCGCGACCTCGACGTGAGCGCGGTCGGCGTCAACAAGATCTACGACACGACGACGGCCGCGACGGTGACGCTCTCGAGCGACAAGCTGGGCGGGGACTACGTGGTGGCGAGCTCTGGCAGCGCCTCCTTCGCAGACAAGAACGTGGGCACGGGCAAGATGGTCTGGTCGTGAGCGCGCACGGGGTGGGCAAGGTCTACGACGGCAATGCGACGGCCACGGTCACGCTCACGAGCGACAAGCTGGGCGCGGATGATGTCTCGGCGGCCTACACCAGCGACTCCTTCGCGAACAAGAACGTGGGCACGGGCAGGGCGGTCTCGGTCAGCGGGATCTCGATCTCGGGCGCCGACGCGGTGAACTACAACCTGACCAACACGAACGCGGCGACCACGGCGAACATCACCCGGAAAGACCTGACGGTGACCGCCAGCGGCATCGGCAAGATCTACAACGGGAACGCGACCGCGGCCGTCAACCTGGCGACCGACGGGCTGTCAGGTGACGATGTGACACCCGCCTACGCGGCGGCCTTGTTCGCGGACAAAAACGTGGGCGCCGGCAAGCCGGTCTCGGTGAGCGGGATCTCGATCTCGGGCCTGGATGCCGGCAACTACAACTTGACCAACATGACCGCCATCACCACGGCCAGCATCTCGCGCCGAGACCTGCATGTCAGCGCCACCGGAGTCAATCGGATCTACGATGGCACCACAGCGGCAACCGTCACGCTCTCCACTGACAACGTCACCGGCGACATCGTCTCGCCTAGTTACGTGAGCGCCGCTTTCGCGGACAGGAACATCGGCATCGGCAAGACGGTGTCGGTATCAGGGATCACGATCTCGGGGTCCGACGCGAGCAATTACACCCTGACCAACTCAACCGCGACCACCACCGCAATCATCACCGCCCGCCCGATCGCGGTGAAGGCAGATGACAAGTCGAAGACACTTGGCGCGGGTGATCCCCCGCTGACATATGCCGTCACGTCGGGGGCGCTGGGCGCCGGAGACGCCTGGACGGGCGCTGTTACGCGGGATGCGGGTGAGACTGTCGGCTCTTACGGGATCAGGCAGGGCACGCTGACCGTGAGCGACGGCAACTCAGGCAATAACTACGCGATCGGCTTCAGCGGCGGGACGTTCCAGATCTTGTACGCCGGCTCGGGCACATGCGCGGGCGACGCCGGTCACGTCATCCTGCAACCGAGCAAGTCGATCGGGCAATCGGGAGTTGTCCGCACCTTCGTCTCCACTGACATCGCCGGAACCGCTACCGGAGTCAATGAGACGATCGTTTCGACAACGCCAGATACTGCGTTCCGTTGGGATTCGACCGATCAGCAGTGGATCTTCAACATCTCGACAAAAAACCTATCCCCGAATCACACCTACATCTACGTGATCACACTCGACGACGGGTCGACGATTACGTTCCGGTTCGGGCTGAAGTAAGAGCTGATCGGCCGGCGCTGGCCAGCCAGGCGCCGGTTGCCCCTAGCAACGTGCCGACCAGCAGCGTCAGGACTACCGGCAGCACGCCTTGGTGGTCGAAGCCCATGATCGCCGCCAGGCTCCTTGTCGTCGGGCCCAATCCGTACTGGATGTGGACGGCCGCCAATGGGATCGCCCAGGCGATCAGGCCGATGGCGGCGCCCGGGGGGACGACGATCCGGGCGCGTCGGTCGAGCGCGCCGAGCGCGACCCCGATCACAAATGGCGCCCACCAAAGGCCGAGCAACACCCCGGCCAGCGCCAGAAGCGCGGCGAGGAAGATCGCGACGTAGCGCCTCACGGCCGCATGTCCCATGTCCGGATTCCGCCCGCGGCCACGGCCTGCTCCGCGGTGAGCATCGGGTTGAGCCGGCCGGCGAACCACGTGTCGACGCGATCCATGTACCAGTCCGAGGCAGGATTCTCGCTCTGGCCGCCCGGGTAGATGCCCTGGAAAGTGCCCGAACCCCAGTCGACCACCATGCGCCAGCTAGGTCCGTGGGTTGATGGATAGTCGCCGGCCGCTAGGGGCGTCCTGCCGTCACCACGGTCGGGTCGAGGCCCGTAATTGAGTCCTTTGACCTCGGCGAGGTTCTCCAGAACGCGCAGGTGGACCCTGCCCCATGTCCACGAGTTCGGATCTTTGCCCAAATCCTTCGCGATCTGCGGAATCATCTTGTGAAAGGCAGCCCTCTGCGCGTCCGCCGCGCTGCGTGACCCGACGCCCGGCGCGCTGAAGGCGCGGTTAGACGGGTCGTGAAGCGTCCATGCCTCGAGGTCCTGGTCGAGTGTGTCACTGATCTCCTGCATCTCCACCGGCACAGCTCTCGATTTCCACCACGGATTGAAGACCTCATAGACGTACCACCCGTAGAAGTAGCTCCATATCGTCGCCGCGGAAGAGTTGATCTCCATCCTGAAGTCCCAATTTCGCAGCAGCTGCACAATGGTCGACTCCTGCGGCGTGAGCTGTTCCTTGGACAGGGACTGGAGTAGCACGGGGACGATCTCCGATGCGAGGAAATCATGCGTGTCGGTCTGCAGCGCCTGCATGTCGCTCGCGCTGAGCTTGCCCGGCTGGCTGAGCACGCGGTGGATCTCGTTCGCGCGGTAGCCGGGATCGAAGAAGTTCGACGCGGTGCCGATGTAGTACGGGTAGCTGCTCGTGACCTGCCGCTGGTTGGCGGACCAGATGATGCCGTCGGGCGGGTTGTACGCCTGCGGGATGTCGTCGTACGGGATGGTGCCGGTCACGTCGTACTCGCCGGTGCCTGGCATCGGCATCCAGGGTTGGCCTTTGGCCACCTGCGGGTAGTAGCCCGCGGAGATCAAACCGATGTTGCCTTTGTCGTCGGCGTAGACGAAGTTGTGGGTGGGCGAGTACCAGCCGCGAAGGGCCTCGCGAAACTCCTGCCAGTTGCTCGCGCGGCCGGCGTTCATCAGCACGCCGAGGTCCTGCGAAGGTAGGTTGCCGCTCCACCACACTGAAGTGGTCTGACCTCGTTCCGAGATGACTGGTCCGTGGACGCTCCACTTCACGGTCAGGTGCTCGGTCGCACCACCCAGGACTGGAATTTGATAAGAGACCGTGATGTACTTCCTCCAGGCGCCGTTCCAGAAGTACATTCCCGGATGCGTTTTGGAGTCCTCCTTCTCCATATAGAAGAAGGTCTGCTGGTTCTGGGCGTCGGTCAGGCTCCACGCGATGTGCTGGTTGTGGCCGATCAGCACTCCTGGTGTGCCAGGGATGCTTACGCCGGAGGTGTGAAAGCCAGGCGACTCCTGGGTCAGCTGGAACCAGATGGCCGGCAGGGTGAGGTGGAGGTGGGGATCGCCCGCGAGCAACGCGCCGCCGCTCGCGCTCTTCGCGCCCGCGACCGCCCAGTTGTTGCTGGCGCCCCCTTTCGAGACAAGACCGGCCGGCAGCGCGGCGAGTCTTTCGTAGACAGCCTGCGCCGAGGCCGATTGTGCGTCGGTCATCGCCGTCATCGTGGCGATGCCTTGGGGCGGTTCAACCTTGCCGTAGGGACCAGGGTCGTAAGGCGCTTGCTGGTTGGGCGGCAGGATTGGGAACCACTCCGACGCGAGGTCGGTGCCCAGCGACTTGTTCAGAAGCGCCATCACGAGCGGCGTGTCGGTGAAGTTGAGCGTTTGCGTCATGTCGCCTTTGACCAGCAGCGAATCAACTGGCGTCCATGGTTGCGGGTGGTATCCGAGCAAGGTGAACATCGCGTCGAGCTGATGGGTGGACTCGGCCTCAGTGATCCTGTCGTTCACCCCCTGCGCGTAGGCAAGCAGCGCGTCGCGCAACGGATCGCTGGCGGGCAGCTGCGCCCACTCGAGCTCCGCGGTCCGCAGAAGTCCCAGCTGCAGCTCGAACCGGTCGGTGTCGAGGGCGACCTTGCCGACGATTTCAGACAGCCGCCCCGCGCCCTGCCGGCGCAAGAGGTCCATCTGGAAGAGGCGGAACTTCGCGTGCACATAGCCGGTGGCAACGAACAGGTCGTGGTCGGTCCGGGCGGTGACGTGTGCGGTGCCGTCCTTCTCGAGCACGACGCGGACCGGCTGCTGGAGACCGCTGAGGTGAAGCATGCGGTCGGTCACCTGGGCGTCGGCGGCCATCGTCCACGCGCCAGTCGTCGGGTTGAACGCGGCTCCGAGCGCGGGCAGCCCGGCGACCGGGAAGAACGAGACATAGAGCACCGCCGCCGAGACGATCGCCGCGCCCACGAGGTTGAGGAGGGGGAGCTTCGCCCGACGGCGGCGAGGCGCAACTGCTGTCATGACCGCCGGTGGTTCGGCGATGGCGCTCTCAGCGGTCACGGACGGAATTCTGCTCTTACGACTCTTCTTTCGAAGCTTCCTCTTTGCCGCGCCGCGCAAGCTCTGCCACGACCGCCGGGTCGGCGAGGGTGGTCGTGTCGCCCAGCGGCCGGTTCTCTGACACGTCGCGGAGCAGGCGGCGCATGATCTTCCCGGAGCGCGTCTTAGGAAGCTCAGGCGTGAACACGATGTTGGCGGGCGCCGCGAACTTGCCGATGACCTTGCCGACGTGGTCGCGCAGCTCCTTGAGCATCTTTGGCGAGCCGTCCTTGCCGCCCTTCAAAGTGACGAAGGCGACGATGGCCTGGCCGGTCTGCGCGTCGTTGCGACCGGCGACGGCAGCCTCGGCCACGGCGGGGTGGCTGACGAGCGCGCTCTCGACCTCGATCGTTGAGATGCGATGCCCGGAGACGTTCATCACGTCGTCGACGCGCCCCAGCAGCCAGAAGTCGCCGTCCTCGTCGACTCGTGCGCCGTCGCCGACGAAGTAGGTGTCCTTCCAGCGGCTCCAGTACGTCTGCTGGTAGCGCTCGGGGTCGCCGTAGATCCCGCGCAGCATGGCGGGCCACGGCTTGCGGATGACGAGGTACCCGCCGCCGCCGGGCGGCACAGTTTCCCCCGCGTTGTTGTAAACAGCCGCGTCGACCGTGGGAAAAGGCTGCGTCGCCGAACCTGGCTTCAGCGTCGTGATGCCGGGCAGTGGTGTGATGAGAATCATCCCGGTCTCGGTCTGCCACCAGGTGTCGACCACCGGTGTGCGGTTCCCGCCGACGTGCTCGCGATACCAGACCCAAGCCTCGGGGTTGATCGGCTCGCCGACTGTGCCGAGGACCCTTAGCGAGCTGAGGTCGTATCTCTGGGCGTACTCGGGGCCCCACTTCATGTGTGTGCGTATCGTGGTCGGCGCCGTGTAGAGGATGTCCGGCTTGTAGCGCTCGACGATCTTCCACCAGCGGTCCTTGTCGGGGAAGTCGGGAGTGCCCTCGTAGATGATGCCGGTGGTCGCGTTGGCGAGCGGGCCGAAGACGATGTAGCTGTGACCCGTCACCCATCCGATGTCGGCTGCGCACCAGTAGATCGAGCTCGGCTTGACATCGAAGATGTAGTGATGCGTCGAAGCCACGCCGACGAGGTAGCCGGCTGTGGTGTGAATGATGCCCTTCGGCTTGGCCGTGGTGCCGCTGGTATAGAGAAGGTACAGCAGGTCCTCCGAATCCATCGGCTCGCACGCGCAGGTCTCAGGGTCGTCGCTCACGTCTTGGAGTACGTCGTGCGCCCACACGTCCCGACCCTGCAGCATGTGGACGTCGCCACCAGTGCGCCTGACGACCACGCATCGCGTCACTGTGGGGGAGGCTTCGAGGGCCGCGTCGGCGTTGGCCTTGAGGGGCACCCTGTTGCCGCGCCGCCAGCCCTCGTCCTGCGTTATGAGCAGCTCGCACTGCATATCGTTCATGCGGCCGGACAGCGACTCGGCGCTGAACCCGCCGAAGACGACCGTAAACGGCGCCCCAATGCGCGTGCACGCGAGCATCGCGACCGGCAGCTCGGGGATCATCCCCATATAGATCCCGACGTGAGTACCTTTCTTGACGCCGAGCTTCTTCAAGGCGTTGGCGAAGCGCACAACGTCCTTCTGGAGCTGGCCAAACGTGATCTCGCGGCGATCCTCTTCCGGCTCGCCCTCCCAGAAATAGGCGACCTTGTCCTTGTGACCTGATTCGACGTGGCGGTCGACGCAGTTGTAACAAATGTTCAGCTTGCCCCCGACGAACCACTTGGCGTAGGGGGGCTTCCACTCGTAGAGCTGGTTCCAGGGCTCGAAGAACGAGATTCGTTTGGACTCCTCCGTCCAGAACTCATCGAATCCCTTTTTGTAGATGCCCGGCTTGGCGTTGGCCTGCTTGCTGAAGGCGGGGTCAGGTTTGTAGCGGCGCTCCTCGACCTGAAGGGTCTCGATGGCATGGCCGCCGGGCGTCACGTCACTCATCGCGCCTCCTCGAAGTGCTTGGAACCGTTCTCTTTCGAGCCGGCTTGAACTCGATCCCCAGATGCAGTATGGCTGGGCACGCGTAAGGGGTGCTGGTGCGGAGCAGAAGGCTCTAACCTTTCACGCTCAGGGGGACCCACCGGGGGAAATCGGGCCGCCCTTGAGGGAAGGAAGCATGCAGCCGGGGGTCGTCGGTTTGCGTAGCGCGCTGATCGCCGCCTGGGAGGCGGACCTGCGCGCGGTGCGCCAGGACACGTTCGACGTCGGGCGCGGCCGCGAGTCGCTCGTCTTCATTCAGCGCTTCTACGCGTTGATCTCGGAACTGCGTGCGCCGATCCAGCGCTCATCGGGGCCGGGCGGGCACGTGCACGTGGTCGACTCGCCCGAGCTGGGTGGCCCCGGGCCACGGGTTTCCCAATCCCGCATCCGACTCCGCAACCACGGGGAGCTGGTCGGGGTCGAGCTTTTCTCATACGCCGAGGGTGCCTCGCGCGCCAACCATTCCGCGGGCCTCGATCGCGAGATCCGCGTCGCGGATGCGGATCCGCTCACGGTGGTGAGCGAGCTGTACCGGACCGCGGTCGACTTCCTCCAGGTCGCCCTCAACCTGGACCTTGGCCTGAGCGGATCGACGTGGCTCTACGAGCACGTGTCGGCCAACCACTTCGTGGCCGCGGGCAGATGGCCTTCAGTCGGCGAGATGTACCGAAGCGCGACGCGAGAATTCGCGGTGGCGGACTCGTACGAGAGCGTGCTCGCGGCGGCCGTGGCGCGCGCGGCGAGCGATGGTCACGCCAACGGCGCGGGGGCCGCGATTAACGGAAACAGCGCGGGCGAGGGCATCGAGCTCCGGCTCACGATCGACCAGTTGCAGCGGTTCGACGAACCGCAGGCCGACCTCGACAACTTTGTCCAGTTGGTTCACGTCGCGGTGGCCGCGGACCAGGAGGACCGTCCTCTCGCAAGCGACGCGATCGCATCCAGCCTCGGGCTCGACCCGCTCGCGCTGACGAAGCTCGGCCTTCTGGTCGCGCAAGTGCCCGACGTGTGCCGCGAGGGCTCTTTCAGCGCCGATTACGAGACGTGGACCTTCCAGCCCTCCTACAACGTGCACTTCTTCCGGCGGGTGCACGGCATTGACGACTTTCTCATCGTCCAGAGCTCACTTGTGCCGCGTGCGGCGGCCGAGGGCACGACCACAACGGCGCCAGGGACGGCGTTCAAGGTCGAGGAGGGCGCGTCGCTGCCCGACGGCATCGTCACCTTCTTGATGACAGACGTCGTCGAGTCCACCTCGATGTGGCTGCAGAGCCGAGCGTCGATGTACCAGGCGATGCGGCGGCACGACGAGCTTTTGACCGCGGCGATCGAGGCGAACGGTGGAATCGTGCTGAAGGAACGGGGCGAGGGTGACTCGTTCTTCGCTGTATTCCTGCGGGCGACGGATGCGGTCGTCGCGGCGGTGGACGCGCAGCAGGCGATCCAGGCGGAGCCATGGCCCGACCGCCTGTCGGTGTCCGTGCGGATGGCCGTTCTGACCGGGGAGGCGGACGCCGTGGACCGGGACTATCGATCCCCGGCGGTCAACCGGTGCGCCAAGCTGCGGCGGCGAGCGGTGGGGAATCAGATCCTGGTCTCCGAGACGACCTACTCGATCGTCGCCGACATCCTGCGGCCGGACATCGTCCTGGCGTCGGTGGGGAAACGTCGGCTGGAGGGCCACGACCGGATTGAGGAGATCTACGTGGTGCAACATCCCGAGGTATCCCTGGAGACGAATGTGGCCGAAGACGAGGTCGTGGCGACATAGGCGTGGAATAGCCGGCCACCGCAACCGGATAACCTCATAGCGTGAGTCTCTCGGCGCCTCGTTCGCGGTTCCTGGAAGCGGGCTCGGTCGTGCTGGTAGGTGTGGCAGCAGCGCTCTGGGCGTTCGATGCCTACTTCCGGCCGGGCCTGACCAAGCAGCTCAGCTCAGGCCAGATCGTGCTGGTCGAGGACCTGCTGATCAGCATCTGCCTCGTGCCGGTGCTCATCGCCAACGGCGCCTCGTTGCGCCGTCTGAGCGGCCGTCGCTGGCTGGCCCTGGCCGCGATCGCGATCGGACCCCAGGCCGTGGCCACCGTGCTCTTCACAAAGGCGATCGGCTACTCGTTCGCCAATCCCGCCGCGCCGAACTTCGACGTCCTGCACGAGGTCTACCTGCTCTACCTGTTGCAGCCGATCTTTGGGATCGCGTTCGCGCGGATCTTTTTGGGTGAGCGCCGCAAGCGCAGCTTCTGGCCTCTGGCGGCGATCGCCCTCGTGGGCGTCTACCTCATCGTCTTCGCCGACGATCCGACAGCGCCGTGGCAGATCCGCAACCCAGAGCTGGTCGCAGGCGCCCTCGTGTTGGGGGCGGTGATCATGTGGGCGGGCGGGACGGTGCTCGGCCGTTATGCCCTGCAGGACGTCAGCTTCCCGGTCACGACCAGCATGCGCTTCGTGCTGGCGTTGCCCGTGCTCCTGGTCATCGTGCTCGTGGACAAGGGCGGAGCCGCTTTCAGCGGCTACTCGGTCAGCCAGCTGCCCAGCTTCCTGGGCATCGTGCTGGTGCCGGGCCTGGTCGCCATGCTGCTCTACTACCTCGCGCTTTCCAACACCCCGGCCTCGCTGGCGACGATCGCCGAGCTCGGCTATCCGCTGGCGCTGTTCCTGATCTTCTCGCTGCCGGCCCCGGTCGGACAGGCCGCGCCATTGCGCCCGATAGAGCTGTTCGGTGCGGTGCTCCTGGTGGTCAGCGTCGTGACCTTGAACTTCCTGAAGACGCGCGACATCATCGAGCTGCCCCATGAGCGGTTCGCTGCCGCGCGGTCTGCCTGAAGAAGAAGAGGACCTGCGCGATGGCACGCGAGTACGGCACCTCCGTCGAGACGACCGCTTCGCCGGAAAAGGTCTGGCGCGTGTGGTCGGACATGTCGACGTGGGGAGAGTGGAATCCGAATGTCTCGACGATGGACTGGGAGGGCGGATTTGCGTCGGGCACCACGGGGGTCATGAATACCAATGCGGGACAGCATCACAAGATGGAGCTGGTCGACGTCCAACCCGGACACAGCTTCGCGCTGCTCACGAGCGTCGTCCCCGGGACCCGGTTTCGCTTCAACTGCCGCATCGAGCCCGCGGGCGCCAAAACCAAAATAAGTCAGACGGTCGAGGTCGGCGGACCGCTCGGCCCGGTCATGGGAGGCATGCTCGGTCCGCAGGTCTCCAAGGAGTTCGGCACGCTGCTCTCGAACCTGGCCCGGAAGGCCGAAACGACCTAGGTCTGCCCCTTACGCATATCTAGGTCGGCCCCTTACACATATAAGGACGCGAACCTCAGGCTCGGACGGCCCGGCGGAGTCTTCGCTGGTAGGCGTCTGACTCCCGTCGCCAGCTCCATGCGGTCCCCGCCACCATGGCGATGACAAACGCAGCGAGGGCAGCGGCCAGCAAGATGGGTCCGACCTTGCCCGCCCCGATTGCGGTCCCGAGTGGGGTCCAGTCGACGGTTGCCGCCCCGTTCAGCCACGCAATGAGCCCAGTGATGAAGGCGGCGACCGCGAGCGTCCACCGTTTTTCCGACCGCGACATCTGCTGCAGGTCGAAGCGGCGCTGGCGCGCCGTGACAGGGACGGCGCCCAGCCGCGTCAGCAGGACGATCCAAACCGCGAGCATCACCAGGCCGATCCCAAGTGCGACCCACGGATACGCGGTCTTGTCGATGGGTGAGAGGTCGGCCGAGCCGGCCCACGCCGCCATCGGCAGCGCCCAGATCAGACTTGAGAGCGCGGCAAAGCCGGTCCGGCCGAATCGTTCGACGAGCCTTGTCATCACAGCGCGTACCTCTCAGCGAGATATTGATCGAATGTCAGCGTTCCGTCGCGGTGATCGGGACACAAAAGGCCTCCAGCCGCGACCTGGCGGCTTCCCTTCAGCGGCAGCCACAGGTTGACCAGCCGGCGCCGAGACTTGCGCGCCTCGAGCCACGACTGTGCGATTGACTTGAAGTCACGCACCTCCGGGCCGCCGAAATCGGGCAGCATCCCGGCCGGCCCCTCGAGGACGGCATCGACCGCGCGGCGAGCGACGTCCCTGGCGTCGACTGGCTGGAACTGCCACGAGAACGGGATGGCGGTTACGCCAGGTAGGCGCGAGAACCCCCCGAGGATCAGCTCCATGTATGGGTGGAATTGCGTGGCGCGAAGAATCGACCACGGAATCAGGTCTTCGCGCACGACCTTCTCGGCCCTGAGCTTTGTCCTGTAGTAGGGATAGCTCACGCGGTCCACGCCGACGATCGAGATGAAAACCACATGCGAGGTGCCCGCGTCCTTCGCCATTGTGAGCAGGCGGCGAGTGCCGCGCACATCGACGGCTCGGCCTGCGAGCGACTCGCGGGTCGCGGATGCCGTGTGGATGATCGAGTCCATGCCGTTCACGGCTTTCGCCAGGCCCTGGCCGGTTTTCAGGTCGCCCTGCACCGCGTCAACATGACCTCGCGGCTCGCGGCTCAGGATCCGGGCGCGGTGTCCTGACTGCCGGAGAAGCATCACGACGTGGCGCCCCAGCGTTCCAGTCCCGCCCGTGACGAGGACGTTCATCGCCCGATCGTCCGCTCGAAAAACCGCGTCACGCGCCGCCAGGCGTCCTCCGCCGCGACGGAGTCGTAGGTAGGCAGGTCATTGGAGAAACCGTGGCGCGTTCCGGGGTAGATCTTGATGTCGTGCTCGATGCCGTGGCGCGTCAACGCCTCGTCGAGGACGCGACCAGCGCGGGCTGTGAAGTCGTCCTCCGGGTAGGAGCCGACAACGGGGCAGAGGCGTTTGACCACATCCAAGGGCCGGGGGTTGGAGCTGTAGAACGGCGCGATCACCTTCAGGCGGGAATCGGTGCATGCCCACGCGACCGCGAAACCTCCACCCATGCAGAAACCGATGGCGCCGAGCCGCTGCGCATCGATAGCGGGGTTCTTGGCGAGGAACGTCAGGGCCGCCTTGAGATCGTCGATGCCGTAGCGGTTCACCGAGCCCATCAGCATCCCGGCCATGTAACGAGTCATGCAGATCGCGCGGTTGCGCCCGGTGAACATGTCCACCGCGAGCGCCGCGTATCCAGCGTCGGCGAAGCGCCGCGAGATTTTGCGGATGTCCTCGTTCAGACCGTGCACCTCGTGGATCACCACGACCCCTGGGTGGGGCCCGCCGCGATCCGGCAGCGCGAGGAATCCGCCCCCCTTCAGCTCGCTGGTCGAGATTTCCCGCGTCTGCATGATTTTCGATTGGCAGCCGTCGAAGATGGTAGCTGTCGTTCGAGGGCGTTCGTGAGGCGGCGGTATCCTTTATCTATTCATCGCCCGCGATCACCCTCGCGTGGGCCCGTGGCGCAGTTGGGAGCGCGTCAGACTGGCAGTCTGAAGGTCAGGGGTTCGAATCCCCTCGGGTCCACCAATGTCATGTCGCAAGACATCGTTCACAGTTTTTCAACGAAGTCGGCGGGAACTCGAGCTCCGATCACGTGCACAAGACTTCGGAAGGCATGGGCGGCCGCTGAATTCGAAAACGACCCTGCCGACCAGGACTCGTCTAGGCCGGCGACCAGGACGCTCTCCAAGATCGGGATTTTGTCAACGGGCTGAAAGAGTGAACTATGTTCTGAAATCACACACATTGGGGTGGGGTGTAGTTTCCGTAACGCGAACCGTGGAGCAATATTTAATGGACCCGCCATCAGCCTGTCAGGGATGATGCGTCGACCCAGCTAGTCGCGGCGAGCGCAGCGGCGGCAGGGCCGCAACGGCTCACGAACCATGACAGCCTTGATTACCCAGTCGAGCGTCATCGAGGGTCTTGCCGTCGGGTTGGAGTTAGGTGGCGGGAGTCCCAGTGACGATGCCTGAACCAGTTGGTACGTTCGCCCACTCTGGTCGGGTGCCGGTGCTCACCGCATGGACCATCACGGTAGGCCCAGCAAGCTTTAATGACGAAGCGTCGGTTGTTCCAAGAAGGGCGTACGTGGGCGATGGGGCAATGCCAAGCATGAAACGCTCCACTGCCATCCGGATCACTTCGGACACCGTTAATGAACGGCTAGCAGCGTAACTCTCCAATTCGATCACCAACTGGCCCGGGACGCGGACGCTGACCATAACCGACGTCGGGCGCGTCACTTGAAGTTCCACACGCTCCCATTGGTCTGGATCGCCAG
>VBEG01000111.1 GCA_005882115.1 Chloroflexota bacterium
CTCACGAATCCCGGCGGACCGGTGGCGATCCTGTTCGGTGACGGGCACGGCAGCGAGGACATCAACGATCTTGCGAAGGCCTGTGGCGACCTGGCGGAGAAGGTGGGTGGCAAGGAGATGCCCCTCTATCGCGCGACCAACGAGCGCGGGGCGCTGGCCGCCGGCGTCGCGCGCTGGGACAAACTGGAGGGTGTCGACGCACTGCTCAGCTGGGGCCCGCCGCCCACGGCGGGCATCCCACGTTCGGTGAAGTTCATCGCCGCATGGGATCACCTGCCACGCCCGGGCTACGAGAAGGCGGTGATCCTACCGGCGACGACCTTCGCCGAGCGCCAGGGCAGCTACACGAACGTCGAAGGCACGGTCCAGTTCCTGCGCCCGCCGATCCCGGTCCGGTCGCCTTTGAAGGACGGATGGGAGGTGCTGTGCGAACTTGCCATAGCGCTCGGCGTGAAGGTCGACTACGCGGGCATCTTCCCCATCCAGCGTGAGCTGGCGATCCAGCCGCCGGATCCCGATCCCGATCCCACGCCCGTCCTGATCGGGCCGGCGCACCCGTGAGCGACATCTACAGCAACCCGATCGGGCACTGGGTCGTGATCGCGGTGGCGATGACGCTGCTGCTATTCGTCGTCCTCACCGCGACCGCGTACACGGTTTGGTTCGAACGCGTCGCGCTGGGTCGGATCCAGCGCCGGCCGGGCCCCAACCGGGTCGGACCATTTGGCCTGATGCAGCTCGCCGCGGACGGCGTGAAGCTGGCGTTCAAGGAGAGCTTCGTCCCCGAGAAGACGGACAAGGTCCTCTACGTGGCCGCGCCGGCCATCGCGGTCGCGGCCGCCTTCCTGGCCTGGGCCGTGATCCCGATCGGGCTCTGGTACAACGTCCAGTACTGGATCGCCGACGTCAACGTCGGGATCCTGGTCGTCTTCGCGGTGAGCGCACTCAACGTGTACGCGATCGTCATCGGCGGTTACGCGTCGAACAACAAGTACTCGCTGCTCGGCGGTCTTCGTTCGGCCGCGCAGCTGATCAGCTACGAGATGTCGCTCGGCCTTGCCCTCGTCCCGACGTTCATGATCGTCGGCTCGCTGCGGTTGCGGGACATCGTCGAGTACACCGTGCACTGGGGGCCGTACGTCGGCCCTATCCCCCTGATCATCCTCACCCCGGTCGGTTTCATCATCTACCTGATCTCCGCGGTGGCCGAAACGAACCGGGCGCCGTTCGACCTGCCGGAGGCGGAGCAGGAGCTGATCGGCGGGTTTCTGACCGAGTACTCGGGCCTCAAGTTCGTCATGTACTACCTCGCCGAGTACGTCAACATGATCACGGTCTCTGCGCTCGCGGCCCTGCTGTTCTTCGGCGGCTGGTTCCTGTGGGTCGTGCCGCCGGTCTTCGCCTTCCTGCTGAAGGTCGTGCTGTTCCTATTCCTCTACATCTGGCTCCGCGGCACGTTCCCACGCCTTCGCTACGACATGCTGATGCGGCTCGGCTGGAAGGTCTTGCTGCCGCTGGCGATGCTAAACGTGATCGTGACCGCGATCATCCTTGTCGCGGTGGAGGGGTAGCGATGCCGGACAAAGACAAGCCCCCCGAGGCCAGGCCCGAGCACCCCACCCCGTTGCGAGGGCGCGATGAAGGTGTGCCTGCAAAACCCGAAGGTCAGGGGACGAGCATAGCGGCGGACATCGGCGCTCTCACCAAGGGGCTGAGGACGACCCTCGGAGAGTTCTTCTCGCCACCGGTCACGCTCGAGTACCCAGAGGAGAAAACGCCCCGATCGGAGCGCTATCGGGGCCGCCACTACCTCCGCCGCTACGACAACGGTCTCGAGCGGTGCATCGGCTGCGAGCTGTGCGCCGCGGCGTGCCCTGTGGGCTGCATCCTGGTCATCGCGGCAGAGAACACCGAAGAGAATCGCATCTCGCCGGGCGAGCGGTACGCGAAGACCTATGAGATCAACATGCTGCGCTGCATCTTCTGCGGCTACTGCGAGGAGGCCTGCCCGGTGCAGGCGATCGTGCTCGGGCCGGAGTACGAGCTGTCGGACACCAGCCGCGAGAAGTTCATCTACACCAAGGAGAAGCTGCTCGAGCCCTTGCCGCCAGACGTGCAGGCGCGATTGGACGCCAAGAAGTAGTTGGCGATCGCCGTCTTCTTCGTCGCCGCGGCACTGGCTGTGTTGGGCGGCATCGGCGTCGTCGCGTTCCACCAGCCGATCCGCTCCGTACTGAGTCTGGTGGTCGTGATGCTCTCGCTGTCGGTGATCTTCCTGCTGCTCAACGCGCAGTTCGTCTTCGCGGTCCAGATCATCGTCTACGCCGGGGCGGTGATGGTCCTGTTCCTGTTCGTCATCGCGCTGCTCGGCCCTGCGAGGGAGCTGGGGCGCGGGCGTTTGCGCTTCCAGGGCTGGCTGTCCGCCCTGTTCGTCCTTGTCTTGCTCGGGTTGATGTGGGGCCTGCTGCAGGGCGTCCAGTACCGCCAGCCCGATAAGGGCGACCTGTCGTTCTTCGGCACGGTGCAATCGATCGGGGTCGGCCTCTTCACCACCTACCTCTATCCGTTCGAGCTGACTTCGATCCTGCTCCTGGTCGCCGCGATCGGCGCCATCTACTTAAGCCGCAAGCGAATCGACGACGTCTAGGTGAGCACCCTGAACATCGGTGGATCGCAGCTCGACGCCTCGTGGTTCCTGCTGCTCAGCGCGATCCTGTTCGTGCTCGGCGCGGTCGGCGTGCTCGTGCGCCGGAACCCACTGGTGATCCTCATCTCGATCGAGTTGATGCTCAACGCCGCCAATCTGGTGCTGGTTGCGTTCTCGCGGCAACTGGTGAATATCGAGGGTCAGCTGTTTGCGTTGATGTCGATGACGGTCGCCGCGGCTGAGGCCGTGGTCGGCCTCGCCATCCTCGTGGACATCTTCCGCACCCGCGATGCCGAGGACATCGACGACCTCAGCGAGATGCACGGATGAGCAACCAGACTCTGGCGCTCCTGATCCTGCTCTTTCCCGCCGCCGGCGCGATCCTGCTCGCGGGTCGGGGCTGGCGCCTGCCGCGAATCTTCACCGTCATCGTCGGTCCCGGCGTCGTGTGGGCGTCATTCGTGGCGACGCTTGCGCTTCTCTTGGCGAAAGCGTCCGGGGACTTCACCTACTGGACGTGGATCAAGAGCGGAACCTTCGAGGTCCCGTTCAACCTCCTGATCGACAACCTGTCGATCTTCATGTCCCTCGTCATCACCGGAGTCGGCGGGCTGATCGTCACCTACTCCGTCGGCTACATGGAGCACGAGGACGACCCGAGCTACGCGCGCTTCTTCTGCTACATGGACGTCTTCATCTTCTCGATGCTGCTGCTGGTCCTGGCCGGCAACTTCGTGTTCCTGATCGTCGGCTGGGCGATGGTCGGCCTCAGCTCCTATCTC
>VBEG01000112.1 GCA_005882115.1 Chloroflexota bacterium
ACGCCGTAGTTGGGAAGAAAGACCTTGTGGAAGACAGCCTTGATGTCGCCGCCGTTCAGAAACGCGGCGGCGTTGAAGATGTCGCCTTCCTCGTCGACGAAACCCACCACCGCCGAGATGCCCATGGTCGCTTTGGCGATCGATTTCAGCTGCGCGATGTTGTCGCGTACGAATGAAGGCTTGAGAACCAGGTCTTCGGGAGGGTACCCGGTCAGCACGAGCTCGGGAAAGCAGACGATGTCGGCGCCCGCGAGTTTCGCCTTGTCGATCCACTCCTGCACCAGGCGTGTGTTGCCGTCGAGATCGCCGACCGTCGGGTTGACCTGCGCGAGCGCGATCCTCACACGTCAATTGTGCCCATCCCGGGGGTGGCCTAAGAAAGCTCGGCCAAACCCGCCGGGGATGGGCGAGAATGCCGTCAGGCATGAGGCCGGTCCTCTTTTACGTGGACGGTGTGCCCATTTACGCCTACGGCACTTTCTTCTTGCTCTCGCTGCTGACTGTGCTCGGGCTGGTCCTCTACGAGGCGCGAAGGCGGCGCTGGCCCAAAGAGGAAGTAGTCCCGATCCTCCTCTCGGCGTTCGTCGGAGGGATGCTCGGCGCGAGGCTGTCGATCCTGTTCTTCAACGGTTGGGAGACATTCCCCGAGGTTCTGAACTTGGCCGCGCTGTTCGATCCTCGAATAGGTCCCGGCTCGATCCTGGGGGGAATCGGCGGCGCCTACCTGGGCGGGTACATCGCCAGCCGGGCGATCGGCAAGATCGGGTGCGCTTGCGACGCGTTTGCGCCGGCCATGGCGCTCGGCAATGCGGTGGGCCGAGTCGGGATCTTTCTCGCCGGAGTTGACGGGCTGGGTAAGCCGACAACCTTTCCGTGGGGCGTGCAGCTCCCAGGGAACGACTACCTGGTGCATCCCGCTCCTCTTTACGACGCGGCGTTCGATGTGGCCTGGTTTGGGGTCCTGTGGGCGCTTCGCGACCACCCGGCAATGCAGAACGGCAACCTCCTGAAGTTCGGCCTGGCCGGATACGCGCTAGTGCGCTTCTTCATCGAGTTCGTCCGCAACAACCGGGTGATCTGGATCGGCCTGACCGGGCAGCAGCTGCTCTGCCTGGGTCTGCTTGCGGCGCTTGCGGTCTGGTTCGCTTTTCGCCGCCCGCCCCTGGCCACCGCCTGAGTGCGGCGCCACCAGTACGCCAGCCGCCGCGAGAAGCTGATCGACTTTTGGGTCGCGTTCGCCGGCTGGTTCGCATTCAACGTGGCGGCCATCGTGCTCATCCAGGTCAACTCCAGCCGGACTGTGGTTGCGCCAGCCATTGCCGCCATCGGCGTCCTGGCCAACATCGCTGCGCCCATCGTGCTCGCCTTCACGCGGAGTCTGGCGGCGCTTGGGATCCTTGCCGCGTTCTCGACAGGATTCTCCCTCACCGTGTTCGAGGGAATCTTCTTCACGGCAAGTGACTTCGCGGGTGGCCAGGTGAGTAACTTCGGTGGGCCAACCACCGGCAATGTCGCTGTGACGTACGCGTTCTTGATAGCTGGATTCGTCGTGTTTGCGGTCATCGCGTTCTTCGTGCTGCGGGCCATACACAGGAGCATCAGGTGAAGACGGACCGACCCGAGATCTTCTGGGAGCTAACTCGCAGCATCTGCCCTGAATGCAGACGGGTCATCGACGCCCAGATCCTGTTTCGCGCCGGCCGTGTGATCATGCGCAAACGCTGCCCGGACCATGGTTGGTTCGAGGCTCTTGTCTTCGGCGACGCTGAGCTCTACACGAAGATCGCCGGCTTCAACAAGCCCGGGACGCTTCCGCTCAAATTCAGCACCGAGGTTCGCGAGGGATGTCCGCATGACTGCGGGCTTTGCCCAGAGCACCGGCAGCACACTTGTCTCGCCCTGATCGAGGTCAACGCCGCCTGCAACCTCGACTGTCCGCTCTGCTTTGCGAACTCAGGGACACACCTGGCGAAGAACGGGTTCGAGCTGACCATGCAGCAGGTGGATTTCATGCTCGACCGCTACGTGGAGGCTGAAGGCAACCCTGAAGTTTTGCAATTCTCGGGTGGCGAGCCCACACTCCACCCGCGCCTACTCGAGTTCGTCGAGCTGGCGAAAGACAAAGGGATCGCGTACGTGATGATCAATACGAACGGCATCAAAATCGCCCACGACGATCGGCTCCTTGCAGGCCTCCAGCGACTGAAGCCGCATGTCTACCTCCAGTTCGATGGTTTTGACGCGCGGACGAACACCGCCTTACGCGGACGCCCAGATGTGATCCAGGAAAAGCTGCGCGCGCTCGACCGGCTGGCGGAGGCGGATATACGCGTCGTCCTGGTGGCGGCAATCGAGCGAGGCGTCAATGAGCACGAGATCGGTCCCATCGTCGAGTTCGGCCTCCGCCATCCAGCCGTCTTCGGGGTCAACTTCCAACCTGCATTCCGCGCTCAGCGGCATCTCGCCGCGGACCCGATGCAGCGCATGACCATTCCCGACGTGCTGAAGGCGTTGGAAACGCAAACCAGTGGCAAGTTCAAGCTGAGCGACTTCGTTCCGGTCCCGTGCTGCATGCCGACGTGCAATTTCGTCACTTACGCGCTGCTGGATGGGGACGCCGTGACCCCGATCACCAGGGTGCTCGAGGTCGACAGCTATCTCGACTACATCACCAACCGAACATTGCCTTCACTCAACGACGAGCTTCTGGCGACGCTGGAGCGCCTGTGGAGCTCGTCGGCGCAGGTGGGGTCGGAACGAGCCGCGTCGGACGTGCACTCGCTGCTAGGCGAGAGCTGTCCCGCATGTCACTCACGCCTTCCCCTGAGCGCGCATGCGCCGCGCGATCTGGCGCGCCACGTGTTCATGGTCAACACTCGCGACTTCATGGACCCCTGGACATTCAACGTCAAGAACGTCATGAAGTGCTGCGTCGAGTTTCTGGTCCCGGATGGTCGAATGATCCCGTTCTGCGCCTACAACTCGGTTGGATACCGGGAGCAGGTTGCGGCGCAGCTGAACCGAGTCCTGGTCTAAACCCGCCGCTACGATTTGGATGCGGTGAGCTACTTCGAACGTCTCCGCGTGCTCGCACACGAGCGCCACACCCTGCTCTGCGTCGGGCTCGACCCGGATCCCGAGCGCATCGAGGGCGGGGCCGCGGGCGCGCTTCGGCACTGCCAGGAGGTCGTTCGGCAGACTGAGGAGCACGTCTGCTGCTACAAGCCGAACAGCGCGTTCTGGGAGCAGTACGGCCCCGACGGGTGGGCGGCGCTCCTCGAGCTCCGCGACGGGGCGCCTGACACGCCGTTCCTGCTCGACGCCAAGCGCGGCGACATGGACAACACGATGCGCGCGTACGCCCGGGCCGTCTTCAACACCCTGGCCATGGATGCCGCGACGGTGAACCCATACCTCGGCTCCGACTCGATCGCGGAATTCACCTCTTACAAAGACCGGGGCGTCTACGTCCTGTGCCGCACTTCGAATCCCGGCGCGTCCGACCTGCAGCACCTCGACGCAGGAGGGCAGACGGTCTACCGCCACGTCGTCGCGCTGGCGGAGCGGCTGAACGGAAACCAGAACGTCGGCCTGGTGGTGGGGGCGACCGCTCCCGCTCAGGTCGCGGAGATCCGCCGCTTGACGAGCTTGCCTTTTCTGCTCCCCGGTGTCGGCGCGCAAGGCGGCGACGTCGAGGCTTCAGTGCGCGCGGCGTGGAACGGCGACCCCGCTTCCTGCCTGGTCGCGGCGAGCCGCAGCGTCATTTTTGCCGAGAGTCCGGCGCGTGCAGCCGCGGCGCTGCGGACGCAGATCAACGCGGCCGCCGGGGTTCGCGCATGACAGGCGGCAAGCACAGCGCGCGCCTGGTCCTGCAGGGCCACATCATCGACTCGATGATGCTGCCGCAGGTCATGGACATCGTCATGGACCTTGGCGGCAACTTCACGATCGAAGAGCTGAAGGTAGGCCAGCACAAGACCGATCCATCGATCTGCCGGATGGAGGTCTACGCGGATTCGGCGGAGGTGCTCGATCGCATCGTGCAGCGTGCGCGGGCGCTGGGCGCGACCGCGGAGCACGAGCAACCCGTGCGCCTCGACAAGGTGTCGCGTGCCGGGGTTTTTCCGGAAGGCTTCTACTCGACGAGCAACCTGCCCACCGAGGTTCTGCTCGACGGCCGATGGGTGGTGGTCGACAACATCGAGATGGACGCCGCGATTGCAGTCGACCGCCAGGCGCACCGTGCGTGGTGCATCGTCTTCCAGGATGCCAGCCCCGGCATGGAGGTCGTCATCGGTCATCAAGGCGTCCGTGTCACGCCGCTGGAGCGTTCGCGCCAGACCGAGATCTTCAGCTTCATGGGCAGCGAGGTGTCCGCCGAGAAGCCGAAGAAAGTCCTCATCGCGAGCATCGCCGATGAGATGCGCCAGGTGCGCGACTCAGGCGGTCGGATCCTTGTCGTGGCGGGCCCCGCGGTGGTGCACACAGGCGCCGGCGTCTACCTCTCTCGGCTGATCGAGCTGGGGTTTGTGCAGGTGCTTTTCGCCGGCAACGCCCTTGCCGTGCACGACGTCGAGTCCGCATTGTTCGGCACCGCCCTCGGCGTGAACATCACGAGCGGTCTTGCGATCGAGCATGGCCACGAGCACCACATGCGCGCGATCAATCGGGTCCGGGCCGCGGGCGGGTTGCGGCAGATGATCGAGAGCGGCCAGCTCAAATCGGGCGTGATGAAGTCGGCGATCGACCACGGCGTCGAGATCGTGCTCGCGGGCTCCGTCCGCGACGACGGACCGCTCCCCGACGTGATCACCGAAATGGTGGAGGCGCAGCGCCGGATGCGTGGTGCGCTCCCTGGGGTGCGGATCGCCCTGATGTTGTCCACGATGCTGCACTCGATCGCGACCGGCAACATGCTGCCGGCCGGCGTTCGCACCGTGTGCGTCGACATCAACCCGGCGGTGGTCACCAAGCTCGCCGATCGCGGCAGCTGGCAGTCGATCGGGCTGGTCACCGACGTGGAATCGTTCTTGCGCGAACTGGCCCTGGTCGTGGAAACTGGGCACCATGGGTAAAGGACGCGACAAGCAGGGCCGCGAGCCGAAGAAAAAGAAGAAGGCGAAGCAGCCAGCCGCGGCGGTGCCGGCAAACGTCCAGTTCCGCCATCACTCGGTGGTGATGAACCAGCCCGAGACGCCACCCCGAACGACCGAGTAATCGAACCCACAAGGCGCCGCGGCGTCTTTGCGACGATCGGCTTTCTGGGCGGGCTGCTCGGCGGCTTGCTCGGTGTGGGCGGCGGCTTTGTGCTGGTGCCGCTTCAGGTGCTGTGGGCGGGGGTGCCACAGCGTTTTGCCAACGCGAACTCGTTGGTCGCCATCATTCCGATCGCGCTCGCGGCCCTTCCCATCTATTACTTCCGCAAGGGGTCGCCGCAGGTCGACCTGCACGCGGCTTTGTTCCTGGTCATCGGGAGCGTGGTCGGCGCGTACATCGGGGCTCGCCTGCTGAGCCGGATCCCGGACCGCGAGCTGAAGTTCGGCGTCGCGCTGATCCTGGGCGTGGTCGGGCTCAAGGAGCTACTGCTCCCATGAGCTGGGGCGATGTGCTGCTGATTGCGGGCGGCTTTGGCGCAGGCTTCCTCAGCGGCACCATCGGGATCGGAGGCGGCCTGCTCTTCGTGCCGACCATGACGGTCGGCTTCCGCATCTCGCAGGCGGTGGCGCAAGGCACCTCGCTGGTCGCGATCGTGCCGACCGCGATCGTCGGCGGGATCACGCACATCCGCGAAGGCAACGTCCTGCTCACTCCAGCCGTCTGG
>VBEG01000113.1 GCA_005882115.1 Chloroflexota bacterium
AGCAGGAGCAAAGGCGGGAACCATGATTTCGTTTGAGTTGAGCGACGAGCAGAAGGAAATCCGCGATTGGGTCCACAGCTTCGCCGAGAAGGAGATCCGGCCTGTTGCGCACCAGTACGACGAGTCCGAGGAGTTCCCCTGGCCGGTTGTCAAGAAGGCGGCCGAGGTCGGTCTGTACGGCACCGAGTTCCTACAGCAGACGTACGGCGACGGCACCGGGATCATGCCCGCGCTGGTCGCCGAGGAGCTGACCTGGGGCTGCGCCGGCATCGCGCTGGCCATCCAGGGCACGGGCCTCCCGGTGGCGGCCATCTTCTCCCAGGGCACGCCCGATCAGATCTCGACCTGGATCCCCGCCTGCTTCGGCACCCCGGACAAGCCGGCGCTTGGAGCATTCGCCGTCACCGAGCCTGACGCAGGTTCCGACGTTTCCT
>VBEG01000046.1 GCA_005882115.1 Chloroflexota bacterium
TGACGAGTTCATCAAACATGTCGCGATTATACGAACTTTAGTTTGGTATGTCCATATATTTTCAGTAAATTTATATTCACGGCAGACGTGCCTTCAACGCCGCCACGCCCGCCCTTCACACCCTCTTCACCGCCTTCCAATGACAAGGATCGGAACCTGACGTCCCAACCCCGCCACCAGACGCTGCGATGTGACGCCCAAGTCCACCTCGGCCAGCATCCGGTCAAGCACCGGGTGGCGCGCAAACCGTCTCGACATGACGAGCCGGAAGAGCCCTTTCGGCACGAAGTCCGCCAGCATCCACCTGCCATCCGCCCCGAGTCCCCGCCTCACCTCCGCCACGCCTCTTCGCTGATCCGCCCAGTGGTGAAACGTCATCGAGCTGAAGACGAGGTCGAACTCCCCATCCCCAAACGGCAGCTCCTCCGCGGTCCCCTGCCGCACCGTGATCCTGCTCTCGGCACCCAAGGCGCCCTTCGCGGTGGCGACCATCTCCGGCGCGGGGTCGACTCCCTCGAGCCGAGCATTCGGAAACAAGGATTCCGCGGACCGCAACAACCGACCTGTGCCGCAACCCACATCGAGGATCGCCTTCGCCGACGACGCCTCGGTGACAGCTACCTCGAGCAGTGTCTTGTGCACCGGCTCGAAGACCTTCCGCTGCAGGTAGTGCCGGTCGTAGGTCGCCGCCCAACGGTTGAACCGGCCCAGGTCGCGCTCTGAGGACTTCAGTCGATGCGCCGCGGGTCCTCGGTCTTGGTGATCGGCCGGTCCAGCCGAACCCGCACCTCGCTGAGGTGGATCTTGTACGGTCGCCCGGGGGCTCGGAAGTTGATCGACAGGTGCGTGTTGTCGCAAAACGGCGCGTGCTCCGAGTGACCGCACCGGCACAGGGTCGCCCTTGGCATCGTCTCCACCGCCCCGTCCTCCCGCGTGACCTCGATCCTCCCGGTGACGAGCAGCGGGCCATCGCGCACCGGAGTGACCTTGGTCCCGGGACCGACCTTTTCCTGTGGCCCTCCGTCTAGCCGCCGGTACTGCAGCGCACCGCTAGGACATCGCTCCACGACCTGCGCCACGACCTCGGCGCTCGCCTCGTCCGCCAGCACCCAGGGCCGCCGCTTCAGCTGGAAGACCGCTGTATCACCGCGCAGGCATTCCCCGATGTGGACGCACTGGTCGAGGTCGAAGCTGACCTCGATGTCCTTCCCGCGATAGACCTTCCTCATCTTCGCAACACTAGACTCTCCGTGAATGCCTGACGCCGTGGCATCGCATCCACGCCTTCCTCCTCTACGAGCCCGCGGCTCGAGGCCCGCGCCGGGCAGGGCGATGATCTCGTCCGAGCGAATCTCCAAACGAGTGCGCCAGCTCGGCCGAGAGATCTCCGAGGTCTACGCGAACATCGACACTCCTCTCGTCCTGGTCGCGATCCTCAAGGGCGCCACCGTCTTCTCGGCGGACCTGTTGCGCACCCTCAACATCCCGGCCGAGCTCGAGTTCGTGCGGGCCGCCAGCTACGGCGCGGGGACGAAGACCTCCGGCCGCGTGAAGATCGCCCACATGGTTGAGGGCTCACTCGAGGGACGCCATGTCCTCCTGGTAGAGGACATCGTCGACTCCGGCAGGACGATCGACACCATCCAGAGAAGGTTTCGCAGGATGAAGCCCGCATCGCTCCGAGTCGCCGCGCTTCTGGACCGCCCCGCACGACGCGAGCTGCCGGTCCAGATCGACTTCACCGGCTTTGTCATCCCCGACCGCTTCGTCATCGGGTACGGCCTCGACTACGCCGGCCTCTATCGCGAGCTGCCCGGGATCTACTCCCTCAGCTAGCCCCATCCCCGCCTGCGGCGGGTACTTCCCCATGAATGGGGAAGAGTTCAGCTCCGAGCCGGCTTCAGAAAGTCGACCAGCTCCTCACGGTCGTTCCACATCACCGTCGTCCGTTCCGGCTCGGTCCGGGCGACGATCTTGCCGCCGCGCAGCACCAGCTTCCGCGGCGAGATGAGCCGGATCGCATCGTGCTCGGTGGGCGCGGTGAACGCGCAGAGGTCCGCCCGGCACCCCGGTAGCAGCCCGTACTTCTCCAGCCCGAGCGCGCTCGCCGGATTCCACGTGATCATGTCCATCAGCGTCCGCAGCTCACCGTGCCCGGACATCTGGCCGTAGTGCGCCAGCACGAACGCCGCCTGCACCGGATCCGCGTAGCCGAGCGGGTACCACGGATCCATCACCGAGTCGTGACCGATGCAGACGTTGATGCCCGCGGCGAGCAGTTCCTTCACGCGAGTGTGGCCCCGCCGGATCGGGTAGCTGTCGAAACGCCCTTGCAGCGTGGAGTTGTCGAGTGGGTTGGTGACCATGTGCATCTGCGCGCGCTTCAGGTTGTTGATGAGGCGGTACGCGTACGCGTTGTTGTACGAATGCATCGCGGTCGTGTGGCTCGCGGTAACCCGGCCGCCCATCCCGAGCCGGATCGTCTCCGCCGCCATCACCTCGACAAACCGCGACTGGTCGTCGTCCGTCTCGTCGCAGTGGATATCGACGCGCAGTCCCTTGTTCGCCGCGAGCGCGAACGCAAACTTGATCGACTGCTCACCGTATTCGCGAGTCAGCTCGAAGTGTGGGATGGCACCGACCACGTCGACGCCGAGATCGATGGCCTCGCGCATCAGGTTCTCGCCGTCGTCGAACGACATGATCCCCTGCTGAGGAAACGCGACCAGCTGCAGCGTGATCTGATCGCCGACCTCCTTGCGGAGCTCCGTCAGAGCGCGGACCGCCTTCAGCTCCGGATCGCACACGTCGACGTGGCTGCGAACGAACTGCACGCCGTTGGCGAGCTGCCAGCGCAGCACCGTGCGCACCCGCTGCTTGACATCGTCGACGGTCAGGCTCTTGACGCGGTCGGCCCAGATCGCGATCCCCTCGAACAGCGATCCCGTCTCGTTGTAGCGCGGCTCGCCCACCGTGAGCACGGCGTCGAGGTGGATGTGAGGCTCGACAAGCGCCGGGGTGACGAGCGCGCCGCCGAGGTCGATCGACTGCCGCGATTCCGGCTCCAGGTCGCTGATGAGCCCGTCTTTGATGCCGATGTCCCTGGTCTCGAGCTCCCCCGGCAAACGGGCGCCGCGGAGCAGCAAATCCAGCATTCGACGGAATGCTAATTGACGCTTACACTTCGGGCGTACTTTCCGGCGGTTGTCCTAGGGAGGGGAAGCGCCTATGCAGACGGTCCAGGAAGTCGAAAAGCACGTACCGGTTAGGGAGGGCGACTACGGGGAGAGGGTCGCCACCGTCGAGCCGGGCGGCGTCGAGTACATAGCGCTCAAAGAGCGCCACGGGAAACCCATCGATCTCTTCTGGACGTGGCTTTCCCCGAACCTCGAGTTTGCGACCGTCTTCGTCGGCGTCCTCGGTGTAGCCGTCTTCGGCCTGAGCTTCTGGGAGACCGCGCTCGCGATCCTCATCGGAAGCGCGCTCGGGTCGGCGACCCACTTCATCCTGTCGAGCTGGGGCCCCAAGTTCGGCGTGCCCATGATGGTCGAGAGCCGCGGCGCATTCGGCTTCCTCGGCAACATCCTGCCGGCCGGCCTGAACGCATTCACGGGCACGATCGGATGGTTCATCGTCAACAGCGTCAGCGGCGCGTTCGCGCTCCAGGCGCTGGGCGGGCTGATCAACCTCAACCTGCCATTCGCGATCGCATTCCTCGTCATCGTCGTGGCGCAGGTCGCCATCGCGACCCTCGGCCACAACTTCATCCACGTCTTCGAGCGCTGGGCGCTGCCGCTTCTCGGCATCGTGTTCGCGCTTGCCACGATCTTCATCTTCAGCAAGGCGAATTTCGGCTTCCCCGCCAAGCCGATCCCGGTGGTCGGCGAGTTCGGCGGGTTCATGCTGCTGTTCACCGCGACCTTCGGCTACGCCGCGGGCTGGAACCCGTACGCCGCCGACTACACGCGCTACCTGCCGCCGACGGTCAACCGCACGATGGTCGGCTTTTGGGCAGCGGCTGGCGTCTTTGTCTCGTGCGTCGTCATTGAGCTCGCCGGCGCGGCGCTGGCGACCGTGAGCGGTACCAAGTGGGGTCCTACCGACATCCCCACGGTGCAGCTTCACGTGGCGATGCCGGACCTTCTCTACTACCTCACGTTGCTATGCATCGCGGTCGGGGCGGTCTGCGCCAACGCGATCAACATCTACAGCGGCACGATGTCGCTGGTCGCGCTCGGCATCCGGGAGATGGGCCTCACGCTTCGTCAGCGGCGCGCGCTTCTTGCCGTGACCGCCGGTGTGCTGGGCTACATCATCGGTCTTGTCGGCCAGGCCAACGTCGGCCCCGGGAGCAAGTACGAGTACTTCCTGCTCCTGATCAGCTACTGGATCGGCCCGTGGCTGGCCGTGGTGCTTACCGACTACTGGATTCGGCGCGGCGACTACGGCGACGAGTCGATGTTCTACGACACCAAGTACCAGCGCTGGCAGGGAGTCGCCGCCATGGGAATCGGACTCATCGTGTCAGTCGGCCTGTTCGCGAACGTGTTCTCCATCTACACAGGGCCGATACCTCAGAACAATCCGGGAATCGGCGACATCACGTTCATCGTCGGTTTCGTCCTCACCGGCGTCCTGTACTACGCCTTCAACATGATGTCCCGGAGGGCGACAAGCCCCGCAGGGATGGCAGGCTCTCGGGCCTGACCCCAACTTCGTCAATGAGAAGCGCCGCTGCCCGTGGCAGCGGCGCGACGAATATGAGAGGGAACCCAAATGGTTCCCTCTCATCGGCCGGTCGCTTCGCGACGGGCCTGCTCTCCTTCCGGTATACGGTAGGGATTGTTTAAGAAGCCACTCGTCCCAACGATTGGCAGACGTTTAGAACAAAGAGCGGCCGGCATGAAGCCGGCCGCCACAGCGATGCTAGGCGTCGAGGTGTGCGCATGGACGTAGAGATCAAGATCGGCAACCTGCGCTTCGTCGCTCGGCTCGAGGAAGAGGCGGCGCCCAAGAGCTGCCACGCATTCCAGGCGATGCTGCCGCTCGAAACACAGCTCATCCAGGCGCGCTGGAGCGGAGAAGCGGCCTGGATACCGATGGGCGAGCTCGAACTGGGCCTCGGTTACGAGAACCAGACGAGCCATCCCGCGCCGGGGCAGCTCCTCCTGTACCCGGGCGGGATCAGCGAGACCGAGATCCTTTTCCCCTACGGATCGACGCTGTTCGCCAGCAAAGTCGGACAGCTCGCGGGCAACCACTTCGCGACCATCTACGAGGGCAACGAGCAGCTCGCCGACCTTGGCGAGCTCGTTCTGTGGAAGGGCGCCCAGGAGATCTCCTTCACCGCGATCGAATGAACCTGGCGCAGACGGTGATGGACAGGTGCGACGAGCTCGCGACCTGCTCCGAAGAGGAAGGCCGCCTGACACGGCCCTTCGCGTCGGACTCGATGCGTCGCGCCCACAAGCACGTCCGCAAGTGGATGCGGCAGGCGGGCATGACCGTCACCCGCGACAACGTCGGCAACCTGCGGGGCCGCTACGAGGGAAGCGGGACCCGGACCCTGCTCCTCGGCTCGCATCTCGATTCCGTCCGCGACGCCGGGAAGTACGACGGACCGCTCGGCGTCATGGTCGCGATCGCCGCGGTGCAGAAGCTGCACGACGCGGGCGAGCGCCTGCCGTTCGCGCTCGAAGTGCTCGCGTTCGCCGACGAGGAAGGCCTGCGCTTCGGCTCCACCTACCTCGGTTCGCGCTCCGTCGCAGGCCGGTTGGGCGAGGACGACCTTCGGCGCACGGACGGTGACGGTGTGACGATGGCCGAAGCGATCCGCAGGTTCGGAGGCGACCCGACAACGATCGCCGACGACCGCTGGAGCGGGGAGAGACCGCTCGGCTACGTGGAGGTCCACATCGAGCAGGGGCCCGTGCTCGAAAAGCTCGGCCTGCCGGTCGGCGTGGTGTCGGCGATCGCGGGCCAGAGCCGGTTCGAGATCACCTTCACCGGTGAGGCCGGCCACGCCGGAACCGTGCCGATGGGACACCGCCGCGACGCGCTGGTCGTCGCATCGTGGTTCGTCGACGGCGTGCGCGCCCGCGCCGAAGGCACCGAAGGCATGGTGGCCACGGTTGGAAGGCTGGAGGTCCGGCCCGGCGCCGCCAACGTCATCCCCGGCGAGGTCTTTCTGACACTCGATGTTCGGAGCGCCCACGATGAGGATCGCCGACTCGCCTGCGACGAACTCCTCGGCTTCGCGTCGAAGATCGCGGAGCACAAGAAGGTCGGCGTCGCGATCAACCCGGTCAGCGAGCGGGCGGCGGTGGCGTGCTCGCCGAGCATCACTGGGCTGCTGCGCCAGGCAAGGGGTGAGGGCGCCGTCGAAGTGCCGAGCGGCGCGGGCCACGACGCCGTCTACATGTCGGAGATCACTGACATAGGGATGCTCTTCGTGCGCTGCAAGGGCGGCATCAGCCACAACCCGGCTGAGTCGGTCGAGACCGAGGACGTCGCGGTCGCGATCGACGTGCTCGGCCGCTTCATGGAGCTGCTGGCCAGAGAGTGATCGTCCGTGGCGGCACTGTGGTCACAGCGCGAGGAGTCGCGCGCGCGGACGTCGCCATCGTCGATGGACGTATCACCGAGGTCGGTCCCGACCTCGACGCCGACGCCGAAGACATCGATGCCACCGATCTGCATGTCTTCACCGGCGGCATCGATTCGCACGTTCACTTCAACGAGCCCGGACGCACCGAGTGGGAGGACATCGCCCATGGCTCGGCTGCCCTGGCCGCCGGCGGCTACACGACCTTTGTCGACATGCCGCTCAACAACCTTCCGGTCACGACGAGCGCTGAGGCATTCGACCTCAAGGTCGATGCGATGAAACGATGGGCAAAGGTCGACTTCGGACTCTGGGGTGGCCTGGTGCCAGGCAATCTCGACCAGCTCCGCGAACTCGTCGGGCGCGGCGCGATCGGGTTCAAGGCCTTCATGTGCCCCAGCGGAATCGACGAGTTCCCCGCCAGCGACGAGGGCACGCTGCGCGACGGCATGGCCCGCATCGCCGAGCTCGGCTCAATCCTGCTCGTCCACGCTGAGTTACCAGCGGCACTGCAAACCCCGCGAGGCACAGGAGCGGGCGACTTCATTCGCTCCCGCCCGCCGCAGGCCGAGCTCGAGGCAATCGGAGAGGCGATCGGTATCGCACGCGACACGGGTTGCCGCCTGCACGTCGTGCACGTGAGCACAGTGCAGGGGATGACGTTGATCCAGGAAGCGCAGCTGCACGGCGTCGACGTCAGCGGCGAGACGTGCCCGCACTACCTGCTCTACGCCGAAGAGGACCTGGCGCGCCTTGGAGGGATCGGCAAGTGCGCGCCTCCGTTCCGCAGCGCCGGCAATCGGGACGACCTTCTGTCGATGGTCGCCGCGGGCGAGATCGAGATGGTTGTGTCCGACCACTCGCCGAGCACCCTCGACCTGAAGCACGGTGATGATTTCACCAGGATCTGGGGCGGCATCTCCGGCTGCCAGTCAACCCGGCAGTTGCTCCTCGCCCAGGACCGTCTCGAGCTGCCGACGATCGCGGCCATCACGTCATCAAACATCGCGCGAAGGTTCCGCCTCGCCAACAAGGGCGACATCGCGCCCGGCATGGACGCAGACCTCTGGCTCGTGGACCTGGCGCGCGAGGACGTGGTGCGCCGCGAGGACCTTCTCTACCGAAACCCGTTCAGCGCCCATGAAGGCCAGAGGATCCGCGGCCTCACGGTCAATACACTCGTGCGGGGAGAGGAGCCGACCGGCGGTCGGCTCATCCGGCCAGCCGCCGGCTTGTAGCCGCGATCTCGCGCGCGACTTGGTCTTCGTCAGCGGTCAGCAGCCGTCCGCCGCGCACGACGGCTCGACCGTTGACGATCACGGTTTGAGCCCGAGCCGGCGGCGCGAGCGCCAGACCGGCAAGAAGGTCCTTGATTCCCGCGTGAGCCAGGTCGTCGACGCGGAAACACACGACGTCCGCGCATTTGCCGGGCTCGAGGGTGCCGCAGTCATCTCGACCCAGGCATTCCGCGCCGCCCTTGGTGGCGAGGCGCCACGCGGTGCGCGCGTCCAGCGCCTGCGGCGAGGCGTTGCGCACCCGGGCCAGGAGCAACGCCTGGTGCGCCTCCATCGCGAGGTTTGCGTCTTCGTTGCTGGCCGAGCCGTCGACGCCGAGACCCACTCGCGCGCCCGCGCGGACCAGGTCTTCGACCCTGCACGCGCCCGCGCCCAGGCGCATGTTGCTCGACGGGCAGTGCGCCACGCCGGTGTGGACCTCCGCGATGCGGTCGACCTCGGCGTCGCTCAGGTGGATCGCATGCGCGTACCAGACGTCATCGCCCGTCCAGCCCAGGTCCTCCATCAGCTCGAAAGGGCGCATGCCGAACTTCTCGACGCAGAACCGCTCCTCGTCCAGCGTCTCCGCCAGGTGCGTGTGCAGCCGGACCTCGTGCCGTCGTGCGAGTTCCGCTGAGTCGCGCATCAGCTGCGGCGTGACCGAGAAGGGAGAGCACGGCGCGACCACGACCCGGCACATCGAGCCGGGCCTGGGATCGTGGTGGCGCGCGATGACCGCCTCGGTGTGGGCGAGGATGTCGTCCTCGTTCTCCACGACTGAATCCGGAGGCAGCCCACCCTGCGACTCGCCGAGCGACATGGAGCCGCGGCACGGATGAAAGCGCAGGCCCAGCTCCCGCGCCGCATCGACGAGCGCCTCGAAGATGCCAGGTCGCCGATGCGGGAAGACGTAGTGGTGATCCGTCGACAGCGTGCAGCCCGAGAGCAGCAAATTCGCTATGGCGGCGCGGGCAGCGACACGCACCGTGTCGGCGTCGATGCGCGCCCACACCGGGTACAGGGCGCGCAGCCACTCGAACAACGTGCCGTCGGGCACATAGCCTCGCGTCGCCCACTGATACATGTGGTCGTGAGCGTTGACGAGGCCGGGCATGGCGAGGCAGTTGGGCTCGTCGATCACCTCGTCGGCGGGCGGCGGCGGACCCGATCCGATCTCGGCGATCATCCCGTCGCGCGCGAGCACCCAGCCGTTATCGATCTCCTGGCTGCCTGTGAACAGCAGCCCCGCCTTGAGGAGAAGGGTCAAAGGGTGAGGTCGTGCGGCCGCACCGGTACGCGCCTGATGTCCCGGCCCGTGGCTGCCCGGATCGCGGCGACGATCGCCGGGCCGGACGAGATCGTCGGTGGTTCCCCCACGCCCTTCAGCCCGTAAGGAGAGTTGGGGTCGCCGAGCTCAAGGATGTCCATCCGCAGCGGCGGCATGTCGAGGATCGTCGGCAGCAGATAGTCGGTGAACGACGCGTTGCGGATCACGCCGTCCTGAACCTGGATCTCTTCCATGACCGCCAGGCCGAGGCCCTGGGCAGCCCCGCCCTCCAGCTGGCCCTGCACGGCGAGCGGATTGATCGCCTTGCCCACATCCTGCGCGGTCGCGAGCTCGACGACCTTGACCAGTCCGAGCTCGGTGTCGACGTCGACCACGGCCCGATGCGCGGCGAAGGCGTACTGCATGTGGGCGTCGGCCTGGCCGGTCTCGGGATCGAGGCGATGCGTGGCGCGCGGGTGAAACTCGCGCGTCTCCTCGATCACCGCGTCACCCAGGAGCGTGGCCAGCGGAACGATCTGCCTGCCGTCTCCGCCTACGACGTTGTCGTTCTCGATGCGCAGCTCGCTCGCCGGATGCAGCTCCGACTGAGCCAACCCGAGGACCCGCTGGCACACCGCTTCGGCGGCGGCCTTGACCGCGCCTCCCGTGATGTAGGTCTGACGGGAGGCGGACGAAGAGCCTGCCGAGCCGACTCTCGTGTCGGCGTTGAGGACCACGATGTCGTTGACGCCCAGCTCGCTGCCGGCGATCTGGGCCTGCACCATCACCGTACCCTGCCCGACCTCGGCCGCGGCGGTATGCACCTCTACGCGGGGCCTTCCATCGATCACTGATAGCCGCACGCGCGCGGTCGAGTGATCGTCGAAGCCTTCGGAGTAACCGATGTTCTTGAAACCGACGGCGTAGCCGATTCCGCGCTTCACGCCTTCGCCGTGGGTGGTGTTCGAGACGCCACCGGGCATGGCCGTGAGGTCGGCGGGCCCTACCGCCCCTCCCTTGCCCTCCCCGTAAACGGGGAGGGGCCTGGAGACGTTGGCGGGGAGGGGCATGGAGGACACTCGGGAGAGGAGTTCGGCGACTGGGACTGGGCCGTCGATTTTCTGGCCGGTGATCATCTCCGTGCCCGTTTCCATCGCGTTGCGGATGCGCAGCTCGACCGGGTCCATGCCCAACGCCGCGGCCAGCTTGTCCATCTGCGCCTCATGCGCATAGCAGTTCTGGACTGAACCGAATCCGCGCATCGCGCCGCAGGGCGGGTTGTTCGAGTACGCGACGATGCCATCGATCGTCGCGTTCGGACAGCGATAGGGCCCGACCGCAAAACACGAGGCGTTGGCGATCACCGCGGTCGAGCTCGACGCGTACGCGCCGCCGTCGAGCAGGATCCGCGCCCTGACATAGACAAGCATGCCGTCGGTGTTGGCTCCGTGCTCATAGCTCAGGCGGCCCGGGTGTCGATGCACGTGCCCGACAAACGATTCGGGTCGCGAGTACGAGATCTTGACCGGGCGGCCGGTCTTAAGCGCCAGCAGGCAAGCGTGCGCCTGCATGGACAGGTCCTCGCGCGCGCCGAAGGCGCCGCCAATGCCGGCCATCGTGAGCCTGACCTTCTCGGGCTGCAGAGCGAGGATGTTCGCGAGCTGCTGCTGGTCGACGTGCAGCCACTGGGTCGCGATGTAGAGGTCGACTCCACCTTCGGCATCCGGAACCGCGAGCCCGGATTCCGGTCCGAGCGGCGCCTGGTCCTGCATGCCGATCTCGTACTCGCCACGGACCACGACATCGGCCCGCGCCACCTGGTCGCCGTGCCTGATCTTCACGTGGCGCGTCACATTCCCGTCAGGGTGAAGCCGCGGTGCGTCCGGCCTGAGCGCGTCCTCGGCTTGCGTCACCGGACGCAAGACCTCGTATTCGACGCGCACCTTCTGCGTGGCACGTCTTGCCTGCTCGGGATGGTCGGCCGCGACCAGCGCGACCGCCTCGCCCCCGTAGCGGACAAAGTCGAACGCGAGCACCGGCTGATCCTGGATCTCGAGGCCATAGAGCTTCATGCCTGGCACGTCCTCGTGAGTGAGCACCGCGTGAACGCCGGGCATCGCACGCGCTTCCGATGTGTCGATCGACGTGATCCGCGCGTAGGGATGCGGGCTGCGCACCGTCGAGCCCCACAGCATGTGTTCGGCATGAAGGTCGGACGAATAGGCGAATGTGCCGCGGACCTTGGATGGGCCGTCGACCCGCTGGACGCTTTCGCCGACCCTCATCGCGCCGCCATGTTCACGGCCTCGATGATCTTCGCGTAGCCGGTGCAGCGGCAGACATTGCCCGCCAGCGCCTCGCGGATCTGCGCGTCGGAGGGCTGCGGGACCCGCCGCAGCAGATCGTGCGTGGCGACGATCAAACCCGGCGTGCAGAAGCCGCACTGGACCGCGCCTGCATCGACGAACGCCTGTTGGACGCCGGCTGCGTCGACGCCCTCGACGGTCACGACCTCCCGGCCGTTCGCTTGGCCTCCCAGGACGAGGCAGGCGCACACGAGCGAGCCGTCAAGGTAAACAGAGCACGAGCCGCACTCGCCCTGCTCGCACGCGTTCTTGGAGCCATACAGGCCGAATCTTTCACGGAGCACATAGAGCAGGCTCTCCCCCGCCCACACGTTTTCAGCGACCCGTGTGTGGCCGTTGACGGTGCAGGCGATCCTCAAAGCCCCTCCGGCGCGCTGCGCGCGCCACCGCCCCACAAGTGGGGAGGAGTTGCCCAGGCCCACGCAAGGCAGCGACGCGACATGACCGCGAGCGCATGCCGGCGATAAGCGGCGGTGCCGCGGACATCGTCGATCGGCTTGGCGGCCGCTGCGACCAGCTCGCCGAAGCGGCTCAGGGTCGCATCACTGGGAGGTCGCCGCCCATCCCAGTCGAGCTCACCCGCAATGAAGGCCTCCGCGTCGACCGCGCGCAGAGGGGTCGGCCCCGCCGAGCCGATTCCCGTCCCGACTCGCCGCCGCGCCGGGTCGAGGGCCAGCGCGAAGGAGCAGACGGCGATGACCATGGCGTTACGGGTGCCGACCTTGGAGAACTGCTGCGGCCCCGGCGCCGGCTCGACCAGAAACGCCGCGATCAGCTCGTCCTGGCGCATCGTGTGGCGCTTGGGCCCGGTGAAGAACTCGCGGACCGGGACTCGGCGCGTTCCCGACGTGGAGGCGAGCTCGACTTCCGCGTCCGCCGCGAGGAGCGGCGGATGAGCGTCGCCGGCCGGCGAGGCGGTTCCGAGGTTGCCGCCGACCGTGCCGCGGTTCCGAATCTGCGGCGAGCCGACGGTACGTGACGCGATAGCCAGCCCCGGCAGCCGGTCGCCCAGCTCGTCGATGAGCCGCGTGTAGCTCACCCCAGCGCCGATGCGCAGCACGCCATCATCGGTCCCCCACTCCGTCAATTCGCGGATCGGGGTCAGGTCCATGACCGTCTCGGGCCGGCGGTGGTCCAGGTTGATCTCGACCATGACGTCGGTGCCGCCCGCGATGGGGACCGCCTCGGGGTGCGCGGCCTTCATCGCCAGGGCCTCCTCCCATGTCGCCGGCTGGAGGAACTCCATCACCAGGCCATGGGAGCCTCGCGCGCGTCGTCGCGGGTGATCGTGCCCTCGATCAATCCATACGGCCGGTCGGACGCGTAGAAGACCTCGTTGTCATTCGCCATCCCAAACGGCGAAAGGTCGACCACGAAATGGTGCTTGTTCGGCATCGTGATCCGCACCTCGGCGACTTCCGGACGCGCCTCGAGTGCAGCCTTGCCCATCGCGTAGAGCGTCTGCTGCAGGGAGAGGCTGTGCTTCGAAGCGAAGGTCTCGATGAGCAGGCGACGCACTTCCCCAAATGAATCGGCCCAATCGATCTGGGTATCGCGGTACCGCCACCTGGCCGTCATCGACGTCGCCATGATCCGATCGCGGGTTTCGGGCAGCGTGGTGAAGCGGTCCTTGATGTAGCCGTGGAACTCGGAACCGGTGGATTTGAGGACGACCAGGTCCGCGACGCCGGCGACGACCCACGTGCCGTCATCGGTGCAAGTGACCGCGGCAAGTCGCTTCTCGGAACCTGCGCTGACGAAGGCGTGGTCGTGGACGCGGGACCACGGTTGTTCCTCGATCGCCACCCGCGCCCGGTAGACGGACGCGAACTCGCCGACAAAGTGACGCGCAAGCCGGATGGCGAAGTCTTCGATCTCGCCCATCGGTTCGTGAGCGAAGGCGAAGATGGTGTTCTTCTGCGTATCGGTCGGCACCACCTTGCTGTTGTCGCCCGTGAGGTGGGTGTCGGCGAAGTCGCCCGCGAGTGCGATGCTGACGTTCAGGTCTTTGATCTCATGCGTCCGGCCTTTCTTGGTGACACGCACGACATGGGTCTCCGACTTCCCGTACTGGTTGTCGCCAAGGACGATCGTCATATGCCTTTGTAGGTCGTGTACCCGTAGGCGCTGAGCAGCAGCGGCACGTGGAGATGGCCGCCCTCGAATGTGAAGACGACGGAGACCGAGGGATAGAAGGCGTCCAGGCCGGAGCGCTCGAAGTACGGCTTCGTGTCGAACTCGAGGCGGTACTCGGCGGGATCGAGCGCCTCCTCTGTCAGCTCGCGAACCCTCCCCTCGGCGTCGGTCTCGGTTTGCGCGACCTCCTTCCAGTCGCCGTCGGGCTCGCGACGATGCAGGGCCACGGCAAGGCCCGCCGCCGGGGTGCCGCGCATCGTGTCGAGCACGTGGGTCGAGATGCTCACTCGGAGAGGGCCTTCTCCAGGCGCAGGCGGGCAATCCGGCGCTGCTCCCGCGCCGCCTCCTGCAGCTCGGTCGCCGAGTCGTTGTTCATGCGCCGCCGGAGCTCCGCCAGGATCTCCACCGCGCTGCGTCCGCTGGCCGCGATGAGAAAAACGTGGCCGAAACGCTCTTCATACCGCCGATTCTCCACCGCGAGCGCGCTCAGCGTGTCGGGCGAGGCGTCCATGACCCGGCGCTGCTCGCCTTCGGACGCCACCGGCGCATGTCCGCCACGCTCCCCGATCCTCGGGTGCGCCGCGAACGCATCCATCCATTCGCGATCGCTGAGCTCCGCGGAGGCGATATCCGCCATGGCCAGGAGGGACTCGAGGTCCTCGTAGGGCCTGTCCGCCGCGACGCGCTCCGCCCAGGTTCGATTCGCAAGACACCCGTAGAGGACGTTCTCCGCGTCAGCCTGCGCCAGGTCGTTGAACCACGGGAGGCGATCACTCAATCCCCAGGGGCACCAGCTCGAAACGGCTCACGTCGACCAACCCGCGGTCGGTGATCTTCAGCTCAGGGATCACCGACAGCGCAAGGAAACTCAGGGTCATGAACGGCGAGGCCATCGTCACACCCATCGCGTTGAGGCGGCGCTCCATCGAGCGCAGCCGCTCGTGGACCTCGGTCAGCGGGCGGTCGCTCATCAAGCCCGCGATGGGCAGCGGCAGCTCCTCGACCGCCCGCCCACCTTCTGCGACGACGATGCCGCCGCCGATCTCGGCGAGCCTCATCGCGCAAGCGGCCATATCGCGGTCGTCGACGCCGAGAATGACGATGTTGTGGGCGTCGTGCGCCACGGTCGACGCGAACGCTCCGCGCTTCAGGCCGACGTTGGTCGCGAACCCTAGGCCGACGCGCCCGCTCGCGTGGTGCCTTTCGACGACCGCGATCTTGACCAAATCGCGGGCCGGGTCCGCGACGACGCAGCCCTCCTTTACCCTCGGTTCGACCACCTCGACTCCGGTCAGGAGTTGCGCCGGGATCACGCGCATGACGCGGATCTTCTTCGGGCCGGCGGGGATCCGGAAGGAGGTGGCGTCGAGCGGCGCGAGGCTCACGGTCTGCCGCACCCATTCCGGCACGTCGACCTTGACGTGGCGGGGCGGCGCGCCGCGCTTCAAGACCTGACGCGGGTGGAACGACTTCAAGTCGTCGAGCACGAGGATGTCAGCCTGGTAACCGGGAGCGATCGCGCCGAGCTGCCACAGCCGGTGATAGGTGGCCGGGTTGATCGTCGCCATCACGAGCGCGTCCTCGGGGCTGATCCCCTCCTCGACCGCGACGCGGACCATCTGGTTGATGTGGCCCTGCTCGACGATGAAGTCGGGCTCCCGGTCGTCGGTGCAGAAAGCACAGCGGTCGGTGCCGTGTTGCTTGACCAGCGGGAGGAGGTCGCGCAGGTTGCGGGCGATCGAAGCCTCGCGGAGGAGGACCCACATGCCGAGGCGCCGCTTCTCCAGGGCTTCTTCGAAGGTGATCGCCTCGTGGTCGGAGCCGATGCCCGCGGCGATGTAGGCGTTGAGCGCGGGGCCGCGAACTCCGGGCGCGTGGCCGTCCACGTGGTTGGTCAGGCCGGTCGTCAGCTTCGCCAGCTCAGCCGCGTCGCCGGCGATGACGCCGGGGAAGTTCATCATCTCAGCGATGCCGATCGTGCGGCTCCGGCGCAGCAAGCTCTCGATGTCCCCCGTCGTGAACGGCCGGCGGGGTGACTCAAAGTGCGAGGCCGGTACGCACGACGAGGCCATCACGAAAACATCGAGCGGAATGTCCTCACAGCAGTCGAGGAGCCAGTGGATCCCGTCGGTGCCGAGCACGTTGGCGATCTCGTGGGGATCAGCGACCACGGCGGTCGTGCCATGAGCCAGAACCGCGCGCGCGAACTCGTCGACCATGAGCTTGGACGACTCGATGTGCATGTGGGCGTCGACAAACCCGGGTACTAGATAGGCGCCCGCGACGTCGAGCGTTTGACGGCCGTCGTATTTGCCGAGACCGACGACGTGGCCATGCTGGACCGCGACGTCGACGTCGAGCCACTCCTTGGTGAAGACCGAGAGGACATGGCCGCCGGACAGCACAAGGTCGGCCGGCTCGTCACCGCGCGCGACCGCCATCCAGTGTGCGTCGATGACGGAGACTTTAGCGACATGGCAGAGGGTCCGATAGGCAGGAGCCTGAAGCGGGTCGAGGACCCTAGGCTTTTGCGCGGGGAGGGGCGGTTTGTCGACGATCTCGCCGCCCCTCTGCACGTCGCGTTCGTGCGCAGCCCGGTCGCCAGCGGCAGGCTGAGAAGCATCGACGCGGCGGCGTCCCGCGTAACCGTGTTCACGGCGGCGGACATCGAGGGCTCATGCCTGCCGCTGGCGGTGCACCTGACGACCCCTGGCGCGGTCTCACCGGCGCGACCGATCCTCGCCATCGATCGCGTGCGCTTCGTCGGCGAGATGATCGCTGCGGTCGTCGCCGAGAACAGGTACGCCGCCGCCGACGCAGTCGAGCTGATCCAACCGGAGATCGATCCGCTGCCCGCTGTGGTCGGATTCGAGGAGGCGATGTCTGGCGGCGCGCCTCTCGTGCATGAAGTCGTGGCCGGAAATCTCTACTTCACCGGCCGGCGCAGATACGGCAACGTGGAAGCTGGTTTCGGGCGCTCTGATGTCGTCATCAAGGGACAGGTCACGCATCCCCGCGTCGCCGCCGCGCCTATCGAGACGCGGGGGGTGATGGCGCAGCCGGACGGCGATGGTGTGATTGTCTGGACATCGACGCAAGTGCCGCACCTCGTGGCTGATGCGATTGCCGAATGTCTGGGTCTCGATCGGTCGCGCGTGCGCGTGGTCGCGGCCGACGTCGGGGGAGGATTTGGCGGCAAGGCGCAGGTCTACCCCGAGGAGATCCTGCTGGCATGGATCGCGCGGCGCATGAATGCGTCCGTGAAGTGGGTCGAGACTCGCTCGGAGCACATGCAGGCGGCCGGCCATGCGCGCGACCAGCGCGCCGAGTTCAGCGCCGCGGTGCGCAAGGATGGTCGCGTCCTGGGGCTGCGCGCAAAGGTGCTCTCGAGCATCGGCGCCTACGGCATCCGTCCGTTCGGTCCGCTGCTCGACCCGCTCGGCACCGCCGGCCTGATCCCTGGCCCCTACGACATCCGCGACTACGAGTACGAGACGTACGCCGTCGCCACCAACAAGTCCCCCGAAGGCCCGTATCGCGGGGTCGGAATGGTCACGGCGGTCCTGGTCCACGAACGGCTTATGGACCTCATCGCCTCCAGGCTGTCTCTCGACCCGGCCGACGTGCGACGCGTGAACTTCGTCAAGGCGGCACAGATGCCTTACATGTCGGTCACGCATCATCGCTATGACTCCGGCGACTACACCGAGGCGCTGGATGCGGCGCTGGCCAGTTTCGATTACGCGTCCGCACGTGACGCGCAGCAGAGAGGGCGCACGGCCGGGCGCACACTCGGGGTCGGACTTGCCTCGTACGTCGAGTACACGGGCGCGGGGTCCTCGACCTTCAAGGGACGCGGGATGACCGACATCCCGGGCGTCGACACGGCCCGGGCCTGGCTTGCGGAGGATGGTCGCATCCACCTCCAGACGAGCAGCCCGGGGATGGGCCAGGGCTCGCACACGACGTTCGCGCAGGTCGCGGCGGCCGGCCTGGGCGTGGAGCCTGAGAGAATCGTGGTCGAGCAGACCGACACCGCAAGAGTCGGAGGCGGGACGGGCTCGTTCATGAGCCGCGGCTCGGTCACCGCGGCGACGAGCACCTTTCGCGCCGCGCGTTTGCTCCGCGATGCAATCCTCGAGACGGCCTCCGACAGGTTCAATCAACCCATCGACCGGATAGCAATCGACGGCGTCACCCTCTCCAGGCTCGCCGCCGACAACGGCGAGCTCGACATCTCGGTTACTTATGACGCGGTGCAGGCCGCTCACCCATACGCCACGCATGCGTGCCTCGTCGAGGTCGACAAGATGACTGGCGAAGTGACCGTGCTGCGCTATGTCGTCGCCGAAGACTGCGGCGTGCTGATCAACCCGATGATCGTCGAGGGACAGGTGGCCGGCGGCGTCGCGCAGGCGTTGGGAGCGGCCCTGTTCGAGGAGGTCGCCTACGGTCCGGACGGCGAGCTGCGCAGCGGAACGTTTCTCGACTACCTCATCCCGAGCATCGGCGAGGTGCTGACGGTGCAGATCACCCATCTCGTGACGCCCTCGACCGTGCACGAGCTGGGCACCAAAGGCGCCGGCGAGGGCGGCACGATCGGCGGGACCGCCGCCATCGCGAATGCGATCGCGGACGCGCTCTCTCTCCACGACGTGACTTTGCCGCTGTCGCCGGATCGCGTCGTTTCGCTGCTGCGGTGAGAGAGCCGACGCCGTACCGGCCCCTGAGTTACCTGGAGTGGAACGCGGCCCGCCGCGGCTCTAGCCTCGCGATTTGGGACGACGGTCGGGAGATCACGTTCGAGGAACTGCTGGCTCATGTCCGTCGCATGCAGCTACAGCTCGCTGCACGCGGCGTGCGTGAGGGCGACGTCGTGGGCGTGCAGATGGCCAACATCTGGCAGTACGTGGCGCTCGAGCTGGCCATCCCCGACCTGGGCGCCGTGATGCTGCCGATGCCGATGGGACTAGGCGAGCACGAGATGCGCTGGGTGCAGGAGAAGACACGCCCCGCCCTGGTGATCCGGGATCTGCTCCTCGACTCGGGTGATTCGACCATCTCGCCTCGCCCCGCCGATCCCGACCCGGCGCGGATCGTCGAGATCGCGCTCACCTCGGGGACGACGGGGATGCCGAAGCTCGCCTCGCTGTCCGCCCGCCTCAAGCAGGTGACATTCGAAAGTTTCACGTCGAGGCTCGGGATCACCGAACACGACCGCGTCCTTCCCATGACACCGCTGACCCAGGGCATCGGCGGCATGTGCCTTTACTGCTTACGGACCGGCGCGTCCCTGGTCATGCTGCACGAGCCCCACTGGACACCCGAGCACTGCGTCGGCACGGCGATGAGGTCGAGGGCTACCGTGATGGTCGGCGTGCCGACCAACGTGATCCGAATGCTCAACCATCCACTTCCGGCCGCCACGTCCCTGCGAGCGGTCGCCGTCGCGGGCGCGCCGCTGCCGCCTGAGATCGCGGAACGTTGGGAGACCCCGACCGGGATTCCCATCTCCAGCTTCTATGGCTCGATGGACGCTGGCCAGCTGGCGGTGGCGAGCCCGTCCGATCCGCAGGCAGCCCGTTGGACGACTGTGGGACGGCCGCACGATCGCGCCGAATGGAAGATCGACCAGGGCCTAGCAGCCGACACGGTCGGCCGCGGGATTGGAGAAATATGTATGCGCGGCGACCTGGTCCAGGGTCGCTATTGGGGCGAGGAGTCGGGCCCTTACTCCCCCGATGGCTGGGCACATATGGGCGACCTCGGCTTCGTCGACGAATCGGGCTTCCTGCACGTCGTCGGCCGGGTGAAGGACATCATCATCCGAGGCGGTTCCAACATCAATCCCTACGAGGTGGAGTCGATGTTGCGCTTGCATCCCGAAGTGATCGACGCATGCGTCGTCGGCCGGCCGCACCCTGAGCTGGGCGAGGTGCCCGTCGCATTTGTCGTCGCGCGCTCGGATATCTCGAAGGCGATCGTCGATCGATTGATGCGGGAGCAGGGCCTGGCGCACTACAAGTGGCCCGTGGCGGTGCATCGCGTGGAGGAGCTGCCGCTTTCCGGACCCGGCAAGGTAAACCGCAAAGCGTTGCAAGAGCATGCGCTCGCGTTGTAACGACATCGAGGTGGCCTGGCACGAGGCGGGACGAGGCGACCCGTTGATCCTGATCCACGGCCTCGCGGACGACCACCGCGCATGGCGCCGCGCTGTGCCCGACCTCATGCTGCACCATCGCCTTCTCATGTACGACCTGCGCGGCCACGGGGAGACGAGCCTGGGCGCCGCGGATGGAACACTTCGCCAGCTCGGCGACGACCTCGTCACGCTGCTGGACGCGATCGAGGTCGAACGTGCTGACATCGCCGGCTTCTCACTCGGCGGGACAATCGCGATGCGCGTGGCAATCGACCATCCGGACAGGGCCCGGGGTATCGCGCTGGTCGCCACGTCGAGCCGCGTCGGCCACAGCGCTGCCGGCTGGTACCGCGAGCGGGTGGAGATGGTCGAACGAAACGATCCCCATCTCCGCGACACTCTCGACAAGGACACGGCCGATGTATACGCGGAGTCGCCCTCTGAGCTCGAGGGCGGACTCTTGATCAGACGGCAGTCCACCGAAGATCCGCGCGGCTACGGCAACGCGTGCGCCGCTATGGCGGGTCTCAACGCGAATCCTCTCGACCCGGAGCTGCCGCGCATCAGCGCGCCGACCTTGATCGTGGCTTCCGAGCTCGATCGGCACTGCCCGCCGAAAGCCGCGGAGGTCATCGCTTCTGGCATCAGGGGCAGCAAGCTGGAGGTCATGAGGGGCGCCGGCCACCCGATCCCGGTGGAAAAACCGCGCGAGCTCGCAAGCTCGATCAACTCATTCCTCGCCGAACTTGGCTGACACGCTCCTCCGCGAGTGGGGGCCGCGCGACGTGCTTACGCTCACCCTCAACCGCCCGGAGCGCCGCAACGCGCTGGACCCTGAGCTGCTCGCGGCCCTCGCTGCGGCGTTGCAGGCCGACGGGGAGCGCGCGGGCGCTGTCATTCTTCGCGGTGCAGGCAGCGAGGCGTTCTCCGCCGGTTACGACCTGTCCCGCCTGACGGGAACGGCAGCCGACCTTGACGCGGACGGCGTCATCGGCGAAGCCGCCAGCGCGCTGCGGCAGTGTCCCTCGCCGGTGATTGCCCGACTGCAGGGCCACTGCCACGGAGCCGCGGTGGAGCTGGCGCTGAACTGCGACCTCCGCATCGCGTCGCCCGCGCTCCGCATGTCGGTGCCGGCGGTGGGCCTCGGAGTGGTCTATCGCTACCAGTTCGTCGCGCGCCTGGTCCAGACGTGCGGCCTGGCGCGGACAGCCGACCTGCTGCTCGGGATGTCCCAGCTCGACGGCGACCAGGCGCACACCTGGGGGATCGTGACCGAGGTCGTGCCTGAATCGGAGATCGATGCACGAGTGCAGGCGGTGGCCGACAAGCTCGCATCATCGCCGCGCGCCGCGGTGCGCGGGACGAAGGCAAGCCTGAATCTGCTCGGGTCGCGCGGCATCGCGGCGGAGGACCTCGCAGCCGCAAGGCAGCTTCGTGTGACGGCGGCCTCGAGCCCCGAACGCCAGGAGGCGCTGAGGCGGCGGCAGAAGAAAGTGTCGGGCAATTGACACCGTTCGACGTCAGCGTTGGCATAAGCCCGCGCCAGTCGTTCGAGAGTTGGGGATCCTTTGTCGCCCAGCTCGAAGCCGAAGGAGTGCAGCGTGTCTGGGTCATCGATTCGCAGCTCGCGATGAAGGACGTCTACGCCGGCCTCGTGGTGGCCGCGCTGAACACGTCTCGGATCGGTCTAGGTACCGGTGTCACGAATGCCGTCACCCGGCACCCGACCGTGACGGCCAACGCGATCGCCGCCGTCGCTGAGATCTCCCACGGCCGCGCGATCCTCGGCTTGGGCGCGGGCGACTCGGCCCTCTACGGTGTGGGGCTGAAGCCGCAGAAGGTGGCCGAGGTCGAAGAGGCGATCGACTTCTTTCGCTCTCACATCGACCAGAGCGTCCCGATTTACCTGGCCGTCTCCCAGGAGCGAATGTGCCAGCTTGCAGGGCGAAAGGCGGACGGCGCGATCGTGATGGGGCCCGCGCAGCCGGACATGGTCCGCCAGCAGGTCAAGTGGATCGAGGCCGGCTTGCGGGCCGCTGAGCGCGGTCGCTCGCTATTCGAGATTGGGCTCATGGCCACGACAGCCGGCGAGGTCGAGGATGTGCGCTCATGGGCCTCCACCCAGGCTCGGCTCCTGAGTCACCATAAGGGGCTTCCCGAAAGCCTGGCTCGGTTTCAAAGCGAAATTCAGCGCAGCGCCGAGACGTACGACTACACCGAGCACCTGTCGACCCACGCGGAGCACTCCGGCGCGGTTTCAGACGACCTCGTCCGCGCGCTGGCCGTGGTCGGCACGCCCGAGGAGTGCGCGTCGCGGCTTCGAGAGCTGCAGCGAACGGGAATCGACGCGCTCATCTTTCCCCTGGCGGGCCGCAACCGCGCCGAGCGGTGGCGGAAGCTTCGGGATGAGGTCCTGAGTCAGATCATCGTGTAGCCGCCGCTGACCGAGAGCGTCTGGCCCGTGATGTACGAGGCGCGGTCAGAGGCGAGCAGCAGGACGGCGGGAACCACATCGTCGGCCGTGCCAAGGCGGCGGAGTGGATAGCCCTTGGCCGCCTTTTCACGGACCTCGGGCGTGAACTTCTCGGCTTGCTCCGACGACCACACCGAGTTGCTGCCCGAGGTCTCGGGCGAGCCGACGATCAGTCCCGGACATACCACATTCAAGGTGATGCCGTGCTTTCCAACCTCGCGTGCGATCGACTTGGACATCGCGATCACGCTCGCCTTGGTGCCGCTGTAGACGGCCTCGCGCCACTCCCCCATCCGGCCGGCTTCGGAGCCGATGGACACGATCCGGCCGTAGCGGCGCTCGACCATCTTGTCCAGGACCGCACGGACGCAATTGATGAACCCCCAGACGTCGATCGCGATCTCTCGTTCCCATTCGGCGCGGGGCTTCTCCATGAAGAGGCGATCGATCGTCCAGCCCGCGCAGTTGACCAGCACGTCGACGCGGCCCATCGAGCTCTCCACGAAATCCACCGTCGATCTGACCGAGTCCCAGTCGGTGACATCCGTGTGACGCGCGACAATCGTGCCTGAGGGAGCCTCGCGCTCGACCTTCTTGGCCTGCGCGTCGTCCACGTCCGCGATGACTGCGCGCGCTCCCTCTTTTGCGAACCCCAGCGCGATCGCGCGGCCGAGGTTCGAAGCCCCGCCGGTGACGATGACGATGCGACCGCTGAGACCAAGGTCCACTGGAGCGAAATTCTGGCGGAAGAGTGTGGAGGGCGGCGTGGCCGCCCTCCTGTGTCTACTTCTCCGACGCCTTGGCCTGGCTGTTGCCGTTCAGCGAGCGCATGAACGTGGCGGCGAGGCCTTCCAGAGCCCCACCTCCGCCCGTCACGAGCACCTCGGGCATGACGTCGAGATTGCCCTCGGACAACGCGTTGGCGATGGCCACAGCGGCCGTTGGCGTGGAGCCAAGGCTTTCGACCTGCGCCTGGTAGCCCTTCGCCTTCGCCAGGCCAAGCGCCTCGACGGCCGCCGCGTCGCCCAGGCCGATCGCCCTGCGCCGCGAGCCTTCCGCCTCACCAGTGACGCGGACGTAAGCCGCCTCACCGTCCGCCTCGGCCTTGCGCGCATTCGCCCGGGCGCGGTTGATGTCGACGGACACCTGCGCCTTGGCCAGCTCAGCCTGCATGTCGGCGGTGCCGCGCGCCTTTTCGAGGTCGACGCGCACCGTCTGGGCGTCCTTCTGCTGCTCGAAGGTCGCCTTCTCCTGGTTGGCGATCTCGCGCCGCGTCAGGACGGCGACGAGTTCCTGCGGGAACGTCACATCCTGGATGTAGACGCCACGGGTCTCGACCTCGTACGCGGCGAGGTAGCGGGAGATCGCCTCCAGCGCCGCGGCCTGGACCTGGTCGCGCGTCTCGATGAACCGCACGGCCTCGAGCCCCTGCAGCGTGTTGCGAAAGTGGTTGCCGACAGCTGCCTGCAGCACCTCGTTGACGAGGTTTTGCATCGAGCCGACCATCGAGATCACCTTCGGCGCCTTGGTGTCAGGCACGTGGATCTGCACCTGCAGGTCGATCTTGAAGATGAATCCCTCGCGGCTCTTGCCTTCAATCGGGCTCAGCTGGGCGTCAAGGTTGTGCGCGACCGAGTTCGCCTCCGCCCAGTTAAGGGTGAGGATGAAGGTCGGCACCTTCTCGGCCGCGTAGATCCGCGGGTTCATCGGGTACTTGCCCGTGCGCAAAGCCTCGCGCCAGATGCCGCGGTGGCCTGGCTGGACGATCGAACCGAACTTGAACTCGGGCCCCGAGGTGTCGAGGGTAGGCAGTCCGACGTAGCCCTTGATCACGGCCACCTCGCCCTGGTTCACGACCAGCATCGGCGCCGGCTCGACCCGAACCAGGAACGGGTTCAGCAGGTAGGCGCCGTACAGCAGCGGGTCGTGCTGCAGGCCGATCCGTCCGCCGTTGTCCAGGAACGCCTGGAAGTCCTGGTAGTTGTTGTGCAGCTCGTTCTTCTTGCCGAGCAAGGCCTCGATCAATTCCGAATCGCTGATTCCAACCTGCTTCTCCAGCGCCTCGATGTCGCTGAAGCCGCCGATCCTGCACGCGATGTCGGCGGGGCCGAGCGGCGGGCCTTCGAGCGTGGTCACGATGCCGACCACGTCCTGGGTGTTGTTCGGCGCGATCACGGTGACGCGGAACTGTTCCCCGCGCAGGCCGAAGGAAGCCGGCTCGAGCGGACCGCGGGCGACGATCTGCGGATCCACCGGTAGCCCGTACGACTTGGTCGCCGTGATCACCAGGAATGCCACCGGGTGGATGGGGGCCAGAGTGCCCGGCGGGAGAACCGGCCGCTGGACGCCTTTCTGGCCACCGCCCGCGAGAAAAGCCCGCAGGTTCGTAAAGTTGCCGAACTCAGGCCGGTACGCGGCCGATTTGGCTCCGGTCGGGAGGGGCTCGCCGATCTGCGAGATGACGACGCCGATCTCGCCCGCCGGCACCTGGACCCACGGGTACCGAACGACGGCGTACGTCGGCCACAGCTTGAACCGGACGCCCGGCATCAGCAGCTCGGCCTGCCAGCCCGCTTCGCCCGCGAACGCGATCGGGGTATCGGTCGTGTTGTGCTGCCGCGACACCCGCTTGATGACCAGGCCGACCTCGGCCGGCCCGATCACGACGAACGACCGCAAGACCACGTAAAGCGCGAGCGCGGCCGCCACTACGAGGAGGGACTCCAGCAGAACACTCATCGGTCCTGCCTCCAAAGGGCTCGATCCTTGCCCTTCATGCGAGGGTGCGCCCAAACAGCCGGCGATTAACTAATTACATACCCATGTTCAGTCGGAGACATGCACGAGTTTTGGCTAGTCGAACCAGAACTGCCATGTCGGGCTGCCCGCCAGCTCACGAGCGTACGCGGCGATGTTCCCGCTGCCCTGCCAGATGTTGTCGGAGCAGAAGGCGCAGTGTTCCGCTGCCACGGCGAGCGAAGTCTTGTCATCCCGCGGAGGGTTGCCGACGGTCAGGGTCAGCGTGTCGAATCCGACCTCGACCAGGTAAGCGTTCCACCGAACCTCCCAGGATCGCAGTACCGCAGACAGAAGCGCGGGATCGTCGTACACGTTTACGGCGCCGACCCAGCCGGTTGCCGCGAGGACTTCCGCCGGCCGCGCCGCGGCGATCAGCCCTATCCGGCGACCTCGGATCTGACTGAGTACATCAGAGTCGTCGATGATGTGATCCAGGCTCGCCGGCCGGGCCAGGCCCGGGAACGTCTTGCCAAAGGGCCGGACCGCGTCGAGACGTTCGGAGTCGAACTCATCATCGGTCTCGAAGTTGCCTCCCCACGCGCTGGCCAACTCCGCCCCGACGTCAACCAAGACAGCCCGGCGTGGGTCTGTTGGGCAGAACTCATGGCTGTCCCACGGGCGATTAGGCTCGTGCTCCATGCCGGCGAGCAGGACGGGAACGAGATTCCTGGCGGAGGCCGGTTGGCGAAGGAGATGGAGCATGCGCCCCGCGTCCTCCACCAGGTCGTCGGTCGCCCAGATCACCGGCTCGTCGATGGGGGTGACGCCCATCGGAGCGAACTCCGTACTCCCGCTCAACCGGCGTCCGCGCGGGAGCGAAACACCGCCCAGCTTCAGCGGTCCGTCGGCTGGCAGCAGTGGAACTTCGTAACGCGGCAAGACTGGGGGAGTCCTGAAACCCGGCTCGGTTTCGGGCCTGGGTCCTGAGCCCGCTACTTCCATGTAACCCTCCTTGAGCTTCTCGGCGACGAGCTTCCGTACCCGCTCGGCCGCGCCCTCCCAGGACCCGTAGTCCTTCGTCTGCGTCTGCCCCTCGCTGCCGATGCGCCCGAAACGGACGGTCACCTCCGTATCGCTCTGGCTGATCTCCCAGAACTTGTTCGAGGTACCCGCGACGAACTCGAAGCGGCGCACGTTCAGCGCACGCTTTGCGCGTCCGCGACGGGTGTGCGTGTCGCCAGCAGCTTGATGCTGAACACGAGGACGAACGCGACGAAGGCGAGCGGCGCAACGAGGTCCAGCGCGGTCATGCCCAGCGGACCCCCCACCGCCCGGATCACCGCGACGAGTGCGACCGCGTAGCCGGCGATCCGGAGCCACAGCCGCTCGCCGAGGGTCACCGCCGAGGCGAACAGGGCCATCGAGATGAAGAGCGCAGAGTCGGCGAGGTCTTCGACAAAAGTCAGGGTATGCGCGGTCTCGGCGGACGGATTCAGGGCGACGAGGGCCAGCGGAACGAGGTTTGTGACCAGCTCGGTCGCCACGAACAACCAGAGACCGACTCGCAGCCAGCGATTCGGCGGCAGGGATAGGGCAAAGGCGATGAACGCTGCCAGGGCGAGGACGCCGGCGATCTGCTGGACCACGATCACTGAAGCGTGGGCGCGGTAAAACGCCACGATGTGATCTCCAGACTCGCTCGCGGTAGGCACCGAGACCATGGCGGCGCTGACCAGTAGCAGGACGACGAAAACGATCCCCCACGCGCCGGCGGCACGCCGGGTGCCGAACAACCGCATCAGTTGGGGACGAGCTCGGCCTGCCGCATCTGGCGTCCCAGGGTCAGGCCCACGGCGACCACGTCGGCCGCCCGCTGCAACCGGTCCCGCTCGCGCTCGGCGTACGGGAGGCCGTGCCGCCTCGGGCCCAGCGCGATGCGGCCCACCTCACGGTCCCCCGCCCGGAGCGGAACGACGAGCTCGGCCTGCCCGGTCCAGTCGCCAGATACGTAGCTGGGGTTGGTTGAGCCATCCAGGAACAGCGCGGCTCCGGTCGCGTCGGCACCTTCGCGGGCCGTGCGCACGAGCCGTTCGGCGAGCCTCTCGCCATCCATGACGTCGATCACCGCCCCCACCTCACTCTCGAGCGACTGCATCAGGCGTTCGAGGTCTCTGGTGTCCTTGAACCGGCTGTCGACCAGGCGCTGTAGCGAGTTGCGAACGGGAGTGAACAGGGTAGCGATCAAGGCGATCGTGATCACGATCGCGGCTTCCGATGACTGTCCCGTCAGGGCGACAAAAAGACGCTGAAGTGTCGCGGTGAACCCGGTGTACAAACCGGCCAGGATCGCGGTGAAGGCGATATAGACGATCGCGCGGTTGATGATGAAATCGATCGAGTAAAGGCCATAGCGAAGGATGGCGATCCCGGCTGCCACGGGCACCAGCGTGTAGGTGAGAGTGAACACGAGGAACTCGGCGTCGTTCTTGAGGAGATCGTGGTTCCAGATGTTGATGGCGATGTCGCCGATGAAGGCGACCACGACCACCACCGCGGCCGCGGCCATCCACTTGACCTGCTGTTTCAGGACAGAACCCCCGCGACGCCACCGCAACGCCAGCGAGGCCAGACCCGCAAGCGCGGAGCCCACCGTGAGCAGCACGCCGACATCCCCGAGGTCCAGCGCGGAGGAGTTTGGATCGCTGACGGCGTCGCCGATGAGCCTCAGCACGAGGCCGAGCACCGCCGCAGCCGCCGCGATCCACCAGCGGGGGGACAGCAGGTGACCGTCTGGAAACAGCAAGAGGCCGAGGGTCAGCGGCAGGAAGATGCCGCCCTGGATCAGGATGTGAGAGACGTCCTGGGCAATCCCGCCCGCGGGTAGGCTCCAGCCCGGCGCGAGCGCCAGCTCGGCGTATGCGGCAAGGACGACGGCTCCGGCGGTCGCCAAGCCTGAGAGAACGAAGGCCCATCCGATGGCGTGACGCGCGTGTTGGGACACGATCAACGCGCCCGTCACCGAGAAAGCAGCCGCACCGACGAAGACAACCACCGTGCTCCAGAGGGATTCGGCCGGCAGGAAGCCTCTCAAGTGTTGCGAGAGCATCAGGGCCGTCAGGGGGATGCAGGCGAGCGTGACGGCGAAGGCGAGCCAGCCCAGCCGTCTGGCGCGTCGCGCGGTCATGGGGTCGAATACACCGGCGCGACGCTCGGCGGCATCTTGGCGCCTGAGTAGCCGAGTCGACCGCGCGTGGCGACGATGAGCACCACGGCAATAATCACGATCGCCACCAGCGGTGCGACCTCGTTGTTCCTCGCGGCGGGAAACATGACCCCAGTCAGCCCCTGGGAGAAATTGATGCTCGAGTGGAGGAGGACCGCCATCAGGAGGCTTCCGCCCGTCCCGTTGTAGACCCAGGTCATCACCATCGAGAAGCTAACGGCGAAGATCGCGAAGACGGCGACGCCGCTGAGGGTGAAGCCGCCGTAGCCGGGGCAACGCAAAGCCGCGCCAGCCGGGCTCCTCCGTGAGCGGTCCCCCCGTGATGCCGAGGAAGAGATACAGCACCGGAAGGAGCGCCACGTCGCCCAGGGACAGGGGCTTGTAGGAGGCAAGAGCGCCGGGCACCAGCGCGATGCTCACGATGTACATCAGCGGGAGCCCGATCAGCGCGAAGGCGTACCAGACGAGGCCAACCCGCCAGTGCACCAGTTGCTTGAGCAACCTCATGACACCGGCACGCCCGGCCAGCACAGCGGTCATCACCAACGCCCCGATCGTCGGCCCCAGGTCCCCCGGCAGCGTCCGGACGGGGTTGTCGGGGATCGGAAAGACGATCAAGAAAAGGATCACGTAGGCCCACGTCCAGGCGAAGGCGATGACCACAAACGAGATCACCGGCTGACGCCTGAGCAGTGCTGTCACTCTGACGCGGATTGTGCGTCTTTCTATCTAGTTCCGCTTGGCCCCGGTTTTCAGACCCACGCGAGGAAAGACCTCCTCCGCGAACCGGCTGATCACGCCGACCTCGAATGCATTCGGCAGGTTGACGATGAAGTAATCGATGCCGATCTCGGCGTATTCGTTGATGATCTCCGCGACCCGGTCTGCGTCGCCATGCAGAGGGTGCCATTCGCGGATGAACGACTCAGGCTGGCCCGTCCGCCGCGCGTGGTCGGCGACCACACGGTCGATCTCGCGCTTGTCGCCAAGCATCGTGTAGAACTCGACCGTCTTCACGACCGAGTCGTAGTCGCGGCCGACGGTATCGCAGTGCTGCCGCAAGACCTCGAGCTTGTGCTTGACCGTCTCGACGTCGGCGTTGAAGTTGCACGCGTCGCCGTACTGGGCGACGAGCTTTAGTGTGACCTTTTCGCCGGCACCGCCGATCCAGATGGGCGGGTGCGGTTTCTGCACAGGCTTGGGTTCGTTGATCGCGCCGCGGACCTGGTAGTACCGGCCGTCGAACGTCGCCTCGTCCTGCGTCCACATCGCCTTGATCACCTGCAACGACTCGCGCAGCATGCGGAGACGTTCGGGAGTCTCCGGGTACTCGTAGCCGTACGCGTGGTACTCGTGGTCGTACCAGCCCGCGCCGATCCCCAGGGTCAGCCGGCCATGGCTCATCACGTCGACGCAGCTGGCCATCTTCGCCAATAGGCTCGGCGATCGGTAGCTGTTGCACGTCACCATCTGGCCCAGGCGGATCGTCCTCGTGTCCCGCGCCAGCGCCGCCATCGACGTCCAGCACTCGAAGACGGACTCCAGGCGCGGTTCGGGAACCGTGTGGAAGTGGTCGTAGACCCAGATGGCGTCGTAGCCCGCCTGCTCGGCCTCGCGCGCGCAGCGGCTCATGGTCTCGTACTTCTCGATCGGGTCCGTCACGTCGGCGAGGTCCATACGCCAGCCCTGAGGCACGAAGACGCCCAGCTTCAGAGCTTTGCCGGACATTGGCTAAATGTAGCTGTCGGGCGATTACAGCTTGGTTGGTGGCGGCGCCTCAGTCGGCGGGCCGGGCCAAGCGGCAGAAGCCAGGTCCGCCGTTGGCGGGGGCTGCGGGGCGGGCGGTGCGCCAACGACGGCCGGGGCGAGACGGCGCAGGGGCAGCAAGCCACGCCAGGTGAGGAACATGCCGAGGAGGAATCCGACGGCAATCGCGATGAATCCGACGATGATCGCGGTCCGCGCGTCGCCCTGGACCGGCGTGATGCTCGACACCAGGCCCGCGTCCTGACCTGTCGTCGCGGTCAAAGTCTGAGCGTGCAGCCAGGTCAGCTTCCAGATCGCCGTCTTCCGATCCAGCGAGAACAACGCGCCGGGCGCCGACGTGATCACATGCGGCACGGTTAGGGCGAAAGTGACTGTGAACATCGAAGCAAGCTCGTCCTGGGTCAGGACCTGCTGCGAGCCGGACGAAGGAGTCGGCTGCGCCGCCGGCGCCGTCTTGAACGTGTACGAATCAGAGTGGCCTGAGGTCGTGTGCGTGGCGGCCGTGAACATGCCTCCGGTGTTCGACAGGTTCAGGCTCAGGCCGGAGCTGGAAGAGGACGCCGCCGGACTCAGCTTCGAGGGCTGCGTCATGAACGCGAAGGCGTCCTTCTCGGTCTTGAACGGAATGGTGATCAGGGCGCCGCTCTCGTCGCCTTCGGTGACCACCGTCACCTTACCTCCCGGGTACTTGGCCTGCAGCTTGGAGTTGGCGGACGCGATATCGGAGGGGCTGAATCCGGATACCGAGGTGCCGTTCCCCCCGGACATCAACGACTTGGGAAACAGGAACTTCAAGCCCACGGTGACCGAGCCGTCGCTTCCGAATGTCGCGCTGGTGTCGTAACCACACGCGGCGGTGGCGGCGATCACCGCCGCCGCCAGCATCACCCTAGAGATCGCCTTTGGCACGGCCGATATGTTGAGTGAGCCGGCTCGATTTCGCGCCGCGTTAGCGGACTTCCCTAATCTGACACGCGTGCGTGAGCTGCCCGAGCCGACCTTTGCCGACGTGCTCGACGCGGCGAGACAGATCCGCCCCTACCTCGGCGAGACGCCGCTCCGGCGCTACCCGGCGCTGGACCGGCTGGTCGGAGCCGAGGTTTATGTCAAGCACGAAAACCTGAATCCGACGGGCGCTTTCAAGGTGCGTGGCGGGGTCAACCTCGTGAGCCGCCTCAGCGAGGACGAGCGACGGCGGGGTGTGATCGCCGCCTCCACCGGCAACCACGGGCAGTCGGTCGCGTATGCCGCCAAGTTGTTCGGCGTGAGCGCGATCATCTGCGCGCCGGCGGCTGCCAACCCCGTGAAGGTCGAGTCGATGCAGGACCTGGGCGCCGAGGTCATCCTCGTGGGCGAGCGCTACGACGACTCGCGGCGCAACGCGGAACGGCTGGCGAAGGAGCACGGCTATCGCTACATCCATTCCGGCGACGAGCCGCTGCTCGTCTCCGGGGTGGGAACCCACACGCTGGAGATCCTGCGCGAGCAGCCCGGCGTCGACACCATCCTGGTCCCGATCGGAGGCGGCTCGGGGGCGGCGGGCGCCGCCACGGTGGCCAAGGCCGTCAACCCGAAGATCCAGGTGATCGGCGTCCAATCGGACCAGGCGCCTGCGGCCTATCTCAGCTGGAAGAGCGGAGAGCTGCAGGAGTCACCCAACCACACCCGCGCCGAAGGCCTGTCGACCGCGACGTCATTCGCGCTGCCGCAGCGGATCATGCGCCGCCTGCTGGACGATTTCGTGCTCGTTTCGGACGACGAGATCGACGCGGCGACCGCGGTGATGATCGAGAAGACGCGGACGCTTGTCGAAGCCGCCGGGGCGGCCGCCCTCGCGGGCGCCTTGAAGCTGCGGGACCATCTCCGCGGCCGCAACGTCGCGCTGATCTGCAGCGGCGGCAACATCAGCCCGGCGCAGCTGAAGGCGTTGCTCAGCTGAACGCGCAGACATCGGAGTTCCTGGAATATCCGGCGCCCCAGGACGACGGGGCGGCTCGCGGCCTGGAGGGCAAGAGCCTGCCTCAACTAAGCCTGATGTCGACGTCCGGCGCAGCCGTCAACCTCGCGACGGCGGCGCCAAGGCTCGTCCTTTATGTGTATCCGAGCGCGACCGGCACAGCCGACCTGCCGGCACCGGGTTGGAAAGAGATACCCGGCGCGTTCGGCTGCACGTCGGAGAGCTGTGCTTTTCGCGACCGCAAGGCGTCGTTCGAAGCTCTTGGCGTGACGGTGATCGGCCTGTCCGCCCAATCCACCGAGGCGCAACTGGTCTTCGCCGCGCGCAAGGAGATCACCTTTCCCCTGCTCAGCGACCCCGAGCTGAACTTGTCCCGGGAGCTCGGTCTCCCCACCTTCACCGCGGGCGATCTGCGTCTCTACAAGCGGCTGACGTTGGTCGCCGAATCAGGAGGGATCGTCAAAGTGTTCTATCCGGTCTTTCCTCCGGATACCCATCCAGCCGAGGTCCTGGCCTGGGCGCAGAACCACTTCAAGGTTGTCGAGTGAGGAGATGACGGCGGCGGCATGGCTCAGCTCAGAAACGGCATGGGTGGTAGTGACGCCGATCACGGTCATGCCGGCGTCAAGCGCCGCCCGGATGCCGGCGGGGCTGTCCTCGATCGCCACGCAATCCCCGGGCGCAACGGCAAGCCGGTCCGCGGCCATTCGGTAACCGGCGGGATCCGGCTTGCCGCGAGGCGTCTGCTCGGCGGTGATGAGCACGTTTGGTACGGGCAGGCCCGCCATTGCGAGATGGCGCAGCGCCGGCTCGACCCGGGCTGACGTGACGATCGCCCATGCGTTGGAGGGCAACCGTTCGATGAGGTCGAGCGCACCGTCGAAACGATTGAGCGCGGTCTCGATGCTCGCCTGTCGCGCGGAGATCCTGCGTGCCTCGGCCAGCGGATCGATGCCGGGCGCGAAGCGCTCGATCAGCTCGATGCCGGTGAGGTGGATCGAGGCAAGGACCTCCTCTGGCGCAAGTCCTCGCTCGGCCGCCCACTCGGCCCACGCGGCGCGAATTGTGGGCATCGTGTCGACCAGGACGCCGTCGAGGTCGAACACGATTGCGCGCGCGTCGAATTGAAAGCCCGCCACCTGCGTGGTGTGATTTTCGACCTCGACGGGGTGCTCGCGATCTCTGAGCCCCTGCTGGCGGAGGCCGCGATCGAGCTCTTCGCCGAAAAGGGCCACGTCATGACCGCGGAGGATTTCCGGCCCTTCATCGGGATGGGCGAGGACCGCTACATCGGCGGCGCGGCCGGAAGCCGCGGCATCGCGCTCGACCTGGAACGGGACAAGGCGCGGCTGTACGAGATCTACCTGCGGGTCATTCGCGGCCGGCTTCAGCCGCTGCCCGGGGCTCGCGATTTCGTCAGCGCCTGCAGGGATCGAGGGCTGGCCATCGCCGTCGCCTCCGGCGCGGACAAGGTGAAGGTGGTCGCGAACCTGCGCGAAATCGGGCTGCCGGAGACGGTCTTTGACGCGGTCGTCGACGGCAACGACGTCGTGCGCAAGAAGCCGGCCCCGGACATCTTTCTGGAGGCCTGCCGGCGCCTCGCGCTGCCCCCGGCGGATTGCATGGTGATCGAGGACGCGGTAAGCGGCGTGGCCGCCGCCCGGGCCGCCGGCTCGCGATGTCTCGCCCTGACGACCTCATTCAGCACCGCGGAGCTGGCCGGTGCGGACTGGTTCGCGACGGATCTGGCGCACGTGCCCGACGAGGTGCTTGCCTGGTGAGCCGGAGGCCGTCAAACTCCCGGTGATGGCTGTCGCCAAGAAGGAAAGGAAGCGCAAGAGGGAGAACGGGGAGTGGACCGGGAAGGCGCAGGCGCTCTCCAAGAAGGACTACGAGAAGGAATTGCGACGGCTCCAGGACGAGCTCGTCCGGCTCGAGGAGTGGGTCAAATACCGTGGCTTGCGCGTCGTTGCGCTGTTCGAGGGCCGGGACACCGCCGGCAAGGGTGGCGTCATCAAGCGCATAACCGCGCTGCTGAATCCGCGCTTCGCGCGTGTCGTCGCGCTGCCGGCGCCGACCGAGAGGGAAAGGAGCCAGTGGTACTTCCAGCGCTACATCGCCCACCTGCCTTCGGCGGGCGAGATCGTCTTCTTCGACCGGAGCTGGTACAACCGCGCAGGCGTCGAGCACGTAATGGGCTTCTGCACGGACGAGGAGTACGACGAGTTCATGCGCACATGTCCGCAGTTCGAGCGCATGCTCGTGCGCTCTGGGATCGTCCTGGTCAAGTACTGGTTGTCAGTGAGCGACGAGGAGCAGGAAAAGCGATTCCTGGGCCGCATCAACGACCCGAGCAAGCGTTGGAAGCTGAGCCCGATGGACCTGCAAGCTCGTGCGCGCTGGGTCGACTACTCAGAAGCCAAAGACCAGATGTTTGCGTATACCGACATCCCCGAGGCCCCGTGGTACGTGGTCGAGACCGACAACAAGCGCTCTGCGCACCTGAACCTGATCAACCACTTCCTGGCCATGATTCCGTACGAGCAGGTCCCCCACGACGACATCAAGCTGCCGCCACGCCAGAAGCGCAGCTACCTGCGTCCCCCGAAGAGCTCGCAGCGGATGGTGCCAACCAAGTACGAGGTCGAGTGATCGTGAGCGTCGACCTCACGGCGCTCGAGCAGAGGGAGGCGAAGGTGCAGGAGCACATGGCGGCCGAGAACGCGCACGAGTTCGACCGCTGCATCGCAGTATTTGCGCATCCCCGTTACGAGATCATCGCCACCGGCGAAGTTTGGGATGGCCACGATGGCGTCAACGCGCTGCTCCAGGAGAACAAGAGAGGATTTCCTGACTTCCGTTTCCACCCCGAGTCTTTCCATCACGCACCGGAAGCTGTGATCGTCGAGGGTCGGTTCACCGGCACCCATCTTGGAAACTGGCGCGGCCTACCGCCGACTACACGCAAGGTCGATTTCCCGCTGATCATCGTCTTTCAGTTCGAGGGCGACCGCATGATCTGCGAGCGGACCTATTTCGACATTGGCACCCCGCTCAGACAGCTGGGGGTCGCGCGCGATCCCAACTCGCGCTCGGGAAAGGTCGCGACCGCTCTCAACCATCCGGTCGTGGTCGGCAGGGCGATGCTCCGGTCGGTGCTGCGACGGTAAGCGCGTGATCAAGCCAGGCACCATCATCGACAGCCCCCAGACCGGCGAGCGACTGATCATTCGGTCGACCGCGGAGTCTTCGCACGGCGAGCTGTTCCAGGCCGAGCTCATCGCCCAACCAGGCTCCTACGTGGTGCGTTCGCATTTGCACCCGAGCCAGGAGGAGAGGTTTGTGCTGCTGGAGGGAACGTACGGCTATCGCATAGGCGACAGGACGGGGACGGGCAGTCCGGGCGAGACGCTGGTGTGCCCCGCAGGCGTGCCTCATAGCCAGTGGAATGCGGGCTCAGGTGTGATGCGCCTTTATTACGAGCACCGGCCCGCCCTGGAATCGGCAGAGCTTTTCTTCGAGACTTATTTCGGGTTGAGCCGCGAGGGGAAGTTGCTTCCTTCAGGTGACATGCGTTTGTTGCAAGCGACCGTGCTCCTTACCGCGGTCGCCGATTTCATGCGCATCACGAGCCCGCCGTTGATCGTGCAACGGCTCGGGTTCCCTCTAATGGCCGCGCTTGGCCGCGGTCGCGGCTACAGGGCACGCTACGCGAAATACGCAAGTTCCGCTGTCACGCTGGAAGGCAAACGATGATCGACGACCCAGTCCTCGTCGAGGATTGGCATCCGGTGGCCCGCGTCGAGGATCTTGGGGGCGGTGGGCCGCTAGCAGTCCGCCTGCTCGGTGAAGACCTCGTCGTCTGGCGCTCCGGGGACGAAATTCATGCATGGCGCGACCTGTGCGTGCATCGCGGCACGCGCCTGTCGCTCGGCAAGGTCGTCGACGGCGTGCGCCTCGAGTGCCCCTATCACGGCTGGACGTATGCAACCGACGGGTGCTGCGTGCTGATGCCCGCTCATCCTGAGCAAAAGCCGCCGGCAAAGGCGCGGGTGACGACCTTTCACGCGCGGGAAGCGCATGGGGTCATCTGGGCGACGCTGGGCAGCGGGGCAGCCGAGATTCCGTCGTTCGAGCTCATGCGCGATCCCGCGCACCAGTTGCTGAGGTCCGGACCGTACCGCGTGCACGCCAGCGGTCCGCGCGTGGTCGAGAACTTTCTCGATGTCGGGCACTTTCCCTTCGTGCACGAGGGGATCCTCGGCGACCGGTCGCGGCCCGAGATCGAGGACTACGAGGCGGTCGTCAACGCCGACGGCGTGCTGGCGACCGGGGTGAAGGTTTACCAGCCTGATCCCTACGCGACCGGCCAGGGCTCGACGGTCACGTACACGTATCGCGTGCATCGGCCGCTCTCGGCCTCGTTCATCAAGCACGGCGAGCACTCTTTCGGAATGCTCCTGTCGGTCACGCCGCACGACGCGGTCGACAGCAGCGCGTGGATGTGGATGGCGATGAACTACGAACCGACCTCGGAGATGGTCGACTTCCAGGACCGGATCTTTGCGCAGGACCGGCCCATCCTCGAGTCGCAGCGACCCGAGCTGCTGCCCCTGGATCTCCAGGCCGAGCTTCACCTGCGAAGCGACCGGACCGCGATCGCGTACCGCCGCTGGCTCCGCGAGCTCGGCGTGCGCACGGGAGCGTCCTGAGCTCAACCGACCGTGCGCTGGGGGCTCTCTATGGCCTGGCCATCGGCGACGCGCTCGGAATGCCGGCGCAGGAGTTCGATGGCGACCGCGCTCGGGCGATCCTGGGCACGCAACCTGATTTTCGCGACGGACCTCCGGACAACCCGATCGCGCGGGGCCTTCCCGCGGGTTCCGTCACCGACGACACGATGCAGTGCGTCCTGGTCGCTGAGCTGCTTGTCGACGGCGCCGGAGTCATCGCGCCGCGCGCCCTCGCCGACGCGCTTATGCGATGGGAGCGCGAGATGGCGCGGCGTGGGCGCAGCGAGCTTCTCGGCCCGTCGACACGCCGCGCTCTCGCCGCCCTGAAACTCGGCTACGACCCCTTGGTCACCGGCACCGCCGGCACCACCAATGGGGCGGCCATGCGCATTGCTCCAGTAGGCATCGCCACACCGCTCGAGCGCCTCCTCGCCGCGGTGGTGGACGCGGATCGCGTCACGCACGACACGCCCATCGCGCACGCGGGAGCCGCGGTCGTGGCGACCGTCGTCTCCGCGGGTGTCGACGGCGCCGGCTTCAGCGAAGCCGCTCCTCTTGCGATCGAGGCCGCGAGCCACTTCGGTTTTGGGGAGCTATTTGAGGATGCAATGGGCAAGGGCAGCCTCGGCACGGGGGTCGAAGCCGCGGAGTCGGTGCCGACGGCGTTCAGCATCGCGAGCCGGTGGCCCAAAGACGCGTGGGCCGCAAGCGGGTACGCGGCCGCGCTCGGCGGCGACACAGACACCATCGCCGCGATGGCCGGCGCGATGGTAGGAGCGTGCACAGGTCTGTCGGCGTTGCCCGCGAACGCGGTGCGCAAGGTGAAGGAGGTGAACGAGCTCGCCTTCGAGTCATTGGTGGATCGTCTGCTCGCGCTGCGAAGCAGATGATCAAGCGGCTCGTTTCGCTCGGCAGCGTGATCGTCGACCTGATGCTGGAACTTCCGGGTTTGCCGGAACGCGGCGGCGACGTCCTGGCCTCGCAACGCGGGATGGCGGTCGGCGGCGCGTTCAACGTGCTCTCGGCCGCGGCGAGGCTTGGACTGCCGGGCGTGTACGCCGGGCCGCACGGGAGCGGGCCGTTCGGCGATCTCGTGCGCGCCGAGCTGGCGCGCGAGGGAATCGACATGGCGTTGCTTCCCGATCTGCGATTGGACACCGGCTGGACGATCGCGATGATCGAACCCGATGGCGAGCGGACCTTCGTCACCGTGACCGGGGCGGATGCGATCGTCGAGTCGTCGGCATTGGCAACCATCGATTACGTCAACGGCGACGCGGTCTACGTGTCGGGCTATGACCTCGCTTATCCGGGCGCCGGGCAGGCCATCGCCGAGCACGTGGCGGCGCTCGATGCCTCGCTCTTCGTGGCGCTCGATCCAGGGCCGCTCGTCGCCGACATCGAGGTGGCGCGCCTGGGCGAGGTCTTGCGGCGCGCTGACATGCTGAGCTTGAACGAGCGCGAGCTGGCGGCCGCCGGCGGGATCGAATCGTTGGCCGAACGGATGCGGCCGGACGCCACAATCGTCGTCCGCCAGGGTCCGCGCGGCGCGACCATCAACCGGGCGACCTCGGAGCCGACGACGATCCGCGCGGTTGCGGTCGGAAACGTCGTCGACACGAGTGGCGCCGGTGACGTCCACGTCGGCGCCACGCTCGCTGGAATCGCGCACGCGATGAGCTGGGCTGATGCCGTCGAGCTGGCCAACCGTGCCGCGGCGTACGCCGTCTCTCTGGCAGGCCCGGCCAGCGGCCCCACCGCCGCCCAACTCGAAGATTTCGCCGCCGGACGCTGGTAGTAGGATTCGGCGCGTCGGCGCATTCACTGGGGAGGGGAGCAATGGCGACTGAGGTCATCGTCCGACCGCGGGAAGGCCTGTCGGTTGAGCTGAACGGAATCAACGTCATCTCATCGGGCGAGCGCAAGGGCAGCCCACGCGACCTGTTCTGGCCATGGTGCGCCGCGAACATCGCGGTCCTTGGCATCAGCTACGGATCGTTCTTCCTGGGCTTCGGTGTCTCGTTCTGGCAGGCGACGATCGCGGGCCTCCTGGGTACGGTTCTCTCGTTCCTTCTCGTCGGCCTGGTCTCGCTGGCCGGCAAGCGCGGCTCGGCGCCGACGATGGTGCTCAGCCGGGCTGCCTACGGGGTCGAGGGCGGCAAGATCCCCGCGGCCCTGTCCTACATCCTCCTCGTCGGATGGGAGACGGTGCTGGTATCGCTTGCCACGCTCGCGACGGCAACCGTCTTCGACCGGCTCGGCTGGGGTGGCGGCGACGCGACGAAGATCATCGCTTTCATCCTCGTCGCCGGCGTCGTCGTGTTCTCCGGAATCTTCGGTTTCAACGTGATCATGCGTGTGCAGACGATCCTGACTGTCGCGCTCGCGATCCTCACCGTCGGCTACGTGCTGCTCACGGTCGGCCACATCAACTTCAGCGCGGTCACATCTGTGCCAGGTGGATCGCCGCAGGCGGTGCTCGGCACTCTGATCTTTGCCGCCACAGGCTTCGGGCTTGGCTGGGTGAACAGCGGCGCCGACTATTCGCGCTACCTGCCGCGCAATGCATCAAGCAGCGCGGTCGTTGCATGGACGACGTTCGGCGCCGCGATCGCGCCGGTGCTGCTGGTTGTCTATGGATTGCTACTCGCGGCGTCGGACTCGAAGTTGAACAGCGCGATCGCGTCCGACCCGGTAGGGGCGTTGACCACGCTGCTGCCGACCTGGTACCTGCTGCTATTCGCGCTGGTCGCCATCGGTGGCTTGATCGGCGGCGCGATCCTCGATATCTACTCGTCCGGCCTGGCGCTGCTCACGCTCGGACTGAGGATTCCGCGCTGGACGGCGGCGGGGCTCGACGGCGTGATCATGATCTTCGGCACGATCTACGTCGTCTGGATCGCGAGCAACTTCTTCTTCCCGTTCGAGGGATTTCTGATCACGCTGGGTGTGCCGATCGCAGCGTGGTGTGGCGTGTTCCTCGCCGACCTGCTTCTTCGCAAGCGCGACTACGCGGAAACGGAGCTCTACGACTCGCGCGGCCGCTATGGACTGATCAACTGGGTCGCGGTCGGAACGACCGTCGTGGCTACGTTCCTCGGCTGGGGCCTCGTCACCAACGGCTTCGCCGACTGGCTGCACTGGCAGGGGTATCTGCTGGAGCCGTTTGGGCTGGGGCCGAAGGACAACGGTCCGTGGACCTACGCCAACCTTGGCGTGTTCGTGGCGCTCGGCCTTGGGTTCCTCGGCCAGTTCGTGCTGGGCCGGTCGCAGATCGCCAAGCAGGAGGCAGCTGCCGACCCGGTTCACGCCCTGACCAAGGGCAGCGGCTCGTAGCCGGGCTTCCACTGCTTGACGAAGCCTGGATTGCGAACCTTGATCTCGTCCCAGGTCGCGCCTGGTAGCAGCCGCTCCAGCGCCCGGCGCGTCTGGCAGTTCCGGCACACGCCGCCGGACCTCCTGCCGGCCCACGCGCCGCAGCCCGTGACGCAGGGTCGCAGCTGGTGGTGGCACGCAAAGCACAGGACCTGGAGGTTTTCCTCGCCATTGTCGCCGCCTTGCAGCACAGCGATGCGATGATGGACCTGGAGGGCGCGCACGACGCCTGAAACTCCGCACACCTCGCACGCCCTGCCCCGACTTGCGATCAACGCTCGCCGTCGCGACGCAGTCATCGGCTCGACACCGGCGCGCCGGTTGTTGGTGGTGAGCATGCGGTCGCGCGTGCTCCGGGTGCGTACAAACGGCGCGAACTCGCCATCGTTATCCGCCGAACAGCTCCCGCACAGGACGGCCAGGTTGGCGGCGGTGCACCGGGCTGCCTCGTCGACGCGAAACACGTAGAGCGCCCAGCGCCACTCGAGGCCGCAGCGCTCGCATGCCCCGCGGCACCGGCGCTCCAGCGCGACGCGGACGCTAGGCGAAAGGCGCAGTCCTCCAAACATGCGTTTGGCGCCCCCATCGTATCGCTGAATGGGCGATTCCGACGCTTAGGATTCAATCGCAATGGCAACGGCGGTCTGGACCGGCTCACTGTCCCTCGGTCTGGTCGTCGTCCCGGTCCGGCTCTACCCCGCGATTCACAAGAAGACCGTCCGCTTCCACGAGCTCGATCGCGCGGGTCGCCGGGTTCGTCACGTGCGGGTCGCCGAGCCCGATCTCGCCCCCGAAGCCTACGGGCGCGACGCAGTCGACCTCCAACGCGCACAACGATTCGACACCACGGCACCGCCGACGCGTTTCTTCGAGGCGCCGCCACCGGCGCCCGAGGTCGCGTACCGGGAAGTTCGCAAGGGATACGAGGTCGCGCCTGGTGAGTACGTGAGCATGAGCCGCGAGGAAGTCGCCGAGCTGGCCCCGGAGCGCAGCCGCGTCATCGACGTGCAGCAGTTCGTC
>VBEG01000047.1 GCA_005882115.1 Chloroflexota bacterium
ACCGTTTCGGTAAGGTCACCCTCCGTTACCTCGGCAAGCTCCGCCACATCCCGGTCGGCGAAGCCCATAAGAACCGAAGGGTCAGGCTATTTGTCGCAGGCCCTCACGTCCGAATCGTCACCGAGGATGGTGAGCTCATCCGCGAACTCTCCATCGATTCACAGCGCGACTACCAACCGCTCGGAGGCCGCTGGCCTGTGCACAATGTCTTGCAACAGGTGTCCTCGATGTCCTGAGACAGGACAAGGAGCGGGAAGGGAGGGATTCAAACCCGCTCATCTATCTACATCAACAGCCTCTAGGCAGACGTTCAGTCGCGCCAATGGAACTGACGCAACACCCATTGACCCCGGAGGACAGAGGCGCGCTTCAGCCAGTGCTGGCCCGCTTGAGCCGCTTAGTGGCCATCACAACAACGAATCTCATCCACGATGCGACCTTCAAGCCGGTGCCTGGCTCGCGGATTGACAAAGCCAGGAAGGACAAGCTGGAAGATTCGTATTAACTGGCGCGCCAGCGGCTGATCTCCGCTGAAGACCACTTGCGCTCGATCCTGACTTTGCTGGCACCCGAGTCTCTGTTGCCGCAGTTCTCTCTATTCACCCTGATCGGTGGCGCTGCAGTCGCAACGGTGCATGCCAGACGCCTCCTGGACCCTGCGATCGACGAAAGCGCTCGCCTTGGGCGGGGCCTCAGTGTCCGCTTGGTGAATTTGGAGAAACAGCAAAAGGTGCATCCCGAGGCACAGGGAAGTCACTTCGATGATCGTGTCGAGCACCTTCGCAAGCGGGCTGAGGCCAACGGGATAGCCGTCATTCGAAACCGCAACGGAGCAATCACCGGGTTTGGTGATGGCTGGCTATCGGATACGGATCTGTTCGAGATGTACATGCCCGGGATCGGCAAAACCTACTTCCAATACCTGGCCATGCCGTCAGATGACCAGAACTTTGTCCTCGTACCCACTCATGTGGACGTGCCCGTATTAGCCGACGTACTCGATTCTGCGCTCAGTCTGTACGACGAAACCGTTGCCTTCTTCCTGGGCCACGGGGGCTATCCCGCGATGGTGTGGAATGAGGCGAAGAAGGGTTAGGTTCCGCAGTTAAGCTTCGAGCCTATGCACGCTGCCATAGTCAACTACATGTACTGCTCGGGCTGGGTCTACCAGTCAGTTGATGCGGTGAGGTCCGATCTGCCGCGCTGGGAGAGACACGCCAGTAGGGCAGCCGGAGGCGGCATTGACGCTTTCAACAGGTGAGCACATACTCAACGTCGAGACGACGGTCTTCGTACATGCCTCAGTTCGGCCCGCCGAACGTGGCGACGCCTGACTGTGACAGTCGCATTATCGCCATCTCGGATGCTGGTGGGTTTGACGGAGGGACTGTCATATGAAGCGATTCCCGCTGGATTCATTCCAGCGTTTGATTCTTGCGAGCAGCCTGATGCTTGCATGGGTTGCAATCCTGCCTGTATCGGCCCAGGCAGCGGGTCCGATCCACACCAACTTCTCTTTCACCATTCCCGACGACAACGTTTGCGGAATCCCGGTCATGACCTCAGGTATCGGAGTCGATAATTTCACCCCCATTCTTGATTCCGACGGGAACATGGTGGGCTTCTTGGACACGGGCGAAGTCCACATCACTTTCACCGCAGCGAATGGAAAGTCTGTTCAAGTCTCCGCAGCCGGGCCTATCACCGGAAACTTGACAGTGAACCCAGACGGCACGCTGACCTTCACGACAACGTTTAAGGGCCTTCCCGAGAGGATCTCCACAACGCGCGGGGCGATCCTGACACGTGATGCAGGGATCATCATGTTCAGTACGACTGTCGATAGCGAAGGGAATGTGATCTCTCAGACCTTTACGCAATCCGGACCTCATCCTGAAGCGGACGCGGACTTTGCGCTGTTCTGCGAGGTTGTCACCGCAGCGCTCGCGTGATGTAGGCGTTGCTCGCCCGGTGGTCAGTCATGGAGGCGGCCGAGAGGCCGCCTCCCACAACCACTGGCCAGTAACCCGCCGCCGTGTACTACCGATGCAGTTCAGCGCAGACGCCTGGAGCCTTGCGCGATGACGAAGCAGGCCGTCAAGGAGTCCGGACTGTTCCCAACCATTGACCCGGTATTCGGAGACTTCCTGAACGGGATACCGGCCGCGCGGCCGTCCGTGACCATCGAGACAGCGCAGGTGCGGACGGCGAACCTCAAGCGCAAGCTTGCGCGGATCGGTGAGCGGTATGAGGCTGACGAGATCACCCACGATGAGTGGAAGCAGAAGGGAGACAAGATGCGCGCTGAGATCGCTGCGCTGGAGTCAGAGGCTGCCGCGCCCGTTGACGCCATCGAACTCCTGACCCTCGGACAACAGTGGCGCGAGGGTGACGCTGCCCAGCGCGCAGCCGTCCTACACGCGTTGTGGGAGCGCATCGAGATTCGTGACCGCAAGGTCGTGAGGCTGACGGCGCGCGCCGACCGCGCTCAGCGGGCGCATCAGATGATCGCCACTGCGTTGCAGTACATCAAGGACGGCGTGTTTGACGAGTCAGACATTGAGGATCAGCCGCGACCACCGCAACGTGATGGTGGGCCAGGTGCTGCGCGGAACACATCGATGAGCGGGAAGGGAGGGATTCGAACCCTCGAGGGAGCTTTACACCCCCTACCCGCTTAGCAGGCGGGTGCTTTCGGCCACTCAGCCACCTCCCCGACAAGGGAGCCTGTCGCTCGATTCTATCCACCCCAGCCTGCATCCATCGCTCTCCATACTTACAAGCCGATGGAAGCTCCCGGCGGACCAGGCGCGCCCCCGATGTGGGGAACTGGACGCAAGATGGCGTTCGGGGCGGCGCCCGGTTCCCGGAGCAAGGTCTGGTACACCCTCGCCGACGGCAACCTCAGCGAGGTGTTCTTTCCGTATCTCGACCGCGTCGCGCTGCATGAGCTGCGTTTTTTCGTGTCCGCCAGCGGCGCCCCGCCGGTCGATGACGCGGCCGACGGCCAGCACTCGATCAGCTGGATCAGCCCCGGCGTACCCGCCTTTCACGTCGATTCGACGCATCACGAATACAGGCTGACCAAAGAGTTCTTTTCCGACCCGGAAGAGAACGCGATGCTCATCGCGGCCACGTTCACTCCCGAGCTGCCCGACCTACGCCTCTACCTGCAGGCCTCCGCCCACTGGCAGCCGGGTACCGAAGGTAACTTCGGCAGCGTCCTCGACACACATCCTCCGGCCTTGTTGCTCCAGCAGCAGGACGTGTGGATCTGCGTCGTCGGGCCGTTCAGCCGTGCCACGGTCGGCTACTTCCGCAGCTCTGACGTGCACATCGACCTGAGCGACGCGGACGGATACCTGACCGCCATGTATGACCGGGCCGGTCCGGGAAACGTCGCGGTCGGCACCGAGCTCGGCGTCCGCGCGGGCACGTTCCAGCTCGCCATCGGATTCGCGCACTCGAGAGCCGACGCGGAGGAGGTCGCCCGGAACGCGCTGCAGAAGGGCGCGGGAACGGTGCGTCAGGCCTTCGAACGTGCGTGGCATGCTCAGGCCGAGATCCCGCGCGCTCTCGAGAAGGTGAGCGGTGACGAGGGGATGCTCGCGCGTGCCTCCTTCGCTCTGCTGCACTGTCTCGAGGACAAGTCCCACGCGGGAGCCTTCATCGCGGCTCCAGCCGCGCCGTGGGGTGAGTTGAATCACGACGGCAGCCACCTCTACCAGCTCGTCTGGCCGCGGGACCTCTGCCGCATCGCCACCGCGCTTCTCGATGGTGGCGACAGCGAAGCGGCGCTGCGCGCGTTCCGCCACCTGCAAGCGCAGCAACGTCCGGACGGAGGCTGGTATCAGAACTGGACCATCGACGGGACTCCTCACTGGCAGTCGACCGAGCTGGACCAGATCGCGCTCCCGATCCTGCTTGCATGGCGGCTCGGCGTGGCGGGCTGCCTAGACCACGATCCTTACCCGACGATGGTCCGGCGGGCAGCGCAATTCATCATCCGCGAGGGTCCGCTGACGACCCTCGACCGATGGGAGGATTCAGGCGGTCTCTCACCGTCGACGCTGGCGGCGTGCATCGCGGCGCTGATCGTTGCTTCCGAGTTCGCGAATGACGCGGGGGAGCACATCGCCGCGGGTCACTTTCGCGCAGTGGCCGACTACTGGAACGACCGGGTCGAGGCCTGGTGCTCGCTTTCCTCCGGACAGTACTTGCGGCTGGGCTCCGATCCAGACCGGCGGCCGACCGAAGGCGCGATCGCGCCCGAATTCCTCGAGCTTGTTCGCTATGGGCTCCGCAGGCCCAAGGACGAGCGCGTCCTACGCAGCCTGCAGGGCGTCGACACATCGCTGAAGGTGAGTCTCCCAGCGGGCCCGAGCTGGCGACGTTATGTCGGCGACAGCTACGGCGAGCACGAGGACGGCTCGCCGTGGGACGGCGGTGGGCGGGGCCGCGCCTGGCCGGTGCTCACTGGCGAGCGCGCGCGTCATTTCTTCTCCATGGGGCTGCCGGCCGCCGAGCTCGTGCGAACTCTCGAAGGATTTGCGGGGCAGGGACTCGCGCTTGCCGAGCAGCTGTGGGACGCGCCGGACGTTCCGACGCGCCGCCTTCAGTTTGGCAAGCCGAATGGCTCCGCGTGCCCGCTCGGCTGGGCACACGCAGAGTATCTCGAGCTCCTCGTGACGATCGCGCTCGCCGGGTTTCCCGACATCGTCATGCCGGCGCGCCGCCGTTACACCGAGGGGCAGGCGCAGGAACCGCCGTTCATCTGGTCCCACAGGCACCAGATCACACGCATCGCCGCGGGCCGGCGGCTTCGCGTCCAGCTGCCGAGGCCCGGCGCCGTCCACTACACGTTCGACAACTGGGCCTCGCACGTGGAAGTCGACGCCATCGACACAACGCTCGGCGTCTGGGTCGCCGAAGTTCCATGCCACGAGCTGCCCGGCGGGGCGGAGCTGTCCTGGACCGCGCACTACATGACCGGTTGGGAAGGGAAGAACTTCTCCCTGACAGTGGACTAGCCCCATCCCCCGGCTTCGCCGGGTACTTCCCCATGAATGGGGAAGAGTTATTCCCCTAGCGTTCTTCGGGCGGCTCCAGGTCGTCGAGCCTCAGCCCGTTGCCGGTCTCTTCGTCGAACTGGCTGTGCAGCTCCCCGCAGTCCGCGCACCGGTAGTACTCGCCGACAAAACCCTTGTGCCACACCGCGTAGCTGACGATGCCGGGTTCCTCGACCAGGATCTCCTGCTCGAGGCGGTAGATCACCTGCTCCCATCCGCCCGCCTCGATTTCGTCGTCGAGCACGACCACGCAGTAGGGATGCGGCTCGCCCCACAGCATGACGACCTCGCCCCGACGCTCGTCCTCAGCGTTGACGATCGACCATGCCTCGGCCGCCTGGCCGCGGCTGCTTCTCACCAGCCGAAGCTGGGCCCAGAAGCGTTCGGCTGACTCGCGTTCGGCCTTGTCGTGCTCCGCCTGCGCTTCCTGAAACGCGCTCCACATGCGCAGAAGGTGGTTGCGGAACCGGTGATAAGTCGGCAGCAGCTTGGGCTGCTGCTTCGGCGAGCCGATGAGCTTCTCGAAGGCGTGCTCGAACGCAGCCTCGACGCGCTCCTGGCGGTCGGACACGTCGGGCGCCCACGCCTCGTCCTCGGACAACCGCATGCTCTCGTTCAAGACGACCTCGAAGTCGAGCCAGTCATCGCCGAACTCGGGCACGAAAACGGACTCGACTAGGTCGGCCAGGCGGTGCTCCTCGAGCAGGGCGGGAGTCACTTTGCCACGCGCTTCGGGCCAGCCCTTCCAGCCCATCACGTTGTGGATCCAGTAGTCGAAGACGGTGACCGCGTACTGCAGCGCAGCGGGAGAGCTCCAGATCCCGGTCGGCCAAGTCTTCTTGCCGGTTCGAACCTTGTTGTAGAGGGAGATGACCTGCTCTTCGTCCAGGTATTCAGTTTCCATGGCGCCCTCCAACTATAGGAATAAGCCCGAAAGCACCCTGGGTATAGTCCCTATAGACATGACTCAAACTCGAAGCTTCACCCCTGACCAGGTCGCGCGGTACGCCCGCCACCTGATCCTGCCCGAGGTCGGCGGCGCCGGCCAGCGCAAGCTGCTGAATTCGAGCGTCCTGCTCCTGGGCGCGGGCGGGCTGGGCTCGCCCGCGGCCATGTACCTGGCGGCGGCCGGCGTGGGCAAGGTCGGCATCGTCGACTTCGACGTCGTCGACGCGTCCAACCTGCAGCGCCAGCTGCTCCACGGCAATGACGACATCGGACGTCCAAAGGTCGAGTCAGCGGCCGAGACGCTGCGCAACCTGAATCCTGATGTCGAGGTTGTCGCGATCAACGAGCACCTGAACTCGGAGACGGCAATGCGCATCTTCTCGCCGTATGAGGTGATCGTCGACGGCACTGACAACTTTCCGACGCGCTACCTGGCCAACGACGCGGCACACTTCCTGGCCAAGCCGCTCGTGCACGGCAGCATCTTCCGGTTCGAGGGCCGCCTCGCCCTTTTCGACTCCGCGAAAGCCACCGGCTGCTATCGCTGCCTGTTTCCCGAACCTCCGCCTCCTGGCAGCGTGCAGAGCTGCGCCGAGGCAGGCGTGTTCGGAGTCCTGCCCGGGATCATCGGCAGCATGATGGCGTTCGAGACGATCAAGTACCTCCTCGACATCGGGCGGTCGATGATCGGCCGTTACCTGCTTTTCGAAGGCGAGGAGATGTCGTTCCGCGAGCTGCGGCTGCGCCAAAACAAGGCGTGCCCGTTGTGCGGCGAGAACCCGACTGTCGACTCGTTGATCGACTACGAGGCCTGGTGCGGCACACCGGCGATGGAACCCTCCGAAGCCCAGGCCAGCTAACCTCCTAGCTGGGTGATGATCCAGCTCGACCGCTACGACGCGACGCGGGTGAAATTGGCCCGGGAGCGCGTGCGCGGTCTGGGGTCGGTACTTGTCGCGTATTCGGGCGGCGTCGATTCGACGTTGCTGCTCAAGCTGGCAATCGACGAGCTCGGCGATCGCGCGGTCGCGGCGCTGGCAAGCTCGCCGGCGTACCCCGAATCCGAGCAGCAAGAAGCTCGTGACCTGGCCCGCTCCCTGGGTGCACGGCTGGTCGAGGTTACGACCAGCGAGGTCGAGCTCGATGCCTATGCTCGCAACAACCCGGACCGTTGCTTCCACTGCAAGGAAGAGCTGTTCGACACCCTCGCACCGGTGCAGCAAGATCTCGGCCTCGCGCATCTCGCGTATGGAGCGACCGCCGACGACGCCGGTGACCATCGACCTGGCCACGGATCGGCCGTCCGCCGCGGCGTGCAGTTCCCCCTTCTCGAGGCCGGCATGGCGAAGTCAGAGATCCGCGCGGCGGCGCGCGCGCTTGGTCTCCCGAACTGGAACAAGCCGTCCTTTGCCTGTCTGTCGTCGCGAATTCCGCACGGTACGCCTGTGACAGTGGCGGCGCTGCGCCAGATCGAAGCCGCAGAGGCGGCGCTGAAGGCGCTCGGGTTCACGCAGGTTCGGGTCCGCCACCATGGCGATGTCGCGCGGATCGAGGTCGACGAGGTGGACATACCGCGCCTGCTAGCTGAGCGAGGACGCGTGACCAGCGCACTGCGCGAGGCCGGCTACAAATTTGTTTCGGCCGACCTCGAGGGGTACGCCACCGGAAGTCTCAACCGGACCTGGAGAAAGGGCAGCTGATAGCCCCTCCGGCCCTTCGGGCCACCTCCCTATGAATGGGGAGGAGGTCGTCCTGAGCCTCGACGAAGGGACGACCGGCGCCACCGCGATCGCGGTGGGCATCGACGGTGAGGTACGCGGCAAGGGCTACGAAGAGATCGCTCAGCACTATCCGCGGCCCGGTTGGGTCGAGCACGACGCAACAGATATCTGGTCTGCTGTTCAGACAAGCGTGCGTCAGGCGCTCGACGCAGCCGGCGCCAAACCGAGCGACGTGCGCGCCGTGGGCATCACGAACCAGCGCGAGACGCTTGTGTTGTGGGACAAGGAGACGATGCAGCCAATCTCGCGCGCGATCGTGTGGCAGGACCGCAGGACGGCGGACGAATGCACACGGCTGCGAGCGGCGGGCCATGAACACCGCGTACGGGAGATCACCGGGCTGGTCCTCGATCCCTACTTCACGGCGACGAAATACGCCTGGGCGCTGAAACACATCGAGGGAGCGGGAGAAGCGGCCGCCGGCACCGTCGACTCCTGGCTCATCGCGCGCCTCTCCTCGGGTCGCGACCACGTCACGGACGCCTCGAACGCATCGCGCACTCTGCTGTTCGCCATCAGTAGCGGTGAATGGAGCGACGAGATGGCCGAATTGTTCGGCGTCTCGCTTCGCAACCTGCCGCGCATCGCCGATTCGAGCGGGCACATCTCGACCACGGATCCTGATGCGTTTCTCGGCATCCAGGCCCCGATCGCTGGCGTCGCGGGCGACCAGCAGGCGGCGCTGTTCGGTCAGGCCTGCACGAAGGACGGCATGGCCAAGAACACGTATGGCACGGGCTCGTTCGTCCTGATGCAGACCGGCAAGCGCCGCGTGGCATCAGGAGCGGGCATGCTGACCACCGTCGCCTGGCGCCGCGCCGGAGAGCTCAGCTATGCGCTCGAGGGCGCGATCTTCATCACCGGCGCGGCGCTGCAGTGGCTGCGCGACGGGCTAGGGATCATCGCGAGCGCCGGCGAAGCCGGCCCCCTTGCAGCCTCGGTTCCGGATGCCGGTGGTGTTTTCCTGGTGCCTGCCTTTGTCGGACTGGGCGCACCACACTGGGATCCTTACGCACGCGGCACGATCGTGGGCCTGACGCGCGGGAGCGGACGCGCCCAGCTTGTGCGGGCTGCCGTCGAATCGATGGCCTACCAGACCCGCGACGTCATCGACGCGATGGAAAGAGACACCGGACAGCGGTTGACCGAGCTGCGGGTGGACGGCGGGGCCGCTGTGATGGACGTGCTCTGTCAGCTCCAGGCCGACCTTCTCGGCATCCCGGTGCGCCGTCCCCGGCAGACCGAGACCACTGCGCTGGGCGCGGCGTTCCTTGCCGGCCTGGGAGCAGGCCTGTGGACAGACGCGGACCTCGCCCGCTTGTGGAAGCTGGATCGCGAGTTCGAGCCCACCTTGTCGCGCGACCAGGCCGACGCGTTGCAATCACGCTGGCGCCAAGCCGTCGAACGCAGCCGTTCCTGGGAGCGACCTGAAGAAGCCCTACCGGATAATCAGTAGTCCCGTGAGCACCGAAGCCGCCTCGCGTCCCGCCCGACACCAGGTCCTCTACGCTCACCACCTCTGGTTGCAGCAGCGATTTTTCGCCGGCCTGCTCCTCCTGGCGGGCGTCGTCGCGACCGGCATCGCCATTTATCAGGGTCAGCTCTTCTCCCCGGCATTCGCGGTGTGGCTCGTCTACATTCCGACCGGCATTCTGCTGGGCGGTGCGATCCTCCTGTACCGCTGGCGCAGCAACCTGCGCGTGCTGGACGACGGCGTGCGAATCTCGAGCATGCTCCAGAACGTGGTCCTCGACTACGACTCGATCAAGTCGGTCAAAGCACTGCCCCTGCGGCAGCATTTTCAAGACAAGCGAAGCCGAATGATCGCGCCGATCATGAAGCAGCATATCGACAAGCCCGCGGTCTTCATCAAGGTTCGCGGTGACGAGACCGAGCTCGCTCAGATCAAAAAGCGCCTCGGCATCTTCCGATCGCGGCTGATGTACGACGACACGATCGCCGTCCCAGTCCCGGACGCGGACACCGTTGTCTGGGAGATCAGCGCGCACCTTCCGGAACGACTTGGACAGAACCAGGGCGGGGCCAGACGACGCAAACGGAAACGGTGATCCGGCCCGCGGGCGGCGAACCGCAGGACGCGCCGGTGATCCCGAAAAAGGCGACGGCGTATTTCGACCGCGTCGACCTGATCGCCATCCTCGCGCTGACAGTGGTCGCGTTCGTCATTCGCTTCTTCAGCCCGATCCTGCCGGACTTCTTCCTCCATCCGTTCCAGGGGCCACTGGTAACCGACTGCGTGTCCCGCACGCCGGTCGATCCGCAGGGCGACCTCGGCACGATCTGCGGCCTCGCGTATCCGTTCAACCGCGGCTCTCCCGACATCAACGGCCAGCTCTCGCCGCCCAACGGACAGGTCTTTGACGAGGTCTATTTCCCCGTCGACGCCTACGACGACGTCAAGGGCATCGAACAGTGCAAGCCGACCACCGTGCTCTGCAAGTTCAACTACTTCGACCCGGAACCGCCGCTGAGCAAGGAGATCATCGCCGCCGGCGAGCTTGGTTACGGCTGGTACCGAGCGCATTTCCAGGGCGCGACGGGCGATTACATCGACCTCGGTTTCAACACCTTCGGATGGCGAATCGCCGCATGCATCTTCGGCACCCTTTGCATCCCGATGATGTATCTCTTCGCCCGGCGCTTGTGGCCGAATCGCCTCTTTGCCATCGCCGCGGCCACCCTCGCATGTTTCGACGGGATGTTCTTCATCCAATCGCGAATCGGGATGATCGACATCTTCCCGATCTTCTTCATCCTCGCGGCGTACTTCCTGTTCCTCGTCCACATGCAGAGCAGGTCATCCAGCTTGTCACTGCTTTCACTGGTCGCGCTGGGCACAGTGCTCGGCATCGGCATCGCGTCGAAATGGATCGTGCTCGGTGCCTGGGCGTCGATCGTGTTCTTTCTGGTCGTCAGGCTCGCGCTGCATGCGTTCAAGATCGACTGGGGCCCGCCACTGTTCACATCCTCAGGCTGGTTCTTGCCGCGCTATATGGCCGTTGGACTCCTCGCGCTGGTGGTGGTCCCGCTGGGCATTTACCTCCTCTCCTGGTACCCGTTCTTCGCTCGCGGGCAGTTTCACAACCTCACCGACCTGATCAACTACCAGCTCGAATCCTTCAACTACCACAAGAACCTGGTCGCGACGCATCCGTACGGATCGCCCGCGTGGTCCTGGCCGTTTCTCGCCCGGCCGGTGCTGTACTACGCGCAGTACGACGGACTTGGCAATGACGTCTTCACAGGTCAGGTCCTGTGGGCGCGGATCTCCGACCTCGGCAATCCCTGGATCTGGTGGACGAGCCTCCCCTGCGTCGCCGCGCTGCCGTACTTCATCGTCCGGCATCGCAGCTTTCCGGCGGCGGTGATCCTGCTCGGATTCGTCACCCAGTACGCGCCGTGGTTTCCGATCACGCGCGTGTTGTTCATGTACCACATGTTCGGCGGGCTCATCTTCATGGTCCTCGCCCTGGCCTTCGTGCTCTCGTACCTGGCATCCAAGCTGCGCCCTCCGAACCGGGAGGCACTGGTCGCGGTGCATCTCGCGACGGCGGTCTTCTTCTTCGGCTACTTCTATCCGGTCTGGACCGCGGTACCGATCTCGAGCTCAGCCTGGTTCGAAGGCTCCGGCACACCGCCCTGGGGGCCGAAGATGTGGCTTGTCAACTGCCGCGACTTGCCCGCGTCGCAGCCGCAGATCTTCTGTTGGAACTAATAGCCGGCCTTTTCCTCGCCGCGAGCGCGGTCGCGGGGTTCGGCATCACCTATCTCTCAGGCGTCGCCTTCACCCTCGAAGAGCGAATCGTGTTCGGTGCGGTGCTTGGCGCGATGACGGTCGCGCTCACGACGTTCGTCCCTGCCTTGCTGATCAGGGACTTGACGCTCATCACCGTCTTGCTCGGGCTGGCCGTCGCTCTTGGAGCGGGCGCGCTAGGGTTGCTTCGCGGGCGCTCGGTGCTCAGCCGCGACTGGAAGGACTTGCGCGCTCGTTGGCTGTCACCTCCTCTTAAGCCGGGCCATCCCTGGCCGCTCGCCGCCGTGTTTCTCATTTGCGCGGCGTGGACCATGCATTTCCTGCACCAGGCCTATGTCTATACGCCAGACGGTCTGTACGCCGGTTACGGCAATATCTGGGGCGACTGGGCCGCGCACCTCACTTACGCGGGCTCGTTTGCGTTCGGACACAACTTTCCGCCCGAGTTTCCAGTCGACCCCGGACATCACCTCGGCTATCCGTTCATGGTCGACTTTCTCGCGGCCGACCTCGTTCCCCTGCGCCTGTCCCTCACCGAAACCCTGACCGCGACGAGCGGCATGCTTGGGTTGGCCTTTCCCGCGGTCCTGTACCTGGCGGCACTGAGGTTCACTGGTGGGCGCGCCGCGGCCGCGATCGCGGTCTTCCTTTTCCTGCTGAGTGGCGGACTCGGTTTCATCTACCTGGGCGACGACCTTCGGCGCTTCGGTCTGAGTGCGCTCACCCATCTGCCGCGCGAATACACGCTCAACCGCGACGTCAACCTCCAGTGGCTCAACCCGGTGCTTGCGTACCTGGTTCCTCAACGTTCGACCGTGTTTGGGTTCAGCCTCGTTTTGATCGTGCTCGTAACGCTCTGGATCGCATTGCACGAAAGGCTGGGCTGGCGTTCGTTTCTCTTTGCGGGGCTCGTTACCGGAGTCATGCCAATCTTCCAAGTCCACGCATACGGCACAGTGGTCGCGCTGCCCGCGTTCTGGGCGCTTTTCAACCGCAGGCCTGATTGGGTTGCCTATTTCGTGCCCGCGCTCCTTGTCGGCGTGCCGATCCTCATCTGGATGTGGCCTCCGGACAACACGAGCGTCTGCGGCGCTATGCCTTCGATCTATGGCTTCTGCATCGAGCCGGGTTGGTTGTCCTCGGGCAACCTGCTGACCGACGGGCCGGGCGCGTTCGGGGCGAAGTGGCTCTGGTTCTGGATCTGGAACACCTCGCTGCTCTTGCCGATCCTCCTGGTCGCCCAGCTGGTGCTCCGATCGTTCCCAACCGCATTCCCGACCTGGTTCGCGCCGATGTGGCTCTGGTTTGTCGTTCCGAACCTTGTCGTGCTCCAGCCGTGGGTTTGGGACAACACCAAGTTCTTCATTTTCTGGGCGCTGCTTGGCAGCGTGCTCGTGGGAGCGCTGCTTGCCGCAATGCTGAAGCGCGGTCCGCTGACCGCCGTTCTCGCCGTCGCCGTGATGGTTGTGTTGGGCCTTTCGGGCGGGCTTGATCTCGCACGCGCGTCGGACTTCAAGGTAAGTGCCAATCAGTTCACCGACGCGGGCGGACTCAAGGTCGCGGATTGGGTGCGCAACCACACCAGCCCGACCGCCTTGTTCGCCGTCGCGGACGATCACAACAGCCCGATTCCCACCCTGGCGGGGCGGCGTGAGCTGATCGGCTACTCCGGGTGGTTGTGGACGTATGGCCTCGCCGATTACGTTCGGAAGGGCGCCGACGACAAACTCATCCTCGGCGGCGATTCGTCGACGCCGGCGCTTATACGCAAGTATCACGTCGACTACGTGATGATCGGTCCCCAGGAGGTGCCACTCGGCGGCAGCCGTGCGTACTGGGAGCAGCACGCCACGCTCGTCTACAACGACGGCGAGTACGCCGTGTACCGGGTCAGCGGCTAGGGAGCCGGGACGCTGATCGGCGGGCGTTCTGACCCGGCGGCCTGCCCAGAGGGCGCCTGGTTTCGCGCTTCGATCACATCCTCGAGCCGGCGCGCCAGCCGCTTCATCTCGCGATCGCCGCGGTCGAGGCGGTTGACGATCTGCAGCAGGATCTCGTCCTGGTGCATCAGGTGGTTCATCAACGCCTTCAGTTCTTCCTCGGCCTTGACGTTGAGCTCGTAGTCCTGCTGCGCGCGTAGGCGGTCACGGTCGGCGATGCGGTTGAGGGCCATCAGGACCACTGAAACCCAAAGCGCGGCCTCGAGGCTGACGATGAAGTTCAAGAATTGAAACGGGTACCTGTCCCACGGATGGAGCAGGTTCACGACGTTAAGGCCGACCCACACAACCATCATCCCGATCTGGACCAGAACGAACACCCAGCTGCCGACCAGGCGTGCGAAGTCGTCTGCGACGCGGTCGGCGAAGGTGCGGCGGCGCTCGATCTCGCGGTTGAGATCGCGGACCGGTGGATGGTCGTGCTGATGCTTGATCAGGTCGCGCGCGATGTCTTCGATTTCTCGGGCGATCGACATTTTTTCGGGTGCTTTTCCTTTGGGTTGCTGCGACGAAGATTGGCTGTAACTCCATAGCTTGGCGCAAAAGGCCCCGGTTCGGCTACGGAAAGTAAGGACTTGTCATCGGTAGTCGTGGGAGCGCTGGGCGGGACGCGGTGCGCCTTCGAGGGCCTGAATGTGGCTGGCCAGGACCGAGTGCACGCCGTCCTGGCGCTGCATCACGCCGTCGATGATCAGGATCGGCTGGCGGTTGGCGACCTGGCGGTAGCGGTCGTAGACGTCGGGCTTGATCGTCACGTTGACCTGGCCGAACTCGTCTTCGAGGGTGAAGAACCGGATCTTCTTCGCCGTCGAAGGAGCTTGCCGGGTGATGACCAGCCCGGCGACACGGACCTGTTTGTTGTTGGCGATCGCTGGGAGTTTGTTGCTCTCGAGGGCGCCCATCGCGGCCAGGCGATCGCGGCAGAAGTGGATCAGGTGGTGGCCCGTCGAGAGGTCGGAGATCCGGTACTCGAGCTGGTTGGCGTCGAAGTCGTCAACATCGGGAAGGGAAGGGGCGGTTCCGTTGAGCCTGAGCTCGGACTGCTTGTCGATGCCCCGACGCAGGCCCTTGCCATGCCACCGCTCCTGCCAGCCCCAGAGCAGCTCGCGCCGCGGCTGGCCGAGAGCATCGAAGGCGCCGACCATGACCAGGTTGCGGACTGCGCGAGGGCCGATGGGTCCGCCGCGCATGCGGTTGATGAAATCGTCGAACGATAGATATGGGCCGCCTCGATCGCGGTCTTCAACGATTGCCTTGCGGCCCTCTTCGCCGAGGTCACGGACATAGTTGAGACCGATGCGCATCGCGTACCTCGCCTTAACAGGCAGGGTTGACTCGGTGAGTACGCTGGATTCGGTTGGCAGGCGGGGGAGGGGCCTGGAACCAAAGGGAGGGCCCCCGGCGAGTTGTGGGGTTGCCGAAGCGCTGCCCGATCCCCCGCGAGTGCCGGCAGATGCTGGATACATGTCTCGCTGTATGCCGCGAGTGCCGGCAGTCGCGGGAAATTGACCCGGTGCGACCTCAGGCAACGCCTCGGGCAGGCAGCGGATGTCGGATAGGTTGATGTCGACAGGCAGCGCCTTCAAACCGTGGCGTTTCAGGTCCTCCACCAGCACGCTTGGGTGGTAGAAGCCCATCGGCTGGTTGTTCAGCAGTCCGCACCCAAACTCGACCGGGTGGTGCAGCTTCATCCACGCGGTCTCGTAAGACGTGCGGGCGAACGCCGCCGCATGAGAACGGCAGAATCCGTAAACCGCAAATCCCTGCACCGCCGCGAAAAGCTGGTCGGCTACCTCGCGCGGCACCTCGTTGGCGAGGCAGCCGCCGATGAACTCGTCTTCCAGGGATGACATCTCGACCCGATTGAGGTGGCGGGTCATGGCGCGCCGAAAGCCGTCCGCGCGTCCCGGCTTCATGCCGGCGACGTACATCGCGATCTCGATGATCTGCTCCTGGTAGAGGATCACGCCAAGCGTGTCCTTGAGGATCGGCTCGAGGAGCGGGTGCGCGTACGTGACCTCCTCGCGTCCCTGCTTGCGGCGGATGTACGGATGCACGGCGTTGCCCTGGATCGGTCCTGGCCGGATGATCGCCACCTCGACGACGAGGTCGTTGAACGTCTTCGGCCGAGTGCGGGGCAGCGTCTGCATCTGCGCCCGCGACTCGATCTGGAACACGCCGATGGTGTCGGCCTCGCCGCACATCTCGAAGACGGCCGGGTCGTTCAGAGGCAGCTGGTCGAGGTCGGGCCTGGTCCCTGTCGTGTCCTTGATCAGCTCGAGGGCCTCCGCGACCACCGACAGAGTGCGCAGCCCGAGCATGTCCATCTTGATCAGGCCCAGGTCTTCGACGTCGTCCTTGTTGAACTGGACGACGCGGCGCCCTTCCATCGTCGCGGGCTCGACCGGCGCGATGTCGACCAGTGGCTCGCCGGTGACGAGCATGCCGCCGTTGTGGATCGAGAGGTGGCGGGGAAACTCGATGACCTCGCGGCACAGCTCGAGGAACTGCTGCCAGCTCTGAGGCCGCATATCGGGTGGCGGCACCGCACCAGTCATCGAGTCCTCGACGTCTTCGGTAAACCAGCGGTCTACACCTTTGGCCAGGCGGTCGAGCAGCTCGGCCGAAAAGCCAAGCGCTTTGCCGACCTGGCGGATCGCCATCCGCGGCTGGAAGGTGACGATGTTGCAGACCATCCCGGTCCGCTCCCAGCCGTACTTCTCGTAGATGTACTGGATGACCTGCTCGCGATGCTCGGTCGAGAAATCGATGTCGATGTCGGGTGTGCTGGTCATCTCTTCGTGCAGGAAGCGCTCGAAGAGCAGGTTGTGCTCGATGGGGTCGACCCGCGTGATGCCGAGCACGTAAGCGACGATCGAGTCGGCGGCGGAACCTCGGCCCTGTCCCGGCACCCCGTGCTCGCGGGCAAAGCGCATGAGGTCCCAGTTGATGAGGAAGAACTCGGCCAGGCCGGTCTTCTCGATCACCTCCAGCTCGCGCTGCAAACGCTGGGCGACCGCGGGGGTGATCGGCCGGTAGCGGTCGCGGACGCCTTCGAAGCAGAGCTTGTAGAGAAACGAGAACGGGGTCTCGCCGGCTGGGACCGGGTAGCCGGGGAACCTGACCTTGCGGAAGTCGAGGTCGACATCGCACTCCTGGGCGATCTCCCATGGCGTGGCGAGCGCTTCGGCGTGGCCATGGAAGTGCGGTCGCAGGTCCGCGCCGCCCTTGAGGTGGTGCTCCGAGTTGGGGAGGAGGTGAGCCCTCGCCTCATCGAGTGTCGCCCGGTGGCGGATCGCGACCAGGACGTCGTGGAGACGGCGCCGCTCCGCGACGTGGTAATGGACCTCGTTGGTGGCGGCGACCCCAGCGCCGCACCGCCGCGCCATCGCGGCTCGACCTTCGAGCACCCACTCGTCCTCTGGCCGCCTGTGATGGTGCAGCTCGCTGAAGACGTTCTCTTTGCCCAGGGCGCCCTGCAGCTCGCGCATTCTCTGTTCGCGGTCGGTGGGGCTGAGATAGAAGAGCTCGCCGCGATGCTCGGCCACCGTGTCCAGGGTCGTGCGCGCGTCGCCCTTGGGCTGGTCGGCGTGGGCGAGGGTGAGAAGGCGGCACAGGTTGGAGTAGCCGCGCAGGTTGCGCGCGATGAGGATCAGCTCCTCGCCGTCGACCTCAAGAGAGGCGCCGATGATCGGCTTGACGCCCAGCTTACGGCACGCCTGCAGGTGGCGGACCGCTCCATACACACCGCCACGGTCGGTGATGGCGAGCGCCGGCATCTCGAGCTCGGCGGCCCGCATCGCCAGCTCATAGGGATGCGAGCCGCCATCCAGGAACGAGAAGTTGGAGTGGCTGTGGAGCTCGACATACGGCGCCGGCATCAGTCATAAACCCGCTCGACAAACCAGTCGTTGCTCGCGACGTCGTGATAGAGCTCGCACAAGAGGTTGCTGTTGAGCACGACCTTCCAGTACTCGCGGACCACGGGTTTGGTCCACCAAGACGTCTCGACCTTCCAGCGGGCGATGGGGTCGATCGAGCCGTTGAGCACACCGGAGATGGACTCGGGTGCGCCGCCTGGTCCAAGGACGACATCGATCGCGGCGGCAGGAGTGATCAACCTCGTCACGCTGGCTGCGGTTTCCAGACCACGTCATCGCCGAAGCGTTCCTGCAGCCGCTCCAGCGCGGCGGTCACCTCTTCGCTCGATCCATCGCCGCCCGCCCACAATCGCAGCTGGCGCCGTCCCGCGCCCTCGAGCACAGGCAGCTCGATCCAGAGCTCGGTGATAGGCGCGCACGCTTGCCATTGCTTGATCCACCCTCCGATGAGCCCGAACAACTCGGCAGTGCTGCTCAACGGATGCCGAACGACCGACTCACGATTTTCGGATACGCCTGATTCGAAGACGAGTCGCACCCGCACTTGTTTCGCTCCTGCGCCGCGAAGCCCCAGCTCGTCCGCCAGGTCGCCGCACAACGCGCGCGAGACAAAGAGCAACGCCTCGCGGTCCTCGACCGGTTCGCCGAACTGCCGATGCGCGCTCGTGAAAAGCGGCGGTCGCCACGCCTCGAGCTGATCCGGCTCCAGGCCGCGCGCAAGCAGGACCGCGTGCCTCCCGTCGCGACCCAGCTGGCTTTCCAGCTCGCGTGGACCGATCGCCGCGACCGAGCCGAGAGTGCGCAGGCCAAGTAGATCAAGCCTTTCGAGCTGCTCAGCGTCGAGCGGCAGCTCACGCGAGCGAAGAGGAGCGAGGAATGCCCGGGAGTCTTGCACCTGCATCAGGCGACCTGGCCTGGCGCGTGCCGCCGCGAGCCGCGCCGAGAACGGACCAGGCGCGAGGCCGAGCCGGGGTTCGCGGCCGATCGCCTTCAGCAATCGCCTGCGCATCTCCCTGATCGATTCGCCCGGTCGCACGACCCCACTCAGGTCGAGCCATGCCACGCCTTCGTCGCGCACCTCGACAATTGGCGCGAGGTCGTAGAGCGCGGTCGAGATCAGCTCGCGAATGCGAGCGGTCGCTTCCTCATCCGGTAGAACGAAAGTCGCCTGTGGGCACAGATGCTCCGCCTGCCGCATCGCCATCCCAGTCATTACCCCGAGCTCCAGCGTCTCTTCGGACGCAGCGACGACGTGCTCGTCCCACCGGCCGACTATCACCGGCGACCCATAGAGGTCAGGGCGCCGCGCGAGCTCGAGGTGATTGGTCAGACCGCAGCAGACTCGCGTGGTGGCGCCTCCTCGAAATGAACGGGCATCTCGGTGACGCCGACGGCATAGTCGGCAAGCCGACGCTCGCCAAGGGGATAGCGAATCTCGAGCTCTATCTCGCCGAGCGGCGGCGCGACACGGTTTTTCACGCAGCGCGCCGAGGCGCGAAGGCCGGCAAGTTGGCCACGGTCCCACATCCAATCGGATCGCGAGAACCCAAGGCTGAAGCTCGACGCGTGGGCAAAGGCGCGACTGGGAGCGTCGATCACTCCCACAAGCACTGTGCCCGAGCGGTTGGCGCCCGACTCGAGAGGTCCCAGCCAGTGCTCTGGGACCTCGCCTGTCAAGAGGAGGAAGCCGGCGCCCGCTCGAGCGAGAGTGGCCGCCGCCTCGCCGGCGATTTCAGGAGCCGGCGCGCGGACGACGGTCAGCGCGCCAAGCTCCGCAGAGAAGGGAAGGAGGCTTTGGGGGTCGAATCCGCCCGCGTCGATCACGATCGAATGCGCGAACTCATGCGTCGCATTGGCGAGCAGGGAGAGGGCGAGCGTGAGCTTGCCGCAAGTACCGCTGCCAATGAAAAGCGAGAGCCGGCCCCGCGGCAATCCGCCGATGCCGGTGAGGCTGTCGACCGGTGTTCCGCTGGACCACGCCTGGGGCGGCGGCAGCTCGGCCGCCCTGGTCAGCGCCTGGCTGCCAAAGCGGACCCGGATCGAATCAATGGCTAATTCGAGTTTCTGTCCCTGCATCTTTCAGGGCCTCGGAGGAAGACGCAGGGGGTAACTGGAGGCCGAAGAGAAAGATACCGAACGAATGTTCGCGGGTCAAGAGGCTTGACCGAGGCACGGCTATCTTCCTTATATGTCGCGGGTCGTCGTGATCGGAGGCGGGGTCATCGGCTGCGCCGCCGCCGAGCGTCTGACGCTCGACCACCACGAGGTCACCCTCTTCGAACGTGACCAGCTGGGTGCGCACGCCTCAGGTGCCGCCGCCGGTGAGCTGAGCCCCTCGGTCCTGGACTCGGACAACCAGGCCCTAGCCATGTTTCCGGAGGTCGTGGCCAGGATCGAGAAGGACAGCAGCCTGAATGTCGAGTACCGCACCCAGCAGGGCCTGAGGCCCGCATTCACGCCGCAAGAAGCCGAGCTACTCAAGGCTGGGGAGGGACGCTGGCTGGACGCAAGCGAGTGTCGGCAAGCCGAGCCGGCGCTGAGCTCCGACGTGTTGGGCGCGTTGCTGCTCGAGCACGCGCACCTCACACCGCCGCGATTCGTGCGAGCCCTTGCTCGAGCGGCCGCCGTTCGCGGTGCCGCTATACGCGAGGGAACGCCGGCCATCGGTTTCGCGATCGAAGACCACCAGGTCCGGGGCGTCACCACGTCGAGGGAGACGATCGACGCCGATTGGGTCGTCGTCGCCGCGGGCCCTTGGACACGCGAAGTCGCATCCACCGCGGGTGTCGACATCGATGTCCGCCCGCAGCGCGGCCAACTTGTCGCGTTGGATCCGGGATCCACAGTGCTCCGGGGCAGCGTCTTCTGGTCTAACGGTTACCTGGTGCCCAAGGGCGACGGCACGATCATCGCGGGAGGCACCGAGGAAGACGCGGGATTCGATGACCGGCCGACGGTCGAGGGCATCGCGTCGCTCCTGACGTTCGCGCAGAAGCTCGTGCCGGCTCTGGCGACGGCGAGTCTGCAGCGCGTGTGGGCGGGGCTGCGACCGCTGACCGGCGATGGAAGACCGATCGTCGCGATCAGCGAGGTCGGCAACCTCATCGTGGCCACGGGTCATCACCGCAAGGGGATCCTGCTGGCGCCGCTCGCCGCGGAGCAGGTAGCGGAGCTGATCAAGGGCACTAGATAAACAAAGGGCCGGGGCTCCACAGAACCCCGGCGCGTAACGGACTTACGAAATGACTGAAGAGAAGTGTCTTACTTCTTCTTCGAGGTCTTCTTGGCGGCCTTCTTGGCCGGCTTCTTGGCAGCCTTCTTCTTAGCCATCATCTATTACCTCCTTCTCCTAAAGATATGGACCCGATAGGTTCGATCGGTTTGGCGGGTTCCATGTGGTGGTTAGACGTGGTCAGGATGTCTCCTACACGCACCTCCTCTGCAACCCCACGGGCTTCGCCACGGACCCTCATTGATAAGGATTCCGAGACGTTGGCGGTTTGTCGAAATGGTCCGCTTTCTCGCGTCGGGTCCGTTGCCTCTGTGGTGGCAACCACGAGTCGCATCGCCATACAAGGTGTTGTGATACTCGATGAACCCCACTCACGTCAACCCTCGTGAAGATTTTTTTTCCGAGAGGGTTGTGGAAATTTCTGCGGATGTCGTCGTGATGACGACGATGATCGACGTCTTCAAGACTGCGACGATAGACATCATGCGAGTCGTCCTCGGACATGGAGCATCTGGCACCGCGGCGTTGATGAAACCTTACGTCGTGGGTTTCAAACGACGAGGAATCGATGCCATCGCGGTCGATCTTCCTCGCGGTGTGGCGGAGAAAGCAGTGCCTGTCTTCATCAAGACCTCGGGTCGAGGACATGAGGTCATCGGTGGTGGTCAATCCTTCGGTGGAAGGGTCGCGAGCATGGCCGCGGTCGAGGCAGACTTCGGCGGTCTGATCCTTTTTTCATATCCGCTGCACCGTCCGGGCTTCCCCGATCAGCTCCGTACGGAGCACTGGTCTCAGATTCGTTGCCCGACTCTATTTCTCAGCGGTGATCGCGACCCGTTCGCGCGCCTGGACCTGCTGAAAGAGAAGATCAAGCTGATCCCAGGCGCGCGCCTCGAGGTGTTTAAGGGCCAGGGCCATGGTTTGCTCGCGGTTCTCGACCAGGCACTCGATATCGCAGCCGCCTTCACAAAAGAAAACCTCAAGTGACCGCCAGCCAGCACATGGTCGAAGCCAACGGGTTGCGCTTTCGGACGATGGCCGACGGTCCAGCCACCGGCGAGCTTTGCGTTTTGCTCCACGGATTTCCCGAAGGCGCCGAATCCTGGTCCCGGCAGGTCGATGCGCTGGCTCGTGCAGGCGCCCTGGCGGTGGCGCCCGACATGCGCGGCTACGGTGGGACCGATGCCCCGAACGGGGTCGACAGCTACAACCTCGACCACCTGGTCGAGGACGTCGCCGGAATCATGAGGGCCTTCGGCCGCGACTCGGCCCACATCGCGGGGCACGACTGGGGGGCGCTGGTGGCGTGGTTCTTCGCGGGGCTGCACCCCGAGATGACCATGAGCCTGACTGTGCTGTCGGTCGGGCACCCCGCGACCCTGGGCGCCGCGACCGCGGCGGACGAAGATCAGAAGGCGCGCTCTCAGTACATCAGGCTCTTCTTGATGGAAGGCAAGGCCGAGGGCGTCCTCGCCGAGGATGACTTCCGCCGACTGCGTGCGATGTTCGCCGGCGCGGTGCCCAAGCCCGTGATCGACCGATTCGTGCGGTCTCTGTCGAGACCCGGGCGCCTCACCGCGGCGCTCAACTACTACCGCGCGAACCTTTCGCGGGACAACTGGTGGGCTGGTCTGCGACCGGATCTGCGGGTCACCGCGCCGACAGTTCTCCTGTGGGGGGACCAGGATCCGGCGCTCGGACGTTGGCAAGCTGAGAGCACCGCGAAGCACATGGGTGGCGACTTTCGGCTTGAGATTCTTGAAGGCGCAGGACACTGGCTGCAGTTCGAGCGGTCGGACGAGGTGACACGGTCGCTGGTGCAACGCGTCACCAAAAAGTAAGCTTTCACCGATGCTGCAACGGGGAGACCAGGAGCGGCGGTCCGGTCTGCGCCGTCTGGACGACATTCTGGAAAGCCTCGAGCAATTGAATCTTCACGACAAGACCGAGTTGCCGGATCACATCGCGGAGGCGCTCGTGATGCTGGGCATCGAACAGCCTCACGCGATCGCGATCCCGCAGCTGATTGAACGCGTGTGGGCGATGCAGCAGCCGTACCTCATCACAATCGTGGTTGAGCGACGACGCCGGCGCCGGCGCAAGGTCTCGACCGAACCCAGCTCGACCGAAGCTCCCAACTGAAACCCGGCGACTGGCTCGAGGTCTTCTCTCGCATCGGCGAGGGCGTGCGCAGCGCGGTGCTGCCACTCGCGGGCACGGAGGCTGGTCGCGCTGCCCTCACCGTGGGTGCCGGTGGCGACACGACGATTGAGCTCGACCGGGTGGCGGAGTCGGTGGTTCTCGGCGAGCTTGCCGGGCACGCGGATCGAGGAGAGAAATTCTCCGTCCTCTCGGAGGAGGCGGGGCGGCGGACCTTCGGTGCCGACTTCCCGCTTGTCCTGGTCGATCCTGTCGACGGCAGCTTGAACGCCAAGCAGGGCGTCCCGTTGTTCGGGCTGATGCTCGCGGTCCTCGACGGGCCGCTCGTCTCCGACAGCTACGCGGGCGTCGTTTTCAATCTCGCGACCGGCGAGCACTGGACAGCGATCCGCAACGAAGGCGCCCGCCGCAATGGCGAGCCCGTGACCGCGATGCGCCGCTCGCTCGCCGGTCGCATCGAGCTGCTCGGACTCGAGAGCACACCACGCAACCTCAAGCTCGCTCAGCCGCTGGTCGAGCGCGCCGCGAAGATCCGCATACTGGGCTCGATGGCGATCTCGATCGCTCTCACGAGCGCCGGCGCGTTCGACGTCTTCTGCGCTCCATCGCCCGTCCGGGTGTTCGACATGGCGGCAAGCCTCCTCCTGCTGTCCGAGACGGGAGGTGTCGCAACGACGATGGAAGGCGAGGCGATCGGAAATCTACGCTGCGATCTCGATAGCCGCTCGACGCTTCTGTGCGCCCCGACACCCGAGCTCCACGCCGAGGCGATGAAGATCCTGCGAGCCTCGCGGTGAATCTCGATCCGGCCCGCACCGTATTTGTGATCCTCAGCTTCGAAGGACCTGACGTCTACAGCCGGGCGGGAGGGCTCGGGGTCAGAGTCACAGGGTTGTCGCGGGCGCTGGCGCTGATGGGTTACACGACATATCTCTTCTTCTGTGGCGATCCCCAACTGCCGGGTGAGGAGGACCTCGAGGGAGGCAAGCTGCGGCTGAGGCGCTGGTGCCAGTGGATCTCGGCCCAGCATCGCGGCGGCGTGTACGACGGCGAGGAGGGGAAGATCCGCGACTGGAACTACAGCCTGCCGACAAGTCTCGTCGACAGCGTCATCGTGCCTGCGATCGCCGAGGACAGGTACGTGATCGTGTTGGGTGAGGAATGGCACACCTCGTGGTCGATGAGGCTCATCTCGGATTCGCTCTACTACCGCGGCATTCGCGATCGGGTGGTGATGTTATGGAACGCCAACAACACGTTCGGCTTCAACCGGATCGAGTGGGCACCTCTAAACCTCGCGAGCACCGTCACTACGGTGAGCCGCTACATGAAGTTCCGGATGTGGGAGTGGGGGCAGAACCCGATCGTGATCCCCAACGGCATTCCACGCGAGTCGATAGGCAACCCCGATCCGCAGGCGGTGGCGGAAGTAATGTCTGCCGCCGGGGCCGAGCACTTCTGGTTCAAGATCGGCCGCTTCGATCCCGACAAGCGCTGGCTGATGGCGGTCGCGGCCGCGGCCGAGTTGAAGCGACGAGGGCGCAGCGTCAAGCTCCTGATGCGTGGGGGCCGCGAGCCGCACGGCAACGAGGTCATCGGCCTTGCGACGAATGCAGGCCTCGCGGTGCGCAACGTGGCTGCACCTCCCGATGCGGCGCGGCTCGCGAGCGTGCTCCGGGAATCCGCCGAGGCGGACGTGATCAACGTGACGAGCTTCATCGAAGAGTCACTCGTGCGTGTGATCTATGCATCCGCCGACGCCGTGCTGGCCAACTCCGGTCACGAGCCGTTCGGCCTGGTCGGCCTGGAGGTCATGGCGGCCGGCGGTATCGCAGTGACCGGTTCCACGGGCGAGGACTACGCCGAGGCGTACCGCAACGCCCTCGTCCTCGAGACCGACGATCCCCTTGAGATCGTGACCGAGCTTTCGGTGTTGAAGGAAAAGCCGCGAGTCGCCGAGCACCTGCGCAAGCGGGGACGCATCACAGCGCGCGACTACGTCTGGGAGAAGGTGATCGACCAGCTGATCCTGCGCGTGGACTTCGCGGCAGAGAAGCAGGCAGTGGAACCACCGCAGTCAGGGCCCGCCAGGAGGCGGATAAGCCGAACGCGGACGCTGCGATCATTGACGTAACCGCATGACCAAGCCGCTTCAGGTCGCCTTCGTCTGGCACATGCATCAGCCGTATTACAAGGACGACCTCACGAGCACCTACCTTCTGCCGTGGGTTCGGCTGCGATCGGCCAAGGACTACTACAAGATGCCAGCGCTGCTGGACGGATATCCCAAGATCCGTGCGACCTTCAACCTTGTGCCGTCGCTGCTCGCTCAGATTGAGGACTACGGCAAGGAAGAATCCGTCGACCTGTTCCTCAACCTCAGCAAGCGCGCCGCCGGCGAGCTTTCCGCCGAGGAGCGGGAGTTCGTACTGCGGTGGATGCGAGAGTCGCCTCGGGCGCTTCGCGTGCAGCAATCGCCGCGATACCTCGACCTGGCCGCGCGGCTGCCGGATGCCCAGTTCACCGACAAGGACATCCGCGATCTCCAGGTCTGGTTCAACCTCGCGTGGTGCGATCCCGTTTGGGTTGAATCGGACGCGCGACTCGCGGAGCTGAAGCGCAAGGACCGTGACTTCACCGAGGACGACAAGACGATCCTTTTTGGCGCGCAGCTCGAGCGTATCCGCAGCGTGATCCCCAAGTACCGCGAGCTTGCGGAGCGTGGGCAGGCGGAGCTGACGTTTTCTCCCTACTACCACCCCATCCTTCCACTCATCTGCCACGTCGACTCCGCGCGCAGCGCCAACCCGCATGTCGAGCTGCCGGAGCGGCACTTCTCGCATCGCGAGGACGCGGAGCGCCAGATCGAGCTGGGCATGGGGCTTTTCGAGCGGATGCTCGGGCAGCGGCCGAAGGGCATGTGGCCGTCCGAGATGGCGGTTGGGGAGAGCGTGATCGGGCTCGCCGAGAAGGCCAAGGTCGATTGGATGATCAGCGACGAGGAAGTGCTTGCCCGTTCTCTGGAGGGGCAGTTCAACCGCGACGAGCATCTCTACCAGCCGAAGCGAGTGGCGCGAGAGGGCGGTGCGGTCTCGATGGTCTTTCGCGACTCGCAGCTGTCGAACGTGATCGGCTTCGACTACCAGCGCATGTCGTCGGTCGACGCGGCGCGCGACCTCATGGCCAGGCTGCGTCGGATCCGCGACGCCCAGGGCGACCGCGATTTCCTCGCGGTGATCGCGCTCGACGGCGAGAACGCCTGGGAGTTCTATCCACGCGACGGCCACGATTTCCTCAACGCGGTCTACACCGAGCTCGAGTCGACATCGGACATCGAGACAACGACGGTCTCCGACTTTCTGGCCGAGCACGCCCCGCAGCAGCTGCTGCACCATCTTCATACCGGCAGCTGGATCGGCGCGAGCCTCGACACCTGGATCGGAGACCCGGAGCACAACGTCGCGTGGGACTTGCTTGCCGAGACTCGCGATTGGCTCGAAGCGCAGTCCCAGCAGCGTCCAAAGGATTCCCAGCAAGCCGCGCTGGCGTGGCGCGAGATCCTCATCACCGAGGGCAGCGACTGGTTCTGGTGGTTCAGCCGGAAACATGACTCGGGCATGGACCCGATCTGGGACAACCAGTTCCGCCTGCACCTGCGCAACGTTTACAAGCTGATGGGCGCGCGCGCACCAGCGCGTCTGTTCCAACCGATCATCAAGCGCGCACCGTCGGCTGAGCGGGCCGTTCCCTCGGCTTCGATCAGTCCGCACTCCCGACGCGATCCGGTATGGAGCCAGGCGGGCTACTACCTGGTCGGATCGGGGTTTGGGGCGCTGCATCGGCCCGCGGGTGTCGTCGAGCGCGTGTTCTACGGCAACGACGACGACAACATGTACTTCCGAATCGACTCGCCTCGGTCAGGGGCCGAGCTTGAGGCGCAGAAGATGGAGTTCTGGCTTTACGTCTCGGGGCCGCCGGCCGCCGACGGCGGGGGAAACGTCGATCTTCCGCTGCCGAGAAGCGCAGTGGGCGAGCTCGGGTTCGACCCCGCCTACGTGGTCCGTATCTCCCCGCGCTCTCAAGGTGGGACGGTCTCCGTGGCAAGGGTCGTCGAGTCGCAGACCAGCGCCATCGCCGAGACGAGCTGGGACGTCGACGACCCGTTCGCGATCGGGATTCCATTCAGCGAGCTCGGCAAGCGCCTTGCAGACGCGTTCGAGCTGGTTCTGGTCGTCAGTCGCGAAGGCAAGGACATCGAGGTTGTGCCGCCGTCGGGCGCGCTCGGGATCCGCGTGCCGGGTCAGACTCTCGCCATCGAGGTCGAGCACGCGAACCATCTGAAGGTTCTGGTCGCGACGGCCGAGCTGGCGCCGTTCGCCAAGCTGGGCGGCGTTTCCGATGTCGCCGCCGCGCTGTCGAAGGAGCTCCTGCGTCTCGGACACGACGTCCGGGTAGTGCTGCCTCGATACCGCCAGGTCGACATCGGGCGCTATGGCTTGCGACCGATCGTGACGGATCTTGCGGTGCCCCTGGGGGCAGACAAGATGAGCGCTACGATCTTCGAGGCCCGGCTCGGCGAGATGGTCGTGTACTTCGTCGACTGCCCGGCTCTGTACGACCGCGACGGGATGTTCGGCTTCGGCGACGACGACGCGCGATCCGTCTACTACTGCCGGGCGGCGATGGAAATGATGCCCGCGCTTGACTTCTTTCCTGACGTCGTGCACGTGCACGACTGGTACGGCGCGCTGATCCCGAACCTGCTAGACCGTGTCTACGACGGCGAGGGTTACGCGGACATCGCGACGACGCTGACGATCCACAACTTGTCGGCCCAAGGGGTCTTCGGGTTCGGGGCGTTGATGCTCGCCGGACTGCAGGAGTGGGGCCTGATCCGGCTGGGAATCCCGGGGCTCGACAACGTCGTTAACGCCCTCGGCCGTGGAATTCACTTCGCTGACGTCGTGAACACCGTCAGCGAGCGATATGCGACCGAGATCCAGACCCCGGAGTACGGCGAGGGCCTCGACGAGCTGCTGCGCCGCAACACGCAAAAGCTGCACGGGATCCTGAACGGGATCGATTACGAGATCTTTGACCCTCAGCGCGATCCCAACATCCCGATCCACTATTCGGCGGAGGCGCCGCAAGGAAAGGCTTTATGCCGATCCGCGCTCCGGACAGAGCTCGGCCTAGAGGACTCGAACAAGCCGCTGTGCGCGATCGTGTCTCGCTTCTACGACGTGAAGGGCTTCGACCTCATCGAGCAGGCGATGCCCGAGCTGGTGCAGCTGGGCCTGCAGATCGTGGTGATCGGGACAGGGGACCGGCGATATGAGGACATGTTCCGGCGCTGGGCATCGGAGCTGCCACGCCAGGTGGCGGTTGCGATCGGCTTCGACGCTGCGCTCGCGCAGCGCATCTACGCCGGCGCCGACATGCTGTGGATGCCGTCGCGGTTCGAGCCCGGCGGCCTGGCGCAGCTGATCGCGCTGCGCTACGGGACGATTCCCGTCGTGCGGGCGACGGGTGGCCTGGCCGACACGATCCGCGACTACGACCCGGTCGCGCAGAAAGGGAATGGGTTCCGTTTCGGCCCGTACGACCCGTGGCAGTTCTTCGCCGCCGTGGTCAGGGCAGCCGAGACGTTCCGGCATCCGACGGTTTGGCAGTGGCTGATCCAGCACGACATGCAGGAGGACGTGTCGTGGTCGCGCTCGGCCTACAAATACGTGCAGCTCTATCTGGCCGCGATTGCCGCCCACCGCGAGCGCCATGGGCTGGTCGGTTCCACGGAAGCCGGGTCGGCTCCTTCACCCACCCCAGTCGGGCAGTAGCTGCCCGGTTGGCTCATAGCCCTCGGATTCCTACCGGCGTTACTTTGGCGGCGGGGTTCATCCCGGCCGCGACTATGTCTTTCAGGCCGCCCAAACGTCGCTCCGAGTAACTACTTCGACAAGTCCAAACCGTATTCCGGAAAGAGAGCAGGCCCGTCGCGAAGCGACCGGCCGATGAGAGGGAACCATCTGGGTTCCCTCTCATATTCACCCACACCAGTCGGGCAGTAGCCGCAAGCTTTCGAGCACCTCTTGTAACCGGCTTCCGCGCGCTCCGTTACACGAGCAATGAAGCGCCTCGTAACCGTCATTTTGTTCACGTTGACGAGTGTCGCCTGCGCCAGTCCTGGCGGGAGCCAGACAACTGCGAGGCCGTCGCTTGCATCGCAAACCGCCACCCCGGCACCTTGCCCGACCCAGGCAAGGGCAAAGGCGCTCATCATCGTTCCCTCTCCCGACGCGCGATTCATCTCGGCAACTGAGATTGGCTACACGACGACAAACCAGCCGGACAGCCCGATTGATGGCGCGACCACGATCTGGCGAATGAATCTCGACGACATGCAGCCTCACTCTGTGGCTACGCTGCAAGGCGACGCAATCGCTCTCGCGTGGAGTCCTGACGGCTCCAGCATTGCGTTCATCGCATACACGGGCCCGCTCGGTGAAAACCGGCTGTGGCTCAAAAGTGGCAGTTCAGAACCGAGGACGATCACGCCGCTGATCCCCGTCAGCGGGCGCGAATACATCAGCACCGACCAGATCACGGTCGCCTTCTCGCCCGACGGGAAGTTCCTGTTGATGGTCGACACGATCGTGACCGGCGACGGCTCAGACGTCAGCGCAACATTTCAGATCCGCCAGACGTCAGACGGCAGGCTCTTGTGGGTGCCACCAAGCGCACGGAAGGCGAACGCCTACGGCACCTCCATGGCCGTGTGGTCGCACCTCAGCGATCGTCTGTACTACGCGGATCCCGATGCCGTCGGCGGTAAGACCGGCATCCACGTCTGGGAGCCATTCGACAAAGTCTCAATCCTTGCCGGCGTCACTGGCTGGACTTCGCCCTCGCTCTCTCCCGACGACCGATTCGTCGCTTATGAGGTCGACGGGACCGATGGCAAGCCGCACATCACCGTCCGCGATCTACAGTCAGAGACTGTCCGGTTGGTGACTCAGGTCGCAGGGCAACCGATCATGCTGTCCGACTCTGAGCTGTTGGAACGGCATTTCGTGCGCCAGATTGACGGAGCACCCGGACCGCCGTACATCGCGGACCGCTACTTCGCACTCAACCTGACGACGAATGCGGAAACCCCAATGCCCGCAGGCTTCGAGCCCATGGACATTTGGCCGCACTGATGGCGGCCATGTGGCCTCAGCCTCCCCAGTCGGGCAGTAGCCGCCCGGTTGGCTCATAGCCCTCGGATTCCTACCGGCGTTACTTTGGCGGCCGGGGTCATCCCGGCCGCGACTGTGTCTTTCAGGCCGCCCAAACGTCGCTCCGCGTGACTACTTAGACAAGTCCAAACCGTATACCGGAAAGCGACCGGCCTTATTGGGGGCCCCTACGGGGACACATCTGGGTTCCCTCGCATATCTACCCGCCCCAATCTGGGAGCAGTCGCAGCTGCTCGACTCGGCGGGCGCCGGGTCCGTAGGCGCTGGTGAAGTAATCGATGACCATGCGCCGCGCAGAGAACTGCGTCGCCACGTTGCGCATCGACGCCTTCATCATCTCCACCCACCGCCGCGGGATGCCCGCCTCGTCACGCTCGTAGAAGGCGGGCACGACCTCGCGCTCCAGCAGCCGGAACAGCCCCTCGGCCTCGGCGACGTCGTCGATCTCGGGCCGGTCGAGCGTCGCGCCGGAGGGGATCGCCCAGCCGAGCTCAGGGCGGTAGGCCTCGTCCCACCATCCGTCGAGGACGCTGACGTTCAACGCTCCGTTGGCGCCGGCCTTCATGCCGCTGGTGCCGCTTGCCTCGAGAAAGCGCCGCGGGTTGTTGAGCCAGACGTCGGCCCCCTGCACAAGATGACGCGCGAGGGCGATGTCGTAGTCCTTTAGAAACACGACGCGCGGCTCTTCGCGGGCGAGGCCGACGATCCCCGCCACGATGTCCTTGCCCGGCTGATCCGCGGGATGCGACTTGCCCGCAAAGAGAATCTGCACCGGTCGCTTGGTGTTGCGGAGCAGCTTCGTCAGGCGCGGCCGGTCCCGCAGCAGCAAGTTCGCGCGCTTGTAGGGAGCGAACCTGCGGCCGAATCCGATCGTCAACGCGTTCATATCGATCTCATGCGGCGTCTCGGCGCGCTCCTTCGAAAGCTCGAGCAGCCGTCGCTTGAGGTCGCCATGGATCGTCCACAGCTCCGCCGCGGGTATCTCGTACACGGCGTGCCATCTGCCATCTGCCGGATCGAGATCCCACCAGTCGGAGCCGACGTACCGGCTCAGCAGCGAAGCGATCTCCGGCGCGACCCAGGTCGGCATGTGGACCCCGTTGGTCACGGATCCAATCGGCACCTGCGCGTCCGGCAGTCCGCGCCACGCGTCCTTCCATAGCCGGCGCGAGACGGCCCCATGCAGCCGGCTGACCCCGACCGACTGGTCGGCGAGGCGGAGGGCGGCGTACGTCGTGCAGAGCCTCTCGCGCGGATCGCCCGGGCGCTGCCGGCCGAGGTCCATGAAGCGATCGAAGGAGATGCCCACCTGCGCCAGGTATGGGCCGAGGAGGTCCCACACCAGGCCGGCGTCGAAGTAGTCGCTGCCCGCCGCGATCGGCGTGTGAGTGGTGAAGACGATGCCCGCGCGGGCGACGAGCCGCGCCTCTTCGAGGGTCATCTGACGCGAAGCCCTGAGCTCCCGGATCCGCTCGATTGCGCAGAGGAAGCTGTGTCCCTCGTTGAGATGAAACACGCCCGAGTCGAAACCGAGCGCGCGCAGGATACGAACGCCGCCGATGCCGAGCACGATCTCCTGGCGCAGGCGACGGTCCGGTTCGGGCACGTAGAGGCGGTCGGTGATGTTGCGCAGGTCGTTGGGGTTGGACTCGAGATCTGTGTCGAGCAGGAAGAGCGGCACACGGCCGACCTGGGCGCGCCAGACCGCGATGCGCACGTTGCGCTGGCCGATCGGAGCGTCCACCTCGACGCCTTCGACCTTGTTCACCGGCAGGTCGGAGCCACGATTCTCGGCGTAGACCTCGAACTGGCGGCCGGCGGCGTCGATGTCCTGCCTGCCGAATCCCTGCTTGTAGAGGAGGCCGACCGCGACGAGAGGAAGGCCGAGGTCGCTCGTTGCCTTCAGGTGATCCCCGGCGAGCACGCCGAGGCCGCCCGAGTAAATCGGCAGGCATTCGGAGAGTCCGAACTCGAGCGAGAAGTACGCGATGCCGAGCGGCGCCTGCGCGTCCATGAACCGCGGCTTGCGCTCGTAGTACTCGTGGTAGGCCGTCCGTGCATCGTCAAAGGCGCGCTTGACCTCCTCGCGTTCGGACGCCCGCCGGACGCCTTCCTCGCCGAGCTGCGCGAGGAGGAGGACGGGATTTTCACGCGTCGACTTCCAGAGCTGGGGGTCAAGAGCGCGAAACAAAGCCTCGATGCGGGGCTGCCAGGTCCAGAGCAGGTCGTAAGCGAATTGATTTAGTTCCTCGACCACGGACTTAAGATCCTATTGGGTTGGGGAAATGAAGGCGGTCGTCATGGCCGGCGGCGAGGGATCGCGTCTGCGACCGCTCACCAGCAACATGCCCAAGCCCCTGGTCCCCGTCGCCGGGCGCCCGATCATGGAGCACATCCTTCTCCACCTGCGCCGCCACCAGCTGCGCGACGTGGTGGCGACGGTGCAGTACCTGGGCGCGTCGATCCGCAACTACTTCGGCGACGGCTCCGAGCAGGGAGTCGCGCTCAGCTACTCGGTCGAAGACTCGCCGCTGGGAACAGCTGGCTCGGTGATGCTTGCTCGGCAACAGCTGAACGAGCCGTTTGTCGTCATCTCGGGCGACTCGCTGACGGACATCGACCTCGGCGCCGCCGCCCGCTTTCACCGCGAACGCAAGGCCCTCGCGACCATCGTATTGAAGCCGGTGCCGAACCCGCTCGAGTACGGGGTCGTCGTTGTCGACGAGGGCGGCGCGGTGCAGCGCTTCATCGAAAAGCCAAGCTGGGGCGAGGTCATCAGCGATCTGGCCAACACGGGCATCTACATCCTCGACCCGTCGGTGTTCGAGTTCTTCCGGCCCGGCGAGGTCACCGACTGGTCGGGCGACGTATTTCCGAAGCTGCTGAAAGAAGGCGAGCACGTCTTTGGCTGGATCGCCGACGGCTACTGGGAGGATGTGGGCAGCCACTCCGCGTACATGAAGGCCAACTTCGACTGCCTCGAGGGCCGCGTCAAGGTGCAGCTTCCAGGCGAACGGGTTGGTGAGTCGACGTGGATCCATCCGGACGCCGAGGTCTTCCCCGGCGCGAGAGTCGACGGCCCGGCGCTGATCGGCGCCGGCGCCAAAGTGCGAAACGGGGCTTGGGTGAACGGGCCGGCGATCATCGGCGCGTACACCACGGTCGATTCCGGCGTGAAGATCTCGAACTCGATCGTCTGGGACCACAGCTACATCGGCCTGAACTCACGCCTGCGGGGCGCGGTCGTGTGCCGGTCGGTCACGGTCAAGAACGGCTGCCTCCTCGAAGAAGGAACCGTCATCGGCAGCGACGTGACGATTGGCTCGGGCTCGACGGTCAATGCCAACGTGCGGATCTGGCCGAACAAGGAAGTCGAGCCCGGCGCCGTGGTCCGCGAGTCGATCATCTGGGCCGGGTCCTGGAAGAGAGGCCTCTTCAGCTCCTACGGCTTGAACGGTTTGATCAACATCGAGATCACGCCCGAATTTGCCTCGCGACTGGGCGCGGCGATCGGGGCGCTCACGCCGAAGGGGACGGAGATCGCGTTCTCGCGCGATTACACGCGCTCCGCACGCATGATCGGGCGGGCGTTGATGTCAGGGATCATCTCGTCAGGCAGCAACGTGATCGATCTGTCCGTGCTACCCGCGCCAGTGTCGCGCTACTGGTCGCGTCGCAACCACGTGTCCGCGGTGCACGTGCAGACGTCGCCAGTCGACCCGCGCGCGGCGGACGTCCGCATCTTCGATGACCACGGCCTTGACGTCGACAAGCGGAGTGAGCGAAAGCTCGAGGGCCTTTTCTTTCGTGAGGACATCCGCCGCGTCTCGCACTACGAGATGGGGCGGATCACCCGGCGCGACCAGCAGACCGAGCGCTACATGGAGGATATGCTCGCCGCGCTCGATCTCGAGGCAGTGCGAGGCGCTGCATTCAAGGTCGTCATCGACTACAACAACGGCGCGTCGGCGATGGTGCTGCCGCAGGTGTTACGCGAGCTGAACTGCGCGGTGATCCCCCTGAACGCGGCTCCCGCGGAAATTCTGGTCGAGTCGGATGACGCGACGTTTCAGGCCCACCTCCAGGAGATGGGTGTCATCACCGCAGCTGTCAAAGCCAAGCTCGGCGTCTTCATCGACGCTCCGGGCGAGAGGTGCTTCATCGTCGACGAGACGGGGACGCTCCTCAGTCATGACGAGGCGTTCGAGGTCCTGACGCAGCTGGCGCTGACGACCAAGCCGGGGATGGTGCTGGGGCCCGCATCTTCCTCGCTTGCGTTTTCGATGATCGCCGAACGGTTCAACAGCCGGTTCGTGCCGACCAAGATCACGCCCGGTGCAGTGCTGCGGGCCGCTCAACACGCCGAGGCGGTGCTGGCGTCGGACGGGGGCGGAGGGTTTTGCTGGCCGGACTTTGCGATCTCGTTCGACGCCATCTTCACCGTGGCGCGGGTGCTCGAGATGCTCGCCAAGACGGGGACATCGCTCGGAGCGCTCCGCTCGCGCATCCCGCAGGTCACCCACCGGACCGCGGTCGAGTTTTGCCCGTGGGAGGTCAAGGGGCGAGTGATGCGGACGATGATGGAGCGCCATCTGCGGGACCGTGTCGACCTGACCGACGGGGTGAAGGTGTTCGTGGACGACGGGTGGGTCCTGGTGGCGCCTGACGCCGACCGGCCCGAGTACTACATCATCGGATCGACGACCGACCCGGGCCACGCCGGTCGGCTGGTCGAGGAGTACTCGCAGCTGGTGCGGTCGGTGGTCGCCGAGGCGGCGCCCCAGGCGGAGGCGGTCGTCGAGACCTAGAATCGATTTTCTGCCGAGCGGGCGTAGCTCACCTGGTAGAGCGCAACCTTCCCAAGGTTGAGGTAGCCGGTTCGAGACCGGTCGCCCGCTCCAACTCGGCCTCGCTGCGCGGGGAGCCCGTAGGACGCTGCAACACGCGGTTATCGTTTGCCTCGATGCTGATTCTGCCGGTTGCCCTCGCGGTCGGCGCCCTCGGTTTGCTTGCCCGCGGCCGCCGGCGCGTCGTCCTGACCCTTGCGGTAGCTGCCCCGATCCTCTCCGTGCTCGCCCTCGCCGCTCAGTACCTCCCCAGCGGGCTCGAATCCTGCACTGCTTCGACGTCCGGGCCCATGGTCTGCCGTTCGCTGCCGGCCGTCTACGCGTGGGCCGGGCCCGTGCCCTACCTGATCGCCATCGGGCTGATCGTGCTTTCGCTGGCGCCGCTGGCCAGCGTGCGCGTCGGGAAGTGGTGGCCGGCCGCGGCATCAGCCTTGCTGCAGGCCATTCCTCAGGTGATCAGCTTCGGCGGCTTCATCGATTGGGCCCCCGCGCTGGCAGTGACGATCGCGGTTGCCTTCGCCCTGCTCGGACCTCGCACCGCCGGCCAGCCAGCACCGGCCGCTTCGCCCAACCGCTGATGGCCAATAACCGCTGATGGCCAACAACATCTCGAATCTCATGTTTCGGGCCATGTATCGGTTCGGCTTCAAGCCCTGGGACTCCGGCATCCCGCCGCCCGAGCTGAAGGAGCTGATCGAGGGACCACAAGCCCGAACTCCCGGCAAAGCCCTCGACCTCGGCTGCGGCACGGGCACGAACACGATGTACATGGCGCAGCACGGTTGGGACGTGACCGGTATCGATTTCGTCTCGACGGCCATTGCAGCGGCCCGCAAGAAAATGCAAGCCGCGAACGTGGCGCCGCGGCTCATCCAGGGCGACGTCACCCGCTTGAAGGAGCTCAGCCTCGGCGCCGACTACAGCCTGGTCTTCGACCTGGGATGCCTGCATTCAATCCCTGAGGTACGTCGTGACGCGTACGCGGCTGGTGTCAACGAGGTGACAGTGCCAGGCGCCGACTTTCTCGTTTGGGGTTTCTACGCCAAGCCCAATTTCTTCGTGAACGCCAAGCTCGCACAGGAAGAGCTCGAACAGCTTTTCGGCAAGTCGTGGGACATGGTGCGAGCGTGGGGAGGTGAGCAACCCGACCGCTTTCCGGGTCGCTGGTACCACCTGCGTCGCAAAAGCTGATGGCGGGAACTGTTTTCGACTTCTACACCGGGTGGGAGCAGCACAACGCGCTGCTCATCAAGTCGATCGCCCCACTCCAAGTGGAGCAGCTGATGTGGTCGCCGGCGGAAGGCCTGTGGTCGATCCGCATGCTGGCCTGCCACATCGTCGCGGCCAGAGCGTGGTGGTTCCACGGATGGATGGGCGAAGGCGACGATGACCTCCGCGGCCTGATCAGGATGGATGACGACTCCGACTTGACCAGGCCGGACGCGTCGACGATCTGCGCCGCGCTCGAGAAATCCTGGTCCGACGTGCATGCGTGCCTGTCCAGGTGGACGGAAGCCGACCTGTCTGCGAGCTTTCAGCGTCCTCGGCCCAACGCCCAGGGCGAACGCCCGTGGCGAGACCGCCGCTACATCATCTGGCACGTCGCCGAGCACGACGTACACCACGGTGGTGAGATCTCGCTGACGCTGGGCGTGCACGGGCTCCGCGGGCTGGACATGTAGCAAGAAAGAGAGGATCGGGCGCGGCGGCCCGATCCTCTCCTCGAACGCCTTGTTATCTACGGGTGCGAGGTCGGCGGTCCAGTCGGGTGGTCCGTCGAGTTGGGATGGCTCGTCGGCTTCCCGCCGGGGTGATCGGTGGCGGACGGGTGATTGGTGGCCGACGGGTGGTTGGTGGGCGCCCCGCTGGATCGATGCTCGGAGCTCACCTGCTTTCCATGCTGGTTGGCGAAGGTGCTGACGCACTCGCCGATGCCGTGCGATCCGGGCGCTAGCGCGTCCTTGCACGTTTGAACCTGCTTGACGACCTGCTGCCCCCAGTTGCTGGGATTGGCGCTGCCGGTCACCACCGTCTCCGTGGTCGCCCCGGCTGCCCCGACAGCGAGTACCGCGACCGCCAGCCCTGCCGCCCCTTTGGCGGAGATCAAGCTGGCCGCTGTGGCGAGACCTGACATCTGTAGACCTCCCTGGAGATATGCAGCGTGGTAGGTGGCCTGGGCCGCGTCCGGGCTGGGACCTCCGCGTCCGGCGGTCTCTTGCTGCAGCGTTTGCTCCAGCCACTGGTCGAAGCCTCCGCCATTTACCACGTCATTCCTCCAGAGGGACTGGTTCGGGCATCGAAGTACCCATTTCGGTATTCATCCGCTCCCCGAGCCGGCTGCGGAGACGACCTTTGGCCGCCGCGAGTCGGGAGGCGACAGTCCGTTCGGGCACGTTCAGGACCGCTGCGATCTCCCGATTGGTGAACCCGTGCAGATGGCGCAACACGATCGCGCTCGCCTGCTTTGGCGGCAGTGCGCGAAGCTCGCGAACAAGATCGGACTGCATAGAGTCGGTCGGATCCGGATCAGCGGGACGCCCTAGGCGTCGCAGGATTGCCCCTATCTCGAACAGACGCTCCCGCCGGCGCTGTGTGAAAGCCACGTTGAGAGCGATCCGAACGAGCCACGCTTCGGCGGGCGCGTCCTTCTTCCACGTTCGCCAGGCCCGGAACGCCCGTAGGTAAGCCTCCTGGGTCGCATCCTCAGCGGCCGCGGGGCTTTTGAGAATGATCACCAGCGTCGCGAATATGCGTTGGTAGGTTGACCGGTACAACCGGTCGAAATCGTCCTTGCTCCCTGGGCGGTAGGACTGGGCTGGCTGGTCGATCACGTAAGTTTGAGGCGCCGATCGATTTCTTAAACCCTCTTCAAGTAGTGTCCTGAAGGTTTGCTAGGTGCACGTTAGGGGAACGTCGACCCATGACCAGCACCAGGTGGTCGCCGCGGTCACGATTTCGTGAGCCGCTAGACGGCATTTTGGAACTGGGCCTCCCATAAACTGGGAGCCCCGCTTTTTTGGAAGGAGGATGTGTCGATGGCCCGTAGCCCGCTGCTGAGCAGGTTCCAGACGCTTTTCGCCGACTTCGAAGAAGCGGAGCGCTCCGGCCGCTCGGTCGCCGAGATCCGCGAGGAGCGCAGGTCGATGCGCTTCACGCGCCGAGATTTTCTGAAGGTCGCCGGGGCTGCTGTGGGCGCCGCGGCGCTAAGCGGGCCCGCCGCCGCACTTGCCGCCACCGCGACGCGAGGGAGCGTGACCCAGGGCGCGATCGCGATCATCGGCGGTGGCATAGCCGGCTTGAACGCCGCCCTGACGCTCCAGGACGCCGGCATCGCCTCCACCGTTTACGAAGCGTCAAGTCGGGTCGGCGGCCGGATGCACTCCGACACCACCTCCTGGCTCAATGGTCAGACCAGCGAGCACTGCGGTGAGCTCATCGACAGCGGCCACAAGACGATCCTCGGTTTGGCGAGCCGGTTCAAGCTCCCCACCGTCGACCTGCTGGGCGCGGAGCCGATCCACTCCACAGACACCAACTATTTCTTCGGGCACTACTACACCGACGCCCAGGCCCAGGCCGACTTCAACGCGGTCTGGAACAACGTGAAGAAGGACGTCAACGCCGCCGGCTACCCGACCACCTACACCCAGTCGACGCAGGCTGGTCGAGACCTCGACCACATGAGCATTTACGACTGGATCGAGAGTCGCGTCCCGGGTAGACACGCGAGCCCCATGGGACGCCTGCTGGACGTCGCCTACAACATCGAGTACGGCAACGTGACCAAGGAGCAGAGCTCGCTCAACCTCATCTACCTGCTCGGCTTCTCATCAAACCCTGGCAACTTCCAGATCTTCGGAGCGTCCGACGAGCGGTATCACATCGCCGGCGGCAATGAGCGGCTCCCGCAGGCGATCGCGGCGGCGCTGACGCTCGGAACCGTGCAGTTGAACACTGCGCTAACCGGGATCCTGCGCAACTCAGACGGCACATACAACCTGAGCTTGAAGAGCGGGAACACGGCCACATCAAAGGTCGTCGACCGGGTGATCATGGCGATACCGTTCTCCATCCTGCGCACCATCCTCACGTCGGATCTGGACTATCAAACGGCTGGGTTTACGCCTCTGAAGCAAACCGCCATCTCGCAGCTGGGCTACGGCAAGAACGCCAAGCTCCACCTGCAGTTCGACACGCGGTACTGGAACTCGCCAGGGCCGTGGGGGATCGGGAACGGCAGCACTTACTCGGACACGGGCTACCAGAACACGTGGGACGTCACGCGCGCGCAGGATGGGACCACCGGACTCCTCGTCGACTACACGGGCGGGGGAGTGCCGCTTGCTTCGTTCGGAGGCGATCCCACGAATGCCGCGCAGGTGGCGAAGTTCGCCAAGGCATTCTTGAGCCAGATCGAGCCCGTGTTCCCAGGCATCACTCGGCAGTGGAACGGACGTGCGACGCTGGACGTGCCACTGACCGACCCATTCTTGCTGGGCTCGTACTCCTACTGGAAGGTCGGGCAGTACACGCAGTTCGCCGGCTACGAGAAGGTCCGCCAGCCCCCGGTCACGGGCAAGTGCCACTTTGCCGGCGAGCACTGCTCGCAGGACTTCCAGGGGTACATGGAGGGCGGCGCGTCGGAGGGCTTGCGCGCGGCGAACGAGATCATCGACGACTACAAAGTTGGACTGACCCCTTAACCCCTCAGGCGGCGGCGGTGCGTTCCAGGGGGGTGCGCCGGGAGCCGGCTACGCCGGGCCCGGCGCAGCAGGGGGGACTTCCCCCCTTGACGGAATGCGAAGCGCCATCGCACCCCAGGCCATCGCCGCCGCCGCCCCGATACCGGGCACGAAAGCCAGCAGCGCCAGACCGGTCGCGTCCCACAACGCCCCGGCGATCAGAGGGATGACGAATGCGGTCGCGTACTGAAGCGTGAAGATCGCCGCGCTCATCCGGGCCACGCCGCCCGGCGGAGCGAGGCGCGGCGGAAGGCTCAGCACCACAACGAACGCAAGCGCGGTCGCGAACCCCAGCACGAACGCCCAGGCGACTATACCTACGCCGGGCGTGAGCACCAGGCCGACCTGCGCCGTCCCCATCAGAACCGCGGACCCGATGAACCCGATACGGCCGGTGAGCAGCTTCTGCCAGAGGGCAACTGCGGGAGCCGTCAACAGTTGCGATCCGTTGAGCACGGCCAGCGTCGGGGAGATGAGGTCATGGCGCCCCGTCTGCTCGAGAAAGTCAGGGATGTAGGCGTTGGCCCCGAAGTACGTGGCGGATGCCATCCCCATCACCAGGCCGATTCGAATTGTCTGGTTCTGCCGCCAGTCCGGCCACCAGCGGTTCGTGGTTCCTGAAGGAAGCGAGGCCCTTGACGGCGCGGCGACACCGATCGCGATCGCGCTGAGCAGGACCAGCGCCGACCAGGAAGCGAGTGCCCACCGCCAATCGCCATGGGCAAGAGGAAGCACGCCGACCGGTGTGGTCAGCGCCGTCGGCAGCGTCTCGCCGATCAGGATGCCGTTGCTGTAGACGGCGGTCGCGATCGCGATTCGCCGAGGGAACCACTCCCGGACCAACGCGGGAAAGGCCGGCTGCGTGACGGCCACACCGATGCCCATCAGGAATGTCGAAGTGAAGAGGACGGGAACGCTTGGTCCATACCCGCGCAACCCGCCGAAAACCGCCACCGCCCCGAGCCCCGCCAGCAACGCGCCGCGGGCGCCAAGCCGCGCGATGAGCAGCGAACCGGGGATCGACCCGATGGCAAGGATCAGCACTGGCCCGGATACGACCGCTCCGATCGCCTTCTCGTCGAGGTGCAGGTCGCGGTGGATCAGTGGGATCAGAGGCGGGACCGCGAGCATCGTCAGGCGGATGTCGATCCCGCCCAGCCAGAGCAGCAGCAGCCTCACCCAGTCGGCGCGCGTCAGCCTCAAGCGTTCAAGCCATACTGTTTGCCGTGGCCGGTCTTCTCATCGTCGCCGCAACCGGACCGACTGACCCAACGCGTGCCAGCGTGCCATTCCACATCGCGGTGAACGGAGCCAGGCCGGCCGGCACGGAGGTCGCCATCGCCCTCGCGGGCGACGCGGCCGAGCTGATCAAACCCGATGTCATCGCCAACGTAGTGGGGCTCGGCGTGCCGCCTCTTCGTGACCTGCTCGACAAGTGCATCGACCAGGAGGTGCCGATCTACGTTTGAAAGGGGTGTGCTGAGGCCCGTGGGGTCTTGCCGGAGATGCTCACCCCGAACGCCAAGTACATCACGCCTCCCGACCTGGTGCGGCTGACCATGGATGCGGATAAAGTCCTGAGCTTCTAGGCGCGGGTCGCGCCGATGGCGGCGAGTGCGCTCGGGTTCTCCAGCGACGAAAGATCGCCCGGGTCGGTGCCCGTGTAGACCGACCTGACCACGCGGCGGAGGATCTTCGCGTTGCGCGTGCGCGGCAGGTCGCCGACGAAGTGAACCGCCTTCGGCTTCAGCGGCTTGCCCAACGCCGCGGAGACGAGCTCCTGCAGCTCCGAGGCGAGCGCATCGCTGGGCTGATGGTTGGGGCGCAGGACGACAAAGCAGACCAGAGCCTCGCCTTTCATCTCGTCGGGCACACCGATGGCGGCTGCTTCGGCGACCGCCGGGTGGCCGACCAGGATGGATTCCACCTCTGCCGGACCCAGGCGTTTGCCCGCGATCTTGATCGTGTCGTCGGAGCGCCCGAGCACGTACCAGAGGCCATCCTCCGGATCGACGTAGGCCCAGTCTCCATGGACCCAGACGTTCTCGAACCGGCTCCAGTACGTCTCGAGGTAGCGCTGGCGATCTCCCCAGAAGCCTCGCGTCATCCCCGGCCACGGGTTCCGTATCACCAGCTCGCCTACCTCGCCGCGGATCGACTCGCCGTCGGCGTCGAGCACATCGACGGCCATCCCCGGCACTGGGCCGGCGAACGAGGTCGGGCGCAGATGCGTGATCACGTTGCCGCACAGGATGCCGCCTGAGATCTCGGTCCCGCCCGTGTAGTTGATCACGGGCACACGGCCTCCTCCGATGTGCTTGAAGTACCACTGAAACGGTTCAGGGTTCCATGGCTCTCCTGTCCCGCCGAGGATGCGCAGGCTCGACAGGTCGTGATGAGACGGGACTTCGTCGCCGTGCGTCATCAGGCTACGCACGAGCGTGGGCGAGACGCCGAGCACGGTGACGCGGTGCTTGTCGACCATCCGCCACAGGCGGTCTGCCGCGGGGTGATCAGGTGTGCCCTCGTAGAGCACCATCGTGGCGCCCAGCAGCAGGGTGCCGAAGATGAGCCAGGGGCCCATCATCCAGCCGATGTCGGTGTACCAGAAGACGACATCGTCGGGGCCGACGTCGAAGCAGTGCGCCATGTCCTGCGCGGACTTGATGGGAAACCCGCCGTGAACGTGCAGTGTCCCTTTCGGCTTGCCCGTCGTGCCCGAGGTGTAGATGATCATCAGCGGGTCTTCGGGATCGAGCTCTTGCGTGCTCGCGCGGTCGGGGTGATCCTCGAGCAGGACTTCCCAAACCTCGTCCCGGCCATGCGTCCAGGGGATCTCGCGGACGACGCGCCGATGGACGATCACTTTCTTGACGGTCGGGCAGCTCACGAGCGCGCGGTCGGCGGTCTCCTTCATGGCGACGACCTGGCCGCGGCGGTAGAAACCGTCCGCGCAGATCAAGACCTTTGCTTCACCGTCGCGCAGCCTGGTCGCGATCGCCTCGGGCCCGTAGCCCGAGAACAGCGGGATGATGACCGCGCCGATCTTGGCCGCCGCCAGCACCGAGATTGCAACCTCGGGGCACATCGGCATGAATATGCCGATCCGGTCGCCCTGGCGGACACCGAGCCTGCGCAGCGCGCCGGCGAGCCGCGAAACCTGTTGGTCGAGCTCGCCATAGGTCATGGTGCGGCTGTCGCCCGGCTCGCCCTCCCAGATGATCGCCGCCTTGTTTGCAAACTCTCCGTCGCGATGACGGTCGAGGCAGGTGGCCACGATGTTCATGCGCGCGCCGATCCACCAGCGTGCCCATGCCTTGCCCTGCGAAAGGTCGACGACCTTGTCGTAGTCGCGGTAAAAGGCCACGTCGAGGTCTTTGACCGCGGCGTCCCAGAACCACTCGATGTCGTCGTCCGCGCGCCTCAGGAGCTCATCGAACGTCTCGATTCCGTGGCGGTCCATGAATCGCTTGAGCCGGCTTCTCGCGATGACTTCGGGGCTCGGCTCCCAGATCACATCGCCGATGACAACGGGCTGCATGGGTTAATTGTCTCCGCAAGGCCATGAACGAGCTGCCAGACGACTTCGCGGACAGCCTGAGCCGCGTCCTCGATCCACGACACCGTGAGGTCGTGGCCGAGATCATCGAGGCCGCGACGATGCTGGACGACGTCGGCCTCC
>VBEG01000001.1 GCA_005882115.1 Chloroflexota bacterium
CGCCATCCGGTTGCACCACCAGCGAGACGGGCTCGTTGGTCACCGGGTCGTAGGCCTCGACGCGGACCGTTTTGTCGATGATCTTGGGGATGAACAGCGTGTCGAGCGCGCACCACGCATACGTCGTCTTGCCGTCGACCTGGAACCGATATTCGGCGTCGATGATCGAGAGGGCCTGCCCCCAGAAGCCAACCAGTCGGCCTGCAGAGTCGCGATAGACGCCGGGCCAGGAGTCCAGCCTCGCATTCACCAGCTCAACCGGAACCCCGATGTTTCTTGCCACGTCCGCCGGATCGACCGGTTCGTTTGCGCTCATGAGTTGATGGATCTCGGTCGATATCTGCTGGTCTGTCAGATCGAGCTTGGGCATCGCTGCGCTAATGGCTCCCGCGAAATCGTCGACCGTGAACTTCTTCTGCGCTACCTGGTCTGCCACTTGACTCCTCCTTGAGGGAATGCCGCCCCACACAGGCGATTAGGAAATGGTATCCTGCTTTCCAGATATGTATTCCCAGATCTTAATGCCAACTGACAGGAGTGCGGCGGCCCGTTTCTTTCGAGTCCTGGGGGATCCGACCCGCCTTCAGATCCTGGAACTCCTAGGCGACGGTGAGCGCACCGTCAGTGAACTAGTTAGCGCGGTGGCACAACCGCAGCCGCGCATCAGCACACACCTCGCGTGCCTGCGTCACTGTGGCTTTGTGGAGACCGAACGTCGCGGTAAAGAGGTCGTCTATCGCCTCGCTCTAGGCGGACTGGATGGGATTTTGGATCGAGCCTTAGACACCATGTCCCCCGTTGCCAAGCGGCTTGCAACCTGCACGCGCATCGGCCCGGATTGGGTGTGATGCAAGAGACCCTAGCCGCTGCAACAACCGATGAAGATGCACCACCGCGTGGCGGCTCACTCAACCAAGGATTGGTGGGCAGCTCCTGCAGCAGCAATCCTGGTCGTGGTCTGCTGCGCGGGCCCGCTGCTTCTCGGCGCGCTGATCGCCTCGGGAGCTGGAGGCTGGCTGGCGACGCACGGATTCGTGGTGGGCGGCGGGGCGGCGTTAGTCGTCGCTGCGGTACTTGCCATCCGCGCCTGGTTGCGCGTCAGATAAAACTGACTGCCAATCGACCGTGGAATCTTGAACCGGGCGCCTCACGGTCCTGGCCTGTGCATCCGCCGGCTTGGGTCGCCGGGTGGTCACCTGGTCGCTGGCCTGCGATCTCACAGTGCCCCACGAGAACACCGTTTACGCCGCCTCGACTTGGTGGCTCCGTAGGAAATTGTGATCCGGCTGTGTGCCGCTGACTCTAGAGAGACTCGGAAATCGACGATTTTGAATACGAAAATGGTCGGGGGCGAGGGATTTGAACCCTCGTCCTCACGGTCCCGAACCGTCTTGCTGGCGTGTCCTCGCCTGTCCTGCCGCCTCCGCGACGGTCCTCGTGAACTCAAATGCCGCCGCCTTTGTGTCCTTAGGTGACCTGTCGTAACCGTCCGTTTCCGGGAATGCGTGATCCGGCTGTGATCCGGCGCGGCCCTTGTTGGGCCCCCAACAACCTAAAAGCAATGACAGAAGAACCTCTAGAAAAGCTCGAGGGGCGGCGCCAGCGTTTAGCACTCAGGTGCCGATGCTCGGTCGGCTAGGACGCCGGTAGCATCGCTCCGTACACGACGATCTTGCCGTTGAACCGCGCCGCCAACTGCTGGCTGGAGGGTTGGCCTGTCACCTGATAGATCGGCGTTCCCGGATCCAGGAACGCCGAGTCGCCATCCTTCAGCCGGTAGTTGGGGTCGCAGACATTCCCGCTGACCTTGAATTTGACGTGGGCGTATACAGGGCCGAGTTCGCTTTCTTGAAGGACGGTGGGCGATTGTGGGCCCGCGACGTATTGCGTTGAACCGACCTGGATGAAATTGACCCAATCGATCTGTGCGTTGCAGCTCGAGGACGAGCCCGGCAACTGGCAAGCGGCAGCGAACAGTAGAGCTCCCAGCACGACGACGACCCTAGCTCCCATTTGCTGACCGAACGCCTAGCCGCCCGACCACGTAACGAATGTGCGATCCCTTCATGGCCGACGGCTTGGATGATTGCGCCTCTTGGGTTAGTGGCCCTCGTGACCACCTTTGGCGCCGGCCCCGGCGAATTTTGCGGGGTCTTTGTCGAAGCTGGCCTTGCAGCCGGCTGAACAGAAGTAGTAAGCCTTGCCGTCGTGGAAAGACCGGTACTCGGCGGACGCGGTATCTACCGTCATTCCGCAAACCGGATCGATGACAGTGGTTTTCTCGCTCATGTCGTCTCCTGCGCCCCAAGGGGCACTTTCTTGGATAGGTCGTGCACCATCCGCACCGACCTCAACACTGGGCTCAGCCTCTGGATGCCCGATGGTTGTTGGTTGTACGGGCTTCGATCTGAACCCGCGAAGGCGGTTCGCGTTGGAAACCACTGACAGCGAACTCATCGCCATCGCGGCCGCCGCGATCATGGGGCTCAACCGTAAACCCACGAACGGATAGAGAACACCGGCAGCGATCGGGACGCCGACCACGTTGTATGCAAACGCGAACGACAGATTCTGGCGGATGTTCCGCATCGTGGCCCGGCTCAGCTGGATCGCCGTGACCACGCCCGTGAGGGCGCCGGAGATGAGCGTGACATCTGACGATTCGATCGCCACGTCGGTGCCAGTGCCGATCGCCATGCCGATATCGGCCTGAGCCAGCGCCGGCGCGTCGTTGATGCCGTCGCCGACCATCGCCACCTGTCTCCCCTCAGCCTGCAACCGACGGATTTCGGCGGCTTTGCGATTAGGGAGGACCTCCGCGAGCACGCGTCCGATGCCCACTCTGCGCGCGATCGCGGCGGCCGCGCGGCGGTTGTCGCCGGTAATCATCACGACCTCTAGGCCGAGCGCTCGCAGGCCGGCTACAGCGGTAACGGACTCTTCCTTTAATGTGTCGGCCACAGCGAGGACGCCGGCCGGCTTGCCCCCGATCGCGACAAGCAGTGGCGTCTTGCCGTCGGCCGAGAGCTGGTCCGCCTCGGCCTCCAGAGCCGCGCTGTCGATGCCGGCGTCACGGAGAAGGGCGGGGTTTCCGATAAGGATCGATCGACCGTCGACATTGGCGCGGACACCCTTACCCGTGATGGAATCGAATCCGACGGGTTGGCTGAGTAGGAGTTCGCGCGAGCGGGCTCCGGCAATGATGGCCGCCGCGAGGGGGTGCTCGGAAGGCAGTTCGGCCGAGGCGGCCAGCCGCAGAATTTCGTCTTCTTGAATCCCGCCTGCAAGGACGACGAGATCTGTCAGTGCGGGTTCGCCGCGCGTGATCGTTCCCGTCTTGTCCAGCACGATGGTGTTCAGCTTGTGCGCGGTCTCGAGAGCCTCCGCCGAGCGGATCAGAATCCCCTGCTCAGCTCCCTTGCCGGTGCTGACCATCACTGAGAGCGGGGTCGCCAGGCCGAGCGCGCAAGGGCAGGCGATGATGAGCACCGCGACCGCAGCCACCATCGCCGAGGTGAATGCGGGTTGGGGTCCGAACACGAACCAGGCCACGAATGTCCAGATCGCGATGCCGATGACCGCGGGCACGAAGTAGCTGGACATGGTGTCCGCGAGGCGCTGAATCGGTGCCTTCGAGCCCTGAGCTTGCTGGACCAGATTGATGATCTGGGCGAGCATTGTGTCGCGGCCGACCCTGACGGCTCGGAAGTGGAACGAGCCGGTGCGGTTGATGGTGGCGCCGATCACGATGTCGCCTGTGCGCTTTGTGGTCGGGATCGGCTCGCCGGTAACCATCGACTCATCGACAGAGGACTCGCCGTCGACCACATCGCCGTCGACGGGTATTTTCTCGCCGGGGCGGACGGTGATGACGTCGCCCGCGACCACATCTTCGATCCGGATGTCCGTCTCCGTGCCGTCACGGACGACACGCGCGGTGCGCGCCTGGAGGCCGATCAACTTTCGAATCGACTCGCCGGTGCCGGCTTTCGCTCGGGCCTCAAACAGACGGCCCAGAAGGATCAACGTGATGATCACGCCGGCAGCCTCGAAGTACACGTCGCGGAGTCCGGGCGGCAGGATTCCCGGAGCCACTGTCACGACGAGGCTGTAGCCAAATGCGGCTGAGGTGCCGAGCGTAATCAGCGAATTCATCTCAGCCTGCCGGTGGAGGAGGGTGAGCCAGCCGGTCCGGTGGATGGGCCAGCCCGAGTAGAACATCACCGGCGTAATCAGCGCCAGCTGCAGCCAATGGTTGGCGAGGATCGCGACCGGCAGGAAGGAGCCCGTCATGGTTGCGAACAGCACCGGAGCGGTGAGCACTGCCCCGACTGCCATCCGAAGCGTGAGATCTCTGATCTCAGCCTTGCGTTCGGCCATCTCGTGGTCTTCGGACAGCGCGTCGGGCTGCTCACTCGTGCCGCCAGTCTTGGAGGACGGTGATGAGTCGTTCGCTCGAGCGGTAGCCGAGGGTGCTCCGTGACCGTTGGTGCTCGACTCGACGATCAGCCTGCCGTGGACCATGTTCATCCCACAGGCGAACCCGAACTCACCGACACGGTCTGGCAGGAGCTCGACGGTTGTCTGCCCGTAGGCAGAGAGCGACCGATTCAGGGCAAAGTCAGGAAAGACCACCCGCGACGTGCACTCGCCGCTCTCCTGGCGGTCGAAGACGATCCGGAGTGGTACTCCCTGGCGAACTCGGACCAGGTCAGGCGAGTACCCGCCCTTCACGGTCACTGTGACTTCCTGGAGGTTCCCGAGCTGGGTTGCTGCGTGTGCTTTCTTGGGCCCGAAGAAGAACCAGCCCAGAATTCCGCTGAGTCCAAGTCCGACGATTAGGACGGCAATGTCGGCCGGATTCATTGCCGCAACCTCACCGTCCCCTAACGAGTCGCTGAACCGCCTCGTTGAGCTCGAGAATCTTCTTTGAGCCATCGCCTGCCTGGATGGCCTCGACCACACAGTGTTCGGTGTGGTCCTGTAGCAAGAGCAAGGCCACTGCGTCTAGTGCCGCCTTCGCCGCGCCCACCTGCGTGAGCACGTCGATGCAGTAGCGATCCTCGTCCACCATCTTCTGGACACCGCGAACCTGACCCTCAATCCGCTTGAGGCGGGTCTGGACCTGAGTCTTGTGCGATTTGTATCCTGGCATCCCGATGACTATACCCCTTGGGGGTATCGTCTATTTCAGTCGGGAATGGTTCCGATTTCATCGGCGCGACCTTGGCAGTCACTCCCTGTCCAGGGTGGACGTCGAGGCCGCCGTTTCAACCTCCTGTCGCTGGTGGAGTGCCATCCGCAACTCGCCGACCTGGCTCTCCAGCTCGGCCACGCGAGGGTCACTCGTCGGCGCCGAAGCCTGGCCGTGATCCTTGCGCATCATCATCCACATCATCACGCCCATCGAGATCGGACAGGCCAGGAAAAACAGGTACGGAAGGATATGGTCCACGGGCAACCTCCTCAGGTAACTATCGAGGCATAGTAGCAGGTGCGGGCGCAGAGCCAGGTTCCTATGCCCAGGTAGTAGACTCGTCGCCGTGGCCGCCCGGGTCGACCAGTTTCCGCCTAGTTGGATATCGACCCCGTGACCTTCGATGCCTCCACCAACCTTCTGGGCCTCGCCTTCGTCACCGGCGTAACCACCGGTGGACTGAGTTGCCTGGCTGTACAGGCCGGCCTTCTGGCCACGTCAGTCGCGCGCCAGGCCGAGACCGATGTGACGGCCCAGCTCGCGATCAGACACGTGGTCGCGCAGCGCAAGAAGCGCTCGAACCGCCGGTTGACCAAGGAGCAGCGACGCCGGGAGCGCGCGGCGCTTGCGACTCTGGCGCAAACCGGAGAAGCCCAAGCGGCGCAATGCGGCCACCCCAATCGCCCTCTTCTTGGGAGCGAAGCTGCTCGCTTACAGCATCCTGGGCATCTTCTTGGGCTGGATCGGCTCTGTCCTCCAGCTCAGTCCGTACAGCCGGGCGGCTCTTCAAATTGGGATTGGCATATTCATGCTCGGGACCGCGGCAAGGCTGTTCAACCTGCATCCGATCTTTCGCTACTTCATAATTGAACCGCCCCGATTCGTAACTCGCTTCATCCGCCGCTACGCGAAGAACAATGCAAGCACAGTCGCCACGCCGTTGTTCTTGGGCACGCTAACGATTTTCATTCCCTGTGGTGTAACCCAGGCGATGATGGTGCTCGCCGTTGGCACCGGGTCGCCGCTTCTCGGGGCAGCGATCATGTTCGCTTTCATCCTCGGCACTACTCCGGTCTTCTTCGGCCTCGCCTACGTGGCCACGCGCCTGGGTGAGGTGATGCACACGCGATTTCTAGAACTGGCAGGCGCAGTCGTTCTGATCCTGGGCCTGGTCTCGATCGAAGGTGGGCTGAACCTGATGGGCTCGCCATACTCCTTTTCCAATCTGCTCAACGCGGCGTCGGTGTCGCTGGCCCAGGCGAGCGGCGGATCGCCGGAGGTTGCAGCTCAGCCGGACGCAAACGGAGCGATCACGATCCAGGTCTACAACACCGGCTACTCCCCAGACCTGATCAAGGCGCCATCCGGCAAGCCGGTCAGCCTGACAGTTGTGAGCAACGGCACGACCGGTTGCACCCGAGGCTTCGTGATCCCCTCGATTGGCTACCAACGGACCCTACCCGAGACCGGTCAGACGACCATCAATATTCCGGCAAGCGCCGCTAACGGAAACCTGCGGTTACACCTGCTCGATGGGCATGTATAGCGGCTACTTCGAGTTCACCTGAGGAGATTGAGATATGGCAAAGCAAGTGTTCACCGTCAAGGGCATGCATTGCTCGGCATGCGTGATGACGTTGGAAGGGCTCGAGGACGAGTTGGCGGGCATCCGAAGTCTGAAAGTGAGCCTTCACAAACAGCGCGCAGAAATCGATTACGACGACAAGAAGATCGGCGAAGACGAGATCCGCCGGGCTTTCGAAGGCAAAGGCTACGGCCTTGCCCGCGCCTGATCTTCGCTCCTAGCGTGTAAGCCCAACCAGAACCGCGAATAGACATCCAGCCAGGCTGATGGCGAGCCACGAGTAAACAAAGCTCGCCGCCCACACCGCCCGCGGAGCTTTCGGCTCATCGATTCGCATGCCGAGTAGCCGACGAGCGCGCAGCTCGGCATGACCTACAAAGGCGGCCAGCGGAATCGCCGGGGCGGTCATCACGAGCAGAGCTCCGGCGAGCGCAGATCGTCCCACCTTCCGCTCGGCGGCGGCATCTGCACTCAGCTCGGAACGCACGATCTGCCGCGCTGACCACCAGCTGACGATGGGAAGGAACGTGAGAACCTCCGCGGCAGCGGTTCGGGCCGCTCGCCATAGCGGCTCGTAGCGCCGCGCGTGGTCCGCTTCATGGTGAAGCACGGCCAGCAGCTCGGAGTCGGAGAGGCCTGCAACTGCCCCCTCACTGATGAACACAGTGGGCCGAACAATGCCTGCGCAGAAAGCCACCGGGGACCCGGCTCGGACACATTCAAAGCGGTCAAGGCCGGCTGCTCTGGCCGTGCGCACTAGCTTCGGTGGGATGGGAACGCGCGGCAACCTTGCCAACTCGCGCTCTGTCCTCGAGGCCACGAGTCCGAACTTGAGGGTCCAGGCCAGAGCCGAAGCCAAAATCACGAGCAGCGGCGGCACGGAGGCTGCGGGCCACCAAGACGTACCCTGGGTCGGAATCCAGCTGCACGCTCCCCCCGACTGGCAACCGACAACCGTGCTGAGGCAGGCAATTGGCACCGCGGCCAGCACAGCAACCAGAGCGAATCGGCGCCCCGTCACCGCGACCGCAGCCTCTTGAGGGCCTCGCGTGTAGCCGGCGACAGCCGGTCGAGACGCGCGGCGAAGGCGGCGAGCGCGGCGTCACCGTAAAGGTCGACGAGGCGATCGACCTCGGCCCGGCCCGAATCGGCCAGGAAGTCTTTCACTCCCCCATTGGCACGGTATTTGTGAGGCTGGTGAGAGCCCATCTTCGTCATCCTCAGAAGACCTTTGTCGGCCAGGCGGTTGAGTGTGGTCATGACCGTCGTGTAGGCGAGCTCCGGGGTCAGCGCTAGCACGTCGCGAACGATAAAGGGCTCACGGACACGGCCATCCCAGATCACCTTCATCAACCGGCCCTCGAGTGGGCCGAGGAGTGACATCGCCCGGCTCAGCTGAGCGTCCCGTCGAGCCATCACCGGCGATCATAACGCGACCGACCGCTATTCTTACTAGGGCCAGATAGTAAGAGTGCAGTTACCCTCAGTGACTCGTGGAGTACTAGCGGCCTGGGTCGTTGGCGGTCTCGCGGGTGGCACACTGTTGGCCTCCCTCGGGTGGGGTCTGCTGCATGTAGCGCAAAAGCAGCCGAGCTCGCTTGTTGGAAGTCAGGTCCCCGATCTCACGATCCGGTCGCTTGACGGCGATCTGATCAGCCTTCGCGCGTTGAAAGGCACGCCCTTGGTAATCAACTTCTGGGCTTCCTGGTGCGTACCCTGCCGTCAGGAAGCGCCGGCTCTCGCGGCCGCGGCCGAGCGTGCTTCCGGCAAAGCACAATTCGTGGGCGTCGACATACAGGACACCGATAGCGCCGCCCGTGCCTATGAGGCCGAAATCAAAAGTCCGTATCCGGTTGGACCCGCAATCCACGGCTCGTATCGCGACTTCGGAGTGACCGCTCCGCCCGAGACATTCTTCGTTGACCGCCACGGGATCGTCCAGAGCCGGATCATCGGGCCGGTTGATGCGCAGCAGCTGGAGGTCTATATGGCGGCGATTCTCGGCTAGCGATCCCGGCCCTGAGAGCTCACATGCCAAGCCAAACCAACTTGGCGATCCAGTTCAGTCCCAGAGCTACGAAACCTACGACAAGCAAACCGCGAACCATCGCCGGCGAGAGGTTGAGTTGCACGGCACGTCGAGTGACCAGCACGTACAGGCCGTAGACCACCAGCCCGACCGTCGTCACGAACAACAATGGACCCAGCGGATAGACCGCAACGGCCCGGCCGAGGTCCCCCCTCCACATCCAGGCGAATGTGCGTGTTCCGCCGCAGAAAGGGTCGGGCTTCTTGAAATACCACATGAACAGGCCACCGTCGAAGGTGAGATGGCGAGGGTGTAGAAAAAAGTACAGACGCGTGTAGGCGAGCCAGGGCAGGCCGACGCCGAGGAGCGTCCACGCGAACCATCGGTCGCCGGCCGTCGCGGTAGCGACGGCGGCCAGCGGCGCTTCTCGGCTACGCGCCGATTGCGCTGATGTGTGGGCCAAGAATTCCGGCGTTGGTCTCACCGATGTATCGTCCCTCGATTCCGCCGTCGGGGTGGATGAAAATGGTCGTCGGCAGTCCGCTGATTCCGTAAGCGTCGCGCACCTTCCCGTCACCGTCGAACAGGACAGCGGAGGTGATGTGGAGCTCGTTTACGAAGACAGACGCCGACTGGTGGCTGTCGCGCTCGTCGATGAGCAGGACAACAAGACGGGGATGCTGCGCGGCGGTTTGTTGGATCAGCGGCATCTCGCGCCGGCACGGCGCGCAATAGGTCGCCCAGAAGTTGATCAGAACCGGACGCCCTCGGAAGTCGGCAAGGCTGATGCGCGCGCCGCCGAGCGTGTCCAGAGTGAACGCTGGCGCCGGGCCGCCGCCCGAGGAGGATGGAGATCCGAGGCCACCGACCGCCTGCAGGGCATCGAGGATCTGTGAGTCACCCCAACCGTTGCCATGAGTCAACAAGAGTTGTCGGCCGGCGGCGCTGAGCTGCGTGTCCAGCGGAGCCGGAAGCGTTCCACCCACGTCAGGGGCACCGAAGAAGTACGTTCGGATGTAGCCGTGACGGTCGATCAAAGCCAGGGTTGAACGGTGAACATCGCTGGTGCTCAGCACGACGTCGAAGGGCTTCCAGAAGGCAGCGAGCGTTTGGGGGTCCGCAGTGGCAAAGGTCCAGGACGCCCCGATGCGACCGGCGTAGTCGCGCGGCACTGAGGGCGTGTCCTCCGAGGGATCCGTCGTGACCTCGACAAGAAGGACCGACGGCGGAAGCCGCTGGCGTAATTGGAGGAAGAGGCCCGCGACGAGCGGGCACGTCTCACGGCAGCTTGTGTGAAAGGCAGCCAGCAGGACGTCATGACCGGCGATATCGGAATTTGTGAAAGGCCGGCCGAATTGGTCGACCAATCTGAACGGGAGCATTGCCTTTAGCTGGCCAGATAGCTCGTTGAGCCCGAGGCTCACCGCCTGTGTCCCGCCGTACGCCGAGTCCGGCAACGGTTGCCCAGCCTCGACACCCACCAGCAGTGGATTGAGGATGTCCTTCTGTACCCCGAGCACAACTGGTACGGACACGCCGGCAAAGCGGACACGGTCGTAGCTCCCGACCGGCACCCGCTTCAAGAAAGCCTCAGCCGTTTCTGGCGCTTTCGGCACCGCGCGCGACTGAATCGAGCCGAGCGTCATCCAACCGTGAGCCGAATGAAGATCGACCGATGTGGCGGCAATCCGGTCTGCTTGCCGGGCTGTCAGGAGCAAGAGAACGTTGCCGGTCACCGGCGTCAGCAACAGGCGGCCCAAGACAGCAGCTGCGAGACCGATTGCCACCGCCAGGGCAGCACGCCGGATGAGCAGAGTGCGCCTGGTCATGGCCCCACGTTACTAATGAGCGATAGTACTAGGATGCCCGGAGTGGGCGAACCGGGCA
>VBEG01000002.1 GCA_005882115.1 Chloroflexota bacterium
CGTGGGATGTACCGGCGCGCACGCTCTCGCTCAAACGCGTCTCGTCGCGCGGCGACCAGCTCGCGCATGTCCTCGCCGCCTACGGCGCGTCGTGCCTCCGGCAGATAAAGGAAGAAGATGTCGTCTTGGCGGCCGAGCAAGCCACGCGCAACGAGCTCGCGACCGACCGTCCTCAGGAGCTCTCGAGAGGGCGTGAAGAGCAGGCGGACGATGTGGAACTTCGGCGCCTCTCGCCTTCCGATGAGAGCGCGGACCCGACCGAGCGCAAATCGCAGGAGCGCCCGCCGGGGGCCATGCACCCTCGTGAGCAGCGAAGCGATCATCGCGTCCGCTTCGCGCGCGCCGCGCTCGAACTGCGCGTCAGGCGACAGCGCGTCATCGCCAAGTCGCGCGTAGTTGGCGAGCGCACCGAGGATGTGCTCGGGATTTTCGGACCAGCGCTCGACTCCGATGTCGATCTCGCCGATCGATCGAAAGCCGTAGCGGGCGAGAAAGGACTTCAAGCCATCCTGAAGACGCGGTGGCAATGTGCCGTCTCGATATTTAGCCGCGAGCGCAGCGGGCTCGCGCCCGAGCAGTCCGTTTAGCGCATCCGGGTCAGTGCGAACTTCGGTGCAGAGCGCCCACAGCGCGAGGTCCATCTCGGTCGTAGGGTTGTGTGCCGCGCCGCGGGTGACGGTTTGGAGCTCGTCCAGGCGGGCCTTACCGCGCAGCAGACGCGCCGACAGGGCGAACGAAAGCATCGCCGGCAGGATCGTGCCGAGCATGCGCGGAAACATGCGCGCTGACGCTGTCAGGATCAGGCGCTCAAACGCATCGAGGCGCTGTTCCGCGCTCGCATCGACAGGGAGATCGATCCGCGTCAAATCTTCGACCTCGCGGACGTAACGCTCGGGGGTTACGTATGGCGACCGCATCACACTCAGCGCCGCGTGCGGGATACCGGCGCGGATGAGCGCGCCGCCAATTGCGCGCACCGAACGGAAACGTGACCGCCTCGCCAGCGCAAGACGGTGGTCGGCGGAAAGCTCGACGACAACGGTCGAGGTTCGCGCCTCGCCCATTGACGTGACGGTCACAAATATTCGACGCCCGATAGGATCACGCACGATCGGTGTCACGTCGAAATAAAGCCTCATTCCAAGATCTTTGAAAATCCCCGCACCGGACACCGCATCTTTGACGGGGAACCCGAACATGCCCGACAGGGCGCCGCTCAGGAGCCGGAAGAACTGGATGCCCATTGGCGTGAAGGGCTCGAAGTAACCCTGGAAAACGCTCCCTGAGAAGTAGACGCGAAGGTCCTGCTCGGGATCGGGCGCATCCTTGGGCAACGGATACAGCGTCGTGATGGGGCGCGACTGCACGAGCAGGACGTTGTGCTCACCGTCGAGCGCGAACTCGATGTCCTGCGGTGCGTTGAAGTGGCGTTCGACGCGGTCGCCGAGCTCGGCTAGGGCGAGCAGATCCTGATCCGACAGGACCGATGCCTTGCTCGCTTCCGGGCGCTGCACGACCCGGCGGCTCGTGACGTCGACCGCGTAGTGATCGGGGTTGACGGCGCCGGAGACGAGCTTTTCGCCGTGACCCGCGACCGCATCGATGGATGCGCGCCGGCGCCGGCCGGTGACGGGATCGGCGGTGAAGAGCACCCCGGCAGCGGAGGCGTCCACCATCTCTTGTACGACGACGGCAAGGCTGACGTTTCTGTCGTCCACGGAATTGGCCCGCCGGTATGCAACCGCTCGCTCGTTCCAAAGTGACGCCCAGCAGCGGCGAATCGCGTCGAGCAGATCCGCGTCGCCCAAGACATTGAGGTACGTGTCCTGCTGGCCGGCGAACGATGCGCCGGACAGGTCCTCGGCGGTGGCCGACGACCGCACCGCAACACGTCCAGAGCCGAGACCGGCGTATGCCTTGAGAGCCGCGTCAGCGATCCCCTCTGGCACTGGCGCTGCTCGCAGCCGCTCGGCAGCCTCCGTCGGTCGTGCCGGATCGACACCCGCCGCTTTGGCGCCGAGGGCGTAGGCACGTGTCGTAAGCACGAATCCGTTGGGAACCCGGAAGCCGGCTCGTATCAAATCGCCGAGGTTGGCGCCTTTGCCGCCAGCCAGCGCGACGGCGCCGCGGTCGATCTCGCCGAGGGAGACCGTCAGTGGCCCCGAGCCGTCCACGACGGCCAGACTACTCGAGTCTCGTTCAGACGTGATGGCGCCGCCCGCTCCTCAGGTTCCGGTTGCGGGAAGTCGCCAGACAATCTGCGACCTGCATGTGCCCGCTGATTAGACGGAGCCTGCGAAAACCGGGATTTTGAGTACGTTTGTTGGTCGGGGGCCGGAACCGACATCGCGTCGTTGTGGATCGACCTCGCGCGCGACCAGGGTCTGGAGCGCAAGCACCACCTGAGCCCCGACCACGACTGCATCGACAGTCGTCTGAGGCTCCGCCGCGTGACCGCCGCGGCCCGCAATGGTGATCGTGAACACGTCGGCGCCAGCAAGCTGCGGTCCGGGGGAACAGGAAACCTTCCCAGCAGCGAGGTTTGGACGGACGTGCAGAGCGAAGGCGGCGTCGACCGTCGGATCTGTGAGCACGCCTGCCTCGATCATGCGCGGAGCACCGCCCGCACCCTCCTCGGCCGGCTGGAACATCAGCTTGACCGTGCCCGCGAAGCCTGTCCGGCGGTCGAGCAAGAGTCGGGCAGCGCCGAGAAGCATCGCCGTGTGCGCGTCGTGCCCGCAGGCGTGCATGACCCCGGGGATTTGCGAGGCAAATCTGACACCCGACCTCTCGTCGATGGGGAGGGCGTCCATGTCTGCTCGCAGCAGCAAGCACCGGCCGTCCCCCAGGTCACCCTTGATCGTGGCAACCACGCCGGTCTTCGCGAGTCCCGAGAGGAACGGGATGCCGAGTTCCTCAAGCCGAGTCCGGACCAGGCTCGAGGTCTCTTCTTCCTCATAAGCCAGTTCGGGATGGGAGTGGATGCGCCGTCGATCTTCGGCGATCTGCGATTCGATTGCGCGGGCCGCACCCAACACGTCGGCGCTGACCATGGTGAAACCATAGCTCCGCGCTTGAAGGGATCCGCCAACGCTGTGTTACGCGACCACGCATCGTGTTGGTGACGAGGTCGCTGCCCTTCGTTTAGTCGTGCCGAATGGCCGAATTGAGTCCGCCTGGTTGAATGGTCGCGCTCATTGAAATGCCGGGTGCGAGAGCAACCCTCAGTCCGCGGGCAGATCGTCCTCAACCCGAACAACTAGCTTTAGTTGCAGGGGCTCCTAGCTCGCTGGCTGAAGATGCGACCCGCCAACTTGACGCCGCCGGCGAGGCATCATTTCTCCCAGGCGACTTGACGATGAGGACTCTCCACACCTCGTACCGGGTTTCCAATCTGGCCGCCTCGCTCGGCTTCTACACCGCGCTCGGGTATGAGCAGGTCGGCCGGGTTGATCTGGGGGCCAACGCGAGTCTGACCATGCTCAAGTTCCCAGGCGAGGAGGTAGTCACGCTTGAGCTGGTGCACCGCCCGGAGGATGGGCGGGTCGATATCGGCACCGGGTTCAGTCACATCCCGATTCAGGTCGACGATCTCCATGCCACCCTTGGGCAGTTATCCGAGGCGGGGCTCAGGCCCGGCCCGGTGGAACGGCCGGGTGGAGTGGACGGGCCCCAGATCTCATGGCTGATCGACCCCGACGGCTACCGCATCGAGTTGGTGGAGTGGCCGCCGGGGCACGCCTATGGGATCACCGCCGCCGACTTTCGCTAGACGGCTGGGACTACTCCGAAGGCGATCTCGTTACCGTCGCGGCCGCTCCGGAGCATCTGCGTTACGCCAAGGCGCTGCCGCCCGAACCGATTGGCATTTCGAATGCAATGGCTGACTGGTGCTCGTCGCAGTAGTCCTGCATCTTCGGAAGCATCTCCGCCAGTTCGCGTAGTTCTTCGACCACGAACCCGACGCGGGCGTCCTGTCGTGCGCTGATCCTTAGGGAGATTTCGGCCGTCAGGCCCATCGAGTACACAGGGCCCGCGCCTAAGTTCTGCGGCGCCTCACCAGCCGGTTAATGCGCACCGGAGTTGGGGCCTCGATCCCATATCCAGGGAACCGAACGGGTGATGGTTACGAGCGACATGGTGCATCGCCCTGGGTTTGCTGGAGGCTCGCGAGGTTGGATTTTGAACCTCGGTGACGCACGGTCCCCGGGTCGTGCGTCTGCTGACATATCGGCTGCGTAATAACCATGCTCGAGTTCAAACCCGGTGTAATCGGACGGCCCGCCCGCAAGTGATTGGCCGGGTATAAACTCCCACATTGATGGGGCTCGACCTTCGATTCCCGGCCCACCGGCTCATCGAGGCGCCGCACTGCTTCTGTACCTGTTAGGTCGCTAGCTCTGGGGAGACGCCCCCAAAGAGGCGACCTGTCCTTCAATCGAACCATCCTCCGCCCCTTGGGCGCTTGAAAGGAGCAGCACATGGCAACCACTCTTCTCAGACCCGATCAGACCTTCTATCCGTCGCCACGCCTGGCGGCGAAAGCACCCGTCGAAACGCTCGCTTACATGGTCACATTCGACCCGAGCAGGAAGAAGCCTGACGGGCTTGTGACACTCGACGTTGACCCCGGATCGAAAAGTTTTGGCAAGCAGGTTGGCCGCGTTGACGCTCCGAACGTCGGTGACGAATTTCACCACTTCGGCTGGAACGTGTGCAGCTCGGCCCTATGCCCTTATGCTGCCCATCCTCACCTGGAGCGCCGTTACCTGCTCGTCCCGGGATTGCGCTCGTCGCGCATCTACGTATTCGATATCAAACCCGATCCCAAACAACCGAAGCTCGTGCACACGATCGAGGCGCAAGAGATCGCTGAACGTGCCGGCTACAGCCGCCCGCACACCATTCACTGTGGGCCAGACGGTATCTACGTGAGCGCGCTCGGCGCTCCGGACGGCAATGGTCCCGGTGGCATTTTCGTCATCGACCACGACACCTTTGCGGTCAAGGGTCGATGGGAACTCGATCGCGGCCCTCAGGAGCTCGCTTACGACTTCTGGTGGCACCTCGGATACGACACCGCCATCACCAGCGAATGGGGCACTCCCAACATGGTCGAGGGCGGGGTCAACCCCGACCTGCTGCTGGCAGGAAACTACGGACACAAGCTCCACATCTGGGATCTACCGAAGCGACGCCATCGCCAGGAGATCGACCTCGGGGCTGAGCAGCAAATGGTGCTCGAGCTTCGTCCCGCCCACGATCCAAGCAAGGCGTACGGATTCGTCGGTGTGGTGGTGAGCTTGAAGGACCTCAGCTCTTCGATCTGGACGTGGTATCTCGACGGCTCCACTTACAAGGTGGAGAAGGTGATCGAGATCCCGGCCGAACCGGCCAATCCCGACGACCTGCCGCCGCTGCTCAAGGGCTTCAAGGCAGTTCCGCCGTTGGTTAGCGACATCAACCTCTCCCTCGACGATCGCTGGCTCTACGTGTCGGCGTGGGGTACCGGCGAGTTTCTTCAGTTCGATGTCAGCGATCCCTTCAAGCCCAAGAAGACCGGCAGCGTCCACCTCGGTGGCATTGTCCGCAAGGCACCGCATCCCAAGAGCGGACCGCTGAACGGCGGCCCGCAGATGGTGGAGCTCAGCCGCGACGGGAAGCGCGCCTATCTCACCAACTCGCTGTACGCGAGTTGGGACGAGCAATTCTACCCCGACGGGATCAAAAGCTGGGCGACCTCGATTCATGCCAAGCCCGAGGGTGGCCTGAGCCTGGACGAAGGCTTCTTCTCGACATTCGAGCAGCGCACCCATCAGGTTCATCTCCAGGGCGGCGACGCCTCATCCGACTCTTATTGCTACTCGTGAACACTGCTTTGTGGCCCTGGGCAGCGCTCGTGCTGCTCGGGGCCTATCACGGCATCAATCCCGGGATGGGTTGGCTGTTCGCGGTAGCGCGGGGGATGCAGGAAAAGAATCGAGGGGCGGTGCTCAGCTCGCTCCTGCCGATCGCGGTCGGGCATGAAGCCTCAATCATCATGGTGGTTGTCGCAGTTTCGCTGACCGAGGCCTTCCTGCCACCGTTTTTCGTGCGCCTGCTCGCGGCCCTGGTACTGGTGAGCTTCGGTTTGTACAAACTGCTCCGGCCGCGCTCGCACCCGGCTGGCTTCGGGATGCGGATCGGACCCGCAGGGTTGGTTGGCTGGTCGTTCTTGATGTCGTCGGCGCACGGCGCGGGGCTGATGTTGGCCCCGGTACTGCTGGGCTTGCCGGTGTACGCCGCCTATCACAGCCTGCGTGAGATATCGCTGCAGGCCGTCGCCGCTGCTTCGCTGCACGTCGCGGCCATGCTTCTTGTGATGGGCTTAGTTTCGGTGGTCGTCTACGAAAAAGTTGGTGTCGGCGTACTGCGCCGCGGCTGGTTCAACCTCGACCTCGGGTGGAGCCTGGTTCTGATCGCAAGCGGAGCCGTCACCCTCTTCACGGCTGTGTAATCGAGTGCGAGGGGGACATTCATCGGTCACGCGCAGGTAGGTAGAGCTCCACTCGGCTCGTGCGCCTGATGCGAAGTCAGGCTTGGGGCAGCGGGCCCTGCGCCCACGCCGCCGAGTTTCTAGAAAATCTGTGATACCGCTGTGACGCGGGATCACTTGGCGTCAGGCGGGAAACGACGACTCTGAATTCGAGAACTGGTCGGGGGCTCGGGATTTGAACCCGGGGCATCACGGTCCCGAACCGTGGCGGGGACGCGTCCTCGACTGTCCCCCCGGCTCCGCCAAGGCCCGGCTGAACTCGATTGCCGCCTACTTGGTGTCCTGGCGTGACCTTCAAGAACCATGCGGCGCCGGGAATCCGTGATCCGGCGGAGACGCTCGCGGCCCCTGTCGACCTAGCAGGGATTGGACAGATGAGCGGGGCCAAGGCGTTGTTGTGGGCGGGCTTGGGCTAGCAAGCCCGATGGCTACTGTCTCGGCTCGTACCGCATCGCGACTGCCCCCGATCCGAACTCCAGCCGGCTCACGAGCTTCAGGTCGACATGCTTCGATAGCCCCGCGAACAACGTCGGCCCGTGGCCCACCAGTCTGGGTTGCACCACGAACTCGTACTCATCGATCAATCCCAGCTCCGCCAACGCCAGCGGGAGCTTCACGCCTCCCACGAGCAGTCCCTTACCCGGCTCCCGCTTCAGCTGCTGAACGGCCTTCCCCAGATCCCCGCGCAGGAGCTCCGCGTTCCAATCGACCCGGTCCAGGGTGCTCGACACGACGTACTTCTTTGCCGCGTCGATCGTCCGGGCGAACGGTTCCATCCAATCAGGCCTCGCTCCTGTCGGCGCCGGCTGCCGCCACGCTTCCTCCATCATTTCGTAAGTCACCCGGCCAAATAGGAGAGCATCGGCCTGGTCGATGTTTTCCGCCGCGTGACGATGTAAGTCTTCGTCCGCGAACCCTTCCCGGTGATCGCAGCACCCGTCCAATGTGACGTTGATGGAGTACCGAAGGGGTCGCATTTCGCAAGAGTACCGCCGATGGGGTACATCCACCCTCGCCCGAATCACCAAATCCGCGACACACCCCTAGGTGGTCAGGGCGGACTGTAAGCCGGGTTCGTTTTTCGCCAATTCAAACCTGGCCAGTCGAATACAGGACGACATCTAACGACACCACGACACGATGCGGTTGGGTACTAAATCGGTACTGGTACCCAAAACTTATAGTCCGCCCGATCAATCATCAAGTCGAGGCGGATCCTGGCAAGCTCGCGTTGATGAGACAGAGCCGGCTTCCGCGAAGCTGCGGGCGTGCGTAGTCCTACGGCCGCGCCCCGGCCGGTAGTACCTCGAGGTTGATGGTGCTGACCTGTTGCTGACCATGGGCGCTCCAGGACAGGCGGAATGTCCAGCAGCCTGGCTTTGGTAAATCCACGACGCTGGCATTTGCATCACCCGGACTGGTCAGGACCGGTTGGGACTCGCCAAACGGACGAGCTTCGATTGCTATGTCGGTGTTTCCAATTGAGTAGTCCCCTTTACCTACCCAGCCAACCTTGTTGTAAGAGCCGTCCACCCGGGGACCGCTTCCCGCTACTAGCACAGTCGAGAAAAGGAAGGCCACCGTGGTGTCCTGTGACCCGAAAGCCCACGGCACGGGCCATGGTGTTCCCTTGGCGTGACTCCAACCAGCTTGTGACCAGACCGGTGGCTCGGCATCGGTCAGCACTGTGCCTGCGCAGCCGCCGGCGAAAGTCTTGACGGGAACCCTCGGGCTCGCCTTTGCCTGAGTTGGTTGAGCCGACCCGCAGCCGACCACCAGAGTGATGAGCAGAGCGGCGGCGATACCTGTCCAGCGAGACCTGGCTCCAGCATCCATAGCCCGAGTACACCGGCCAGCCCGCCAAGGTTCGCATCGCGTAAGGACTGCTTGAGGTGGAATAGTACGTCGCGACAGGTCGGCTCCGACCTTCTGTCCACCGGCGTTCCCGGCGCATGGCGGCAAGATCAGAAGGAGACCGATTTCATCCAACGAGCTCCTTGCCCGCTCGACCAGCTCGACCAGCGCCCAGTTCAGGAAGGCCAGCTCCCAGGGATTCTCGGCCGCCCGTTGGGCAGCGACCAGCGCCTTCTGGTAGGCGCGCCTCCCGCGTTTGTGTAACTGCCCGGCCATGTCATCGTTTTCAACACCGTGCGCAAGGGTGCCGCCATGACCGCGATAGCGCTCACTTTCTTGGTCAGTGCATGCTCCGACACGTCGCTCTCGACTTCCACGCCGCACCCCCTCCGACTCCGTGACCATCCGGCCTGACCCTGGCCTGCACCGACCGTTACCTGAGCCAACGGTACGAAGGACCGATTGCAAACGGGAAATACGTCCACTACGTCTGCCAGAACGGCAAAGTCACCAGTTGGTGATTGAGGACAACAACAAGTCGTCTCGCTTTGGGCGAGCTGCAACGTCCTCATTTCATGTGTCTTCTTGAACAGACGCCTTTCGGCGCCCAGCACGAGCGGATAGATCATCAGCCTGAGAGTGTTGATCATGTTTCTCTGCAGCAGGGTCTATCCGAAGGCGGCAGAAAGGACGTATCGAATCTTGCGCTACTGTGCTGCCGCTGCAAAGTTGCCAAGGGCGGAGGAAATCGCCGACGTTGCGGTGACGACGGTCGCGAGAAAATTGCCGACCGGGTCGTGACGGTATCGTTCGCCAACCGCCCCAGGGAAACGACTACTGGCCTCGCGTCAGCTAGCCGCGATCACGAGACTCCTCGAGCGCCATCTACTGCCACGTTGAAAGGTCTCAATACGAGCCAACCGAAGCGTGGACTTGTCCGTTCGTCGTTTCTCGCCAGACCGCGAAGGCGTTACCGTTGGGATCGACGGCCACTTGTGACTCCTGTGCATTCTGGCTCGCGGAAGAGAGGACCTGGGTCGAGCCGAGGGTGCCGTCCGCAGAGCGGACAACGGCCTCCTCCGCGCGGGAGCAACAGGGATACGGTCCTTCTTCGTGTTCCCAGACAATGACGGCGTTGCCTTGCGGGTCGACGGCGATCTCGGCCCCTACCGGGACAGACGTACCCGTCCCCGCCAGGGTCTGCGTCGAGCTGAGAGTGCCCGTCGCCGAGCGGGCGCGGACCTGAACGCTGTTCTCCATCCCATTGAAGCGCTGCCACAAGAAGACGGCGTTGCCGCTGCGGTCGACCCCCACCCGTGGTTCAAGAGCGCCATAACCCAGGTCGGAGAGGGTCTGGGTCGAGCTCAAAGCGCCGGCCGCCGAACGGGCGCGGGCCTGGATGCGCCCCCCGGTGCCAATCCAGGCAAAGACCGCATTGCCGTTCGGATCGACCGCGACGTGCGCTGATGAAGCGGTCTGGCCCACAGCGGAGAGGGTCTGGGTCGAGCTCAGGATGCCCGCCGTTGAGCGGGCGCGGGCCTGGATGCGCTGGTTGTTGGTCCCGTCGTAGCAACAGCGCTCCCAGGCAAAGACGGCGTTGCCGTTCAGGTCGACATCGACCTGCGCGTTAATCGCATCCCCGCCCGCGGCGGAGAGGGTCTGCGTTGAACCGCGCGTGCCCGCCGCCGAGAGGGTGCGGGCCTGGATGCGCTCGTTGGTCCCGTCCCAGCGGTCCCAGACAAACACCGCGTTGCCGTTCGCGTCTACCGCCAGCTGCGGGTACTCCGCGGACTGGTACGGGGCGGAGAGGGTCAGCGTCGGGCTCAGGGTGCCCGCTGCCGAGCGAGACCGGGTTTGGATTCGTAGGTAGGTCCCGTCGGAGCTCTGCCAGACAAACACCGCGTTGCCGTTGGGGTCCACCGCTACATGGGGTAAAGAGGCGTTCCGTCCCGAAGGCGAAAGCGACTGGATCGGGCCCAGGATGCCAGCCGCTGAGCGGGCGCGGGTCTGGATTCGTAGGCAGGAGCCGCCATAGCAATTGGTCGTCCCGTCAAGGCGCTGCCATACAAAGACACTGTTGCCGCTGGCGTCGACCGCTACCCCCGGATACTCCACTGGGCCGGTACCGGAAGACAATGAACCGAGCGGTTGCCAGGCCGCGCCGGCCATGGCCGGCAGCGCGGAGACTAAGACAACGGCAAACACCAAGATCGGTATGAAGCACCGCCTGTATGCCCGCATGTTGCTGCCACCCTGTCTAGACCGCCCGATGGCGCACCTCACTCCTGCTGCACTTCCGCTGCCCGGCCGGACCTGAAGGCTAACCGTGACCCAGTTGGGTCGCCATGGGCAAAATGTCCCGGTTCGATTGGAACCCCCTATACGAGTCCCCCCTTGAGGGTGGCCCGACGCTAGGACGCTGCCCTCGGCGTGTCCTCCAGGACTTGCGCGATGTACCGCGCGGTTGCGGCCAGATCGGGCTTTTCGGACAGCAGGCGCGCCAACCGGTGGGCCAAGAATTGCGCGTCATTGAGCGCAGCGTTGGCCTGCGCCAGCTCAGCCTCGAGCTCGGCGTTTTGTGCGCGAAGCTGGTCGACGTCGGAAGAGTTTGTGGGCACCTTAGGTGCTCTCCCCAGTGGCGACACAGGGCCGTGGACCACTTGGCCGCCGGCTCTTACTCGCGCAAGGGTCCGGTGGCCACGTGGGGGTAGCAGAGCCCTGGCGGGCTGCTTCCCCATCAATCGAAGCTACTCCCGCTCTAAACCCGGACGCCAGAGGACTTTAGGCCCATACGCGCTAGGACACCCATCTCCGTCACGTGTGTTGACTTACCACTGGACAGCAAGTGTCGCTAGCGCTTCCGTGCGCCACACGCACGATTCCTCGTGGCCTGCATCTGCGGATTGGCTCGACTTGCGAAACCATCTGGTCAACGTGCATTGGGAACGAGAGGACGACGTCGACGATTTAGAGTCGTACGCGGACGGAACGACGGGACGATGCAGACACGCGGAAGAGCGACACCGAGCACTCCATCTTGCCCCGCCGCCCTCTTCAAGCGGATAGCCGTCCCTGGGGGCCGCGGCCATCGCTGGCCACCGCCCGTTACTACGTAACGAGAACGGTCCAGATGCGCTTCTTAACTACGGCATCCCATTCATTCAGCGCCAGCGAAACACGATCCCACACGACGACGATCACCGGCCAAAAACGAGGGCTCACACAAGCGCAGCGATGAACCCGAGCCGTCATCGCGGGACGGACCCCTTCACTCGGCCCAGCCCCAAATCCCTGGCTTGGTTACTTCCTGCCATCCGCAATTGCCGCACATGATGAATCTCCCTTCGAATGCCTGATCGCCGTGGGCAAGGTCTTTCATGTTTTCGAGCCGTGGTGCATTGATGTCAAGCACTGATACGGCGGACGGCCTGGGCCAAGCGGTGGCTCGGACTTGCACCTCGTCAGGGACGGCTCTGAAGCCTCGCTATGCCGTCTACCGCGGTCAGCCCTAGGGCCTGGCCTTAGGCCGATCGCCGCTGAAGCAGCTCGAAGATTGAACCTTCGAACTTGGCAAGCCGCGTGTGGACCTCGATCACCTCATCAGAGCTGACAGGGTCCGCTGGGTCGATGTCAGTTTGGTGCTCAGTCCACTCAGTACCACACTCACAGCGGCGAAATAGACAGCGGTGGGTGTGGGAGCGATAGACATAAACAGCGGCGTCATCGAGCTCGCGTCCGCAGACGCACGTGTCCTTTTTTGGTTCCAGGTTCGACTCTTGCACTGACGTGATCCGGACTCAATGCTGAGAGTGCCTAAAAACGTCGCTTAGGCCAATGGGCACAGGCGGCGCAGCCTAGGCGCATGTCCCGCATGGAGAGGACAAACAGAGGAGCGGCAAACGCAGCCGCTATTCGGACTGCCTCGCTAAGTCGCTACCGCTCGGCGAAGTGCAGCGAGCTGACGCCGCAAAACCTGTTGTCTGCGAAGCACTCTGGGAATCAGAACGCTGGCTGCAGATACTGAGTGTCGCTCAACCCAGAAGCTTGCAGCATGTCGATCACCGTCATCGACACTTCGGATAGGTCATGCATGTTCATTCGCTCGAGATAGTCGAGGACGTTACCTCGGCCGACTCCGACACATCCGCCTCGGTCTCGCGCACAAGAACAGGAGGGTCAGACTGCTGGTCGCGGGCGCCAACGTTCGCATCATCACCGAGGAGGGCGAACTTCTCCGATCTCTCACCCTCGAGCCGACACTCACCTACTACGGCCTTGGCGGACGCTGGCCGCTGCACAATGTCTTGCAACAGGCCTGCACGATGTCCTGAGACATGACATTGGTCGGGGGCCTGGGATTTGAACCCGGGGCCTCACGGTCCCGAACTCTGAGAACTCTCGTCCAGAAGTGGCCGAAGCGATCGGTTTCAGCTCGAAAGTTCTGACGCAGCCAACCAGTCCGTCCAGATTGGAAGGGCTTTGCCGACGGTTTACTACATGAACTGCTACATGGACCGAGGGGCTCAGCAGGACCGCTGTGCCTATTACGCGTCCATCGCAGCAGCTGGCGATAGCTTCGCCTTAGCAGAAGCAAAAGGTGTGCGGCAGGCTCACGGACCTAGTCTCCGGCTGAGACCATCGCCCTATTGGCCCCGACGCCGCAGCCCGCCAGGTCGCGGGACACCCCTATGCGATGGACTGCGCCGAGGAAACCCGACCTAGATCATGTGGGCGCTAGCCGCCCGCGCTCTAACTTACGACTGGACTGGAACCTGCGCTTCCAGGAGTTCCTTCGCCGTTTCGAGCTGGGCCTGGAATTGTTTCTTCGCGATCCGCGCGACGATCGGCTCGCCAATTTTGAAGAACCCACCCGGATCGCCGTCGAAGATCGCTACGACTCTGGTTCCGCCCCCTTCGGAATCAAAGGTGTTGGTGATCGTCAGTGCGAACGGCTTCTCGGACTTGGTGGTGTAGCGCTTGTTGAGTTCGTACTCGCTCACCACTGACGGCGACTCTATCTTCCGACCAAGGAACCGAGCCCTCGTCTGGATTTTGGTCCCGGCCTTGACCGGAGTTTCGGAAGGCGTCGCCTCCTCGACAACTGAGTTCCACTCGGGCAACTTGGCGGGATCCGACAGGTACGTGAACACTTCAGCCACTGGTCGATTGATGTGTGTGGAGATCTCGAATTTCACCATAGGCTTCAAACCCTCCTTGGTGCCGAGAGCGCGGGCAGACTAGCGCAGTCACGTCATACCCCTTTTGATAGGGCATTTCAAGCAACCAGAAGGAAGCGTGGCCGGGAGGAATCGGCGATTTTGAACTTGATTTTGGTCGGGGGCCGGGATTTGAACCGGGCCTCACGGTCCCGTCCGCCGGTAATGCCGTGTCCTCTCGTGTCCTGTGGTTTCCGCGGGGTTCCCCCTGTACTTGAACTGAGTCTTCTTCGCGTCCTCCTGTGACCTCCTGTATCCCCGGGGTTCCGCGAACGCGCGACACGACTGTGACACGGGTGGCGTGACACGTCGCGTCCCACATGGCCCCGCTGGGCCGGATCGGCAAATAGATCGCGTCCAGGAAGAGGACGAGGAGATCGATCTTGTCCAGGCGCTTGGCCTGATGGCGACATCGCGGGAGCGGAGCTCCTGGCAGATGCGGTTGGCCGTTGTCCGTGAGAGCTAGCCTGCTGGAGGAGGCGCGCTTGGGGAGGGGACAATATTTGAACTGCCGGATTACAGAAAGTGCTACACGACAAGCCGTTGAACTCGGAGCGGCGCTTCATCCGTGACCGCACGCCCGCAGCGCAACGAGCGAACGCGCGAGCGCGCCGTGGTTGATCTTCCACAGACGGGCGTGGCTGCGCCGTCCGAAGCGGCCGCTGACCGAAGCTCAACCGAGGAAACCGGATCATGCCGTACGTCGTGGACTACTTCACCGTTTCAACCGTCGGTCTGGAGTCTGTCAGACGGCGACAGCTTTGGACGTGCGCACTTCATCAGGACGTCTTCGCTGCAGAGAGCCTCGGTAGGCCGACGGCGTGCAGCCGAGGGTTCGCTGGAATGCTTTCGTGAAGCTCGATTCCGACTCATAGCCGACGCTGTGCATCGCTTCGGTGACCGACAGGCGTTCCGCCTCCAGAAGCTGCGCTGCACGAAGGATGCGGCATCGCGCCAGGTAGCGCATCGGCGATTCGCCAACGCACAGGGTGAAGCGCTGAGCAAAGTTGGATCGTGACATCGCAACGGCGGAGGCAAGCCGCGCCACCGTCCAGTCTTCTTGAGGTGACTCGTGGATGAGCCCGAGCGCAGTTCCTACGCGGGCGTCCTCGAGGCCATGGATCCATGGCGCGGCCGTGCGCGAATCCACCGCGAGCTGCGCTCGCAGGACCTGCACAAGCAGCAGTCCGCATAGCAGGTCCGTCAGCGCGCCGGCGCCGGGGAGCGCCTGCGCCGACTCCGCATCGGCCATCGCGACCAGGCCCTCGATCATTCCCGGGCCAGAGCCCGCATTGATATGGATCATGTCTGGCAGCGCTCGCAGCAGGGGATGGCTGTTTTGGCGCTCGAACTTGAAGAAGCCGCACAGCATCTTGGCGGGATCACCGCCGCCGGCGATGCCGATCGACGGGAAACGTCCAGGGACGCAATGCTCCATCAGGTCCGCGAAGGCCGTGATCGGCACGCCCGGCTCGCTGATGAGCTCGTGCCGCTCGCCGCGCATCAGCACGGCCACGTCGCCGGCCGAGAGGCGGATCGTGCGGCCTTCCTCAGTCCGAAGCCACCCAGATCCCGAGAGAAGCACGTGGAAGACCGCGGCCCCGAAGCGTTCGAGGCCCATGCCCCACGGCGCGCTCAGCTCGGCGCGGGCGATCAACGATCCGGACATCTGGATGCCTCGCAGCGCCACGCTCAGCGGATCCACGACGTAGTTCTACTCCTTGAATGTCCCAGCGTCCAGTCCGTTTGTACTCGAGGGGATACAAAACCTGGACGCCAGGACAGTTTTGTCGTCGCCCGAAGCATGGCTTGGAGACGAACCGGGTCGTACGCTGGCCTCCGATTCTCTAGTTCCGAGGAGGACCCGAATGCCTAGATTTCTCGTCACCTACCACAGCAGCAACATGCCCCACGATCCGGAGTCCATGGCCAAGGCGCGCGACGCCTTCGTGCAGTGGGCCGGAAAGACCGGTTCGGCGCTGGTGGACCCCGGGGCGCCAGTGGGCGCTACGCGGACGATCTCGAGCCATGGCCCGAAGGACGGTCTTGCCGAGGGGCCGTTCAATGGCTGGTCCGTGATCGAGGCCGCCGACCTGAACGCCGCGGCGAAGCTGCTTGCCGACCATCCATTCATCGGCCGCGGAGGAGTTCTGCAGCTCAACGAGCCGGCGGCGATTTAGCGCGACTGCACCGGTCATATGAAATGGCGGGGCCCGGGATTCAAGCCCGGGCATTGTCAGGCTGCAGTGTCGCTTTCGAGCGCCGTGAGGAGCGTCCAGCAGTTGAAGATCGAGCGGACCAGGGTCAGCGTCAGGACCCCGCCCAGGATGTAGAAGCCGCCACCAACCCCTGTGATGAGGCTGATCGACGCCAGTACGTAGATCACCCTGATCGCGATTGTGAGCGCCGAACCAGCAGTGAGCCGCGCCGGCGTGCGATGGCGCACGTTGAGCGCCAGAAAGAAGGCGTTGAGGATCAGGATCTCCCAGCCCATCAGCTCGCGAGGTTGGGGCGCGAGGACGATGGCCGAGATGACGATCTGCGTGGTCAGGATCACGAGCACCACGATCGCGCGCGGCTTGTAGACAGGGTGGGCAAGGATCTGTTTGACGTGTAACGAGAGCGCGACGAACAGCAGGCCGGTGATGGCCGCGTTGGCCGTGCCGATCATGATGTAGAAGTTCTGCCACGCGGCCGGATCGTTGCCGGCGTTCATCGCTGCCGGGAATCTTAGAGAGAGGCCGTCACAACAAGGCGAACCGAGTCAACGCGCCGGCGCCTCGGCAAGACCTCCAGCAGCCCGGCTTCAAGATGCGCCCCGGCCTTTCGACCATTGCTCGGAGATCCCCATGATGAGCAGCCAGGCGCCTGAGATCATGTAGGCGAGCAGGCCCGCCATCGAAATCGCCGCCAAGTACAGGCCCGCGATCTATCCGCCAAGCAGCAGGGCAGCACCGACGATTTCGACGAGGTAAGGAGCGGTACTGCCGATGAGGCGGCGAGATCGAAGCCCAACCGAGCTTTCACCGAGGCGAATCGCCTGGACGTACCCGTAGACGTAGAAGACTGCGGCGGCCGCAGCTGACATTCCGAGCCATTCCAGTCCTACGGCTCGATGGTCCTGACCGCCCATCACTCCGAGAGCGCAGATCACGAAGATGGCGGTGAAGCTGGAGATTGTGCCCACGACTCGGTGGCGATGCGTTGGGTCCTGTGCCATGACGCCGGGGTTGAGTGACATCGCCACAAACACCAAACCGGTCAACGCGACCGTGCGCCTCGAGCGTGACCGCGGCCGGCTCGGGACCGTCGCGACGACCCGTGTCCAGGCCGTCGATCGGGGTGGTCTCTTGGGCCGCTAACTCGAAGTCGAAGACGTCGATGTTCTCAGCGATGCGACCCGGCTTTGTCGACTTCGGAATCACCGACCGTCCCTCTTGCAAACCCCAGCGCAGCATTCATAGTGGCCATCCGCTGGCCGGCCGGCCACGCCCCGCCGAGGTATTTCTCCCGCACGGGCCGAATCGCGGGTGCACACCAATCCTTAGCTGATGGACCGGTCCCGAGGATCCCGCCGGCGAGGTCTTGGACAACCTCGACCGCTTCTCGCAGTTCGGTGACGGACCTCCGAGAACTAGCTGGCCACTAAGCCCCTGCGTGTGGCTAATTCTTGCGATGCGTATATGTGAATGAGAGCGAGTTGGAGCCCGCGGTGTTGTTAACAACCACCGTGACCGACACCGTGGTGCCGGCGGTCCCGGCCGGTGTAACCCCGGTACAGCTGGTCTGCGAGGAGCAGGTCACGTTCCGTGCGGGGTTGTTGGGACCGAAGTAGAACTGCGTATTCCCGGTGGCGAAGCCCCAGCCGTTGATGGTGACCGTAGTCCCGCCGAGATAGCTGCCGGAGCCCTTGCTGATCGACGTCAGCGATGGGATATATGTGTAGGAAACGGCGTTACTGAAGGGACCACTCGGCAACAGTTCAACCTGGACGTTTCCCGGTCCACCCACACCGGCTGGAGTCATCCCACCACACGAGGTCGTGGAGCAGCTGACGCCGGTCGCCGCTATGCCTTTGAACAGGACGCTGGTCGAGCCCGACTGAAAGCCGGAGCCCGAGAGTGTGAACGCCTGTCCGCCGGCCGCGGGTCCGGAGGAAACGGACAGCTTGCAGATCTGCGGTCCATTCGCGGTGTAGGTGAACTGGTCAGAAGACGAGGTCGCGCTGGTGCCAGACGGCGTGGTCACCGTGACATCGACCAAACCGCAGCCCGCAGGTGCGGTGACCGTGAGCGATGTCGTGCCGGTGACGCTGACGTTAGTCCCCGCGCCAGGGCCGAAGGCGACTGACGTCGAGCCAGCGACGAAGCCGCTGCCGTTGACCGTCACCGGGGAGCAGCCGACATCGGGGCAAGTCGCCGGGCTGACCCCAGTCACCATAGGGGGCTGCACGCTCTGAAAATCGAGACGCTGAGCATAGGTCGCCCAATCGCAGTTGGGGAAGCTGGTGTTGGATCCGGCGTACTCGCCTGCGACCCAGACGTCACCGGTGGTGCTGGGGTCGAAGGCAGCGCCGCCGTAGTCGCCCCAGCGGTCGGGCCCGGAGTAGCTCGGGAAGCATTGACTGAGGTTGTAGAGGGCGAGCCCGGCCTGAACCGTCTGAGCGCCCACGATCGTCTGTGGCGATGACGCAGCCGGCTGACCCGCGACCCGAAAGCCGACGTAATCGGTGCTGGAGGAAAAGTTGTAACCGACAAACATGTCGCCGTTGCTCGCCAGCCAGGCGACCGGATAGTAGAGATCCCCACCGGTATGGGCGAGGTCGAAGTTCTGGTTCACGCTCATTGTGCCGGTGAGCACCTGGATGAGCCGGCTGCACGGGCGGACTGTGGTGTCTGAAGGCGGCGTGCAGGCATCGTTCCCGCCGGTCCAGAGTGTCCCGTTGACCCAGACCGAGTTGAGGATGCGGTCGTCGTTGGTGTCGATCGAAGCGAGCATCCCCGGCTGATCGGCATTCGGCGGGTTCGACGTGCTGGCAATGCCGGGATCTGACTCGGTCCAGCTGAAGGTGCTGGTCCCAGGCGTTCCGCCGGCGGCGATCACCCCCAGCGTGGGCGAGCCCTTGTTGCAGCCCGTATAGCCGCAGTCGCTGTTGTTGTAGACGAGGTAGAGGACGCTGGAGTCGGTGAGATGCTGGGAGGGCACGATTCCTGACTGGTTCGAGTTCGGCCCGACCGCAGTTCCGGGCGCCGGCGAGCCCGTGAGCAGCGGCGACTTCTGCAGAACCCACGTTGTAGCGCCTTCAAAAAAGCTCGTGCCGAGGAAGTCGTTCCACGCGATCGCAACCTTGTCTGTGCTCACGCCGAGCTTCGGCTGGTCATGAAGCAAGGTCGATTGAGCTGCCTTATAGATATGCCAGGTGCCTGTAGGGTCGCTGCTTGTCGACACTGCCAGCACGAACTCACTCGCATACGACGAGGTATAGGCGACTCCCGTCGAGAACCAGCGCCCGCTGAGCGCGTCATACAGGACCCTTGGATCTGAAAAGCTGTAGCCCGTGCCAACGAGGCCGTAGAAAACGTTGAGGTCGAAGTCCGTGACGAAGGTACCGTCCTTGTTCCAGACCGAGCCGGTTGAGTTGACCATCTCGAGGAGATTGCTGGGCCCTGCCGCCAGTTGGGTGTCCGGCGGCGCGACGTTCTGATCGCCGTTGGCGCTGAAGTCGCTGGTCTGCTTCTGGACGGTCATGCCGGTAAAGCCGGCGATCAGCTGCAGCGTCGGACTTGAGGTCGACGTCGACGGTGTCGCACCGGTCACGACGTTTGCAGTGGAAGGGCTCGAAGTCGAGGTTCGGCTCGCCGGCAGGAGCACCGGCAGTCGGTGCGAGCCGCCCCGTCCAGTCGGCGGCAGATGCTCGACCGTGACGGTGCGCACCGGGGACGCCCTGACTGTCGTGAAATGGTCACCGGGCCGGTCAGCGGCTTCAGCGGGGGCCGTGCCCGCCAGCGAGATCGAGCAAGCTGCGATTACGGCGCTGCACGCAGACCGCAATTTCATGCCCCACCTCCCGGTCGACGAACAGGACGCCGCAGAGCGGTAGCAGTAGCCTACTTCGGCCCCGTCACCCAGTCAAACCTGGCAATGCCACGAGACAGTCGAGATTTGGGCACCGGTCGCTGCGCTCCTCACGATCGGAACGCGTGATTTGCCGCGCAGTTCGCCGCGGTTCGCGCATGCCGCGCTCGGATTGGTCCTGCACCAGGCCCGGCTTTATCGTTTCGGAGAGCGCCCACCTTCTTGGACACCTCCCCGGGCGGCTTCGCCGGCGCTTGATTCTGAATTCAGAAATTGGTTAAGGGGCCCGGACCGTGTTCGTGCACGTGTCCTCGCGTGACCGGCCGGCTCCTTGACTGCCCTTTCGAGCTCGATTACAGCTGGCTTAGCGTCCTGGCGTGACCCCGCGAAACGGTTCGAATCCGGGAATGCGTTCTCCCGGCTATGACCGGCGATGGTCCGGATCCGACCAACGAAGTGGTCGAGTCCCCCAGTCAGTTGTCAGGGGTTCGACTACATTGGGGTGGGCCGCGGTGGACTCGAACCACCTCCTCCGCGGTAGAGCGGCCTGAGCGCCGTGCAGACCAGAGCGGCGAAAGCAGATTGGCCGAGCGCTGTGCCCGGTGTTATCAGGACGGCTCGAATGTAGACCGCCGCAAGGTGTCGTGCCGGTGCGTGCGGCTTCTAATTCCCAGCCCCGCCCCCTCCGAAAGCGTGGCCAGCGGTTTGGGCGAGGTGAGCGACGTGCGGTAGCGACCTCTGGCCGCCGGCGGAGATTCGCACGGCCATGGGGACCATTGCGAGCCCGATCACGAAGTAGCACGTTGCTGCCAGCTCGATGGGTAGCTGAGCGTCACACGTACGGCGGGCACCAGGATGGACTGGCCGACGATCCAGCCGGCACGCGAGTAGCGAGTGGACGGGGATGGATCGCCCATTGACGCCCACGCAGCCGCGTGCTAATGGTGAGAAGTCGCGGGCCAGAGCCATCGTCAGAAGGCTCGCGCTTGGAGGTAGGAAGAGGACAAGGAGTGCCGGGGCTGATCCAAGACAACATGGCAGCCATCTCACGCGACGCGGCTCAGTGGGTGCTCGCCTCATGAGGGCGAACGATGGCTAGCCAATGAAAGTCCAGGCCCTCATCGTCGCCCTTGCAGTCTTGACACTGGCCGCGCCCGAGGCGCGGGCCGCGGCGCCGGTTCCGTTAGTGCGCGCGACGCACACGGTCGTGGCAACGCTGACCAGTCCACCGGGCTCCTCGCCGGCCGGGCTTGCTTTTGCCACACGCAGTGGCTTGCTCTTCGTCGCGAACATCTTCACCGACGATGTTTCCGTGATCGACCCGCGGACTCGGGCTGTCATAGACACCGTCAAGCTCGCTGGCGGGAATACGTGCGCTCATCCCTTGAGCGTTGGCTACGACAAAGCACACGACGTTATCTATGTCTCTTGTCAACAGTACCTGGACGTGACGGCGATTGACGGGACGACGCACCAGCCAATCGGCAGTCCGATCGAAGTCGGGTCGTCACCGTTCGGAATCGCCTACAACGAGCGCAACGGCGACGTTTACATCGTAATCGCGCACACGGACGAGGTCGTGGTCCTCGACGGTGCTACGCGGACCATCGTCGACCGCATACCCGTAGGCACTGCTCCGTTTGGAATCGCATATGACAGTCGGCGCGGTTTCCTCTACGTGACGAATTCGCAGTCGGACTCGGTCTCGGTGATCAACGGAGCCACGAACCAGGTCGTGCGCACGATACCCGTGGGGTCCTCTCCCCTAGGCGTTGTCTACGACAACCAGAACGACACCATCTACGTCTCGAATTACTTCAGCAGCAACGTCGTTGCAATCGACGCGGCAACGGGCCAGCTCGCCGCAGAGATCTTCGTTGAAGCGTTTCCATTCGGAATCGCGCTCAACCCGCGGGACGGCGATCTCTATGTGGCAACGCTCGGGGCGGGCACGGTCGACGTGATCGACACGACCATGAACGTGCTCGTTGAATCTGTCCCGCTCGGTTCGGGCGGAGTCTGGACGGCAACAGACCCCCGCACTGGGGACGTCTGGGTCACGCACGGGGACGCCGTCAGCGAACTCGCCGCGCGGCAGGGCCCACCGCTCATGCAGATCAGTCCTGCCATGGTCAACTTCGGCGCTCAGCCGGTCGGCAGCGTCGAGAGCAAATTCGTGACCGTAACTAACGCGAGCGGCCGGCCCCTGCTCGTCGCCGTTACAACGGTCCACGTGCCCGACGACTTCTCTGCCGGCGGTGGACTACCGGGAAGCACGTGCCCATCACCCGACCAGGGTCTCCTCGGCGCCGGTGAGAGTTGCACGCAATTCGTCGGCTTCTTTCCATCGGAACCCTTCCTTGGCCAGCATGAGACGGGCTACCTCCAGGTCACCGCGTACGATCCGCTGAGCGGAGAGAATCTTGAGGAGGACTTCGTCGCGCTCAAGGGCATTCCCCGCTAGTCACATCGTAGAAGCGGATCCTCGCTTCCTCCAAATACTCGCCGTGCCTGGGGAGGTGCGCGCGTTGAAGGCGCGGTTTGGTGGCCTGTCGCGTGTACAACACGCGAGTCCCACTGCGGCTCGGCCTAATCCGGCGCACGACATGAGCCCAAGGAGGTGGTGCCAGAGTTCGCTGACGGCATCGACCTGTGCACAATTCGCGATGGTTCTTGCGGCTTTTCGACAGCGACGATGACGACGAACCACCGCTCGCGTCGGTGAAAGCTGTCAACGCCAGTCTGAAACTCCTCAGTTTTCCGCCGGTCTGAAATTCCCCATCTCAGTACCGATTTCGTCTGAGCGCCGGTCTCAAATTCCCCACACGAGGCGCTGGCGTGACCAGGGTGCTGGTGGGCATGCTGAAGACGCCGGCACGCTCTTGTCTTTGAGCCGATAGCTCTCGCCCCTACGGCGCGGCGGTATGGAACGACGCGCGCAACGCCGCGGATTGCCCGGCGATAGATGCTTGGCGGATGTCGCTGCGCACGGGCGCCAGCGTGCCTCGACCTGCTCCTGAGCAGGATTGCCCCGCCAACTTCGGCAACTCCGACATCTCGGCGGCAGCTTCCCCGATCCGACCCCGTAACGCAAAGGGGGGCGCCCGACGGCGCCCCCGCACCTCTCCCGCCAGCGAGCCGGGTTCTGGGTCCCTACGGATGCACGGCCGCGGTATAGATGTCGAGCTGGTGGAGGGCGCCGTCGGGGTTGGTGCCGGTGCTGTTGGAGTTGTCGGACCAGGCCGGCCGCGCTTTACCACCGTAGAAGGCAAGCCCGGAGTAGTCACCGTAGTCGATCCCATTGCCCGAGTCGTGCGAGTTCGAGGTCCCTGCGCTGATCTGGACGTTGGCGCCAAACGTCGCGCCGCCGTCAGTGCTGAACGCGCCCCAGAGCTGGGCATCGTCGTTGGCGATCCCGTCGGTGTCCCCGGCGCCGCCGGTGCCGAGGTCACGCCTGGCGTCGTACCAGACGGCGGCGACGTTGCCTGAGGTCTGGTCGAGGGCGATCTTGGGCAGGAACTGGCTGTTGGGGGTCTGGTCGTCGTTGACACGCACGCCCTGGCTCCAGGTCGCGCCGTTGTCGTCGGAGAAGCGGACGAAGATGTCCGTGTTGTCGCTCTCGTTCTGAATCTCTTTGGTGTAGACGAGGTACACGCGGCCGTTGCGCGCCCCCCCGGTCCGGTCCCAGGCCAGGCCCGGCTCGGCGTCGATCGAACGGTCCCGCTGCGGCGGGATGAAGTCGAACCCGCCGACGTGTGTTTCGGCGACGAACACGCGGTCGCCGAAGCCGGCCGGTCCGAGGCCGTCAAGGTCGACGTTGACGAACAGCCTGCCACCGCCCTGGCCGCTCTCGGTGAGCGTGCAGACCTGCATCACCTGCCCCGTCGGCCCGATCGCGATGTCGCCGTACGTGCAGTTGTTGGTGCCTGGCACCACCTCGCCCTGAAAGAACGACCCGACCTGGCCGAAGCCTGCCACCGCGGCGCCCGTCGCGAACAGCGGCCCGCCGGCGTTGAAGATCACCCAGACCTCGCCCCTGGCCGCCGTGATCGTCGGCTGGTCGACGAACCGGAAAAGGCCGCGATTGTCGCCGCTGGTCTTGGTCGGCGTCCCCTTCGGCGGAGCGACGATATTGCCGACCAGGTTGAAGGTCAGGCCGCCGTCCGTGCTGAGGGCGATCGGGACGGTGTTTTCGACCTCGAAGAGATAGCTCATGAACAGATTGCCGAACTCATCGAAGGAGAGGGTCGGATCGCAGCACGCGTCACCGAGGTTGTCCTTGTCGCCGATCAGCTTGCGGGTCCACGTTGTGCCACCGTCGAAGCTGACTGCCTCGAACATGCCGGCGTCGAGCCCGGCCTCACGGTGCCCGACGTTGGTGACGATCACGATGTTTTTCGGGTTGGTTGGGTTGATGGCGATCGCCTCCTCGGACTCGTTCAGGGGGCGCTGGCTGGCGTCGATGTTGAGCAGGCCGCTCTTCGCGGCCGCCGTGCCGGGGGGGAGCATGGCAATCAAACCGACGAGGATCAAGAGGCCGGGTGCGGGCAGCCTGCGCATGGCGTCCTCCTTAAATCGTGGCCGGAGAAACTGAGTGTATTGGCGACCGTTCTCCGCGTGCAATGCGCGGCCGATCGGCGCACTTTGGATCACCGACGATCCTCGTCGGCGGTCGCGATCCGTTTGCCACGGGCGCCGAGTAGGTGCACATGATGTGCCGCATCTACGCGACCGACGTGGGTCGTCAAGGGGCTCCCACCGAGTCTCAGCTCCGGGGAGAGTTCTCCTAGCGACCTCGAGGCCTAACGGGCTCTCTTACGCGCGAGGTAATCGGTGGAGCGGCCCGGGCACCGGTGTGTAGCGGACCGCTCCTGGTGCTCGATTGCTAGCTCGTCTGAATGATGACGTTGTCTCCGCCGTCCGTGTGGTTGAAGTTCACGATCCCGGGGACGACCAGCATCACACCCTCACCCGCTTTCGCGTCGATGCTGTTGGGCGGGTTGGGCCCGATGATGCAGATCACGGTCATGGTTCCCGGCAGCTCCCCGATGGGCGTCGTGAGCGTGACGCTCATCTTCACCGCCCCACCGCAGAAGTTGGGTGGCAGGATTACGTCACCGTCAGGAAAGTGGACGATCCCACAACCGTAGGACTGGTAGTTGAGTAGCTCGTCCGCCCTCCAGGTGCCTGCGCCTTTGACAGTGCCGCCGCTGTCCGTGTGCGTGAAATTGCCCTCGCCCTCTACAGACTTCGGGTTGACCGAGAACTCCGCCAGACCGTCGATCGCTATGTGATCGCCGTTGGCGGCGACACCGAAGTTCTGCCCCTCCATATGAAGTGCATAGGTGTGAGTGCCGCTGTCGGCCAGGACTCCTACGGGCATCAGCGCCACCGGCAACCCGACGACCAATGCAAACGCCCAAAAACGTCTCATGGCTGCTTCCCTCCTCGAGACCAAGAGCCGCCTGTGTAACTCGACCGGTCTAACTCCGCGTTGATCGAGGGGCCTTGGGCCGTTTGCTTCATCCGCCGCGAGCAGTCGACATCGCGTTGCGAGCAGGGGACTCAGTCAGACATCCCCGATGTCCTCGGGCTGCGCGCCATTGATATCGCGAGTGCAAGGTACAGCAGCGCAGGGATGATTGTGCTTTAGACTCCCCTGCTTTCGGCAACGTGCAGGCGGTCTGAGGCTGAACCACGCCACAGAATGACTCCAAGGGCCAGAGTCCAGAGAACGAACAGGATCAGCGCGGGCAACGACAGAAAACCAAGTCGCCAATCGATCGCGGAGAGCACCGCGCTGATGAGGCACAGAACCGCTGCGGCCCAGGTGAGCCACGCAAACCACCGAGCCACCGCTCCTCGGGTTAACGCCACGGCAAAGAAGGCAAGTCCGGTACCGAGGAGCGCGTTGAAGGCCACGTCAGCCGTCTGGCTCACGCTCTCCCCCAGCACGGCAGCTGCTCCAATGCCAGCCCGATGCGTCTCATCGGAGGCAAGGTAACGATCGGCGAGCGTGAGCAAAATGAATCTCTGGAAATGGCCAATGAGCAGGAACATGGCGCCTAGCAGGGATGCGACCAGGGCAAGAGTTCTTCGGCCCAGCCCTGATCCCGCAAGTGACTCCCAGAGCGCCACCAACGCGATCACCAAGAGCGGAACGTTCAGGAATTCGAGCGGGAAACCGACCTTCAGCAACATCCGACTTCCCCAGCTGAGTCCCGCAACCAGCCTTACACGTGCCTCCGCATTGGATGGCTCGAGGGCATCCGCAGGAGCACCCAGAAATGGGGGCGTGATCAGGACCAGCGCGAGCAGAAGGGTAAAGCCATACATGAGAGCCGCGGCAGCGCCCACGCGGCGTAGCTGTTCAGTAGCGTTCCGCATGACGTCCGCAGCTTATAGGCGCCGAGCCGTTTTTGATCTACCGTTTTCTTTTGGCGGCGGGACTGGAGAGCCCTCGACTGACGTACGCAAAATTCAGAGGTAGGTCGGGGGCCCGGTGTGTGATTTCAGGGGCGGATTCATGCGGTGAGCGCAACGACCTCCGCGAGCCGCTGTGATGGTGTCATCCATCGAGGGTTTGTCGAGGGCGCTCGTTGAGCTCCCTGGCTACAGCGTCCAGCTGACGCTGGGTGAACCTAGATAGATCGGTGAGACGAGGGAAATACTGCCGGTCTTGCGACATGACATTGGTCGGGGGCCCGGGATTTGAACCCGGGGCCTCACGGTCCCGAATCACACGCTAGTTCGTCCAAGCATGCCGTTTCTAACCGTTTTCAGTTCGAAATTTCTACATTCGGACCAGCCCGCGTCCAGCAATGAGCCTTTTTTCCAGCGGATTACTACACGAGCTACTACATTCGGCCGGCCGCATGGTCGCGTTAACGACTACGCGGCGAAAATGCCCAGCTTCCGCACCAAGAACGAGGTGAGAATCGATTCGTAGGCCACCTGATCAACATTCCATTCCTGGGTGTGGCCAGCATCCGGAAAGAGGTGATACTCAACCAGGTCTGGCCGGGCCTTGGCCAACCTTGCGGCGCCTTCAGGGGGCAAAAATGTCTCCTGGCCATCTTGAAACAGCAAGGTAGGAGCTCGCATCGAGCCTGCGTCCCTGACCTGGTTGTAACTCATGACATCGAATCCGATGCGTTGGCGGATGACCTGCTCGGTAGGCCATACCAGAAAATTCGGAATCCCGCGTCGGGCGGCCTGAAAATTGATGACCGCGTCCCAGTCGAGAACAGGGGAATCAAGGATCACCGCGGGAACCTTCGCGGCGAAGCTGGAGTTCCTCATGAACAGCTGGACCAGGGCTCCGCCCATCGAGATCCCGACCAATACGACCCGAGTCGCGCCTTGTGCGAGCGCCCAGCGGACCGCCGCTTCCACATCCCGCCACTCGGTATCGCCGAGGTGCAGGAGATGGTCCGGGCTGGCAGGCGCGCCAACGTCATTTCGGTAGCGAATCAGGACCATTGGCAAGCCGAGCTTGGCAAGTGCCGGTACGACCCGCAGCCCGTCAGTCTGGGGCGCGTTATGGCCGTGGACCACTATCACGAAATCTCGGAGCCGGCCGGGCACGTACCACGCCGGAAGCATGCCGAGCTCGCCCGGAATCAGAACGTCATCCGACGGGATGCCAAACGCTGCTTCAGGGTCGCCTTGATATACCGGAGTGGTAAGCACTACGCGTTCTCCGACGTGAAGTGAGCCGTCAGCGTCCTGAAGGTTTCTGGTCACAGTGCTTCGTGAGGTGGTAATCACCTTGCCGACGATTGCATGCCCGCCTCTCCACTCCAGACCGAACGTGCCTTGACGACTGGTGTCGGTGGTCTTGTCCATCTCGACAGTGGGCGCCGAAACGGCTCGGACCGTGATGTCGTAGTTGGGTGAGCTGTGATCGGGAGCTAGAAGCTGGTCCGAGAAGTACCAACCCACGCCAGCCATCCCGGCCGCGGCCAACACTCCGAAAACTAGAACGGCCGCAATGAGAACCTGGCGCGTGCGGGCCGACCTTGTCATTTGGCGGTTGGCATGGAGTTGACGGAAGGATGCACATCAAGTCGTCGAGAGCAGGCCGATGTCATGACCGCCAAGGCTCAGGGAGTGAACAGCAGCGACGCCGGAGGGCCGAACATTCCCTGCCCGCCCACTAGCAGAACACGTCCGTCGGCCAGCGTGACCGCAAGCGCGGCAGACCTGGCAGCTGGAAGCGCCGCCGCCGGCGACCATGAACCAGTCGTCGGGCTGTAGATCAACGAGGCTGCCACAGGGTCGGCGCTGGTGCGATAACCGACTGTTGCAGAGCCGCCTGCGACCAGGACCCGGCCGTCGGCGAGCCGTGCGGAGGAGTACGCGTAGAGGGCCATCGGCATGTTCTGCGAAGGCGTGAGCTTGCCCGTAGCGTGATCCCAGCGCATAACCTGCGCGGTGGCTTCATAGACGGGGGCCCCGCCCGATTCGGTGCCGACCAGCACCGTGCCGCCCGCGAGGAGCACATCGCCCGACGGGAGTCGGAGGGCAGAAAACCCGTTCCACGAAGGCAATCCAAGCCGCAACGACCCAGTCGCAGCGTTCGGGTATGAGCCGGCCTCGGCCCAGCCTCCTGTCGCGGGGTTGAAGACCATCGCCTTCAAACTGCCTCCGACCAGGACCCGGCCGCCGGGAATGGCGGTGACGCTCTGCATGTCGGAGCCGCTTGCCACGAGATCACCCGGCACGTCGGAAGTGGCGGTCCAGCGGTTCGCCTTGGGGTCGTAGATTAGGGCGTGCCTGTCAATCTGCTGCAACGCGGTCAGCCAGACGCGCCCGTCCGGAAGCAGATCCAACCGCGCCCATCCGATCTTTCCCGGCGAGGCAGCCGGGGTCGCCTGCCCGGTCTTCAGATCCACGATCTCGGCTTTCGCGGCCACGACTTTTTGCGGGTCGATGGTGAGCAGGAGAACCTTGCCGTCGGCCAGCGGGCGAGTTGCGAGGAAGGGTGGGCTGGGCGCGCCGATCCCGCAGGGGTTGCATGGCGGAGGTTTGCGGCTGAACGGAGTAGTCCAGGCGTCGGACCTCGGGTCGTAGACCTGCAGCTCCCCGCTGTACTGCGCGGCTACCACCAGCACGCGGCCGTCAGGGAGCAGTTGCGCATAGTCGGAGTGGGAGTCAGCCGAGATCGGCTTCGATGCGGCCAGCTGCCAGCGCCCAGGCCCGGCCGGAGTCCGCGCGGGCGCGGGGAACCCTTTCGCCGAGGGGTCATACAGCTCGGCGCTCGCTAGCGGGTCGCCTGAACCTCGTCCGGCGATCACCAGGATGCGGCCATTAGCGAGGGGGATCGCCACGTGATTGCTCCTCTGAGTTTGGAGGGCCCCCGTCGATGACCAGGAGTTGGCGGCCGAGTCGTACAGCTCGGACGACGCAAGCCTCCCCAGCTGGTCGGCGCCGCCCGTCACGAGCAACCGGCCATCGGTGAGGATCGCGGCCGCGTGGGCCGCGCGAGAGCTGATCAAGTCGGGGCCGGCCGACCATGAGTTCTTGGTCGGGTCGTACAGGAGGGTGGAACGCAGGGCGGTCGATCCATCCGCCGCAAGTCCACCCGTGAGCAGCGCCCGGCCGTCGGCGAGCGCTGTCAGCGTGAAGTGGCTTCTCGCGCCAGCAATATCGCCCGCGCTGGTCCAGCGTCCGGTCGGCGGGTCGAAAAGCTCCGCGCTGGACACAAGCCTTTCCGGGTATAGCGCGTCGGCTCCCCCCACGACCAATACCCGGCCACCCCTTAGCGCGACCGCGGTGTGACCGAACCGGGCATGTGCCAGCGAGGGGCCCGTGGTCCAGGTGGATGAGCTGGGATTGAAGAACTGGCTGCTGGCCAGTACCTGCGCACCGTAGCCGCCGACCACGAGCACGCGACCGTCAGCGAGGGCCGTCGCGGTCGCATAGGCTCGGGCGACGCTCATATTCGGAGCCTTGACCCAGGTATTGGTATTCGACTTGTAGGTCAGCGCGCTTGCCAGCGGGCCCGGCCCGGCGGTGTCGCCCGTGAAATCGGGCTGGCCCCCGGCCAGCAAAGATCGGCCGCCGGGTAGCGGGGCGGCAACTGCTCCCAAGCGGTCGTCGGGCAGTTTCGGGCCCAGCAACCATCCGTTGGCGGGGTCGTAGATGTCGACGTTTCCGATCCCGAGGCCATCGCTCGAAGCTCCCGTGACGAGTACCCGGCCGCTTTGCAGGAGTACGGCAACCATTTGACCGCCACGCTGGGTGCTCAACTGGCCGGCGGACGTCCATCCACCGGGGAGGGTGCCGACCTGCGCGGAAGGAGACACAAGCGATGAGCCGGACGCGGATGGTGCGGGTGAAACCTTGCTGGCTTGCGACGGCGGGGAGCAGGCGGCTGAAGCGCTTACGACGGCGCACGCAGCCGCCAGAACAAACCACCTTCGTCGTGGACCGCCCATGCGGCAATAACGGTTCGCCTGTGAGTTGGTTTCGACCCGACCGCCGGCTTTCTTGCCGCCGGGAGATGTGCCTCGTTTCACAACTCAGCTCATCTGCTGGGGCACGGTGCCAAGGAACTGCAGATACGCGTCTGGAGAGTCAGGTCTCCCCGGCGGATTTGTCTGGGGCACTGCGGCGGAGACGCCAGTTACGAGGTCAAGGATGAGGGACCTGTTCGAAGGGACGGCGAAGTAGACCAGATGCTCGTCATCGAGCCAACCCTGAACAATTCCCTTCACGTCCAGCTGGTTAGTGCCCGATACGGAAACGAGGTTGATGTGAGAATCAACCGGGGGACCGAGATTGCTACCCGCCAACCGGCTGCCGTTGGGAGCCAAAGCTGTTGGACTCGGTCCAAAGTCATGCCACGGGGCGAAGACGTGCCCGACACCGTCCCAGCTCCGGTACCCGATGGCCGAGTATCGGTTCAAGTAACAAGCGGCGCCCGCGCGGGCCACCGGCCCGCGGTTGCAGTCATCGCCCGTGCCCACTGTCGCCACGCGAACACCGGTGGTGGCGTTCGCGACATGGTATCCCTCGACGGCAAAGTACGGGTTCTCGACCGTGTACTGGACAGGGCCGGCGGGACCGACCGCGATGACCAGGTGCCCGTTGTGCCATCCGATCGGCCACTCGGTAACCGAGGTTGAGCTGAAGAGGTTGACTCGATTACCTCCTGCGAGGTCCTGGACGAACAGGTTCATCGTGACCCCCGGGTTTCCAAATGTGCTCGATCCTTTGTAGTCGAATGCGGCGACTGCGATTCGGGAATCATCAGGCGATACCGCGACGGCGTATCTGACTCGAGGGCTCACGGGCAGGTGGACCGCGGTTCCCGTGTGGCCATCAGGCGTCAGGTAGCCCACGTCGCTGTCACCGTCCAGGAAGTAGGCGCGTGTGTCCGATGAGGTGACGAGAGGCGCCCTTGGTCGAAACGGAATCTGGCATGTCGGCATTGGGCTCCGTCCGATCACTGGACAGTTCTGATAAGTCATGACCACTGGCGAGGAAAGGCGAGGATTGACTCTGGCCGCGATGGAGCCATCTGCGGCAACGAGCACAACGGAGTAGCTCGTTGCGGTGGAGATGCCATAAGCGTTGGGCAATTCTTGGTGGACGAGGATGGCGACCGGTAGATCGGCATGGGACCGAGCGGAAGGTGAGGGGCCGGCAGCTACCACAGTCGGGGTCGCCGAGGCAGTGGTGGCTGCCGCGGGAGTGGGTCTGTTTGCCTGCGGCGCTGAGCCACAGCCGACCAATGCTGCGAGCATGCCGCAGGCTGTAGCCACACTTAGCCACCCGCGAAGCGCCTTGCTCATGTGGGCCATAACGCGCCTTCGGCATCTTCGTTTCGTCGCCGACGGAATGATCGCAGAGGGACGTACACGCGATTGACTCAGCACATGTGACAGATAAAGATCGCGGCGGTCTTGACGTTGAACATGCTCGCGAACAGGGAAGCGCCGAAATCGGTGCCGTTCACGGTGGCGGTCGCATCAGCGCTGCGAACATCCCCGTTAGCGTGGAAATTGCCGCTGAACGGGTCCTTCGAGAAATGTACGTTCGAAACATCGTGGATGAGATCGCCTTGCCCGGTCCACGACGCGCGCACCGTCACAGTTCCACCGTCGGCGCAGGCGTCGACCGTGCAGGTTATAACCTGGAATGATGCCAAGGCCGATGCACTGGAAAGCCTTGGGCTGACTGACAACGAAGCCACTCCGAATCCGGCGGTTTCGGAGATGAAGGTAAATGCCCCGGTCGAGTCGAGGCTGAATCTACCTATGTCGATGGAGAGTGTCGTCTCCGAAGTCTTGGTTCCATCGGCCTTCGTAATCTGACTGGCGACTCCAATGCTTATGGCCGTGCAGACCTGGCCGCCGGCAGGCGAGGGCTCGCAAGAGCCAAACGCTGCAGCGGCACCAGAGCCGGCCATGCTGAAGCGGTCCTGATATGTGGCCGATGCAGTCAGTGGAGTCGCAAGTGCTGCGCCGATGGCGAGACATGCCCAGGCGAGCCGTGACAAGCGTTGCATTCGTTACTCCAATCTTCCGAAGCTCGAGATTTCAGAGCGTGCTTACCCTTGGTCTCGGCCGGACTATGCGCTCCGCGGGTTAGCTCGTCTTCCGTATCCGTACGGATCTTTCTACGGAGGTGGTCGCCTCCGTACCCGCGACGTTGGTCATGTCGAACCCTTGGCCCTAATAAAGGGTGTCCGAGTATGATCCCGCCCAGGAAATAGACAAGGTTGAGGACGCGAGCGATTGGCGGCCACCAGGACCGAGCCAGCCTGAATCCTGTTCGGTTGATTGCTGCGCCCTACGCCCTTGCCGGAAATCGCGGCGAACCGCTTGCTGCGGCGTTGTGCCTCAGTCTTCTGGGCCTCATCTTCATCGCCGAAGTAGTTACCCCCGATGTCGTCGTCGGTGCATTTGCGATTTTGCCGCTGCTCGCTGCGGCGTGGGCGCTCTCGGGTCGGATGGCGACTCTTGTGGCAATCGCGGCGACGTTGCTTTTTGGTCTTGCCGTAGCGATAGAAACCACAAACCGGGTTACGGTGATCCTTGTCGGAGTGGCGGTGTTCATTCCAGCCCTCGTCGCTAGGCTTTATGCCAAGGGCGTCACCTCTCTCCTGATCAGCCGTCGTCACGTGCGGCCGGCGATCAGCAGCTGGGCCGCACCAGCGACCGTCGATGGAATTGATCGATCGACCCAAGGACTGCGATCGTTGACTCGGCGGGAGCTTGAAGTCGCGCGCCTGGCCGCCGAGGGATACACCGCGGCTGAAATCGGCGGACGTTTGAGCATTGGTCATAGGACAGTCGAGAGCCACCTGGCCAGTGCTTACTCGAAACTACGCATCCGCTCAAGACTGCAACTGATTCGAATGGCCTCCAGACTGGGTGGTTCCGCCCCGGCTGAATCGACCCCCCCGATCTAGCGCCCCGAGCGAGGTCAGCCGCACGCCAGAAGTTCCATCGGCCTGCAGGAAGCGCTCCCCCTGCTACCGGCTCTCACCAGGGAAGCCATCCCGACTGGCACGTCGAGGTTCGGAGTTTGCGGCTACTGGGCGATGCGGACAGAGGTGCGAAATCGGCAGTCTGCGGAGATCCCTAGATTTGGTCGGGGGCCCGGGATTTGAACCCGGGGCCTCACGGTCCCGAACCGCGGTGGTGTCGTGTCCTTCTGTGTCCCGGCGGCTCCTCCCGTGTCCTCCCGTGTCCTCCTGTACTCGAGCTGGATCTTCTTCGTGTCCTCCTGTGACCTCCTGTATCCCCTGGCTTCCGCGAATGGGTGACACGGCTGTGACACGGATGAAGCACAGGCCCGGAGTGTGTCACCCGCGAGAGTGGTCCCGGGAGGCCTCGCGGGCCGCATGAGCGCGCGACCACCTTTTGAGTGGCCGCGCTGCAAGCGATTTCTTGACTACGAGCTGCGCACCGGCCGCCGCGATTGGCCGACCTCGATCAAGTGGCCGTCCGGGTCTCGGATGTAGGCGCGAATCTCGGCGCCGTGGTCTTTGGGCTTGGTCAAGAACTGCGCGCCGCGCGCCGACCATTCCCGATAGACCTTCGCGATGTCCGCGACTCGAATGTTGAGAAAGGCACTTGTGCGTTCGGGGTCTGACGGCGTCGTCAGCGTGACCGTGGGCTTGTCGTCTGTGGGCACACCGCCGACATTCAGGATCAGCCATGTGTTGGCTACCTTCATGATCACGGGGTCTCGCTCAAGGACCACCTTGCCGCCGAGCACCGACTGGTAGAACTCGCGCGACCTCTCCTGATCGGACACGACCAGAAAGTGGGTGACGACAAAGCCATCCTCGCCCGGAGTCGGAAAGTCGGTTTGATTCACGCCAAATACCTCCTGTTGCGCTGATTTTCATCACGCTGCCTCGGGCAGCGCCACCTCGGCTGGTCTGGGGGCGGGAACACGAATGACGAGGGCGGCCAGAGCAAAGCCAGCAAGGGCGATGATCGTGCCGATTCCGAAGGCGGTCGTAAATCCGGCCGTGACCGCCTGGCTGATCAGCTCGTGCGTCGGTCGGATGTTGAGGAGCTGGTTCTTGGTGACGTTCGCCGCCACGGTGCCCAGGACCGCGAGGCCAATCGAGCCCCCCAGCTGCTGGCTCACGTTCAGCACCGCCGAGGCGAGCCCGGACTCGTGCCGGGCCGCGCCTGACACCGCCACCAGGGTGGTCGGGAAGAAGACGAGGCCAAAGCCGATCGAAAGGATCACGAGCGGTCCGAGCATGTCGGACACGTACGTGGCGTGGTCCGTGATCTGTGAGAGCCACAGCAGCCCGCCGGCAATCGCAAGCGCGCCGAGCATGATCGGCGCCCGCGGGCCGATGCGCCCGATCACGCGCGAAGTCACCTGGGCCGTGATGACGACGCCGATGCCGAGCGGCAGGAAGGCGAAGCCGGCCTTTAGCGGGCTGTATCCGAGCACGTTCTGGGCGATCTGCGTCAGAAAGAAGAGGACGGCGAATGTTCCCGAGCCGGCAACCATCCTGAGCGCGAAAGCGCCAGACCGATTGCGGTTCGCGAACAGCGTCAGCGGCATGAGCGGCTGCTTGCTCCGCAGCTCGACGATCAGGAAGAGGACGAGAAGGGCAGCACCGGCGCCCAGCGTTTGGACCGTCAGCGCGTCGGTCCACGCATGCGTGGCCACGCGCGACAGGCCGTAGACCAAAAGCGTCATGCCGGCGGTGACGGAGATGGCTCCCGGCAGGTCGAGGCGGCCCGAGCGGCCCTCTGACGCCGCCAAGACGCGAGGCGCGGCCACAGCCAGGAGCAAAGCGATGGGCACGTTCACAAACAGGACCCACCGCCACGAGAAGTAGTTGGTAATGAGGCCGCCGAGGATGAGGCCGACCGCGCCGCCACCGCCTGCCGCTCCGGCGTAGATGCCGAGGGCGCGGGTGCGAGCGGCGCCTTCCTTGAATGTGTCGGCGATCAGCGAAAGCGCGGTCGGTGCGACGATCGCGCCGCCGGCCCCCTGGACCACACGCGAGCCGATCAACCACCACGAGGTGGTCGCGAGCCCGCCGGCAAGAGATCCCGCGGCGAACAGGAGGACGCCCGCGACGAACATCCTGCGTCGGCCGAACAGGTCACCCGCGCGACCGCCCAGCAGCAGCAGGCCGCCGAACGCGAGCGAGTAGCCGTTGATGACCCACTCCAGGTCGGTGGAGTTGAAGCGCAGCGCGTGCTGGATCGAGGGCAGGGCGACATTCACGATCGTGGTGTCGAGCACGACCATCAGCTGCGCGAACGCGATGACAAGCAACGCGACGCCGAGATGACGAGGCTCTTGCGCGACTCGCACTGCTGACTTCTCCGAGATGGACACCTGTGACATTTCGATTTCCTCCAATGGATTGCTTCAGGGGCGCGCCAGCTGGGGCGAGCGCGATGTGGGCTGTGACCAGCCGGCGGGCGCCTGCTTCAAGCGCAGGTACTCGTTTATCCCGACCAGCCGAAACTGCACCAGCTCGTAGCGAGGGAAAGCCGGCGCTGCCGACGCGTAGTCGATGACCTCAGGGCCGACCAGCGTGTAGTCGCGACCCCTGTAGGTGACCACGCACCAGCCCGACGCCAGCACGTTCCGGTACCAGGCCGCGTTCTCTCCGAAGGTGCGGGGCATGACGAAAGAGTTGCCAAGCGGTCGCATGCCCAGCGGTGTCGCGTACATGCGGCCGGACACCCGTCCGCGGTGGCGAAGGACGCCAAGGATCGGCATCCATCTCCGCCCAGCGATGAGCAGGATGAGCGGATTGATCAGGCGGGCGGCAGCGCGCACGATTGCGCGAGCGCGCGGTCCGAGCTTGATAGCGTTGACGGCTTGTTTCATCTGACAACCTCCTGAATGTGCTGATTGACTTCCCGGCCGGGATTGGTCAGCTGTTCACTGATGGCCCACAGGCACGCGGCGACCTCGCGGTCGTATGTGATGCGCTTGCTGAGTGCGGGCCTGCCGCGGATGAAGTACTGGCCCGTGACTCCCTCCATCTCTGGCGACGTGGCGAGATAGACCGCCGTTCGCGCGCTGTCATCGGCGGGCCGGCCGATGAGCCTCATTAGCCCGCCCATGAACCCGATGACCCCGCCCTCCCCACGTCCGAAATCGCTCGCGGTCGGTCCGGGGGTGAAGCAGTTGGCAGTGACGCCCGTGTACTCCAACCGCCGAGCCAGCTCGTAGGTGAAGAGGATGTTTGCCGCCCTCGAACGCGCGTAGGCGGAGAAGAAGCTATAGCGGCGCTCGCCCTGCAGGTTGCCGAAGTCGAGCCGGCCGCTGTGGGTCTCAGAGACGGTATTGACCACCCGCGCCGCAGGAGCCGCCATCAGAATGTCGAGCAGGAGCTGCGTCAGCAGGAACGGGCCGAGGTGGTTGACTGCGAAGGTCCTTTCAAGGCCGTCGACGGTCAGCACGCGGCGGCTTGACGCGGTGCCGGCATTGTTGATCAGGACGTCGATGGGGTCGAAGCTGTTGTGTAGCCGATCCGCAAGATCTCGAATCGAGGCGAGGCTG
>VBEG01000048.1 GCA_005882115.1 Chloroflexota bacterium
GCATGCCTCGGGCCTGGTAGTGCGCGAGCGCGCGTGGCGAATCCAGCGTGCATGTGTGCACCCAGACGCGTTCGGCCCCCATCGCCCAACCGCGCCGGATCGCGGCGGTCAGTAGCGGACCGCCGAGCCGCCGGCCGAGGAAAGCCGGCATGATGCCGAAATAGGCGATCTCGACCTCGCCGGCGGCGCTCCCGTCGAGCTCGAAGTAGCCGGCCGGCGTGCCGTCCTGGTAGAGGACCCACGTCTCGACCCGTGGATCGCTCATCCTCTCGGCCCACTGCTCGTGGCTCCATCCAAGCCGATCGATCCAGTACCAATTGCCGCCGGCCGCGGTGTAGAGGAACCGGCCGAGCTCCGGCGACGCGTGAAACGCACGGCGAATCTCGACCGACTCGGGCGGCGGCGAGGCGGGACGCAGGTCAGCGGCGGAAATGATCTCAAGGCTCCAGGTCGTCACGTTCACGAGCACACCGGCAGCATGCCACGGCCGTGAATCACAATGGTTGCGCGATGCGGTTGTACCGCGATCCGGAGTCACCCGGGAGATTAGATTTCGACCGCGACCTTTACCGTCGCATCGCCCAGGATCTGCGCGCGCGGCGCCTGGTCCATGAGCATATCGTGCCGATCCGCAGCGGCTACGCCTGGCCGGTCAAGGCGGGTTCGGTGGCGCGCATCGTCACCATCGAGGGCCCGCAGGTCTGCGACCTGAACATCTGGAACCTGAACAACCCGCGCGAGCGCTTCTGGGCAGCACGAACGCGGCAGCTCCAGGGCGCGCACGTCACGACCTTCGACCGCTTGTGGTCGTGCCTTCCCTACCTGCGACCGATGGTGACGATCACCAACGACACGCTGCCCACGCAGCCCACTGCGAGCGGCGGCCGGTGCCACGACCTGCTCGGCAGCCGCTGCGACCCATACCTGTACAAGTTGCTCGATGACCGGGACTACAACGTCACCTGTCACAACAACCTCTCGCGTGCGATCGCGCAATTCCACCTGACCGAGCTAGACGTGCACGACGTCCTGAACATCTTTCAGGTGACGGGGCTTGACCCAGTGCACGAGATCTACTTCATGGAGCCCAGCCCGGCGAAGAAGGGGGACTTCTTCGAGTTCTTCGCGGAGATCGACCTGCTGTGCGCGATCTCAACGTGCCCGAGCGGCGATCTCTCGCAGTGGGGTTGGGGCGCGGACGGTACGGATCCGGTGGCAAACTGCCATCCGCTCGGGGTCGAGGTGTACGAGCTCGACGCCACGCTCTTGAAGGGTTGGAAGGCTCCCGAGCCGGTCCGGATCAAGTCCGTCTATGGCACGGACAAGGGCTGACGCGATCTAGGGCCAGAGGGGCGGGTGCATGTCGCGCCACCCCGTCGCCGACTCGTATGCGTGCGCGGCGCGCAGTACGGTCGCGTCGTCAAACTGGCGACCAACGAGCTGGAGCCCGACCGGGAGTCCTGTTTTTGAGAACCCGCATGGCACTGACACCGCCGGGCCGCCCGTCAGGTTGGCGAGCCACGTGTACTGCGGTACCGGGTGCTCGCTGATCCGGCGGGTCAGCGGCCGGGGGCCGGGTGGCAACGGATCCGCGAGCGCGCCGACTGTAGGCATCGCCAGCACGTCGTGGGTCTTCAGCAACCGGGCCACCTCGCGCGCGATCCGCGCTCGCGCGTTCTGAGCGTGTACGTAGGCGTGGGCAGGCACCAGCAATCCGGACCTGAGAACCAGGCCGAACTCGCGGCCGTAACCCTGCCTGCCGGCGCGGAGGTTGGGCAGGTGATAGGCAGCCGCCTCCGCGAGTGTGATCAGGTATCCGACCGCCATCACCTGCGCCACGGAGAGGCCGAGCCGCACTTCCGCCAGCGTGGCGCCAAGCTCTGACAGCCGGCCGAGCGCCGCCTCCACACGTTCGGACACGGCCGGGTCGCACGAGCCGTCCCAGAAATCGCGCGGCACCGCGACACGCAACCCGCGCACGCCCGCCTCGAAGCCGACCGTGGCACTCGCCGCCCGCGGGCTCGACACCGGATCGGACGGGTCATAGCCGGCAACCGCGGCGACGAGGGCGGCAGCGTCCGCCACCGTGCGCGCTAGCGCACCGCCGTGGTCGAGGCTGGGCGACAGCGGGATGACACCGCTCCGGCTCAGCAGCCCGAAGGTCGGCTTGTAGCCGACGATGCTGCAGTAGGCCGCGGGCAGCCGGACGGAGCCTCCAGTGTCGGTGCCGAAGGCGCCGAAGGCCATGCCGGCGGCGATGGCCGTGCCGGCTCCGGTGCTCGATCCTCCAGGCGTGCGTTCGGGATCCCACGGGTTGCGGGCCGGCGGAAAGTGGTCGGACAGCGACGCCGCGGCGAGCCCGAACTCGTGCGTTGCCAACTTCCCGGTGATCACGGCGCCCGCCGCGCGGGCGCGGCGAACGAGGGCCGCCGCCTTCTTTGCGATATGTCCCGCCAGCAGGCGCGAGCCCGCCGTGGTCGGCCCGAGTTTGTAGAGGTCCTTGAAGGCAATCGGCATCCCGTGGAGAGCTCCGAGCCAGCCCCCATTCCCGATCTCTTTCTCCGTCTGCCTGGCTTCGGCCAACGCGGCATCGGCAAAGACCACGTAGTAGGCCCCCAGAGACGGGTTCAGGGTCTCGATCCGACTGAGCGTGGCGCGCGTGACCTCGACCGGTGACAGCCGTCGCGCGCGCAGAAGCTCGCTGACCTCGAGCAGCGGCGCGTAGTGAATTTCTTCGAGCCCGGTCACGTTGGTTCCGGTTCCGCCGGCAAGATCCCGGCGGATTCGTCAAGCTCCTCCGCCATGCGCATCCACGCCTCCAGCGCCGGGTACGCGGATGTGAGTTCGCGAACTTCGTCGTGCGTGGTGGCTATGCCCAGCTCCCCGAGCCGGCGCGCGATCGATCGGGCAGTCTCTTTGCTGTGGGTCAAAGCTGCGTCAGCGATCTATGGGCCTCTTCGTGGAGTTATGAAGATGCCGGCACGCCGTCGGGCATTCGCCCCGCCGGACCGTGCCGATGTCGACCCATTCAGTGGTCTACGGGCGCGTGGACAGGCGGTTCTCAAACCTCGGTTGAGATCAGGGCGATTGTGCCCCGCGCCCTGGCCACATCGACGCCCTCCTGCACCACGATGGCTTCGCAGAACACCAACCGTTCAACGCGACTCGTAACGCTGGCAGTGGCGGCGATTCTTCCAGGTCGAGCTGTGCGAAAGAAGTCGACGGTCAGGTCGACCGTGGTGGTTCCTTCGCCCTCACTTGTGATCGTCGCCGCGGCGCATGCCATCGCGCAGTCGGCGACCGTGACCACCGCGCCCCGATGGACGGTCGAGGCGTCTCGCCCGCTGCCATGCGTATCGCGCAAGAGCTCACCCTCGACCAATGTTGAGGCGGCGTCCGCGTGGATGAGCTTCAGTCCCAGATTCGCCCACATCCCGCTGCTTGGCTTGAACAATTGGAGCCGCCGCAGGTATTCGAGGCCATGTTCGGTTGAGCCCTTGATCGGTTCCGGCGGAGCCGGTTCCCCGGACACGGGTATCAGGTTAGAGGGTTGGGTGCCTAAGGTGAGCTTTGACTTATGCCGGCCAGGCCAATCGGTCAAGGAGCGGTGCGAGCTGTTGTCGGTTGATGTCATGTTGTTGTCGAATCCAGCCGAATCTATGCAGGTGAGCGCGATGAAAAGGGGCATTCCTGTATCAGCGCGATCATTCGAAGGCGTTGTCCCCTATCAGCCGAACTCTCACGGACCATTTCGAATGCGAGTGGGCCGCGGCTGACTGCAAAACCGTCGACATCGATGAGTCGGCGCTACCGATCGACAGCTCAGCCCTGGCCGGGGTTGCGCTCGACTATTTGAAGACCGAAGCGACCAGCTGACCCGGCTGCACGCTCGCGGCCAGGCGCAGCACCCCGATGACGCCGGCCGCAGGTGACGCGACCTGGGCAATGCGTTCGAGGTTCAGGTCGTAGATCGTGGCGAGGTTCTCTCCCCGCTTGACCCTGTCCCCCACCATGCGGTCGCACTGCAGCATCCCGCCGGTCGGGGCGAAGACCTCGACGCGGTCGATCGCCCTTGGCTCGGAGGAGCGCTCGATGCGGCCGCTCAGGATCCCCATGTGTCGCAGCAGGTTCAGCGTGCCCGCTTCGTACAGGGCCCGCCGTTCCGGGAGCGACGTCGCCTGGCCGCCGATCTCGACCTCGATGATCGGAATGCCCATCGCGGATGCGACGGTCAGGAGCCTGCCCGGCCCGGCCTCCAGCGGGTTGACGTAGCCGAGGCCGAAAGCACGGGCCGCCAGCCGGCTGACCTCGCTGACCTTGCCCGATTTCGGGTACTCGACGTAAGGCTCCACCAGGTACCCCGCCGACCACCCGTGCATCGAGAGCACGAGGTCGGAGCCCCTGATCAGGTGCGCGCACAGCGCGTCGGCCAGCCGCTCCGTCACCGTGCCCCGCGAATTGCCGGGGAAGATGCGGTTGATGTCGAGACCGTCTTCGAGGCTCGCGCGCCGCAGCGCCTGGAAGGCCGGCGGGTTCAAGACGGGGATCATGACCAGCGATCCGCGCAACGACTCTGGGCGCAGGCTGTGCCACAACGAAATCAGGGCCGACGGGCCTTCCTGCTCGTCGCCGTGGTGGCCGGCGACTGCAAGCAGGCGCGGATGCCGCCGCGTGCCGGTGATCACGTTGAGCGGGATGCTGAGAGTCGAGCCGTCAGGCATCGTCGTGACGTCGAATCGACGCCTGCGCCGGCTAGGCAATTCGCGGGCGGGCCGTGGCCCCCGAGTGCGGCACCGTGACGACATGGTTCACGAGCCGTCCGACTGCGTCGATCTCAATGGTCACTACGTCCCCGGCCCGCGCTGTGAAGGGCGGCGCGGCACCAGTGACGTTCCCGTCAGCAGCCACGCGCCTACGGGCAACGGATAGGCCGAGTGAAGGACACGCGTCAACTCGGCAGGATCGCGCACCATTTCCGACACGCTCGACTTACCGCTGAAGATCTGTTCGCCACTGCGCTCGATGGTCATCCAGACCTCCGAACGCAGCGGGTCGACCTCTGACGCCAGCACCGCAGCCGGGCCGATCGAGCAGCTGCGGTCATACACCTTGGCCTGGGGCAGGTAGAGCGGATTCTCGCCTTCGATGCTGCGCGAGCTCATGTCGTTGCCAACGGCATACGCGACCACCTCGCCGGCGTGATTCGACAGCACCGCCAGCTCCGGCTCGGGAACATTCCACGTCGAGTCGGGGCGAATGCCGATGTCGCCGTGGTGACCGACCACGCGCCAGCCCGCCGACTTAAAGAAGATCTCCGGCCTCTCAGCCTCGTAAGCCCTAGCGTAGACATCCGCGGTCACGGACTCCTCCATGCGCGCCGCCCGGCTGCGCAGGTATGTGACGCCGCATGCCCATACCTCTTGCGACTCCACCGGCGCCAGCAGCGTGACCCCGGCAGGGTCGGCTTCTTCGCCCTCCGTGATTTCCCCGCCGCGCATCAGCTCGTCCAGGGTTGTGCCCGCAAAGCGCAGGCGGCCGTTCGACCAGAGGGCGAGACCGAGCGACGTTCTCACCAGGCATCGAGTGGGCGTCAGGTCGTGGGTGTTCAGATCTGCAGCCCGAATGGATAGTCGGTCAGCACGCGGCCGCCTGCCGGTGTGACCACCATCAGATGCTCGGTGCGGCAGCCGATGCGGTTGCCGAAGCCGGCGGGCTCGAGCGCGACGACCATGTCTTCTTCGAGCACCATATCCGCGCCCGGCACGACCCGCGGCTCCTCATGAAAGGAGACGCCGACGCCATGGCCTGTGTGGTGTGGATATTCGTAGCCGGCCTCGCGCATCATCCCGCGAACTTGAGCGTCGATATCACCAGCGATAGTTCCTGGTTTCAGCATCGATACACCGACATCGAGGGCACGCACACAGGCCTCGTGCAGCCGGCGCATCTGATCGGTGGGCTCGCCCAGGCAGATCGTGGTGCACGAGTCGGCCCAATAACCCTCGACACGCACGACCAGGTCGGCCAGGGCCAGGTCGCCGGCCTCGAGGCGGCGGTCGCTCGGCGGCACTCCGACCAACGCCATGCGAGGTCCCGAGATGAGATCAGGCAGCACCGGTACGCGGGTGCCGGCCTCTTTTTCCATCGCCGCGTGCAGCGCCGAAAAGACCTCGATCTCCGTCTTGCCAGGCTCGGCGCATGCGCGAAAGGTCCGCTGGCCGACCGACGCGACGCGCGCCGCGCGCTCGATCCGCGCGATCTCGGCCGGATCCTTGCGGCGGCGAAGGCTCGCGAGCGCCGGCGCGGCGTCAACGGTTTCAGCGCTCGGCGCCAGCGCGATCGGCACGGCGTGAGCTTCGACGGCGAGACGTCCCCCACCGTTGAGCAGCTGCTTCAAGCTCGTGTAAGCACGCAAGGGCGTGACGGTGTAGCCGGGATACGTCACGACCTGCAGGCCGTCGATGGCTGGGCCTGCCTCCTCCTCCCCTTCCGCGCAGAAGATGCGGCCACCGCCGTCGAGATCCAGCAGCACGTGCGTCCCCGCGGAGATCGGATAGAGCGGCCCCCAGCCGATCTCCGACTCGCGGCCCGTGAGCCAGCGCACCGAGCCGTGGTCCGATGCGAGCAAGCGGTCCACACCAAGCGAAGCCGCTGCCGCCGCGGCCCGGCGGCAGCGCTCCGCAAACGGCTCTGCCGGCAGAGCCACTCAGACCACCCCGGCGACCTCCTCCGGCTTGGCCTGCCGCTCGTACGCCACCTCGCCGGCCTTCAGCAGCCAGTCTTCCTGGCCGCGTGCCCGGGCAACGGCCAGGACGATCACGCCGACCACGATCCAGGCCGCCAGCACCCACGGCACCCACACGAAGATGCCGCTGAGACCGGGCGCCAGGGTCTCGTATCCGACCAGGAGGATCGAGACGACGCATATGGCCGGAATCACGAGGTGCCAGATCACGTTGAACTCGGCTCGCTTTTCGGTCAGGTAGTAGCGGACTACGCCGATCGCGCCCAGGCCGTACACGCCGATCAGGCCGAACGTGATCAGGGTGCCGAACCAGAAGAAGACCTGGTCGGGTCCCAGCCAGAAGCCGCCGACGTAGGCGATGGCGATGGTGATGATCGTCTGCAGGATGACCGCGTTCCTCGGCGTCTTGTATTTGGGGTGCACGGCCCCCAGCCACTTCGGCAGGGCGCCGCTGCGTCCCATAGAGAAGAAGACGCGCGTGCACGCGTTGGTGGCGGCGATGCCGACAGCGAAGGCGCTGTTCAGCATCGCGAAGAGCAGCAATACCCAGCCGCCGCCCCACAGGCGCTGCGCCAGGTCCATGAACGTGCCCACGTCCTTGCCGGCGAACCCCGAGTCGAAGGTGTTGGTGCCCCAGCCGACGGCCAGGCCGAAGGTCGTGAAGACGTAGAACGCGCCCATGAACACGAGGGACACGACTATCGCGATGGGCAGGTTGCGGCGTGGGTTGGTGCTCTCCTCCGCCATCGGGGCCACGGCTTCGAAGCCGGTGAACGCGAAGATGGCGAACACGATGCCGAGGAAAAGGCCGCCGGTGCTGAACTTCGGGTCCAGCTGGAACGGCGTGGTGTTGATGCCACCCGACCCTGGGCTAATGATGCCGCTCAGAGCGAAAGCCAGAAGGATGGCGATCTCGAGACCACCCAAGACGAGCATCGTCCGGCCCGAGATCTGAACTCCGCGATAGACGAAGAACGTGACGAAGATGACCCCGGCCGCCACCATCACCGGCCAGGGCAGGTTGATGTTCAGCCGCTCAGACAGCTGGTTCTGCCAGATGAATCCCAGGATGGTGAAGTTGATGGCAACCGCGGTCGGGTCGTAGAGAAAGTAGAGCCACGCAGTCAGAAAGCCGAGGCGCGGATGCAGGGTGCGGCTGACATACGTGAAGTAGCCCCCGGCCGAAGGTAGATATCGCGCCAGCGGAATGATGGTGAGACCGATCGCCATGCAGACGAGGAAGGCTGCGAAGTACGCGAGGCTCACGCCTGTGCCGGAGTTGGCCGCGATGAAGGTAGCGCCGGTGAGGAAGCCCATCGCCGGCGCGATGTGTGTGACGGCCTGGGCGATGATCGACCAAAGGCCCATGCCGCCGGCACGGAGCTCGGTCTGGGCGACCATCACCTCTCCGGGTCCGACTTGCCCGACAGATGCACCCATTGGGCTTTACCTCCCTTTCAAACCGAGAGAACCATCTTGGCGCCCACACCGCCGTCGATCAGGAACGTGGCGCCGGTGACGTACGCGGCCTCGTCCGAGAGCAGGTACGCGACGCAACGCGCGATGTCGGCCGGCTGCCCGATCTTGCCGAGCGGCACCTCGGCGTCGATGGTCTCGCGCATGGCGGCGACCTCCGGCTCAGGCACGGTCGCCCACATGAGCGGCGTGTCGATCGCGCCGGGGGCTACGGCGTTGATCCGGATGCGCCGGGGTGCGTAGTCGACGGCGACCTGCCGCACCAGCGCTTCGATCGCGCCCTTCGACGCGGTGTACGCGTTCGTGCCGCCGGGGATCGCGAGTTTGGCCACGCACGACGACGTGCACACGATCGCCGCCGGCTCGTTCTGGGCCACGAAGCGCTTCATGGCCTCGCGGACCACCAGGAAGGTACCGCGCAAGTTGATGCCGATGACCTCGTCCCACTTCTGCACCGATTCCTCATGGATGAGGGCCTCGACGCGCGCCACACCCGCGTTCGAGAAGAGGGCGTGGATGGGGCCGAAGTCGCGGTCGATGGCGGCGAACGCAGCCTGCACCTGGGTCTCGTTGCTGACGTCGGCCGCATAGGCTTGTAGCTGGTTGGACCGAGCGGCGGCCTGCGCTTCCTTCTCGTTCCAGTCGATGAGCGCGACCCGGGCTCCGCGCTCGAGCAGCAGCTCCACGGTGGCGCGGCCCATGCCAGTGGCTCCCCCGGAGACGACAACGACCCTGCCGCCGAAACCCACCTATCCATCCCCCAAGGAAAGGCCGATCCGGAATTGCTACAGAATGCTACATGCCCTCGGGCGCCCGCATCGACCCGCACTGGACCTACCGAGGCCTGCCGGCGGTGCGCCTGGAGAACCGGTGGATGGCGGTGGAGGTTTTACCTGACGCCGGCGCGAAGATCTTTCGATTGATCGACAAGGTCGCCGACCGGAACGTGCTGTGGGAGAACAAGCGCATCCCGCCCCATCGAGCGCCGGTCTTCGCGAGCATGGACGACCACTGGTCAGGCGGCTGGGATGAGATCTTTCCAGGTGGCGCGCCGTCGACCGACCGTAACGGCGAAGCCACCCCATACATGGGCGAATTGTGGTCGGCGGTGGGCTGGCAGTGGCACACGGATCGGCGGGACGGCGAGGTCTTCTTGACCTGCTCGGTCGAGACGCCGATCACGCCCGGGCGCTACACCCGCGTCCTCCGTCTGTCAGATGACGTGCCCGTGCTCACGTCGGAGATCCGGCTGGAGCACACCGGGACCAGGGCTTTTGACTATGCGTTGGGCACGCATCCGAGCCTGGCCATCAGCCCGCGCCATCGGTTCGACGTGCCAGGAACCGACGTGGAGGTCGACGAGTTTGGCGGCGAGAACCGGCTGGGCGAGCGGGGCGATCGCTACACGTGGCCGATGCTCACGTTGCGCGACGGGACCAGGCTCGACGTGCGCCGGATCCAGGGCCCGGAGATACGCAGCTTTGCTCTGCATTACGTGCACGGGCTCAAGGCCGGCTGGGCCGCGTGCACCGATACTTCGATCCAGCGCGGCTTCGGCCTGGTCTTCGACCCTGATCTGTTCAAAGTCGTGTGGCTCTGGCAGGTGTTCGGCGGCTGGCGCGGCTACTACCACGCTGCGATGGAGGCTTGGACGAGCTGGCCAGGCGCGCTTGCCGATGCGGTGAGAGAAGGACGCGCGCGCGTGATGGAGCCGGGAGAGGTGCTCGAGACGACTGTGCACGCGGTGCTGTACGGCGGCGTCGAATCGGTCAGCGAGTTGCACGCTGACGGGAGCGTGTCGGCCTGATGCGCATCACCTCGGTCGAGTGCCACGTGCTCCTGGTGCCTGACGTCAAAGAAGACGCGGCCAGCTCCGCGCAGGACGACTTTATCGTCGAAGTCCACACCGACGAGGGCATCACGGGGATCGGTGAGTCGGATTTGAATCCCTGGATCGCGCGCGCGTGCCTGGAGGCGCCCTCCACCCACAACATGGGTCTCTCGCTGCGGGAGATGCTCGTAGGCGAGGATCCGCTGGACCCGCCAAAGGTATGGGAGAAGCTCTACGTCGGGTCGGCGATGAACGGCCGGCGTGGAGCTGTGATCAACACGATGGGTGCGATCGACATCGCCCTGTGGGACATCTGCGGCAAGGCCGCGGGCAAGCCGATCTACGAGCTGCTGGGCGGTGCGGCTCGGGACAGCATCGTGCCGTACGCGTCCCTGCAGCCGGACGCGAGCGGGTTTGACGCGTATCGCGCTGCCATCGTCGACTGGGCGGCGCGGGCGCGAGAGGAATATGGGTTTCGCGCCGCCAAGCTTGAGCTCACGTTCGATGGACCGTACGCGCACCGCGGCATGCATGAGCCCGATTCGCGCGTCGTCGAGGTGGCGGAAGCGGTGCGCCGGCGCGTGGGCCCGGAGATGACCCTGATGGTCGATGTGCAGTACGCGTGGTCCGACGCGGAACGCGCGATTCGCACCGCCCGTGGCCTGAAAGACGTCGACATCTTCTTTTTGGAGACGCCGCTCTGGACCGACGACCTAGACGGCTACGCACGACTTCACGAGGCCGGCCTCGGTGTTCGAATCGCGGCCGGCGAGTGGCTGTCGACGCGACACGAGTTCGTCGACCTCATGGACCGCGGCAAGATCGACGTCGCCCAGCCCGACATAGGTCGGGTCGGCGGGCTGACGGAGGCGCGGCGAGTCGCACAGCAGGCAGCGGAACGCGGGCTTGTCGTCGTGCCGCACGCCTGGAAGACGGGCCTGTCCATCGCGGCGGCCGCCCATTTCGCCGCGGCCACGGCGCAGTGTGCGTTCATCGAGTTCGTGCCGCGTGCGCTGACGGAGTCCGCGCTGCGTCGGGAGCTGACGGTCGACGAGCTGGAGATGCTCGACGGCCGGCTGTCTCTGCCCACCAGGCCGGGCCTCGGCGCAGAGATCGACCGCGCGGCGCTGCAGCGCTTCAGGGTCTCGGCACCGTGACCGAAGAGCCGACCACTTGTTGAACGCGGTGCCGGACAACCTTCTGAAGCCAGACGGCTGTCGGCACACTCAAATGAGGACGCGCGAGGGGCCGCACTCCAGACGGTATTCATGACCGCGTTTCTAGCGTCCGACAGCGTCCAGCGATGTCCGAGGCAGATTTGCACAGAAAGTTGGCTCCGGGACGGAGATTCGAACTCCGAACCTTGCGGTTAACAGATCGCTGCCGCCCGTTCAGAAATGACGCATTGAATTCGCTAAGTGCCGCTGAGTGCCGCCACGTGTCACGGTTTACCACCGACGTTGCTGTACGACGTAGCGCGGATTTGCGGCCGTGGGAATGCGGACTGCGGCCTTAGCACACCGCTGAAGTGAGCCAAATATGAGGATCTTCCTCGCCGGAGCCACAGGAGCGATCGGCCAGCACCTGGTGCCAGCCCTCGTCGCGGCTGGGCACTCGGTGGTAGCAATGATTCGCAGCCAGAGCAAGACCGACCTGGTCGGACTCATGGGCGCCAGCCCAGTCATCGCAGATGCATTCGACGCCAGCGCGGTCCTGGCTGCCGTGCGACAGGCGGAGCCGGAAATCGTGATTCACCAACTTACCGCAATCCCGCCCAACGCCAATTTCCGCACATTTGATCGCGACTTCGCGCTCACCAACCGCCTTCGCCGTGAGGGGCTCAACAATCTGCTTGCCGCAGCTCGCTCTGCTGGTGCGAGCCGCTTCATCGCTCAGAGCTTCGTAGGGTGGACATACGCGCGCGAGGGCGGGCCTGTGAAGACCGAGGAAGATCCTCTCGATCCGCATGCGAGCCGCGCGATGCGCACCACTCTGGACACGATCCGCTCACTGGAGACAACAGTGCTCGAGACGACTGACCTGGAGTGCCTCGCGCTGCGTTACGGCATCCTATACGGTCCCGGAAGTTCGATCGCGCGCGACGGCGGGTACCTTGTGAAGTTGGTTCGCCGCCGGCGGTTGCCCATCATCGGCCGCGGCACGGGCATCTGGTCGTTCATCCATCTGGACGATGTCGCCGCCGCGACTCTGCGGGCGCTCGACCACGGAGCGCCGGGGGTCTACAACGTCGTTGACGACGACCCGGCGGCGGTCATGCAGTGGCTGCCAGTGCTGGCCGAAGCAGTGGGGGCGAAACCTCCGTTTCGCGTTCCCGTTTTCGTCGGCCGGTTGGTCGCCGGCGAGGGAAGCGTCATTGTGATGAACGAAATCCGAGGGGCTTCCAATGCCAAAGCCAAGCGTGCACTGGATTGGCAGTTGATCTTCCCCAGTTGGCGCGATGGCTTCAGAAAGGGCCTGGCATAGTCCCTCCGCTGGGCGCAGAAAGGCCCGCTTGATCCCAGAGCCGTTCCGCGCGCATGCTGTTGGGTAGCGATCGACAAATCTGGGAGGCCAACCGATGGCGCACGGCAATGTCGGAGATCGCGTGGTCGTCGAATCTGAGCGGACGGGGCGCTCAGCGCGCGAGGGTGTGATCCTGGAGGTGCTTGACACCGGTGAGGGCATTCACTACCGCATCAAATGGGACGACGGCCACGAGAGCACATTCTTCCCCAGCGCCGGGAGCATCAGCATCATTCCTAAAGCGACAAAAGAAGCGGTTCCCTAGAGGTAGGTCACCTGACGCTGCCATCGCCAAGATCCGGTAGACCAGCGGGTTTCAAGATGACCAGCGAGAGTCCCGGCAGCCAGATGAGGTGCGGTGACTCTTCCTGCGGCCCGGAATCACCGAGAAATGTTGGCGAGGCGCTGATTGAAGGAGGCCCAGGTCAGCCAGCGGTTTTGATCCAAGAGCCGGGGTCTGAGGTTATCGTTCCTGACCAAAACTAACCAAATCTACCATCCGCCTGGATCGAGCTACTTCGTTAGCTGTCCCCTCCCTGCACCGCCAGGATGCGCGGTGGTGTGCACGTTCACGTAGTACTGCTCGGGATTCAGGACGATGTCCTTTAGCAGCCCCTGATCGACCTGCTTGCAGCCAGAAGACGATCCCGCCACCGGCGCGTTCAGCGGGATCACGGGTGGTGCAGCCACGCCTGCGGGGGCGTGGTGTATGTGAGCCGCGACCACAGTTTCGCTGGTTGTGAAGTCGATCACATAACAGAGCTCGCTCTGGCCCAGGTTGATCGTGATGGTGGCGGTCCCCTGTGAGCTCGCAGGTGCCGGAGGCACCTCATTGGGGCCCAACAGGGTGGCCGAAAGAGGTCGCCCGCCTTGGGTGGAGCCTGGTAACCGCTCGGCCTGTACGGTTCCGACTGAGATGAAAGTCACGACAAGCGCGAGCATGGTTCCCCGAAAGATCACATGACGCATAGGAGTCCTCCGCTAACCGATGTTTGCTGTTGTCTCGGCGTAGAACCTAGCCACCGAAGAACATCCCATTCGTCTCGTGCGCGATCTGGGCAAAGTTCACTTTGGTCACGGCCTCGGACGCGAAGCTACCAAGGCTGGAGCTTCCCGTCCAGCTGACCGAGGCCCCCGTCCTTACCAAGTTGAGCGAGAACCGGTTGCTGGTATCACTGGTGGTTGCTCGTTCAACCACACCCGACCACTCGACATCGAAGCTGACCACCCCCGGGACGGAGCTGCCGTCGCTGAGCGCGTTGCCGATGTTGCCGTAGTCCTCGATCGCGAAGTTGAACAGCCGGTATGAGGCGGTGCCGCGGCCGAGATTCAGCGCCACCGAGTCTTCCGGTATGGCGACCGTCCAGAACAGTCCGGCCGGGAAGGGGTCGATGCCTGGGTTGAAGTCGTGGACCTGATCGGTCCCCACGGGACCATTGAAGACGTCGAGTCAGATGAATCCGAAAGTTCCCCTGTGAATGCGGTCATCAGTGCCCTTGAAGGTTCCCGTTATGAAACGCAGATCAGCCCCAAAGGTGAGGCCACTGCCGCTCCCAGTCCCGGTGCCTTCGATATCGGCAATGGCGACAAAACCATTGAAGTCGGTGATGGCCGAGGGCTCCGCGCCGGCGCCCGGGAGCTTGATATGGAATGGTGCCCCTGGGAAGACCGTGCCCGGGATAGGTCTGGGCGTGCCCGCACCAGGAGCGGCGGCTTCCGCCAGACCTGGCACCCACAGGCTAGCCGTGACCGCCACACCACTGGCGGCCGCGGCCGTGCCCAGAAACTGGCGCCGCGATAACGCTTTCTCCCAGAAGTGCTGATGTCCGATTGCCCGGTCGTGCGCTGCCGATTGCCAGATCACTCGAAGCTGATCTTCGCTCAGTCTCATCGGCGCCCCTCCACCAGAACTGTCTGTAAGCGTTCTCCGCTCGACGGCTGAAGCTAGTCATAGCACCGCCAAGGCGGCCGGTCAACCTACGGCTTCATAGGCCACCCAACCTCGACCCAAGGCGACATCGGTCAGTAGCTCTACCGAGGTCGGGCTGCAATGGCACCAACGCCGGTGTCGCTACGTTGGTTTCGCAATGCTGGGCGACTGGGTGTTGGAGCCGATCTCTGGCGTTGCTGAGCCCGCGGCAATCCCATGTAGCTTCGCGAGCTGGCAGTGCCAGGGCGGGGTACCCAAGGGAGCCGCCGCACACGAACTCGGTCACACCTTCGGCCTGCATCACCCTCCTGAAGGCTTCCCCGGTCAGTCGCTCATGCGTTGGCATGGCGACTACCCAGACACCGGCCTGCTACCTCATGAGGTCATGATCCTGCGCCAGTCGCCCTTGTTCATCGGGCCCTCCGCCTTTGACACGAATGGTCCGTGGCTGGACTTTGAGGCCACGGATCTCGCCGAGTGGGGCCAGGAGCTGATCCTCGGCGGACATGGCTTCGCAGCCGGAGACGTTCTGGAGTTCCGCGATGCCAGCCACTCGATTTTCGTCACGCCGGAGATTCTTTCGACCACGAATCTTCGAGTCCAGGTCCCGGTGAACTTAAGCCCCGGCTACATGCGGCTCTGGCGAGGTCGGCTGCGCAGCAACGTCGTGCCGATCAACGTGGTGCCGCCCACCACCTAGCCCTGGTTTTGGCGTCCGAGCGGTAGCGGGCCGCGTGTTGCCCGGTCTGATCGCCGGGGTGGTCGACGTTCCCGTGTATGGATCGCGGATCATCCATGGCGCTTTGGAGGCGGCAGTGATTGAACCGCTCGACGCAGTCGACCGGGAGGTCCGGCAGCACACGGTTGTGTAGCGTGACAGACCTCGTTCACACTTGGGGCTCCGAATTTAACGAAAGTGGGCTATGGGCCCCGTTAAGGCCTAGCTCACCCCGGCGCCGCCGAGATCGCGGTCAGAACTCTCCCCAAAGGCCGGCCTTCCGGTAGCCGGAAAACATCGCCAGCGCTATCAGAAACTGGGCGAGGCCGATAGCGCCCTGCAGCGCCTCGTACCAAGTGGGGCCAGTCGCCGCCATCATGCCGGTGAGTTGAAGGATGGACGCCGGAAGGCGCAGGACGCCGAAGAAGAAAGCGACCAGGATCAGCCAGAAAGCCCATCGCCACCGGCGGAAAACCCCGAGCATCAGGAGGGCGATCAAGGCCGAAAGCGCAACCAGAAAGGCTGCCTCAATCGTGCGCATGTCACTGGGCGCTAGGCGAAGCGACTGCTCGTAGACATCAGGGGATAAGACCAGGATCAGCACGAGTGCGATCCAGACCAGGACGAAGAAGCCCAGCATCAGCAGCTGGGTCCGATTGAGAATCGTCCCCGGTAGGGCGCGATGGCCGGACATCTCAACGCACCTCCCCGATAAAGCCTGTGGGCACACAAACTCGTCCGAGCGGTGGCACCTGGTGGAGTAGCAGCAGGTCTTCGGTCTTAATTGTCGATTTCAACGACAGGCCCCTGCGAGCCGGTACGCCAGAGCAAAATCACTGAGCGGCCGACATCCTATCGGTTAGGCGGGCCTACTCCGAGTAGCCTGCTGCCGATGAATTTGCGACCCCGCACTCGCGGCAGCCGACAGATCAGAGGGAGAAGAGGCCGCTTAATCCAGGCTGAGGGGCGAAGAAAGCTCAGCAGGTCACGTGGAGTACTGCATTCGTATGCAAATCGCCGCGATTGAGGATGACGATCGCGTCTTTCGTCGGAAGAACTACCAGCTCGACTTCCCGACGCTGTGCGTCCTTTTCCACTTCGGGCATCACAGGCAGCCGGCCCTTTGCTCCGGTGCCTACCACCAGCCGGCGGCATCGCCACGGAATGTCTTCCTCGACCGATAGGGGCGTGTGGCCGTAGGCGTCCCGATACCGCTTGGAAGCCTTCTTCTTCCGGTTTCGAATCTCGCCTCGGTCAATGACCAGGTCGAAGTCATAGACTCGGCCGTCGATCTGCATAGAGCCGAACGAAAACTTCTCGAAGTGCATAGGCATCACGCCCCCACGTGAGATTACTCCCGACTTGACGCGCCAGCGGGTCGAGTGGGTACCCACGTCCCTCGTTGCGTGGGCTCGGTCGGCCACTCCAGGTGAGGTCTCTCATCCACCAGGGGTATCGGGGAGCGAGCTGGGCGACATACCGACCCACTTGGCCCAAGGGTCCTGCACGCTGGCAGTCAATCCCTTCCGTTTGAGTCAATACCGACTCGGTACCATGCTCTTTAACACAATCGAGATTCAGGGAGGTCCGACGATGGTTGAGGGCAAGGTCGGAGATCGGGTGGTTCTCGAGTCGCAGAGGACTGGGCAGGCCGCTCGTGAGGGAGAGATCCTTGAGGTACTGGGGGTCGGCGAAGGGGTCCATTACCGCGTACGTTGGGAGGACGGGCACGAGAGCACTTTCTTCCTCAGGGGCGGCAGCATCACCATCATTCGCAAGGCGAAAAAGGGGCGAGAACATTAGTGGCGCTGACACGACCTCGATGATGTCGAGATTTCCTGGCCGCGTCTCGTCGGAGCCAAACAACCGCACACCGATCAGCCGTGGGCCTTGAGAGAGGTAAAAGCAAATGGGGGTGCAACCCGAGGACGACCTGTTGTGACCACTATCTGAATCCATATCCTCAACGGATGTCGGCTCAGCTTCGCGTCAGGTGCCTTTTGTGTTCTCGGATTGCTCCCGCTTAATGTCTCGAGACGCTAGCCGCGGCCCTTTGGAAGAGCGCTAGCCTTGTCGGCTCCGCCGATCGCTATCCGCACCGGCTGGACCTTCGCCGCCTTCGGGACGCGAACTGTCAGAACGCCATTCTCGAATTGAGCGGCGATCTTCGCGGGGTCGATCTCTTTGGGCAGTTCCAGTTTGCGGCTCCAGTTGCCCCATGGTCGCTCTTGGCGAATGAACGTGCCCTGGGTCTCAAACGGGACTGCCTTCGCAGCGATGCTCAGCATGCCGCCCTCGAACGTCACCTCGACACCGTCCTCTGGAACGCCCGCGACGGTGGCGTGGAGCTCGTAGGCGTCTTCCGTTTCGAGGATATCGAGCGGGAGAGCATATGTGGGCGTGCCGTCCTCCCGAATCGCGGCTTCATAGCCTAAGAACTGCTCGAACAGACGGTCTATGGGGCGAGCGCCAGCCATAAGAGAGCCGGGCACCAGCATGCGTGCTGCTGTCATCATCAATACACCTCCTGATGTAGGATTAGATGTGAACTATATTTACAGGTTCTTTCCCTTCCTCAACAGGTCTGAAACCCGTGTCGTGGCAAACGAGAGCAAAGGGTGAGGTCTTTTGACTCCGTGCAAGCCAAGATCGCTCGGAGTGCTTCGTGAGTAGCCCGGCTACGGAAAAAAGACGCGTTCCCAGAACCCTTTAGAGGAGCACTGTGAATGGGTGGCCCCAAGGGACACGTTCAAACGGAGTCGGAGTTGGGCGGAAGACCGGTATCGGAGCCGGAGAGGCGGTCCGTCAGGGTCCTTTCTTTCCAGTTGATCGCTTGCTTAGACACTTGGCCCCAGCCAGTCGCCTGCGCACCGAGAAAATGACGATCCGAATTCACTCAGTGCCGTTGAGAACCGCCAAATCTCAGCGTTCGCTGTTGGCGTTGCTGTATAGCCGTCAGCCCTGGTTGAGCAACGCGGGCCTCATCGAAACGACGGTCGGCGCGCCGCAGGAACACCGATCTTGGGGCAAGCGTCACCCAGGTTGCCGGTATCGCACATCGGGCGCAAACTAGCGGCCTAGTGAGGCATCCAAGTTGGCAAGGTTTGGGGCGCCGTATGGAGCTCAAGTGGACTCAGATGGAGACGCGCAAATGGAGACAATCAACCCCAAGGTAGGCGCATTCGTCCGCGCCGCCAAAGCGGACCCTGACCGGTTCTGGGCCCAAGCCGCCGAGGCGCTTCCCTGGCATCGGCGCTGGGAGCGCGTGCTCGAGTGGGACCCGGAGCACCCGGACGACCGCGGGCGCTACTTCCGATGGTTCGTCGGCGGCGAGACCAGCCTCGCAGCCAACGCAGTCGATCGCCACGTGGACGCCGGCGATGGCGGCCGGGCCGCCCTCGTGTGCGAGGACGAGCGCGGTGGTCGAACCGTTCTGACCTACGCGCAACTGAGCCACGATGTCCGGATAACGGCGCAGGCCCTCCGCGGTCTAGGGATCCGAAAAGGCGACCGGGTCGGCATCTATATGCCCACCTGCCGAGAGGCGATCGTGCTCATGCTCGCATGCGTCAGGATCGGAGCCATCCACATCGCGGTCTTCGCGGGTTTCGGCTCGGGCGCTCTGGGCGACCGTCTGGAGATGGCCGGCGCGACGGCACTCTTCTGTTCCGACATCACATACCGGAAAGGCAAAGACGTGCCGCTGAAGGGGATCGTCGATGAAGCGCTGGGCGACCGCGGTAAGCACGTCCGGAGCGTCGTAGTGCATCGCCGCGGGGCCGAGGCCCCCACGATGACGGCGGGCCGCGATATTTATTGGGAGGAGTTCCTCGCCCTCGGCGCCGGGCAGAGTGACGAAGTCGAGTGGCTCGAGTCCAACGAACCCGCGTACATCCTGGCCACCTCAGGCACGACAGCCAAGCCCAAGCTCGCCGTGCATACTCATGGCGGGTATCAGGTCTACATCCACTCCATGGGCGCTTGGGTCTTTGGACTCAAGGAAAATGACGTCTGGTGGTCGACCTCGGACATCGGTTGGGTCGTCGGGCACAGCTACATCGTGTATGCACCGCTCATCGCAGGATGCACGACGATCGCATATGAAGGCGCTCTCGATCATCCGAACGCCGAAACCTTCTATCGGATCATCGAGGAGAACGCCGTTACGGGAATCTTCACTTCGCCGACCGCCGTGCGGATGCTTATGAAGCACGGCATCGAGCCTGCGCGCCAGCACAACCTCGGCTCCCTCACACGAATCGTTTGCGCAGGTGAAGTGCTCAACGCGCCGGCCTGGGAGTGGCTCCAGCTCGAGGTGCTCGAAAACAAAGTTCCGGTCATCGACCACATGTGGCAGACGGAAACGGGCGGGCCGATTTTCGGCAACCCATGGGGCCTAGGCCTTCTGCCCATCAAGCCCGGCTCGGGCGGCATCGCCCTGCCCGGCGTGGAGGCGATGGTGGTGTCGCCCGAGGGCGATGAGCTGCCGGCGAACGAGAAGGGGATGATGGTGATCAAGCGGCCCTTCCCGGGTCTGACCGCAACGCTTTGGGGCGAGGTTGAGCGCTACGCAAGTGACTATTGGCGGCGCATTCCCAGAAAGACCCTTTACCTCAGCGGAGACGCGTCCTCGTTCGACGAGGACGGATACGTGTGGTTCAGCGGGCGGGCCGACGAGATCATCAAGATCGCGGGCCACCGCATCGGCACGATCGAAGTGGAGACGGCTTTCCTCCGCCACGCGGGAGTGGCCGAAGCCGGCGTGACAGCGCGACCGGACCCGGTACGTATGGAGGTCATCGCGGCCTTCGTCGTCCTCAAGAAGGGCTACGATCCGTCAGACAAGCTCCGCAAAGAGCTGTTCGAAACTGTGCGGCGCGAGCTTGGCCCAGTGGCAGTGATCGGTGACCTGAATTTCGTGACGATGCTTCCCAAGACGCGCAGCGGCAAGATCATGCGCCGGGTATTGAAGGCAGTCACGCTCGACCAGGATCCGGGTGACATCTCCACGATCGAAGATGCGGGCTCGGTCCAGGACGCACGCGAGGCCTGGGAAGCGATGCGGAAAGAGGTGGCCGCCGGGCACTAGCCTCATGTCCTGCTGGGCTGAGGCGGGTTGCTACACGCGTGCGGTTGCCGGGTGCGATCGGTCGATGATTTGAGTTCAATTTGGCTCCGGGACACGGACTCGAACCCTCAACCTTGCATTAACAGTTCGGAGCGCCCGGTTCAGGAATCAGGCTTCGAATCCACCGGGTGCCGCGGAGTGCCGCCAAGTACCACGGCTTGCCATCGGCCTTGCTGCACGACGAGCACTCATAGGTGAACTGACGAACATCGGCGGAAAGAGGCCCACGATCCGGTTGGCCGTCGGTTCGAGTCAGCCGCCGATTGAATCAAGGAACGTGGTGGCGTTCTGACACTAGGTCAAAGTGGAACCGGTCGCCGCATAATCAGCATATGCCCGGTCAACAGTTTCAGCTGGACGCCGACGCCGGCGCGCGCCAGTGGCTCGACTCTCACCGCTCAGCCCACGGGCGTGTCATCGCCTACAACGTTCAGCGGTGCTGTGGCGGCGGCACGATATGCCAGGTAAGAATTCGCGAGCTATCGCGAAGGGACGATCCCGACGAATTCACATCTGGCACTCTGCCGGACGGCACCAGGTTCTTGATCGACCCGAGGGCGGCAGCCCGGCTGCCATCGCACTTCCGGCTCACTGTGCGAGGCGTCGGCCCATTCAAACACCTCGACCTGGACCTCGAGGGCGAGCAATGGGGAACGCTCCTCTACGACTGACTTCGGACGACCTGCCTGACCGGTAGGTCCCCTTGACGAGATGACTGGGCCGGCGTATGAATTTGCTTGATCTGTCGGTGGTGGTGTGGGGGCCGCGACGCGATGTTCTCGAAGGACCACAACTACGTTGGCTGGCAATGTCCTATCTCGCTCCGACTTCCGCTGCCTCGTGCCTCTCTTCTGCGTTGGCAGCACGCACCCTTTACGTGACGCATGCGCGCGACACCAACGGATCGTCGATGGCTGTCGAAATCAGGAGGACAAAGCAATGAAGGATGTGCGACTTAGTCGCCGGCAAGTTCTGAAAGGGGCTGGCGCCGTAGGAGTGCTGGGAGCGCTCGGGATTCCAATAACAGTATTCGCAGATGACAAGCGGGTCCGATGGGACATCATCAGCGTTGACTTCGCCACTGGCACGTTGTCGGCGGGAGGAATGGCGTCCGCACTCGCAAATGACGGCTCGAAGATCACGCTCACCGGATCCGGCACTTTTGGCGTGGGCGAAGATGACGGGGTGACCGGCGGAGGACACTGGACGACTTTTAATGAAACTGGCAGTCCAACCGGGAGCGGAACGTACAAGGTAACGCGACTTGTTAGCTGGGTGGCCGCGCCGGGCACTCCGCCTCTCCCGCATGACAACATCGGGAACCGCGCGGACGAAAGCGCGGGCCTGGCTGTGCTCAAGATTCGTTACTCGGACGGGAGGCGGGGCGTGCTGACGGTCAGCTGCGAGTTAGTCGGGTCGCCCCATGAAATGTTCGAGGGAGTCACCGTGACGAAGGGACCAATCGATTACTGGAACCGCGAGGCGCCGACGCCGGGTGTCGATGCCGACCGCACGAATTTCCACGTCATGTCGTCCGAGGATTAGCCGCAAAAGACCCAAGGCAACGAACAGGTGAATCGCAGGGGCCTGGACCACCTCAGGTCGGTCTAGGCCCCCCTGCCTCGGCATCGCGTGCGGGAGGGTAAACAGCCAAGTCGTTGGGCCATTCAATCTTTGGACGAAGTACTCCATCCCGCATTGACCCGTAATAGGCGAGTTTGGCTCCGTCGTGCTTGGGCCGAATCAGCACACCGATTTGGCTCCCTGTGTGGAAGATCTTGGAACTCTTCCCCCCGACGCCAGAGCTACGTGGAATCGTCGATCATGTTCGATTAGTCGGCACTGCTACTTTGGTGGTTTGAGCATCCGAACCAGTGATCCGGACGACGCCGCGGGCTTTGTTGCCGCTGTGCGATCCGGCGACGAGGCTGCGTTCGGCGCTCTGACGGAGCCGTATCGGCGACAGCTCCACGTCCACTGCTACCGGATGCTGGGCTCATTCGATGAGGCGGAAGACCTGGTCCAGGAAACGCTGCTCCGGGCATGGAGGGGCCGAGCTGGGTTCGAAGGACGCTCCATGGTCCGGACCTGGCTCTATCGCATCGCGACGAATGCCTGCCTCGACCATCTCGAGAGCGCCCAACGCCGACTCCAATCACTCGAAAGCCCTCAAGCCGGAGGCTCGAATGCAGTGGACTGGCTCCAGCCGTATCCGGACCGGTTGCTCGACCAGATTGCGTCCAGCGACTCTGAGCCCGATGCGGTGGTCATCGCCAAGGAAACCATCGAGCTCGCCTATCTGGCTGCCATCCAATATCTACCCCCTAGACAGCGGGCTGTGCTGATCCTTCGCGACGCGCTCGGCTGGTCGGCGAAGGAGGCCGCCAACCTGCTCGACGAGAGTGTGGCCTCAGTGAACAGCGCTCTGCACCGCGCCCGATCCTTGATGCGAAAGCGCCTGCCCAAGCACAGGGTAGAGTGGTCGACCGCGTCGACACCGACGACCGCGGAGCGGAAGCTGCTCGAGCGCTACATGGATGCCACCGACCGGGCAGACGTCACCGCGCTGACAGCACTCCTGCGCGAAGAAGTGCGCCTCACAATGCCGCCGTACCCGACGTGGTTCCAGGGGCGCGATGAGATCGCGAACGTCTTCGCGCTCGCGACAAACCCCAACTTGCCGACCTATCAGGGTCAGTTCAGGACCGTGGCGACCGCCGCGAACATGCAGCCGGCGGTCGCGGCCTATGTTCGCCGGCCAGGCGACTCCCAATACCGCGCGCTCGGCCTCGATGTCCTGCGGCTGGAGGGCGATCTGGTGATCGAGATCACACGGTTTGTGAACGCCGACTTGTTCGCGACGTTTGGGCTCCCACCGACCATCTGAAGTGACCGGAACCTCTGTGCCTTTGACGTCCGACATGGCAGCGCGCACTTTGCCCGGACATGAAGCGATCAGTTTTCGTCCCGTTTCCGTCTAAGCAGGCAGAGCACCTTGTAGGAGGGTTATGGATGAGAACAGTGCATTCGGCTGACGGGACCAATATCGCCTTCGATCAGACGGGTCAGGGTCCACCCGTCATCCTGATCGTGGGGGCCTTCAACGATCGATCGACGGGCGCGCCGCTGGCTGAGGCCCTCGAGTCGCAGTTAACAGTGCTGAACTACGATCGGCGGGGCCGCGGTGCGAGTGGCGATACTCAGCCTTATGCGGTAGGGCGCGAGATCGAGGATCTCGATGCGCTAATCCGCCAAGCGGGAGGGGCGGCGCGAGTGTTCGGCTACTCATCGGGCGCCCATCTCGCACTTGCTGCAGCGGCTTATGGACTCAACATCACTAAGCTGGCTCTATACGACGCACCGTTCATAGTCGGCGATGATGTCCCACGTCCGCCGAAGGATATTGCCGTTCAACTCGCGAAGCTGATCTCCTCGAACCGCCGTGGCGATGCGGTCGAGCTGTACCAAACGAGGTTGGTCGGGATTCCCGAACAAGTCGTTGTACAACTGCGACACGCGCCGTTCAGGCCTGCACTAGAGGCAATTGCGCACACTCTTGTGTACGACGCGACCTTGGTCGGTGATCTCAGGCTGCCCATGGCTCAATTACGGTCCATACAGGCGCCTACTCTCGCCATCTATGGCAGTGAAAGCCCCGCCCTCATGGGCCCTGCGGCGAAGGCCCTGGCCGAAGCGCTCCCCGACTGTCACCTTCGCGCTCTGGATGGCCAATCCCATGACATCGTCCCGATGGCTTTGGCACCGGTGCTCCTGGAGTTCTTCGGCGAATGAAAGGCGGTATCAACGTGCGACCGGGAACGGAACTGACTTGCATCCGATCTTGCTGGGACGTTCACTGACCTTCGACGCGGCGCTGAACAGCAAGTGCCCGCCAGCGGCCGGCCAACGTCCACCGGCAGGCGTTTTCGCGCTTCAGCCGAATCGGCACATTCGGAGTGGTGGGCCGCAGCTTACATAACGCGAACCAGATGCAGGCGTCCATGGTCGGCCAATCGCGCTTGGCGCGATAGGGAACCGTACGTGCGCTGCGAGCGATGGCCCGACTTACCTTGTATGCACTGACGGGCCATCGAAGTAGCTCTGCGCTTTGTCCCAGGCCATCTGGGCGACCAAACGCCCGGCGCGCCGGCCATCCAGGTCTCCCTGCTCGAAGTGGATGCCGCCGTAACGTCGTGAAATGCCGGCCTGGTCCGCCGCCTCGCTGAAGGTCGCCCAGCTCAGGGTCAGGTCATGTGCGGGAACTGCTCCCGGCTCAGTCCTCGAACTCCCCGCAGGCAAGGTAACCGAGGCACCGAACCGGGTGCTTTTCGTAAACAGTCTCAGGATCTCGGCGCCCGCCGCGCTGAATGTGCTGTGCCCCGAGCTGTATTCAGGGAATGGCGGCGTCGGAAAAGTTGTTGATTGGTACGGGAACCAGTCCTCGCCCGCGATGGCGCGAGTCCGGCGATAGGGGCCCGCCCACCCGAGCACTTGCTGTCCGTCAAACAGATAGCGGAGCGCGGTGATCGGGCCAGGATCACCCGCTCCGCTCCGTTCGCGCTGGCAGCCATCAGTTTGAAGCCCATCCGGTCACTCGCCAGCGCGGGCGTTGCAAGTAGCTCGCCAAGGGCCGGCAGGGTCGCAAGTGCGGCCGACCCGATCCGAGCAGAGCCACAGCCTGCGCCAGGTAATCGGTTGAGCCGAACCTCGCCGGTCTGGGGGTGCAGTCAATGTGTCGAGTGTCCCGCACTCTGCGCGAATTGCTTCCCTCGCAACGCAAGGGCAGAGTCGAATCCAGGAGCTGCCTGCTTCCGACTGATCGGCTGCCGGCGCCGCCGGTTCGCGTTCGGTCACCTTATGGGGACGCGCGGGCGCACTAGGAGTTCGAATCCTTCTTGGGTCGCCCGGCACACATCGCGACGGGGAGCAACATGTGGGCTCCGTTGCTTCCATTCACCGCAATATCTAGGGGCGACGCCTGATGCCAAATGGGTCCCCTTAGCGGACGCTCTTCGAACTTGGCTCCTAGCGCCAGCTCCAGAAGTGCTCGAGACACCAGAGTGTTTCCGATCTTCTCAGCGGGCGGGCTCGGCCAGCGACGGCCTCCTAGTCACGGTCGTGCCAAGGGTTCGACTCCCAACCGGTGGGCTGCCGTGGACTTCGAACCACCTACCTCCGCGTTAGATCGCAGTCAGCGCTGGGCTAACAAGAGTGGGAGCCCGAGCGTAGGCCCTCTAGTTATGTTGTGCGGACGCCACGCCTGCCTCGCGCGCTCCAATCAACTTCGACGCTATTTGTGCGGCGGCCTACCTTCGGGAAGCGCGCCAAGTTGCTGGAGCATTCGGATGTCGTCGCGGACGGCCCAGTGCTCAGCAATCTTGCCGTCGACGATTCGGTAGATGCGCACGCTCTGCCACGACACGTGTTTGCCAGTCGGCGCGATCGGGCCCCAGGGCATGTGAAGGACTTCGCCTGTTTGAGTGCCGGTGGACGTGATCAGTTGGGCAACGAGGTCACCCTCTGCAATTTCTTGGTCGACCTGCTGTCTGCCATCCGGAAACGCGGCTCGAACGTATTGGATGATCCGCTGCATGTGCTCTCTGCCGCGTTGGCCCGATACATGGTTCAGAAAATCCGGAGCCAGATATCGTTCAGTCGCACTGAGGTCGCCGTCGGCAAAGGCTTCTTTGTTGAAACTGCGAACCAGGGCCTTGTTCTGTTCGACAGTCATCGATTCCACCTCACCACCATGAACCCCTCAACCCAACCCGACGACCCTCGTGACTAACCGTGCGGTAAACACACTCATGTGTCAAACCGAGCGGACGCGTCGGGTTTCAAATCATGCAGTGGTGGACCCACGTTCCCACAATACGAACCCCGCCGTCGTGTTCGAGGGTGCGAGTTTTGCCTGGGCATGAGCCCGGTCGCAGATTACTTGACATTTGGTTCGAAAAGGGCGATCTGCCTCCGGGACAGGCGGAGGGGCAGGTGCCTCCGGGACAGGGATTCGAACCCTGAACCTTGCGGTTTGGCAGATCGCTCCGGCCGGTTCCGAAAAGCTGGTCTGAATTCGCTGACTGCTGCCTAGTGCCGCCGAAAGCCATGGTTTGCCACCCCGGTTGCCGTACCAACCAGCGGCCCCGACGCTTTACGTGCCCGCAGCCCTCCACAGAGGTTTGAGCAGTCCCCGCTCGACCAGCGCGAGCTGGCCGTCGTAGATCCGCTTCCAGTCCGCATAAAGCTCCTCATAGCGGGCATGAACCGAGGGATCAGGGTCCAACGTGGTCTCGAAACCGGCCACCGCGCTGGTCGCCGTCGCCACGTCCGGGTACTCGCCAGCGCCGACGCCGGCGAAGATCGCGGCGCCGAGAGCGGTCGACTCCTTGACCTTCGGAACCTTCACTGGAAGGCCGAGCACGTCGGCCATCACGCGCGGCCACAGCGTGCCCTTCGACGCCCCTCCTGTGAAGACAACTTCACGGCACGATCGCGATGTCACCTCCTCGATGACTTTCAAGTGTCCGTACGACACGTACGCCGCGGCCTCTTCGATCGCCCTGATGCACTCCTTCCGGCCCGACCGGGCCGGGTCGCCGACGTCGAACTGAACGAAAGCTGGGCTGGCGTGAATCCACCGGCTTGCCACCATCAAGTTGGACAGGATCGCCACCACGCCATTTGAGCCCGGGGGTACCTCGCCGGCCGCGTTCTCCATCAGCGCATACGCATCGGCGCCTGTGCGCTCGGCTTCCAGCTTCTCCAGGTCGCAGAACGCGTCCCGGTACCACCGCATGCTCAGCCCGCAGTAGAAGCCGATGCCCTCCATCATCCATTGACCAGGAAGCGCGTGACAGAGCGTACGGAGCCTTGCCTCGGGATCGATCATCGCCTCCCTGAGCCCGATCGTTTGCT
>VBEG01000049.1 GCA_005882115.1 Chloroflexota bacterium
GGCCCGCTAGAGTGATCGCGCCGAGCGCGACCGGGATGTAGTGCTCGATCCGGGGAAACTCCGCCGTCCCCCGCAGGTAGCCGAGAAGGGCGGGGGCTGCGATCACCACGAGGCCGAGCGCCAGGGCCCAGACCTGCCCCGGTCCGAGCAGCTCCGACTTGAAGCCGAGCGCGATCGCCACGAGCACGACGCTCGCGAAGATCAAGAAGCTTCGATCGCGTTCTGACTTGCTCGCGCCGTCGGCCGGGACGACCTTCTCTGCGAGGACTGGAGGCAGCTTCATGTCAGTCGGGGCATTCTAGACGCGCCCGTACCTGTCTTCCAACCGCACAACGTCATCGATTTCGGGCGTGGAGACCTCGAAGATGTCGGTGTCCTCGATCGCCGTCAGGCGGTGTCGGGTGCCCGGGGTGATGTGGAGCGTGTCGCCGGCGCTCATCCGCCGCCTGGTCAGCTCGCCGCCCGCGTCACCCAGCTCGATGTCGACGCTGCCGTGCATCACGTACTGATACTCGTCCTTGCGCTCGTGGTACTGGAGAGAGAGTGCCTCGCCTTTGTTGACGTGCAGGATCTTGCCCAGATATCGGTCCGTCATCGCCCAGCGAAGCTCGTAGCCCCAGGGTTTCTCGACTTTGGCGCTCTCGACCCGGCCGAACTCAGGTGGCACAAGTAGTGCCCATCTATGGGGACGTGGCCTTCCTCCCCATTTATGGGGAGGTGGCGCGAAGCGCCGGAGGGGCTGCCGGAGGGGCTGAGGTCGCGGAAGCGTGTTGCCTGATTCCGACGATGTCCTCCAAGGCGCGCAACCTCGCCTCGACCGCATCGCCGTCCGCCGCCTCGGAGTAGATCCGGATCAATGCCTCGGTGCCGCTCGCACGGAGCAGAACCCAGCTGCCGTCCGCAAGGTAAAACTTGAACCCGTCGTCGGAGCGCACGCGCTGCACCGCGACGCCCGCCACCTCGCTCGGCTCGTTGTGCTCGAGGGTCTCGAGGATTCGCTTGCGATCCGACTCATACGTCTCCCGCGGCAGGTGGATGTCATGCCGGGCGTACGCGTGAGGCCCAACCCGCTGCTCGAGGCCGGCCAGGATCTGGGAGACCGGCTTGCCCGTCTTCACGATCATGTCAGCGAACAAGAGGCCGATCAGGATCCCGTCGCGCTCGGGGATGTGTCCGCGCACGGCGAACCCACCCGACTCCTCGCCGCCCAACAGCGCGTTCGTCTCCATCATCTTGGGCGCGATGTTCTTGAATCCGACCGCGACCTCGTAGACGCGCTCGCCAAACTCGGCGCCCAGTTTGTCCACCATCGCGGTCATGTTCACCGTCTTGACGACCGGTCCTCGCTGGCCGCGCGTCTCGAAGAAGTAGAGCATGAGCAGCGCGAACACCTGCAGCTGGTTGATGAAGCGGCCAGTCTCGTCGATGATGCCTACGCGGTCCGCGTCGCCGTCGGTGCAGATGCAGAGGTCCTGGCCTCCGACCTTCATGAAAGCCACCGTGGAGTCGATGTTCGGCGGGATCGGCTCGGGGTTCAGACCGCCGAAGAGCGGGTTGCGCTGGTTGTGCAGCTCGGTCACCGCCGTGCGCCCGCCGCCGATCATTTCGGCGATGTAGCCATAGCCGGAGCCGTACATGCACTCGTGCACGATGCGCAGCCCGGCGTCCTTGATCGCATCGAGGTCGACCATGCGTGCGATCTGCGCGTAGTACGCCGGCCTGGGATCGTAGGAGCTCACCAGCCCGATCGCCACCCTGTGATCGGGAGCCGGCACGTCGTCGAGCGCGTTGATGTTGCGTTCGAGCTCGGCGATCACCTCCGACGGCACGGCGCTGCCGGTCTCAGTCTTGTACTTGTAGCCGTTGAACTGGTAGGGGTTGTGACTGGCTGTGATCGCGACCGCTCCGGTCGCCTTGCGGTCGATGACGGTCCATGACGCGACCTGAGTGGGAGACGGCCTGTCAAACACCAATGTCTTGATGCCGTTGCTCGCGAACACGTCCGAGACCGCCTGGGCGAAATCTTCGGACGCGAACCTGCAGTCGTAACTGACGATGGCCAGGGGGTCGTTCGACCTCGTCTTCATGTACTGGGCGGTCGCCTGCGCTACGCGCCGCACGTTGCCGAACGTGAAGTCGTCGGCGATGATGCCGCGCCAGCCGTCGGTCCCGAACTTGATCTGCTGGGCCATCGGCCTAAAGGTAACGGGTCTTCCGAGCCCGCTTGAGCGCGTCGACGACCTTGCGTACGTCCTGCGCGCGATCGCGCCGGCAGACCAACAGCGCGTCTTCGGTGTCGACGATGATCAGGTCCTCGAGCCCGATCGTCGCGATGAGGCGGCGGTCGCCGAACACCAGGCTGCCGGTGGTATCGATGAGCACGGCTTCTCCGTCGACAGAGTTGCCGCGCGCGTCGGCGTGCACTCGATCGCCGAGCTCGGCCCAGTTCCCGATGTCGGCCCAGTCAAATGTGGCGGGCACGAGCAGCAATCGATCGGTCTTCTCCATGACCGATCGATCGATGACCTCGACTCGGAGACGACTGTAGAGCTCAGCCGCCGCAGGCTCGTCGCCCGCCTGGCGCGCGGCGACGACGTTGCGGAGGCCGGCAAGGTGTCGCGGAGCGTGACGGCCCAGCTCGTCGATGAACGTGGAGAGTCGCCACGAAAACCAGGCCAGGTTCCAGAAGTACCCGCCCTCACGCACGAAACGTCTGGCGCTGGCGGCGTTCGGCTTTTCGATGAAGCGCTTGACACGCAATGTCCCGCGCGACAGGCGTCCGGGGGCGTGGATGTAACCGAGTCCGGTCGAGGGAAACGTGGGCTTGAGGCCCACCGTCACGAGGTTGTCGCTGGACGCGGCGGCCGCCACCGCTGTCCGTACGGCCTTCGCGACCAGGGCCGCACCATGCACCACATGGTCAGCGGGCAGGGCGACCATCACCGCGTCTGGAAACCTTTCGCTGAGCGTGAGCGCCGCCAGCCCATAGGCGTTGGTGGTGCCGCGCGCGGAGGGCTCGAGGATGAGCTGCGAGGCGTCCACCTCGGGCAGGACGCCCGCGATGATCTCGCGCTGCCTGACCTCCGTCAGGACGAATACCTCATCGGCCACCGCACGCGCCCGGTCGTAGGTGGCCCGAAGCAGCGGCCGGCCGCGATCGCCTAGCGGCAGCACGTGCTTGGGCCGCGCGCTGCGCGAGCGCGGCCACAACCGCGTCCCAGCGCCGCCCGCTGGAATGACGGCGATCGTCGCCCCACCCCTGCCTCCTCTCGTTGAACGGAGAGGGCTGTTGCCCGCTGCGGCCTGGCTCAAGCCCGCTGCGACAGCTCTTCGGCCAGCTCGGCCGCCCGCGCGGTCGACTCCCAGGGCGCGTCGATGTCGGTCCGGCCGAAGTGACCATAGGCTGCCGTCTGCCGGAACAGCGGGCGCCGGAGGTTCAGCTCCTTGATGATGCCAAGCGGGCTCAAGTCGAAGAGCTTGGTGACCGCGGCGGCGATCGCCGCGTCGGGCACTTTTCCGGTGCCGAACGTGTCGACCCGAACCGCCACCGGCTTGACCACGCCTATGGCGTAGGAAACCTGGAGCTCGCATTTGCTTGCCAGGCCCGCGGCGACGATGTTCTTGGCGACGTGACGCGCCCCGTAAGCGCCAGCGCGGTCCACCTTCGTAGGGTCCTTGCCGGAAAAGCAGCCACCCCCATGGCGGGCGTAACCGCCGTACGTGTCGACCATCACCTTGCGTCCGGTCAGTCCTGCGTCGGCAACCGGGCCGCCGATCACGAACCGCCCAGTCGGATTGATGAAGGAGCGCAGCGATCCATTGCGCGTCTGGCTGGGGATGACAGCGTCGATCACATGTTGCGTGATGTCGCTGCGCAGCTGGTCGACATCTACCTCGTCGTGGTGCTGCGTCGAGACGACGACGTTGTCGACGCCCTCGGGCTTGCCGTCGTCGGAGTAACGCACGGTCACCTGGACCTTTCCGTCTGGGCGCAGGTAAGTCAGCGTCTTGTTGCGTCGAACGTCGGCGAGCTTGTGCGCGAGGCGATGCGCGAGCGTGATCGGCAGTGGCATCAGCTCGGGCGTCTCGTCGCACGCGAAGCCGAACACCATCCCCGAGTCACCGGCGCCGCCGACGTCCACTCCCTGCGCGATATCGGGCGACTGCTCGTCGATGCTGCTGACGACACCGCACGTCTCGGCGTCAAAGCCGTACTTCGCGCGGGTGTACCCGACCTCGCGCACGGTCTGCCGGATGATGCGTGGAATGTCGACGTAGCAGTCCGTCGTGATCTCCCCCACCACGATCACCAGGCCGGTGGTGACGATCGCCTCGCATGCGACGCGGGCCAGCGGGTCCTTGGCCAGGATCGCGTCGAGGATGGCGTCGGAGATCTGGTCGGCCAGCTTGTCGGGATGGCCTTCGGTGACTGACTCGGACGTGAATAGCGACGGCATGCGGTCCTCCTTTGCATCTCCCGCGCCGGCAAGGCCAGGCCGCCGTTTTGGGCCAGTCCCCAAGCGCCAGGTTCAAACCTCTGGGACGGCGCGAATGCTAACCCAGGTGCAGGTAGTGGATACCCGAATGCCGGAACAGCTTGGAGCCGCGTGCGTGGAGAAGCTGCGCCATCGCCGCCCTCGACGATTCCATCACCGATTCGAGGTGCTCGCGCTTCATCTCCCACGTCGCGGTCGGGGTGGTCACCGGGCAGAAAACCACGATCCTGCATCGCTCGCGCAGACGTTCGTAATCGCTGAGCATCTGGTGATGCAGGGACAGCTGGAGCGTGCGGGCGATCAGCTCGCCGAAGCCGGCGGGAGCCTCTTCACGCTCGCCGCCCGCCATCAGGCTGATGGCGAGGATCTCCTTGGCCCCGTCGTCGACCGCGATGTTCAGCGGGGTGTTCGCGACCACACCGCCGTCGAGGTGATCCCGCTCGTTGATGCGCACCATCGGAAACACGCCGGGGATGGCAGTCGAGGCGAGGAGCGCGGGCGTCAGGTCGCCGGACCGGAACACCGCGGGCTTGCCTGCGTTGAGATCGGTGGCGACCACCGCCAGGGGAACGCGAAGCTGCTCGAAAGTCGAGACGCCGGTGAGAGCCTGCGCCCGGTCGATCAGCCGCCTGACATTCTGTTGAGGGAAGGCGCTCAGCGTGTCGCGCCGGATGCCAGAGACGAGCAGGCCGAGCGGGTGGGCCTGAAACACGCTAAGCGCCGGCCGGGACATCCAGACCTCGCGCAGCATCATCGTCCCGGCAAGAGAGGGGTACGCGGCGATAGAGGCGCCGTTCAAGGCGCCCACGCTCGTGCCGACGATCGCTGTCGGCGCTTCGATGTTGGCCTCGAAGAGCGCTTGCAGCACGCCGACCTGAGCCGCACCGCGCGCACCGCCCCCGCCCAGCACCCACGTGCGCCGAGCGGGTCCAAACATTGGCAGCTAGGTGCCTTCCTCCCACGAGGAAAGATAGCGGCGCTGTTCGTCGGTCAGCGTGTCGATCTTGATCCCCATCGCGTGCAGCTTCAGCCGCGCGACCTCGGCGTCAATATCCGCCGGCACGTCGTAAACCTTTCGTTCGAGCTGCTTGGCGTTCTTGGCGATGTACTCCGCGCACAGCGACTGGTTCGCGAAGCTCATGTCCATGACGGCGGCAGGGTGGCCCTCCGCGGCGGCGAGGTTGATAAGGCGGCCTTCCCCGAGGAGAAACAGCCGCCGGCCGTCGCCGACGCGGTACTCCTGGACCGACGGCCTCACCTGCCGCACGCCGGTGGCAATCTCGTCCAGCGCCTTCAGGTTGATCTCCGAGTTGAAGTGCCCCGAGTTGGCGAGGATTGCGCCGTCCTTCATGGCATCGAAGTGCTTGCGGTCCAGCACGTTCACGTCACCGGTCACCGTGACGAAGATGTCTCCCTCGCGCGCCGCGTCGTCCATCGTCATCACGCGGAAGCCATCCATCGCCGCCTCGAGCGCCTTCACCGAGTCGACCTCTGTGATGACGACGTCGGCGCCGTGGCCCTTCGCCCTGGACGCCAGCCCGCGGCCAACCCAGCCGTAGCCGGCGATGACAAAGGTCTTGCCCGCCAGCAGCACGTTGGTCGCCCGGATGATCCCGTCAATCGTCGACTGACCGGTGCCGTAGCGGTTGTCAAACATGTGCTTGGTGTCGGCCTCGTTCACGGCGACGATCGGATAGGAGAGGACGTTGTGCTCCGCCATCGCGCGCAGACGGATCACGCCAGTCGTCGTCTCCTCGGTACCGCCGATCACCTCCGGCAGCTGGTCGCGCCTCGACTTATGCAGGACCGAAACGAGGTCGGCGCCGTCGTCCATCGTCACTTGCGGCCGGTGGTCGAGCGCGGCTTCTATGTGCTGGTAGTACGTATCGTTGTCCTCGCCTCGGATCGCATACGTCTTGATCGCGTGATGCGAAGCAAGCGCTGCCGCGACGGCGTCGTTGGTCGAGAGCGGATTGGACGCGCACAGCGCGATGTCCGCGCCGCCTGCCTTCAGCGTCAGCATCAGGTTTGCAGTCTCGCTCGTGACGTGAAGACACGCCGCGAGGCGCAGGCCCTTCAACGGCTGCTCGGTGGTGAACCGCTGGCGGATCAGGCTTAGAACCGGCATCTCGCGCGCGGCCCAGTCGATGAGGTCCTGACCCTGCGCCGCCAGGTTCAGATCTTTGACGTCGTTTCCCCTGGAACTTACCTTCAAGTCGGACTCCTAGTACACGATCTCACTGACAAGCTTCACGTCCTGCAGGCGCTGACGTCCCTCGAGATAGCCGAGCTCGATCAGAACCTGCACGCCGACCACGGCTGCACCGAGCTTTCGCAGCAACCGCACGGCCGCTGACGCGGTACCGCCCGTGGCAAGAACATCATCCACGATCAAGACCGACTGGCCGGGCTGAACGGCGTCGGAGTGGACCTCGAGCGAGTCTGTCCCGTATTCGAGGTCATACGACTCCATGACCGTGGTCCAGGGAAGCTTGCCGGTCTTGCGTATAGGCACGAAACCGGCGCCAAGCTTGACCGCGATCGCCGCGCCCGGGATGAATCCTCGCGCTTCGATCGCGGCCACGAGGTCAGGCGGGTCGGCGGTCCAAGGCCTCGACATCATCTCCACGACCTCGGCAAAGATCTTCTTCTCGGCAAGCAGCGGGGTGATGTCACGGAAGATGATCCCCTTCTGCGGGTAGTCGGCCACGTCCCTCACATAGCGCTTCAATTCCTCGGGCGAAGTCATACGACTGAACGAAAGTATTCAAGAGTTCGGCCCAGCCCGTCTTCCAGGCCGACCTCGGGCTGCCAGCCAAGAAGCTCTTTCGCGTGCGCGATGTCGGGCCGGCGCTGCTTCGGATCGTCCACAGGGAGGTCGCGGTGTTCGATCCGGCTCTTCGAGCCGGCGAGCCGGATGATCGTCTGCGCGAGCTCGAGCACCGTCACCTCCTCCGGGTTGCCCAGGTTCACCGGCAGCTCGTCGCCCTTGTCCAGCGCCGCGAGGATCCCCCGTACAAGGTCGGAGACGAAGCACAGGCTGCGCGTCTGCGAACCATCGCCGTACACGGTCAGCGGCTCGCCGCGGATCGCCTGGGCCATGAAGTTCGGAACCGCGCGACCGTCGGACACCTGCATCCGCGGCCCGTGCGTATTGAAGATGCGCACGATCCGGGTGTCGACCTGGTGTGTGCGTTGGTAGGCCATCGCAAAAGCCTCTGCGCAGCGCTTGGCCTCGTCGTAGCAACCGCGCGGGCCGATGGGATTGACGTTGCCCCAGTAGGACTCCGGCTGCGGATGGACGAGCGGGTCGCCGTACACCTCGGATGTCGACGCGAGCAGAAAGGTCGCGTTCTTTGCCCGCGCGAGGCCGAGCATGTTCATCGTCCCGACCGTGCCGACCTTCAGGGTGTGGATTGGGTTCGAGTCGTACTGCGGTGGCGACGCCGGCGAAGCGAAGTGCAGCGCATAGCGCACATCGCCGCCGATGAAGATGCCGTGGTTGATGTCCATCCGGCGAAATTCGAAGTCGGGGTTCGAACGGAGCGCCTTCAGATTGTCCGCCGACCCGGTGATGAAGTTGTCGAGCGCAAGCACGCGGCAGCCGCGGTCGAGCAGGGACTCGCAGAGGTGTGAGCCGATGAATCCGGCCCCGCCGGAAACTACGGCTCTCGGCTTACTCGCGGCCAACGCCGCGGTAGGTGAAGCCCAGGCTGCGCATCACGGCCGGATCGTAGATGTTGCGGCCATCGACGATGACCGGCCGCCGCATGAGCTGCTTGACGCGGGCCATGTCGAGCTGGCGGAACTCGTTCCATTCCGTGACGAGGACGAGCGCGTCCGCGCCAGACGCGACCTGGTACGCATCCTTCAGGTATTCGACATCGGGCAGGAGGGTCCGGGAGCGCTCCATCGCCGCCGGGTCGTAGGCGCGCACCTCGGCGCCGGCCGCAAGCAGAACCTTGGCGATGTCCACGCTCGGCGCCTCGCGCATATCGTCGGTGTTGGGCTTGAAAGCAAGGCCGAGCAGGCCTATGACCTTCGCCGGCAGCTCTTCGAGGCACTCGCGAAGCTTGTCGATGACGAGCATCCGCTGGTCGCGGTTGATGTCCATCACCGCGTGCAGCAGCTCGGGGTGGTAATTGAAGTTTTCAGCAAACGCTGTAAGGGCTGCAACGTCTTTTGGAAAACAGGAACCACCCCAGCCCAGCCCGACGTCGAGATAGCTCGGACCGATTCGTTTGTCCAGGCCCATACCCTCGGCGACGAGCTTGGCGTCGGCGCCGACACGCTCGCTGATCCGCGCGATCTCGTTGATGAACGAGATGCGGGTCGCCAGAAACGCGTTCGACGCGTACTTGACCATCTCCGCGGTGTAGATATTTGGAGTGATCAGGATCGGCGCCTCGAGCGGCGCGTACAGCATCGCGACCTTCTCTGCCGCGTCGCGGTCGTGGCTGCCCACGACGATACGGTCCGGGTGCATGAAGTCCTGGATGGCTGACCCTTCGCGAAGGAACTCGGGGTTGGAGACGACAGTCGCCGCGAATTCGCCGTTGCGCCGCTTGAGCACCGCCGACACCATATCGCCGGTCAGCGGGGGCACCGTGGACTTGTTGACCACGACGAGCGGTCCGTCCATCGCGTCCGCGATCGAGCTCGCGGCGGCCTCGACATAGGAAAGGTCGGCCTCCCCGCCCTCGCCCTCCGGGGTGCTCACGGCGATGATCGCGTACTCCGCGCCCGGCACCGCGTCCGCGTACGAGGTCGTGAACGCGAGGCGCCTCGCCTTCGCGTTGCGCTCGACCAGCTCCTGAATGCCTGGCTCGTAGAACGGGACCTGATTGCGTCGGAGACGGGCGATCTTCTCGTGGTCGACGTCGACCACAGTGACCTGATTACCGAGGTCGGCCAGGCAAGCGGCCGTCGTCAACCCAACGTAGCCCGCGCCGATCACGGCGACTTTGCTCATGGCGCGCCGATTATGCCTTGATCAGCGATTCGTAGACCGCGATGGTCTCCCGAGCGGCCTTGTCCCAGCTGAAATTGCGTGCGCGACGCAGCCCTGCTCGGCTCCAACGTTCACGCTGCCCGATCATGGCCGCCGCCGCTGCGCCCAGCGCGTTGCCATCGCCGTCCTCGACGAGCATGCCGACCTCGTCCACGACCTCGGGCAGGCTCGTGTTGCGAAACGCCGCCACCGGGCACCCGCATGCCATCGCTTCCAGGCACGGCAGGCCGAAGCCCTCATACCGGCTGGGGAAGACCAGGCAGCCGGCGGCCGAGTAGAGGTCGGCGAGCGATCCGTCGTCGACACGCCCGACCTGGACGGCGCCTGGCATGTTCGGCGGCGCCTGGCGCCCCGGATCTCCCACGAGAACTAGCTGCACGCCCGGGAGCGAGGACCGCGCCGCGTTCCACGCGTCCAGCAGCGCCGCCGGATCCTTGCGCGCGTCCAGCGCGCCGACAAACAGAAGGTAAGGGCCTTCGACACCCCACCTGCCGCGCACCCGTTCCGCGGCGCCTTCCCTGGGCGCGAACACCGGGTCGGCCGCCTCGCTGATGACGCGGACCCGCTGCCGCGCCGCCACCCGCAACCGCGCTGCGTCCTCGGCGGTGGCTTTCGACACCGCGATCACGGCGTCGGCCCTGCGCAGCAGGCGAAACGCCGCCATGTAGCGCAACCTCTCGCCGCGCATCCGAGGACCTCCCCAAGCCCAGGGGATCAGATCGTGGAGCGTCACCACCATGGGACGAGGGCTGCGGCCCGGAAGGTGGAAATCTATGGCGTGGTAGACGTCGGGGGCAATGCGCTGGATGTCAGCGGTCAGGGCGACCGCGTCCTCGTACGCAGCCAGCTGCCCATGGCTGCGGCGCCTACACCCGGCGAGCCTGTAGCCGCCGGGCGGTAGGTCCGGCTCGTCAAACGCGACGTCCAGGAGGAGAGTCATGTGCGAATCGAAGCCGGCACGGATCAGGCCTCCGAGCAGTCCCCGGGCGTAGGCGCCGACGCCGCGGCCGCCGCTTGGACCCTGTAGAGGTCTCATGTCCAGCAGCACGGTCGGGCGACCCGCGCCCTTCCGGGGTGAGTTCATGAGCACGAGGAAGCATAATTTGCCCGCCATGAACGACCTTGATCTCGTGATCGTCGGCGGCTGCGGCCATGTCGGCCTGCCGCTCGCCTTGTCGCTGGCCGAATGCGGCTACCGGGTCGGCATCAACGACATCGACCAGGCGAAGATCGACCAGGTCAAGGCGGGACGCGTGCCCTTCAGCGAGACGGGCGCCGAGGCCTTGCTGTCTGCGCTGCTGCCGACAGGCCGCCTCGAGCTGTCGCCGGACCCGGCCATGCTGCGCCGGACCAAGACGATCATCCTGGTCATCGGCACGCCCATCGACGAGTTCATGAATCCGTCGGTCCGGATCTTCGAGCGCGTCCTCGACGATCTCACGCCTCACGTGCAGAGCGGCTCGCTCGTCGTTCTCCGCTCGACGGTTTATCCCGGGACGACGGAGACGGTGGAGCGGCGCCTACGCGCCGCCGGCATCGAAGCGGAGGTCGCGTTCTGTCCGGAGCGAATCGCCGAGGGTCATGCGCTGGAGGAGCTGCGGACCCTGCCGCAGCTCGTCGGCGTGAACTCCGACGCGGCGTTTGCAAAAGCGAAGGCGCTGTTCGAGCGGATGGGGGTTTCCGTGGTCCGCACGACGCCGCTCGAGTCCGAACTGGCCAAGCTCCTCACCAACACCTGGCGCTACATGAAGTTTGCGATCGCCAACCAGTTCTTCCAGATCGTCAACCGGTCGGGGCTCGACTACAACCGGGTGCTCAATGCGATCCGGCAGGACTACCCGCGCGCGCAGGACCTACCTGGGCCTGGCTTTGCCGCTGGCCCTTGCCTGTTGAAGGACACGATGCAGCTCTCCGCTTTCACGTCGGACCACTTCCCCATGGGCCAGGCGGCCATGCAGGTCAACGAGGGCCTTCCCGGCTACATCGTCGACACGCTGAACTCACGCAAGCCGCTTCTCGGGCGGACCGTCGGCATCCTCGGCATGGCGTTCAAGGGAGAGTCCGACGACCCCCGCGCATCGCTGAGCTACAAGCTGCGCAAGCTGGCCCAGTTCAAGGGCGCCAAGGTCATGTGCACCGACCCCTACGTCCCAGACCCCAGCTTCGAGCCTCTCGACAAGGTCCTGCGCGAGTCGGATGTCATCGTGGTGGGGGCACCGCATCGCGTGTATCGCGGCCTCGAACTGGACGGGCGCGAGGTGGTGGACATCTGGGGCGTAACTGGACCGATAAGACTATGAGAGGGAACGCGGCGTTCCCTCTCAACGCGGCGCTTCGCGCTGGTGCTCTCCCCTTCGCTTGAAAGTCCTCGTCACCGGCGCCGCGGGATTTATCTGTGGCTACCTCGTCGCCGAGCTCCTCGACGCCGGCCATGAGGTCGTCGGCGTGGACAACTTCAGCAAGTACGGCCGCGTCTCACGGACGTTCGACAACGACCCTCGATACCGCCTCGTCGAGGGCGACGCCAAGGACGCCGGGCTCCTGCGCAGGCTCGCTTTGGATTGCGACCACATCGTGGCCGGCGCCGCGATGATCGGCGGCATCTCGTATTTCCACGAGTTCGCGTACGACCTGCTGGCGGAGAACGAACGCATCAGCGCCGCGACCTTCGATGCGGCGGTGAACGCGTTTCGCAACGGTCGCCTACAGAAGATCACCGTTCTCTCGAGCAGCATGGTCTTCGAATCGGCGTCGGTGTTCCCCACTCCTGAGGGCGCTCAGATGACCAGCCCACCACCCCGGTCGACCTATGGCTTCCAGAAGCTCGCCACCGAGTACTTCGCGCGTGGGGCGCACGAGCAGTACTCGCTGCCCTTCACGATCCTGCGTCCTTTCAACTGTGTGGGCATCGGCGAGCGCCGAGCGCTGCGGGACAGCGACGTAAACAGTGGCAACGTCAAGCTCGCTATGAGCCACGTCGTCCCCGACCTCGTCCAGAAGGTGCTGAAAGGCCAGGACCCGCTGCACATCCTCGGCGACGGAAGCCAGGTGAGGCACTACACCTACGGCGGGGACCTCGCGCGCGGGATCCGGCTCGCCATCGAATCGGAGCGGGCGCTCAACGAGGATTTCAACCTGTCCACGGCCCGCTCGACCACGGTTCGCGAGCTGGCGGAGATCGTCTGGAGGAAGATCCAAGGCAAGGACCGGCCGCTGCGGGTCGTCTCGGATCGGCCCTACGAGCACGACGTGCAGATGCGCGTGCCAGACGTCGCCAAGGCACGAGATGTTCTCGGCTTCGAGGCCACCACCCCGCTCGAGGAAGTGCTCGACGAGGTGATCCCGTGGATCCGCGACGAGATCGAGGCCGGCCGCATCTAGGCACGTGGGCGACGAGACGCCGGCGCTCAGCGTCGTGATACCGGTCTACAACGAGGGCGAGAACGTCGTCCCCACGCTGCGCGGCGTCGTCGAGCACACCAAGACCAGGCCGCTCGAGGTCCTTGTGGTTCATGACTTCGACGAAGACACGACCGTGCCGGTGGTCAAGCGCCTGCAGGCCGAGCTGCCCCAGCTGCGCCTGCACAAGAACACGCTTGGCCGCGGGGTACTGAACGCCATGAAGTCCGGGCTGCGCGCCGCACGCGGCCCCTTCGTCCTCATCACCATGGGCGACGGCTCGGACGACCCGGCCGACATCGATCCCATGTACGCGCTTGCCCGGGGTGGCGCGGATGTCGTCGCCGGATCGCGCTACATGCGGGGCGGGCGCCAGCTTGGCGGCCCCCTCCTCAAGCGCACCATGTCACGCGCCGCCGGCCTGTCGCTGCACTGGTTGGGAGGCCTGCCCATCCACGACGCGACCAGCAATTTTCGGCTTTACTCGAAACGCCTCCTCAACCAGGTCACCATCGAGTCACGGGGTGGTTTTGAGCTCGGCCTGGAGCTCACGGTCAAGGCGTACCGGCTTGGGATGCGCGTGGCCGAGGTGCCCACCACCTGGAGCGATCGCACCGCGGGCCAGAGCCGATTCCGGCTCTGGCAGTGGCTTCCGCGCTATCTGCATTGGTACTGGCGCGGAATCGGTGGAAGATTTCGGACCAGAGGCTAAGATGTCGCGCGTGAACCGCCTGATCTATGCCCTCGCGATCTCGTTTTTGGCTCTTGGACCGCTGACCGCCGCGGCTGCCCCGATCCCTTCGCCGGGGCTCGACACTGTGCTGGTGGCGCCACCGAGCGGCTACACCGAGCTGACATCGACCTCATTCCATGGCTCGTTCACCGCCCATGACTACGCGGTGGCAAGCGATGAGGCCCAGGCGACCGAGATCGAGAAGACCCTGAACCACGACGGTTTCGTCGATGGATACGGGAAGACATGGATCGACAAGGCCTCGTCGCGCGCGATGGTCGAGGCCGTGATCGCGTTCACGGGCGGGCGGGGCGCCAAGGACTGGCTGACCGCCGCTGAGGCGGGCGACAAGTCCGACCCGACCTACGTCCGCGCCGACACGATCACCGGCGTCAACCCTTATTACGGTGGCCACTTCAAGTACTCGTCCAGCAACACGGTCGGCGACGTCTTCTCGTTCGTGAAGGGCAACGACGTCTTCATCGTCGGCGTCGTGTCGACCAAGGACGACGTGCTCAGCCTCGCAACGACGCAGACCAAGACGCAGTTCGACCAGGCGCCGGGGCAAACGATTCCCTCATCCCAGTGGCCCGAGAACGCCTCCAAGACTGTGGCCGGCTCGTTCCCCTTGCTGGCGGTGGGCATCATCGGGGCGCTGATCGTGGTCGCCGTCGTGGCGGTGCTCGCCCTGACGATGCGACGGCGCGGCGGCATGACGCCCGCGATGGTGGCAGCACCCGGCGCGATGGGTTCCCCGCCGGCCGGCGGCGTTCAAATGTCGACGGATGGCAAGTACTGGTGGGACGGTCAGAACTGGCGCGACGCAGCCACAGAGACGCCTCCGTCAGCGCAGAGATCCAGCGATGGAGCACTCTGGTGGGATGGGCAGAACTGGCGTACAGTCCCCCACGCCGGCCCGCCCCAGCAGCCGCAGCAGGAGTGGCCGCCAACCTCCTGAGCCTGGGTTGACTCGTCTGATCGTGGCGACGGCCGTGGCCGCGCTGGCGTTCCTTCCGGCGGTCGCCCTCGCGGCACCCACGCCGGCGCCAAGCCTGGCCACCCTCTTGGCCGCACCACCGGCCTCCGACTACAAGGAGGACACCACCCAGGGCCTCGCCCTCGAGGGTCCGTTCGGCCTCAAGGACTACGTCGACTTTCTCGGACCAGCCGATCCTTCGGGGACGCAGACCACCCTGCAGCGCGACGGGTTCGTTTCTGGATATGGCCGCAGCTGGGTCCAGCAGGCTTCCAGCCACCTGCTGCTCGAGATCGTGATCGCCTTCAGCGGCGGATCCGGGGCCAAGAAGTGGCTGGGGACGTCGCAGGAACTGGACAAGGCGGACCAGTTCTACAAGAGCGCGATGTCGATCACCGGCATCGAGACGGCCTACGGGGTGCACTTCGCCGACCCGACCACCCCCGCCTACGCCGACGTCGCCTACTTCGTCAAGGGCAACGACTACTTCATCATCGGGCTCGTTTCCGGGGCCGACGACCTTGGCGATTCCACCCCAAGCCAGACCAGGCGCCAGTACGACACCGCTCCGCCGTACACGATTCCGCCTTCGCAGTGGCCGGAGTCGGCGCGGTCGATCCTGGCCGACCCTCTCAAGCTCGTGACGCCCGCTGCGTACGTGCTGGGCGCTGCCGTCGCGGTCGCGGTGCTCGCCGCCCTCATCGTGCTCCTCGTATTGCGGCGCCGGCCGCGCGTGCAGCACGCCGCCGCGATCGAGCTCCATATATCGCCGGACGGGCGGTACTGGTGGGACGGCCAGGCCTGGCGCGAGTCATCGCACGATATCCCGCCCAACGCGCTGCGCTCTGACGACGGGCACTACTGGTGGGATGGCGGTGAGTGGCGGCTGATTCGCGAGGCTTCTGCTTCCGGCTGACCTCTACGTGACCAGCGGTCGGTAGTTGCGCCGGTAGTACTCCCAGTACTCGCCCGACTTGAGGGGCCGCCACCACTCTGGATGCTCCTCGTACCAGTGCACCGTCCGCTCGAGCCCCTCCGGAAAGGTGACCTGCGGTTCCCATCCAAGGGCAGTGATCTTTGCGATGTCGACCGCGTACCGATAGTCGTGCCCTGGCCTATCCGCGACGAACTCGATGAGGCTGCGGGGCTTGCCCATGATGTCGAGCACCGCCTCGGCAACCTGCAGGCCGCTCGTCTCACCCCCCGTACCGACGTTGTACACGTTGCCGGCGGGAGCCTCATGGAGAACGAGATCGATCGCCCGGCAGTGGTCCTCGACGTAGATGAAGTCCCTCACCGCGGTGCCGTCGTTGTACAGCGGGAGCCGCAAGCCATCCATCGCGTTGGTGATCAAGACCGGGATGAGCTTTTCCGGGTACTGGTTTGGACCGTAGTTGTTGGAGCCGCGGGTCACCAACAGCGGTAGCCCGAAGCTTTCGGCGTAGGCATGCGCGAGATGCTCGCCGCCCGCCTTGCTTGCCGAGTAAGGGCTCCGCGGCCGGAAGGCGTCGGTTTCCAACGACCGGCCCTCGCCCACGTGACCGTAGACCTCGTCGGTGCTGACGAGGAGGAACACCTGGTGCTCGTGCCTTCGCGCGGCCTCGCACAGCACAGCCGTCCCGCGCACATCGGTGTCGATGAACGCCAGAGGATCCATCAGCGAGCGGTCGACATGTGTCTCGGCGGCGAAGTTGACGATGGCGTCGCACTCCTCCGCCAGCGAGTCGACCAGCCCAGCATCGCAGATGTCGCCATGCACGAATCGGTAACCCGGCTGGCCATCGAACTCGTGGAGATTCGCCAGGTTGCCTGCATACGTGAGCTTGTCGAGGACGGTGACCTCCACCTCAGGGCGCTTCTGTCGCAGGTGGCGGACGAAGTTGGAGCCGATGAACCCGGCCGCTCCCGCAACCAGGAGGCGCTTGAGCGGCCGGCTCACGTGATGCGCGGCCCGGACGTCCAGTCGTAGCCGATCGTCGGGTCGTCGTGAGGTATCCGACCCTCGTCATCCGGGGCGTACACGCCCGACGTCACGTAGAGAAGATGCGTGCGCTCGAGCGCGCGGCAGCCATGCGCGACACCGGGTGGGATCTTCAGGCACGAGGGCGCTCCGTCTCCCATGAGCAGCTCCATCAGCTGACCCTTCGTCGGCGACCCCTCGCGCGTGTCGTAGAGCGCGACCTTGAGCGCCCCGATCGCGTACCACCAGTCGGTCTGCCGCTGATGGATGTGCCATGCCTTGATCACACCTGGGTGCATCAGCGAGTGGCTCCACTGGCCGAAGTGCTCGAAGAAATCGTCGGTCTCCCGGATGACCTCACGAAAGAAACCGCGCTCGTCTTCATGCGTCACGAGGTCTTTGACAACGACGCCTTCGATCACTGATTCTCGCCGGGTCACGATTCCTTGTTCGCGCCGTGGGCACGCACGAAATCGCCGACCGCGTGGTAGGCGGGGATCGACTCACCCGCGTCACCCCAGAATCCATCGAGGACGTCGTACTCCATCTGGCTGTGGTCGAGGTACCAGTTGTTGACGTCGGTGATCTCGAGCTCGCCACGCCCCGATACCTTCAGCTCGGGCAGGACTCTCCAGACGGACTCGTCGTAGAAATACACGCCCGTTACCGCGAAGTCGCTGGGCGGCTGTTCCGGTTTCTCGATGATCCGGGCGATCCTGTGGTTGCCATCGAACTCAGCTACACCCAGGTTGCAGAGGTGCGCCCGGTCGCTCTCCCGGGAGAGCACGACCCGCGCCCCGCTCTTCTGCTTGCGGAACGCTTCCACGCATGGACGAAGCGAGCGCTCAAAAACGTTGTCGGCAAGGAGCACCACGCAGCGGTCGCCAGCCACGAACTTCTCCGCGAGGCCCAATGCCTCCGCGATTCCCCCAGCCTTCTCCTGGTACGCATAGAACAGCCGGTCGATGCCGAACTCGTGCCCGTTGCCGAGCAAACGCAGGAACTCACCCGCGTGAGTGCCGCCGGTGACGAGCATGATCTCCCCCACCCCGGCGCCGACGAGCGCCTCGATCCCGTAGTTGATCATGGGGCGGTCGTAGAGCGGCAGCAGGTGCTTGTTGGTGATCCGCGTCAGCGGATGCAGCCGGCTGCCGGTGCCGCCGGCGAGTATCACTCCCTTCATCGTCCCCGGATTATCGTTCAGGAGATGGGAGCCGATCCCCCCGGCCAGATCCCTCCGCCGCGCCAGCAAACCATGTTTTCGCCCGATGGCTTCTGGTGGTGGGACGGCTCACAGTGGAAGGCCGCGGTCTCCGCGGACCGGTTGTGGCGGTGGAACGGCCAGACGTGGGAGCCGAATCGCGGTGCCGCCGCACCCGCGCGCGCGGGCGGCGGCGGGACCGCAACGGCCGTGGTCGTCACCATCCTTGGCTTTGCGGCGGTCGCGGTCCTGGTTTCGATCCTGGTGATCGTGGCCCTGCTCGCGATGGGCAATCAGCTATCGAACGTTTTCGAAAACGTGGTCACGGCGCTGGGAGCGAGTCCGACTCCGACCCCCTGAACCAGCGGTAGGCCACATGTTGTTGTGGCAGACTGGCGCCTGCACAACAGATGGCACGACCCGACAACTGGCCGCGGACGATCCTGCATGTCGACCTGGACGCGTTCTACACGTCCGTCCACCAGCGGGACGACCCCAAGCTGCGCGGCATTCCCGTCGCTGTGGCGGGGCGGTCGCGGCGAGCGGTCGTGATGGGCGCGTCATACGAGGCGCGTGGTTATGGGGTCCGCTCTGCGATGCCGCTGCACGAGGCCCTTCAGGTGTGCCCCCAGCTGACCGTGGTCGCGCCGGATGGCGCCCGCTACCGTGAGGCAAGCCGGGTCGTCCACCAGATCTTCCGCCGCTTCACATCACCGGAGCTGGTCGAGGGCGTCGCGCTCGACGAGGCCTACCTCGACGTCACCGCGCGCACAAGGCACGGCACGTCGACCGCGGACGATGTGGCGCGCCGGATCAAGTTCCAAGTCCACACGGAGGTCGGGCTCACCGCATCGGTGGGCGCCGCGACCTCAAAGCTGGTCGCCAAGGTGGCGAGCGGGACCCGCAAACCCGACGGCCTGGTCCTCGTCCTACCCGGCACGGAGTCGGATTTCCTTGCGCCGCTGCCCATCGGTGTCATTCCGGGGCTCGGCCCGAAGACCGAAGAGCGGTTGCATGCGATGGGCCTGCGCACCGTGGGCGCGCTGGCCGCCTATGAGACGCAACGCCTGGTCCAGGCGCTCGGCACGAATGGCGCCGTCCTCCAACGACTCGCCCAGGGCCGCGACCGAGCGCCGGTCGACGGCAGCCGGCCCGCCAAGACGATCTCGGCGGAGACGACGTTCGAGGACGATGTCAGCGACCGGGCCCAGCTCGAGCGCGCGCTTCGCGACCTCACCGACCGAGTCACCGAACGGCTGAAGACCGACGGCGTGCGCGCGCGGACGGTCTACGTGAAGCTGAAGCTCCCTGACTTCAGGCTCGTGAGCCGCCAGGTGAGCCGGACGAGCCCGACCGACGACGTCGAGACGATCTTCCGCGCCGCGCGTTCGGCGCTGGAGAAGTCGCACGTGGAGTCGCGGCCGGTGCGCCTGATCGGGGTGGGACTGTCGGGCCTCGAGCACCCCGAGCCGGACCTGCAGATGACCCTCTTCGACTAGGTGGCGTCCGGTCGATCACCGGTCGCGGCAGCGCGGCCACCACGTCGCCAACCGATCTCCAGCCCAATTTTTCACGCGCACGCTCGATCAGCGCGCGGAACACCATCGCGGTCGCCCTTGCGTCGTCGAGCGCCGCGTGGGCCGGCGTGACGTCGAGTCCCAGCTCGTCCACGAGCCGGGCCAGCCCCGGCGTCTGGCCCTTCGGCAGGTCGAGCACGAGCCGGGCCAGCGCCGTGGTGTCGATGATCGGATGCTCGAGCGGGCTCTCCAGTCCGCGTCCGACGAGCCAGGTGTCGAACGCGTCGTGGCTGTGCTCTACCAGCACCGCGCCCTGAGCGAAACGCAGGAAGCCCCTTCTTGCGTCCTTGAACTCGGGCGCCCCGATCAGCATCGAGCGGTCGATGTGGTGACGTCTGCGTGCGTATGGGTTGATGGGCGCACGGCAGTCGACAAGCGTGTCGAAGAACGACAGCGTGCGGTCGAGCCGGAACCGCTCGGCGCCGATCTCGAGGACGAGGAACGGCGCGTTGCCGGTCGTCTCGACGTCGAGCGCGACGAATTGGGCATCATCGAGCGAGGTTGGTGGGCCGACCTCCGGCGCGTCGACCGCGATCTCCTCCCACGCGACGGGCTCTGTGGCGCCGCGGGGTTTGAGGTAGAGGGGCTTGGACTTCATCAGCGCGCCAGCGCCAGCGCACGGCGCGCCCAGGCGATCTCCTCCCCGCTGAGGGCGCGGAGAAGCAACACCGCGACCGCATAGATGATGGCGCCGGCTGCGATGGGAATCGCGACTTCAAATCCCCGCACCGCGCTCAGCGGGTAGATGGCGACCCCCATGATCAGGCCCGCGAGTATGACGCGCCAGCCTAGGGTCAGCACCGGCACCCTGCCGACGTGGCGCGCGGTAAGCACCCAGCCGGCGATTCCAAGCACGAGCTCGGTTCCCACGGTTGCCCAGCTGGCGCCGATGTAGCTCCAGGGCGGGATAAGGGCGAAGTTGAGCGCGAGGTTCGCAACGACGCTCCATGCGGCGGCCCACGTGAAGGAGACCTGCCGGTCAGACGCGTTGAGGGCGCCGATGAACACGTTGTTGATGAAAGCCAATCCAAGAGCCAGCGCCAAGATCTTCAGTGGGGCTTCAGAGGCTCCAAATTGACTGCCGAGCAGCAGAGGAGTCAGGGGTTGAGCGAGGACGAAGATGCCGACGCTCGCGGGCCATCCCATCAGCAACAGCGCCTTGTAGAAGCGGTTCAGCGCGTCGAGCATCTCCTTCGGACGCTCACGGTGATAGACCGCCAAAACCGGAAAGACGATGGACAGGAACGTGATCGGGACAAACAGGAGCGCTTCGATCGGCTTGTACGCGGCCGCGTACACCGACGCGTCGACGCGGCCATGGAAGATCAGGACCAGCGGCTGGTCGATCTTGAAATAGATGATCGTCAGCACGAAGGTGAGCGCGAAGGGCAAGCCTTTCCACAACCACTCGCGCAGCAGCGACGGCTCGAACCTCCAACCGATGACCGCGATTCGCTTCGCCGCCAGCACGACGGTGAAGTAGAGGCAGCTGAAGGCGTACTGGCCGGCGTAGGCCCAAACGAAGTAGGCCACGCCTTGATGGGTGATGCCTCCATACAGCACCAGGGCGAGCAGCACACCGCTCTCGAGCACGACTGCGATCGCCTCGAAGCCAAGCTGCTGAACCGCGTAGAGGCCGTTGCGGAGCAGGGTCGAGTACGAGGTCAGCACCATCAGAACGAAGCCGGGGACGATCAGGTCGCCGAGCCCGATTGGATATACGAGAGCGGCAAGCAGCAGCAGCGCGACCACCGACATCAGAAGGCGAACTGACATCACGTTGCGCAGATAGCGTTGGATCTGGTCGTGGTGGCGGGCGCCTTCGCGGACGAACAGCACATTGAACCCGAGGTCGAGGGCCACGCTCGCGATCGCGGTCAAGTTGATGAGAGCGCTGAACACGCCGTAGTTGTCGGTGCCCAGCCTTCTGATCATGTACAAGACCGTGAACAGGCCGATCAGGCGCGCGGCCACCTTCGCGGTGAGCACGATCGTCGTGTTGCGGAGAGCGCGCGAGCCGAGCCCTAGGCTGCTCGGCGGCGCTTCGAGTGCTGGATCGTTGTCAGGCAACTGTCTGAATCGTAGATGTTGGCCTCGTTACACTCCGGCCGTGGCAGACCGGATTCGCATCCTGAGCGGCATGCGCCCGACGGGGCGATTCCACCTCGGCAACTACCTCGGCGCGGCCAAGAACTGGGTCGAGCTGCAGAACCAGTACGAGTGCTTTTACTTCGTGGCCGACTACCACGCGCTGACCACGGAGCCCGACGGCCACAAGGCGGAAGACAAGGTCTTCGACCTGACCGCCGACCTGATCGCGGTCGGCATCGACCCGAAGCGGAGCGTGCTGTACCTGCAGTCGAAAGTCCCTGAAGTTGCCGAGCTGACGCTCTTGTTGTCGATGGTCACGCCTTTGAGCTGGGTGCAGCGCGTGCCCACCTTCAAGGAGAAGGCCAAGCTGCACCCGGACAACGTCAACCTCGGCCTGTTCTCGTATCCCATCCTGCAGGGCGCGGACATCCTGATCGTGAAGGGCGGCGGGGTGCCCGTGGGCAAAGACCAGCTCGCCCATCTGGAGCTAGTCCGCGAGGTAGCGCGCAGGTTCAACCGCACCTACGCGCCGGTGTTTCCCGAACCTCGCGCCCTCCTCACAGAGACGCCCCTCGTCAAGGGCACGGACGGCAAGCAGCGGATGTCGAAGACCGTCGGCAACATCGTCGGCGTGACCGACGACCCTGACGTGATTCGCAAGCAGGTGATGAGCATGGTCACCGACGTCAAGCGGCCGCGCAAGACGGACCCCGGTCACCCCCGACTGTGCAACGTGTGCGCGTTCTACAAGTTCTTCTTCGACGACTGGGAGCACTACTGGGATCTCTGCCGCAAGGCGCAGATCGGCTGCTTCGACAAGAAGAAGCTGCTCGCTGAGCGCATGATCGAGACCTTCCGCCCTTTCCGGGAGGCCCGGGCGGAGCTCACGCCGGCGCTCGTGAATCAGATCCTCGAAGAGGGCAGCGAAAACGCTCGCGAAGTGGCTCGCCAGACGATGCTCGAGGTCCGCGATGCGGTTGGCCTCCCTTCCTATCTGGATCGTTAAGATTTGAGCCGGATGGCAGACGCTGCGGCCCCAAGGCGAATCACCCGGCGGACGTTTCTCGGCTGGTGGCTCGCAAGCCTGATGACCGCGACCGTGATCACAGGGTTGCTTCCCATCCTCGTCTTCTTCTGGCCGGCCCCTCCCAAAGGCCAGAAGAAAGGCCCCATCAACATCGCGCTGCAGACGCCCATCAACCAACTACAGGACGGCGATGCGGTCAAGTTCGATGCGCCCCGCAACCCCAACTCGGCGTTCATCATGGCCGACGGCGGAGGCGACAACGCGTCGGGCGAGCTCGCCTTTGGCGGATTCGTGGTCAAGAACCAGGGCAAGGTCAGCGTTTTCGCGATCAACTGCTCACACCTCGGCTGCTCCGTGGCGCTCAACAAGGATGCAAGGACATTCGACTGCCCATGCCACGGTTCGCGGTTCCACCTGGACGGCACTGTGCTTCGGGGGCCGGCTCCGGTTCCCCTTTCTCACTTAGCCTGGAAGCAAGGCGCCAACCCGGGCGACATCCAGGTTGAGGGCATAGTGCTGGGCTTTTAGATGGCGATCCCGCACCCGCGCGAAATCCAGGTGGCGGTGGTGGACTGGCTCGACGAGCGCTATCCATTCACGAAAGCAGTCGATGAGGCGCTCTACCAGCGCGTGCCGAACTTCGCCAACGCCTTCTACTACTGCTTCGGCGGGATGGTCTTCATCCTGATCGTCTTCCAGCTCTTGACCGGCGTGCTGCTGGCGCTCTACTACGTCCCCGACGCGACCGGGAATCCAGCCCCTGCTTACACGAGCGTGCAGTTCATCCAGAACACCGTGTACCTGGGCTGGCTGATCCGCGGCGTTCATTTCTGGAGCGCCAACCTCCTGATCATCATGGTCCTGGTCCATATGGCCCGCGTGTACTGGACCGGGTCCTACCGCGCGCCGCGCGAGCTCAACTGGATGGTCGGCGTGCTGATGCTTCTGATCATCCTCGCCCTCTCGCTGACCGGTTACCTCCTACCTTGGGACACCAAGGCTTACTTCGCCACCGAGGTCACGATCAAGATCGCGGGCTTGACGCCGCCCCAGCAGCTCGGCATGTTTGTCAAGGAATTGCTGCAAGGTGGCCCGGTGGTCGGGCCGCCAACCCTGCAGCGTTTCTTCACCTTGCACGTATTCGTGCTACCGGCGTTGATCGTGCTGTTGATGTACGTGCACTTCCGATTCATCCGGGCGCACGGCATCTCGGAGCCGTTGTGAGCGATAAGAAGATCGAGAACGACGGCCCGGGCGCCGCGGTGGCGGCGCCCAAGGAAGTCCAGATCGTCGAGCTTGACGGTCATGGCGGCCACACGCTTGAGCCTGAGTGGAAGCGACTGCCGATCGGCCCCGACCACATCCTCTATCCGGTGCTCGTCGGCCTCGCCCTCTTCCCCATCCTGATGGGCGACGCCGGGCACCACCTGGCCGACGATATGCCTGACGAGGACACCCACCCGTTCTTTCCCGACCACTTCTGGCCGTACCCGATCATCGCGGTGGTGATGCTGATTGCTGTCGGAGTGCTCTCGGCCTTCGTACAGAAAAACCTTCAGCTCGAGCCAGCGGCAGACCCTCGCGCCGTCACGATTCCGCGACCTGATTGGTACTTCCTCTTTCTATTTCAGTTTCTGAAGCTCGGGCCCGAGCTGATCATGTCGCAGGTCATACCGGGCATCGTTGTCGGAGCATTGATCCTGTTTCCCTTCATCGACGGGATCGCCGGTCCGCGGATGGCCCGCCGCCTGGGCTGGAAGAGCTGGCCGGTGCCCGGACGCAACATCATCACCGGGACAGTCTTTGTGCTGGGCCTTCTGTACGTCGCGTTTCTGGAGTTCTGGGCACTGGCCGGGCCGAACTTCTGTCTGCCCTACTTCACCGGACCGGTCTGCGGGGCGTAAGCCCCCCGCCGGCTTCGCAGGCACCCGCCTTGAATGGGGAGGACTGAGGGCCTACGTTCGGGAGTCGTAGAGCTGCTTGGTCAGCTCGATCTGCGCCAGGTGCTCCCGCGCATGCCCGTAGTTCGTGATCAGCCAGTAGAGGCCCGGCTTGGGCTCGTTGTCGCCCCGCGGTCGGTTCTTGGTCAGGTCCTCGGCCGTCAGCCCGCCGAGGAGCTCGTCAACCTCGCGGTCCGCCTGGTCGAGTAAGGCAAGCAGGTCCCCGGCCTCGGCCTCGACGCTGAACTCGGCCTCCCGGTCGCGTTCCGTGGCCACCAGTCGCACCGACCGGAGCATCTCGCGCTCGGAACCAAGACTGTGCGTGACGAGCACCGCGATCGAGTTCGCCTTCGGCAGAGGCCGCCAGTTCAGGGTGCCGTGGTCCAACCCGCGCACCTGCTTGCGAAAGCCCTCGTGCAGCACATGGAACAAGCCTCGGAACGTGCTCGCCAGGGTCCGGACGCCGTCTTCGTCCATCTCAGACTTTCTCCGTCACACGGTATTCGAGATAGCGACCAAACAGTAATCGTGTGTGGGCCTCAAACGCCGGCAGGACGCTCATGACGAGGCCGACGATCGGATACAGGAAGTACTCGAGGTAGATCCCGCCCTTTTTCCACAGCGGCCACTCACGCGGCTTGGGCGGCAGCATCCGGATCTCGAAGTAGAGGAAGAAGACGACGGTCGACAGGGTGACGCCGAGCAGCAAGCCCGAGATGCTCCACAGCGTCTGACCGAGGTCGGTCAGCGAGAAGTCGATGCTCACCCAGATCGGCACCGACGCACCGAATATCAGCAGCACGGGCAGGAAGATCCAATTGAGGTGGTTCAGGAACAGGTTCATGAACCGGCGAAAGCGCAGCACGAGCGGGATCTCGGGGTGCTTGAAAAAGCGGGCGAGCACATACGGGACGTCGGTGATCCCCCACGCCCAACGCTTGATCTGGTTGTACTGGCTGACGTGGGTGGCCGCGTAGTCGCGGGCCTGAGGCGAGTCGCCGTAGATGGGCAGCCAGACCGACTTGACAGAGAAGCGCTTGCCGAATGTGAAGAACGCCTTCCAGTAAAAGCGCGAGTCCTCGGGGATCACATCCTTGTCCCAGTAACCGACCTTGTGGACGAACTCGAGGCTGCATGTGTAGCTCGAGAAGGCAACGAGCCGGTGCGGCCGCGAATGGAGAAACATCTGCCACTGCGAGGTGCTCGCGGACATGATCCGCACCGCGAGCGGTACCTGCCAGATGTTGTTGTGGAACAGCGGCACGGGCTGCCAGATCATGTAGTCGCGCAGGGGCTGGCGAGCGTGGTGCCAGCTGATCCATGCGAAGTACTGCGGGTGCACGCGGTAGTCGGAGTCGAGGTCGGTGATGAGGACGTTGTTGAGGTCAAAGCCTTCCTCGGTGAGCACCCGGACCATCCAGCGACCGCCCCAGTTCATGGCCGCGGATTTGCCGATCACGATGCCCGGCTCGAGCGGGTCCTTGATGTGATAGAAGCCCCGCACCCTGCCGCCGAACTTCTCTTTGAGGCGCGCCACGTTCTCCCATCCGGGCTTGTCCGTCTCCCGCGTGATGATCCCGATCAGCTTCAGCTCGTCGGGGTAGTTGGCGTCGACGATCGCCTGCACCGTCCGCTCGAGCACGTGGTAGGGCTCGGTGTAGGTGGGCACGACGCAGAGATGGAGGAACTGGAGCGGGTCGGCGCCGGCCCCGAGCGCTGGCTGGCGGCAGAGAGCGAGCCAGTCCTTCCTCATGTCCCGCCGCATCCGCAGCATGGTGCTGTAGACGCCCGTCACGACGCTGACCGCGCGGAGCACCCAGTAGGCGTCGAAGATCAGCACCACGACCGCCACGAAAATCGCCCCGGGGAGCTTGAAAACGATCGGGATCCAGGCCGGCGCGAACAGCATGATCCAGGTGAACGCGCCGGGCGCCGCCTCGAAGGAGCGGGCGCCAAACTGCCGCAGGGCCCGCTCCCAGGCAGGCGCCACCGGCGGGGCGGCGGCTACAGACATGGCCCGATTATGGCCTGGGAATAGGTTCGGACCCGGGACCCTTGTATCTGGTATGAGCAACAAGATTCAGCACTTCGACGGCCCGACCTTCGAGGCGGATGTCCTCCAGGCCGGCGAGCCTGTCGTGGTGGACTTTTACGCAGACTGGTGCCACCCCTGCCACATGATGGGGCCGGTCATCGAGCAGCTGGCGGGCGAGTTCGCCGGCAAGGTGAAGATCGGCAAGCTGGACGTCGACGCCAACGAGGACATCGCGATCCGGTACGGCGTGATGGGCATCCCGACTCTGGGCCTTTTCAGTGGCGGCAAGATGGTCGACCGCCTTGTCGGTTTCCCCGGCGGCGCTGCGCCCATCAGGGCCTGGGTCGAGAAGCACGCCAACACGGCAGCGGTCCAGAGCTAGGCGTTAGATAGACAAAGGCGGCGGGGTGAAATGCTCCGCCGCTTTCTCATTTCTGAGCTAGCCTGGCTTCGGTGACAAGGCAGCACTGGTGGAGCGGCTCGGGTCGAATCTTCGGCGAGGCTCCGGGTCCCGATTCAAGCGGTCGCCAGGTCAACCGCGAACCGAACCTGGTTTACCTGGCCCTCGGCATCACAGG
>VBEG01000003.1 GCA_005882115.1 Chloroflexota bacterium
CGACCGCCTCCAGGGCAAGCTCTGCCGGGCCGTGGCGGCGGCCAAGAAGCGCAACCAGCATCTGCTGTCCGGCCAGAGCGCTTGCTCATGGGTGGCAAGGGAATGCCAAATGTCCAAGACCGCCGCGGCCGATCGGCTGTGCGTCGGCAGCCAGCTCAGGTCGATGCCAATAGTTGCTGAGGCGCTGAGCTCGGGCGAGATCGGATTCCAGGCGGCCTCGGTCATCTGCCATCTGCAAGA
>VBEG01000004.1 GCA_005882115.1 Chloroflexota bacterium
CGCCTCGACGAGGAGATGTGGATCGGCAACGCCAAGCGCTTCTCGATCAAAGACCTGCGCGACATCGCGGCCGGAACGTGGCACGCGGTCGACCCCGAGGGCTTCTCGGCCAAAGTCGAAGACGACTTCGAGCGCCGCCAGCTCTTCATCAGCGAGAGCGGCGGCATGTACCGGCTGGACGCCTGGCTGGATCCGGTCGGGGGCACAACCCTCAAGGCAGCCATCGACTCCATGTCCAATCCGCTGGGCGCCGACGATCGGAGGACGGCCAAGCAGCGGCGCGCTGACGCGCTGGTCGAGGCCATGCACCACGCCATGGGCGCCGGCACGCTGCCCAGGCGCAACGGCGTGCGGCCGCACATCAGCATCAACACCACCATCGAAGGCCTGAAAGGCGAGCTGGGTGCTCCCGCATCAGAGCTGCAAGGCGGAATGCCGATCTCGAGCAAGACCGTCCAGCGCCTGGCCTGCGACGGAACCCTGCACCGGGTTCTCAAGGCTGACTCTGTCGTCGTTGACGTTGGCCGAGCAACGCGCAGTGTCTCGCCATCGCAGTGGCGAGCGCTCAAAGCAAGACACCGCACCTGTGCGGCCCCGGAATGCGACCGGCCGGTCAACATGACCAGCCCGCATCACATCGAGTTCTGGGCTCGCGGCGGAAGAAGCGACCTGCCCAACCTGCTCCCTCTGTGCTACCACCACCACCGACTTGTCCATGAAGGTGGATGGCAGGTGATCAGGGCCGGCGAGGGCGTGAAGTTCATAACTCCTCCCCACTTGTGGGGAGGTGGCGCAAAGCGCCGGTGGGGCGAGCGCCTGGCTTCTTAGCCTCCCGCCACCGCCGGCACGATCGAGATCTCGTCGTCCTTGCCGACCTTCTCCCGGAGACCCGACCCCAGGCGGACATCCTCGTCATTCAGGTAGACGTTGACGAACTGGCGCAGCTCGCCCTTCTCATCGAGCAAGCGGTCCCGGAAGCCGGGATACCGGGCGTCCAGCGCTTCGATCGCCGACGCCAGGTCGGCCGCCTCCACGGGGACGGTCACCTGGCCGTCCGAGAGCCTCCGCAAGGGTCCAGGAATTCGAAATTGCGCCATTACCTAAATCGACACCTTCTCGCGAAACGACTTCATGGTGGGTTCTATTTCCACCCGCTTGGCGTGGCCGTTCACCGAGGCAAGCACGTCGGCGGTCTTCAGCCCGTGGCCGGTGACATAAGCGACGACCACCTCGTCGCCATTCCAGCGCCCCTCGCGCGCGAGCTTGGCGAGCACGCCGATCGTCACCCCGCCCGCCGTCTCGGTGAAGATTCCCTCGGTCCGCGCAAGGAGCCGGATCGCATCGACGATCTCCTCTTCGGTCACGGCCTCGACCACGCCGCCGGTTTCGCGCGCGATGCGGTTCACGTAAACACCGTCCGACGGGTTGCCGATCGCGATCGACCGCGCGATGGTGTTCGGCTTGACGGGCAGGACGCGGTCCGGAGTATCGGAATGAAATGCGTTGTAGACCGGCGCGCAGCCCAGCGCCTGAGCGCCTGTGAACGCAGGCACGCGGTCTCCGCGCACGAGGTCATACTCGATGAGCTCACGCGCCGCCTGGCGGTGGCGCACGAACTGGCAGCCACTGGCGATCGGGATGATGATCTCGTCGGGGAGCTTCCACCCGAGCTGCTCGGCGGTCTCGAAGGTCAGCGTCTTCGAGCCCTCGGCGTAAAAGGGGCGGATGTTGATGTTGCAGAAAGCCCATGGCGTCGACTCGATCAGCTGGCTGCACAATCGGTTCACTTCGTCGTAGTTCCCTCGCACCGCCACGACATTCGGGTCGAAGACGCTGATGCTCGCGACCTTCGCCGGCTCGAGGTCGACGGGGATGAAGACGAAGCACTCCAGACCCGCGCGCGCCGCGTACGCGGCCACCGCGTTGGCGAGGTTCCCGGTCGAGGCGCATGCGATCGTCTCGAAACCGTGCGCGCGCGCCCAGCTGATGGCGACGGAAACGACCCGATCCTTGAACGAGTTGGTCGGGTTCATGCTGTCGTTCTTCAGATAGAGGTTGCGCAGTCCGAGCTCCGCGCCCAGGCGGTCCGCCTTCACCAGCGGAGTCAGGCCCTCGCCGAGTGTGACGACCGCGACGGAATCCTCGACGGGCAAGAGGTCGCGATAGCGCCACATCGACTTGGGTCCCGACTCGATGCGGTCCCGCTTCACGATCTTGCGCAGCAACGCCTCGTCGTAGACGGCGTCGAGCGGACCAAAGCACATCTCGCAGACGTGCGTCGCCTGGAGCTCGTACTCAGCGCCGCACTCCCGACAGCGCAGCCCGATGACCTTGGGCACGGGCTCAGTTTAGAGAGGGGTGATTCGAAGCCACCAGGCGAACGACGCGCCGGCCTCGAGCACAGGCGAGGCAGTCGCCGGTTCTACGGCGATCTGGCGATACCCGCCGATGTCGCCATTGCACATCCAGATGGCCACATCAGGCGTCAGCGACGCGTCCCAGCTCACCGCGATGCGCTTGCCGGAGCTCCACCCGAGCACGATATGGTCGACCGATCCAGCCGGTAGAAAGACCTTTGTGCTGGCGCCTTCTCCAAGAGCGCTCGGCACCTCCGCGCCGATCTCCATCCCCGACTCATACCTGAACAGCGGGTGCGCGCACCAGTACGCGAGCTGCGTTGACCTACCCACATTTCGGTACTGATACGCGACCTTGACCGCGTCATCGAGCTCGATGCGGCGCTGCAGCTCCCAAGGCACCAGCCGGCCCCGACACCGCATCAGGCCCTCATCCAGCACCTCCCATGGCAGCCGCCACGCCTCGCCGTGGTCGGGCAGCTCGTCGGTCGGTTCCAGGTTTGGCACGATCTCGTCCCAGCCCCATGCGCCGCCCTCGACGAAGCTTTTCGCGGTAGGCTGGTCAACTCCGATGCCCTGGTCCAGCAGCTCCTCGCCGTCGAGGCGAAGTGAGGTGATCCGCCCACCCCGCTCCGGCCGAACGTGGAACTCCCACCGCCCGGATGCCAGTCTCATGGCCTTGCCGATGCTAGCCGTGATCGCTGTCGCGGCCTGCGGGCCGGCCCGCACCGCCGCGCATCCCAGCCCGACCCCCGTCGCGGCGGTGCAGCCGACGGCGAGTCCAACACCCACGGCGAATGCGTCGCCGAGCTCCTCGCCGACTCCCACCACGGCGCCCGCTCCGACCACGGCGCCCGCCCCCTCCCCATCGCACGTCTTCGTCATCGTGATGGAGAACCGCTCGTACAAAGACGCGCTCGCCGGTCGTTACACGTCGCAGCTGGCGGCGAAATATGGCCTTGCGACGAACTACCGGGGAGTAACTCACCCCAGCCTTCCCAACTACCTCGCCATGACCTCGGGCAGCACATGGGGAATCACGGACGACGGGTACCATGCCCTGCCGGCAGGCGGCCTCGGCGCGCAGCTCACGTCGGCCGGGATCTCTTGGCGCGCCTACATGGAGGGCATGACAAGCGGCGGCTGCCTCAGCAACACCACTCTCTACGCCGTCAAGCACAATCCGTTCGCGTACTACGGCGGCCGGTGCCCCCCTCAGGTCGTGCCCTTCACGCAGTTCGCCCGCGATATCTCCGGCAACGTTCCGCGGTTTGTCTGGATCACCCCCAACATGTGCCACGACGGCCACGACTGCTCGACCGCGACAGCCGACGCGTGGTTGGCTCAGACCGTGCCGACCATCCTCGCGACGAAGGCATGGAAGGAAGGCGGTGTGCTGCTCCTGACCTGGGATGAGGGCGAGGACAGCATCAACTCGGTCCTCACCATCGTCATCCGACCGAACACGCCGCACCGGGTGAGCGGCCACGCCTACAACCACTACAACCTGCTCGCCACCATCGAAGACAGGTTTGGCCTTCGCCGGCTGGGCTCCGCCGCACGCGCCGCGGCCATGACCGACTTGATGGGGTAGACGCTAGCCCGAGGCCGCGCTCATGCCGCCACGCCCGAGCGTCCCACTCCAGAACGTGATCGAGTCCAGGTATTCGCGATCCACCGTCACTCCGAGACCAGGCCGCGTCGGCACCTTCAGCCTGCCGTCCTGAAGGACGAACGGCTCCGTGATGTCGCGGTGGTAGTAGCGGTCTGACGCCGAGGTGTCTCCAGGCAGCGTGAAACCCGGCATCGCGGCCATCGCCACGTTGCCGGCGCGCCCGATCCCTGTTTCCAGCATGCCTCCCATCCAGACCGGAATGCCTCGCTCGACGCATACGTCGTGGATCTTGCGGCCCTCGAGGTAACCGCCCACCCGGCCAGGCTTGATGTTGATCACCTGGCACGCGCCGAGCTCGATGGCGTCGGCCGCCGCCTGCGCCGACGTGATCGACTCGTCGAGACAGATCGGCGTCTTGACGTTGCGCGCGAGCTTGGCGTGTGCGAGCACCTCCTCCTCCGGTAGTGGCTGCTCGATGAGCAGGAGGTCGAATCGATCCAGCTCGGCAAGGTGCTTTGCATCGGCGAGCGAGTACGCGGTGTTCGCGTCCACCTGCAGCGGCACGTCGCCAAAGCGCTCGCGCACAGCACGTACCGGCTCGACGTCCCAGCCGGGCTTGATCTTCAGCTTGATCCGCAGGTACCCGGCGTCGAGATACCCGCCGACGGTCTGCAGCAGCTCTGGAATCGAGCTGTGGATTCCGACCGACACCCCGCAGTCCACCGCCGTGCGCGTGGCGCCAAAGAATTGCCCAAACGATTTGCCGTCCGCCCGCAGCTCGGCGTCGAGCATCGCCATCTCGAGCGCCGCCTTGGCCATGTTGTGGCCGTGAATCGGTCGCAGGATCCGCGCCACGTCCGCCAGAGAGATCTCGCGGTTGAGCAGCCGCGGGATCAGGTGGCGGATGAGCACCTCCTGGGCGCCTTCGACGTACTCGGAGGAATAGGTCGGCTCCTCGCCCGCCACGCATTCGCCCCATCCCTCACCCGCGTCGGTGATCGCTTTGAGCAGCAGGACGTCGCGTTCGGTCTGGACCCCGAACGAGGTCTCGAAGGGCGCGACGAGCGACAGCTTGATCCGGTGCAGCTCGACGGAGTTGAGCTTCACAGGCTGAGGCTATCCAGTCGGCGAACTTCGTCGTCGCTGAGGGTCAGATCGGCCGCGGCCACGTTCTCCTCGAGCTGCCGCACACTCGATGCTCCCGGGATCGCGACCACGTTCGGCTTGCGGACGAGCCAGGCGAGCGAGACCTGCGCCGCCGTCGCGCCATGTGCGCCGGCGATCTCACCCAAGGCGTCGATCAGAGGCGCCCGTCTGGCGCGGCCTTCCGCGGTGAAGTCGCCGCGAACCCGCCGAAAGTTGGCCGGCGGCCGGGTCTGGTACTTGCCCGAGAGCAGTCCCTGCCCCAGCGGGCTGTACGCGATGACCATGCGACCTTCTCGCTGCGCCCAGGGCACCAGCTCCCGATCCGGCTCCCGATGCACCAGGCTGAACCGCACCTGGTTGGACAGGATCGGTCCTCCAAATGCCCGCTCGCATTCCTGCCAGGCGGCAAGCCCATGGTTGCTGACGCCCGCATGCCGGGTCACGCCCTCATCGACCAGCCGTCGAAAACGTGGCATCGTCGACCGCGGCGGAAAAAATGGACTCGGCCAGTGGAGCTGGTAGAGGTCGACACTGTCGACGCCAAGCCTGCGCAGGCTGGAGCGCGCGCGCCAGCCCGTCATGAACGGGAGACCGATGGGAATCAGCTTGGTGGCGAGAAAGACCGCGTTGCGCCTGTCGCGTATCGCGCCGGAGATGATCCGCTCGGAGCGACCGAGTCCGTAGATCTCCGCCGTGTCGATCAGGTTGACGCCGAGGTCGAGGGCACGGCGGACGATGTCGCCCGCCACCTTGGTGTTGTAATCGCGCCCATAACCCCACTCGGTCGAGCCGAACTGCCACGTGCCGAGGCCGATGACCGAGACGCGAGCGCCGCCGGCCTCCACATACCTCACGACTCGCCCATGCGAAGGCGCTCGTACACGATCTGCGACCACGACTCCATCTCGAGGAAGTAGATCCGCATCTCGTCCAGCGTGAGTAGCTCGCCGGCCAGCTTGTCGGTCTCGCGGATCTTGATGTTCGGGCTGTCGCCGTCGACCAGGAACACGACGCCGAGATGGACCTTCGACACTGGCGACGATTCCTCGTTCAGAAATCCAAGCAGCCGCGCCTCGAAGCGCCCCTCGTAGACGACTTCCTCCTCCCACTCTCGCTTGAGGCCGTCGAGGATCGGGTCGCCCGCGCTCAGGTCGCCGGGATTGATGTGGCCGCCCACGCCCAGCGAGTACTGCTTGCGCAGTCGCCGCTCCGACGACGCGCGCAGCCGGTGCGTCAGCAGGTAGCGGTCGCGATGGCGAAACACAACGTACGGGATGATCTGCTGAAAGCTAGGATCGTTCTCCACCTCCGCCCGAGGCTTGAAGAAGTGGGATTCGCGGATCACCTTCTGCGGTCGCTCCAGATCGTCGGTCACGAATCCGTGCCACGCGCCGTCGGGAAAGATGTCTTCGCGATTGACGCAGAGGACCTGCTCGGCGGCGACCTTCATGACTCGACCAGCCGGATCAGGCCGCGCCCGAAAACGGCGATGAGCTCGGCGGTGCGGTCGACATCCTCGTCGCTCACGGGCAAGAAATAGATCCACCCCGCGCGCTCTGTGTCCGTGGTGATCATGGTGCGCGCTGAATCGGCGCTTGGATTGCCGCACGGACCTTCGGCGTCGGCCACACAGATCCGCCCCGCGACGTTGACACGTTCCTTGCCGATGCCCTGATAACTTTCGCCCTTCTGTCCCAGCCGGACCACGAGCTCGTCGCCCTTCACTTTGTCGAGGTCGTAGAGCCCGACCGGCACCTGGAGCTGCACGGACAGCGCGTTCGCGACATCGACCAGCGAGTTTATGCGCGGCAGGGGCTCGCCCTTCTTGACCCGGCGCAGGAGCGCCTCCGAGGATGGACGCGTCCGCGTGGGATCGGTGCCGAACTTCCGATATAGCTTGCGGGCCGCGTCGAAAGAGGCTGCGTGCGGGGACCGCGCCACCTGGGTGGTGCGCCTGACCTCGAGCTCGAAATCGTCGCGTGGGGCAGTTACCTCGAGCTCGTACAGCTCGAGCGCGACCACCTCGACATCGATCTCGCGGCGAACCTTCAAGCCAGGTACTCCAGGTGATCGAAGAACGCGGGATAAGAGATCTCGACGCACTCGGCGCCCTCGATCTCGGTTTTGCCGTCCGCGATGAGTGCGGCCACCGCAAGCGCCATCGCCACGCGGTGGTCGCCGACGGAATCCACCCGCGCACCCTCAAGGCGACGTGGTCCCTTGATGATCCAGCCGTCGGCCTGGGCCACGACATCGGCGCCCATCGCGTTCAACCCAGCTTCCATCGCGGCCACGCGATCGGACTCCTTCATACGAAGCTCGCCCGCTCCCGAGATCACGCTCGTGCCGGCGATCTGCGTCGCTGCCACAGCCAGCACAGGCAGCTCGTCGATCATCTCAGCAGCCATCCCGCCATCGATGCGGAGCGGACGCAGGTCGCCGGCGGGTCGCACATGCAGGTCCGCGACTGGCTCGCGCGCTTCGAAGCGCGGCTTCGACCTGGCGAGATGAAAGCCCGCGGTCGTGAGCAGGTCCGCGAGCGCGGTTCGCGTCGGGTTGACGCCGACGCCAACGAGTTTGACCTTCGATTCGCTGACGATCCCCGCCGCGACCAGCCAGAACGCCGCGGCGCTGAAGTCGCCGGGCACATCGATGTCGAGCGGAGCCAGGCTTGCGGTGCGCTCCAACTCGACCGTCAGTCCGTCGACAGTGACGGTCGCCCCCATCGCCTCCAGCATCAGCTCGGTGTGGTCGCGAGTCTTGACAGTCTCGATGACCGAGGTCTTGCCTTCGGCATAAAGCCCCGCCAGCAGAACCGCCGACTTGACCTGCGCGCTCGGCACGGGAGGGTGGTACTCGATGCCGTGCAGCCCGGTGCCGCCGCCCACTCGCAACGGAGGCCAGGCCGCGTTCGCGCCCATCTGCTTTAAGGGACCGACGACCCGGTCCATTGGCCGGCGGGACAGCGACTCGTCGCCGATGAGCTCGCTCGAGAATCCCTGCGCCGCGAGCAATCCCGCCAGCAGCCGCATCGTGGTGCCCGAGTTTCCGCAATCGAGCGGCCCGGATGACGCACGCAACCCACCCATGCCGCGGCCACGGACAATCGATCCGTCGATCTCCACGCCCAGCGCGCCAAGGCAGCTCGCGGTCGACTGCACGTCGGCGCCCGCCGACAGGCCGCGCACCCTGCTTTCGCCGGATGCGACGGCGCCAAGGATGAGCGCCCGGTGCGAGATGGACTTGTCGCCCGGCACCGTGATCGCGCCCTCCAGCCGGCGAGCGCTTCGCACGGTGGCGATCAACTCTTGGCCCAGCGCTCACGCACGTCCCGCGCCTCCTCGAACAGCTCGATCAGACGCGGGTCGTCGGCCTCGAGGTGCCGGCGAAGCCTCGCGAGCTCGGCGCTCACCGCGTCCAGCATCTCGATGAGGTTTTGCCGGTTGGTGCGCGCGACGCCGGCGTACAGATCGGGGTCGCCGGCGGCAAGCCGGCTCATGTCCCGAAATCCGCCGGCGGCCAGACGCGAAGCCTGGGGCCAGTCCTCGCGTCGCGAAAGCGCGAGCACGTAGCCTACCGAGAGCAGAAAAGCGGCGTGGCTCACGCCCGCGACGAGCCGGTCATGGGTCACGGCGTCCATCACGACCGGATGCGCGCCGACCGCCTCGATCAGCTCGGTGATCCACCCATCGTCGCGCGTAAGCACCCAGGGGGCGTGCTCGAAGAGGTCTGCTTCGGCGTGGTCGATGCCAGATGTCTCCTTGCCGCACATGGGATGGCCCCCGACCAGGTCGATCCCTTCTGCGGCGGCCCATTCCATGACGGTCGCCTTGGTGCTCGCCATGTCGGTGATCGGCTTGCCCGCGGCTTTCACGGCCAGCTGCGCAAACAGCTCGCGCATCGCGTGGAGCGGAGCGCCGACGACAACGACATCGGCCACCTCGACCACGCTAAGGTCCGTGTTCGCGGTGGCGACAATCTCGCGGTCGATCGCTTTCCGCACGACGACCGGGTTGCGGTCGCTGCCCACGACAGTCACGTCGGGACGGGCTTTCTTGAGGGCGAGCGCGAATGAGGAGCCCATCAGGCCGAGCCCGACAATCGCGACGGTCGGCACGCCGCTCTAAGCCAGCTGCTTCTGCATCGCGCCGAGCAGCCGCCGCAAGTCGGCCATGAGATGGTCGAAGGCGTCGAAGTCCAGCGACTGTGCGCCGTCCGACAACGCCTGGTTCGGCGTCGGGTGGACCTCGATGAGCAACCCGTTCGCGCCGGCCGCGATCGCCGCCAGGGACATGGGGCCGACGAGCGACCACCTGCCTGTCGCTTGCGAGGGATCGACAACGACGGGGAGATGAGAGAGCTCGCGCACCAGGGGTACCGCGTTGAGGTCCAGTGTGAAGCGGGTCGCGGTCTCAAACGTGCGGATCCCGCGCTCGCACAGGATCACGTCGCGGTTGCCCTGCGACAGGATGTACTCGGCCGCGAGAAGCCATTCCTCGATCGTCGACGACATGCCGCGCTTGAGAAGCACCGGCTTGCCGGAGCGGCCCGCCTCCTGGAGAAGCGCGTAGTTCTGCATGTTGCGGGTGCCTAGCTGCAGCACGTCCGCGTACTGCGCGACGAGCCCGACGTCACCTGGCGAGACGACCTCGGTCACGACCTTGAGGCCGGTCTCGGCGCGAGCGGCCGCCATCATCTTCAACGCCGACTCGCCAAGTCCCTGGAACGAGTACGGCGAGGTCCGCGGCTTGAACGCTCCCCCGCGCAGCATCCGCGCGCCCTGCGACGCGACGTGACGCGCGGTCTCCATGAGCATCTCCTCGCCCTCGACCGAGCACGGTCCGGCCATGACCACGACCTCGTCGTTGCCGATCTTCACCCCGCCGACGTCGACGACCGTGTCGGCCCGGCGGAACTCACGGCTCGCGAGCTTGAACGGCTTGGTGATGGGGACGATCTCCTGGATCCCGCCGAGGTGCGAGAACGCGTCTCTGTAGGCGTAGGCGTTGCCGCCGATCACGCCAATGACCGTCCGCTCCTCGCCCTTCGAGAGCTCGGTCTTAAGGCCGATCTCCTCAACGCGGTCCACCACCGCCTTGATCTCGGCCGGCGTCGCCTGGTGCGACATGACGATGATCACGGCTTGAACGCCCCTCTCATGTAATCCAGGTCGGTCTTGATCGCTTCGGCGCCGCGGAGGTAGGCGAAGCGCATCGCCGCCTGCGGCCGTGGTGTGTTGTACAGCAAGAGGATGCGGATGCACATGGGGACGCCCCGAGGATTGGGCTGCTGGACGTTCATATCGTGTCCGCACAAAAGCGGCACGTCGAGCCAGCCGAGCCGGCGGGCGGCGAGGGCAGGAAACTCCGCGTTCAGGTCAGGCGTCGTGGTGAAGTAGGCGAACGCGATCTCAGTTGCGTCCAGGTCGTTGAGGCGGACGAGCTCGCGCAGAAGCTCCTCGGTGGCTTCGGTGATCGCATCCCCGGTGTTCGTGCTCGCCGTCGTGGCCCCCCTGATACCTCTTACCGACAAGCTTTCAGGAGCTCCCTGACCAGGGCGACGCCGTCTCCGGCTCTGTCGATCTCGTCGACGATCGCGCTGCCGACGACGGCGGCGTCGACATGCCCGCGCAACGCCTTCATGTGCTCCTGGCGCGAGATGCCAAACCCGGCCGCGACGGGGAGCGACGTGTGCTTTTTGACCTCGGCGAACATCTCGGTCATGCCCGCCGGCAGGTCCTTGCGCACCCCGGTGATCCCGGTCACGGTGACGCAGTAGACGAAACCGCTCGAGTGAGAGCAGATCGTGGCGATGCGGTCTGGCTGCGTGGTCGGGGCGACCATGAACACGGTGTCGAGCGACGCCGAGCGGAGCCAGCCGGATACGGGCTCGGCCTCTTCGATCGGCAGGTCGGGCACGATCACGCCCGCCACGCCGGCCTGCGAGGCCTCGGCGGCGAACTTCCGCGGATCGTAGGCGAGGACCGGGTTGATGTAGGTCATCAGCACGACGGGCACGCCTTCCTTCGCGACCCCGGCGGCGACCTCGAGAGCTCCCGCGACGGTCATCCCGTGCTGGAGCGCAGCCTGGCCCGCGCGCTGGATCACCGGTCCATCGGCCAGGGGGTCCGAGTGCGGGATGCCGATCTCGATCGCCGCAATGCCGGAAGCAGCCAGCCTCTTCCCCACGTCGATCGAGCGTTTGGCCGACGGATGCCCGGCCATGATGTACGCGACGAGCTTCAGGTCGCCGCCTTTCGACTTGAGCGCGTTGGCGAGCTTCGTCTTTATAGGAAGTGCGCCCTGCGCGCGCCCGGCGTCAGCCACCATCAACGGAGTCCATGTCCTTGTCGCCGCGGCCGGAGAGGCAGACGAGGATCCGTCCGCCCGGTCCGAGCTCTCGCGCGATCACGCCCGCGTGATGGATCGCGTGCGACGGCTCGAGCGCCGGCATGATGCCCTCGAGCCGCGTGCACAGCTTGAAGGCGGCAAGCGCTTCCTTGTCCGTGACGGCGACGTATTCGACCCGCTCGATATCGCGCAGGAAGGAGTGCTCGGGCCCGACGCCTGGATAGTCGAGGCCCGCCGAGATCGAGTGGGTCGGCAGGATCTGGCCATCGCCATCCTGGAGGACGTACGAGTACGAGCCGTGCAGCACTCCAGGACGGCCGCCCACCAGCGACGCCGCGTGCTCGCCGGTGCGGATCCCCTTGCCGGCCGCTTCGACTCCGATCAGCACGACATCGCGGTCGTCGAGGAACGCCGTGAACATGCCGATCGCGTTCGAGCCCCCGCCCACGCACGCGACGACGACGTCGGGAAGCTTGCCATCGAGCGAGAGGTACTGGTCGCGCGCCTCATCGCCGATCACGCGCTGCAGGTCGCGCACCATCTCGGGATACGGGTGCGGGCCGACGACCGAACCGATTATGTAGTGGGTGGTGCGGACGTTGGTCACCCAGTCCCGGATCGCCTCGGTGGTTGCGTCCTTGAGCGTCTTCGACCCTGACTTGACCTCGACGACCTCGGCGCCGAGAAGCTTCATCCGGCGCACGTTCATCGACTGGCGGCGCATGTCTTCCGTGCCCATGTAGACGGTGCAGTCGAGGCCGAATCGCGCGGAGACCGTCGCGGTCGCGACGCCATGCTGACCCGCGCCAGTCTCGGCGATGACCCGCTTCTTGCCCATGCGCACCGCGAGCAACGCCTGACCGACCGCGTTGTTCAGCTTGTGCGCTCCGGTATGGCACAGGTCCTCGCGCTTGAGATGGATGTGCGCGCCGCCGAAGTGCTCGCTCAGGCGGCCCGCGGCGTAGAGCGGTGTCGGGCGTCCGACAAACGCGCGCCGATGGCCGGCCAGCTCGAGCTGGAACTGGGGGTCGGCCTTCGCCTCGTGCCACATGTCTTCGAGCTCTCGCAGCGCGCTCATCAGGGTCTCGGGCACGTACTGCCCGCCAAATGCGCCGAACCGACCGTCGACGGGGTGAGTCAGCGTTGAGCGTGACATCAGGCGAGCGCCTCGGCGAGGCGGACGGCGCGGATGAACGAGCGCACTTTCTCCGGATCCTTGACGCGAACGCGCGCCTCGACGCCGCTGGAGACGTCGACGCCGTAGGGCTTGAACTCGCTCACGACCTTGCCCACGTTACCCGGTTCCAGACCGCCGGCGATGAATACGCTGCGCGACGCGAACAGAGGCCGCGCGACCTCCCAGTCCCAGGTCCGGCCGGTGCCGCCGCGCTGGTCGGCGGCCCACGAGTCGAGCATGATCGGGTCGGGCCAATCGTCCGTCCCGGGAACCTGACCGTCCCTCACCTTGAGCACTTTCATGACCGGCCGGCCGGCCTCGAAGCCCGGCGGCTCTGAGCCGTGCAGCTGAAGCAGGTCCAGGTCGAGGAAATCGGCGATCCTGCGCACCTCGCCCGGGTACTCGTCGATGAAGACGCCGACGATCTTCGGCCGCACCATCAGCTCGTCCAGGATCGCCTTGGCGTCCTCGGGCGAGACGCGCCGATCGGAGTTGCAGAAGTGGAAACCGATCATGTCGGCGCCTGCCTCGACCGCGAAGCGCGCGCTTTCGAGGTCGCAGATGCCGCAGATCTTGATTCGAATCATGCGCCCTGCGCGCGCCCGGCGATCCGGATCACTGCGTCAACTCTCTGATTTGCGCGGCCGGATCGGCGGAACGCATCAGCAGCTCGCCGACCAGGATGGCGTCGGCCCCCGCCTCCCGCATACGCCTCGCGTCCTCGAGACCTTGGATGCCGCTCTCCGCGACGAAAACGATGTCGGTCGGTACGAGCTTGCGCAGACGCTCGCTCCCAGCCAGATCAACGGCCAACGTCCGAAGGTCACGGTGGTTGACTCCCACCGCCGGCGCACCCGCCTCGAGCGCCGCGGCAGTCTCGTCCTCGTCGTGGACCTCGACCAGCGCGGCGAGACCACGGCTCTTCGCGACCGCGATGAGATCCTTGAGCTGCGCGGTGTCGAGCGCTGCGACGATCAGCAGCACCGCGTCGGCGCCGCAAGCTCTCGCTTCAGCGATCTCGAACGGGTCGGTCACGAAGTCTTTGCGCAGGATCGGGAGCTCGGTCGCGGCACGAACGATGCGGATGTGCTCGGGCCGGCCACCAAAGCCGGCCATGTGGGTGAGCACGGAGATCGCGGCGGCGCCGCCGTCCGTGTATGCGTGCGCGATGTCAGCTGGAAAGTAGTCCTCGGACAGCACGCCCATGCTCGGGGTCCGCTGCTTCATCTCCGCGATCACCGACAGGTGCGGCGTCCGCAGCGCGCCCAGGAAATCCTTGGGCGCGTAGGCGGCCACAGCGAGCTCGAACTGGTCGGAGCCCACGAGGTAGCGGCGACGCTGCAGGTCCTGCCTGGCTTCGGTGACCAGGCGGGACAGGACGTCTTCCGCCTCCGGATTCACTCTTGCGAGATTGTGGCCCACCGCAGCAGCACCTCGCCGGCGCGTCCCGAGTCGATCGCCTCGGCCGCCAGCCCCAGGCCGTCCTTCCATTCCTCCGCCAGACCCGCCGCCCGCAATGCCGCCGCCGCATTGAGGAGCACGACGTCGCGCCTCGGACCTTTGGCGCCACCAAGCACCTCTCGCGCCAGGCGCGCGTTCTCTTCGGGGCCTCCACCCCGCATCGCCTCGACCGGCGCCCTGCTCAGGCCGAGCTCCACCGGATCGAGCTCATATTCCTTGCGGCGGCCGTCGATCTCGATCACGGTGGACGGCGATGCGACCGACAGCTCGTCCATCCCGTCGCTCGCATGAAAGACGATCGCGCGCTCGACACCGAGGCGCTGCAGGACGTCCGCCATCTTCGTGGCCATCGCCCCGTCAGCGACCCCGAGGGCCTGGTACTTCGCGCCCGCTGGGTTGCAAAGCGGACCAAGCACGTTGAACACAGTTCTCAGGCCAAGCTCGCGCCGCGGGACCCCGGCGAAACGAAACGACGGGTGAAACACCGGCGCAAACAGGAATCCGATCCCGGCCTCGTCAATGCAGCGAGCGACACCTTCCGGGGCAAGGTCGATCTTCACGCCCAGCTGCTCGAGCACGTCCGCCGAGCCGCACATCGACGACGCCGCGCGGTTGCCGTGCTTGGCGACGCGCGCGCCGCAAGCGGCAGCGACGATCGCGGCGAGCGTCGAGATATTGAAGGTCGCGAGACCGTCCCCGCCGGTGCCGCACGTGTCGAGCAATGCGCCCTCGACCTGGATCCGTGTCGCGACCGCGCGTGCGGTGCGCGCGAAACCGGTGAGCTCCTCAACCGTCTCCCCTTTCATGCGCAGAGCGACGACGAAGCCCGCGATCTGGGAGGGAGTGGCGTCGCCGCGCATGATCACCTCAAAGGCCGCGGCCGCCTCGTCCTCGGAGAGGTTCTCGCAGCGGACGACCTTGGCGATCGCCTCTATCAAACGTGTTCTCCAGACCCCTCCCCACGAAGTGGGGAGGGCAATGGTGGGGCCGCGGCTCGGCGGACGAAGTTGCCGAGAATCTTTTTACCTTCTTTCGTGAGGATCGACTCGGGATGGAACTGCACGCCGTAAGTCGGGTGCTTGACATGGCGAAGGCCCATGACGACGCCGTCGTGCGTCCACGCGGTGACCACCAGCTCCTGCGGCATGCTGGAGCGCTTGACGATCAACGAGTGGTATCGCGTCGCCTCAAACGGTTCGCTGACTCCTGCGAGCACGCCCGAGTTGTCGTGGTGGACCCAGGCCGTCTTGCCGTGCGCAGGCTCGTGGCGAACGACCTCCCCACCGAACACCTGACCGATGCATTGATGGCCAAGGCACACGCCCAGGATCGCCACCTTGCCGCTCAGCGCGCGGATCGTATCGTTCGAGACGCCGGCGTCGTCGGGCGTTCCAGGTCCGGGCGAAATGACGACGCCGTCGAACTTGGACAGCTCCTCGACAGTCACCTCATCGTTGCGAAACACCGCCGGCTCCGCGCCGAGCTCGGCCATGTACTGGACGAGGTTGTAGGTGAAGGAGTCGTAGTTGTCGATCATCGCGAGCCGCGCCATCACATGTCCTCCGCCATCTCGATTGCTTTGAACATCGCGCCCGCCTTCTCCAGCGTCTCCTCGTACTCGCGCTCGGGCTTGGAGTCCGCGACCACGCCGCACCCGGCCTGGACGTAGGCGACACCTTCGGTCGCGACAACCGTGCGCAGCGTGATGGCCATGTCCATGTTGCCGCCGAAGCTCACGTAGCCCAGCGAGCCGGCGTAAACGCCGCGCTGGTCGGGCTCGAGCTCGGCGATGACCTCCATGGCGCGGATCTTCGGAGCTCCCGACACCGTGCCGGCGGGAAACGCCGCGCGCAAGGCGTCGAGCGACGTCTTCCCCTCCCGGAGCTGGCCGCTGACGGTGGACGAGATGTGCATCACATGGGAGTAGCGCTCAACCTCCATCAGCCGATCGACGACCACGGTGCCAGGCCGCGCGACGCGGCCGACGTCGTTGCGGCCGAGATCGACGAGCATGACGTGCTCGGCACGCTCCTTCAGATCGCTGAGCAGCTCCTTCTCGAGGCGCTTGTCCTCCTCGGGATTCGCACCGCGGCGCCTCGTGCCGGCGAGCGGCCTGGTCTCCACTCGCCTGCCCTCGACTTGGACGAGCTTCTCGGGCGAGGTGCCGACCACATGACGGTCCCCGCCCAGGGCCAGGAAAAACATGTAGGGCGAGGGGTTGATCGCCCGCAAGCATCGGTACACGTCGAATGGGTTCGCCGCGAGCGGCTTCTGGAATCGCTGGGAAGGGACGATCTGAAAGGCGTCGCCGCCGATGATGTACTCGCGCGCGGCGTCGACCATGGCGTGGAACTGACCCTTGGTCACATTCGGCTCCCAGCGCGCGCCGTCGACTCCGTGCCCTGGCGCAGGCAGCGGATCGCTCGCCAGGCGCTTCTCCATCGCGTCGATCCTCGCCACCGCCTCGTCGTAGTCCTCGCGGTTCGGGCGGTGAATCGTAAGCAGTTGAAGGCGGCGCGTCACGTGGTCGAAGACGGCGAGGTCCTCGGCACGCAGGAACGCGCTCTCCGGCATCGGAGGAGGCGCGCCCTTCGCTACCGGCAGCCGCTCGAAGTGCCGCGCCGTCTCGTACCCCAGGTATCCGACGGCGCCGCCGTGAAATCGCGGGATGCCTTTGACCGGCGCAGTGTCCTCGCCGGCCACCGAAGCAAGCGCGTCAAGCGGGCTGCTGTGGCCGAGGTCGAGCGGCC
>VBEG01000050.1 GCA_005882115.1 Chloroflexota bacterium
GCGACCGCCGCGATCCCGACCGCCAAACCCGCCCTCGCGTGGGGCGGGGGGTGGCGAGGCAAGCGCGACCGCCATCGCCTCCTGGCTGATCTTTTCCTCGATCGGCTCCCCCTTCGCGGTCAGCTCCACGATCGCCGCCTGCCGGCTCAGGTTGAGCCTGCCCTGGCTGTCGACCTCGACGGCCTTGACCACGATCTCGTCGCCGATGTTGCACACCTCTTCGACGCGCTCCACGCGGTGGTCGGTCAGCTTGGAGATGTGGACCAGGCCGTCCTGGCCGGGCAGCACCTCGACAAACGCGCCGAAAGGCATGATGCGGACGACCTTGCCCTTGTAAATCCTGCCCACTTCGACCTCGTCGGTCAGGCTCTTGATCCAGTCGATCGCCTTCCGGCCGCCTTCCTGGTCGACCGCGGCGATGAAGACGCGCCCGTCGTCCTCGACGTCGATCTGCGCGCCGGTCTCCTCGGTGATCTTGCGGATCATCTTGCCTCCGGGACCGATGATGTCGCGGATCTTGTCCGGGTTGATGAGGATCGTGGTGATCCGCGGCGCGTAGTCGCTCATCTCGGTGCGCGGCCGCGGCAGGACCGCCAGCATCTTGTCGAGCACGAAGAGCCGCGCCTCCCGCGCCTGCTCGAGGGCCTGGGCCATGATCTCGTGGGTCAAGCCCTTGATCTTGATGTCCATCTGCAGGGCCGTGATCCCGTCCTTGGTGCCGGCGACCTTGAAGTCCATGTCGCCGAGCATGTCCTCGACGCCCTGGATGTCGGTCAGGACCGCGAATTTGCCTTCGCGGGTGACCAGGCCCATCGCGATTCCCGCAACCGGAGACTTGATGGGCACGCCTGCGTCCATCAAAGCGAGCGTCGACCCGCAGACCGAAGCCATCGACGTCGATCCGTTGGAGCTCAGAATCTCAGAGACCAGGCGGATCGTGTATGGAAAGTCCTCTACCGGTGGGACGACCGCCAGCAGCGCGCGCTCCGCAAGGGCGCCGTGGCCGATCTCGCGCCGGCCTGGCCCGCGCTGAGGTCGCGCCTCGCCGACCGAGTACGGCGGGAAGTTGTAGTGGTGCATGTAGCGCTTGAACTCTTCTGCCGTCAGGCCGTCGAGCTTCTGCTGGTCGGACATCGAGCCGAGCGTCGCGATCGTCAGGGCTTGCGTCTGGCCGCGCGTGAATAGCCCCGATCCGTGCGTTCGCGGCAGGACGCCCACCTCGACGGTGATCGGCCGCACGTCCTTCAGGCCACGACCGTCGACGCGCACCCCCTCCTCGACGACGCGCTGCCGAACCCGATCCTTCAGTGCCTTGTCGAAGAGCTTGCCGATGATGTCCGCGTAGTCCGGAAAACGCTCGCCAAGCTCGAGGATCGCCCTTCCTCGCAGCTCGTCCAGACCGTTCTCACGGGTCTGCTTGTCGGCGCTGTAGAGGACCTGGTCGAGCCGCAGGGCGAGGTATTCGCCCACGATCTCGAGCATGTGCTCGGGGTAGGTGGCGGAGATCCACTCCCGCTTCTCGAGCCCGATCTGCTGTTGCAGCTCGAGCTGGGCGGCGCAGATTCGCTTGATCTCCTCGTGGGCTGAAGCCAGCGCGTCGAGCACAACCTGCTCGCTCACGCCCTTGGCCCCGGCCTCGACCATCAGGATCGCGTCCGCCGTGCCGGCGACAACGAGGTCGAGCTCCGAGTCCACGATCTGCGACATGGGCGGGTTCACGACGACCTGGCCGTCGATGTACCCCATGCGGACCGCGCCGACGGGACCCTGGAACGGGATATCGGAGATCACGAGCGCGGTCGATGCGCCGTTGATGCTCAGGATGGTCGGGTCGTTCTCCTGGTCGACAGACAGCACGGTCGAGATGACCTGCACGTCGAGCCGGAAACCCTCCGGGAACAGCGGCCGCAGCGGCCGGTCGGTCAGACGCGACGCGAGGATCGCCGTCTCGCTTGGCCGGCCCTCCCGGCGCATGAACGCGCCCGGGATCTTGCCCGCCGCGTACAGCTTCTCCTCGTAATCGCACGTGAGGGGAAAGAAGTCGATCCCCTCCCGCGGCTCCTTGGACATCACCGCGGTGCTGAGCACCACCGTGTCGCCCTGGCGGATGATCACCGCTCCGTTCGCCTGTTCCGCCACGCGGCCCGTCTCGATCGAGATTCGCCGTCCGGCCACGTCTACGTTTTTCGTGACTACTGCCACGCCAAATACCTCCAAATATGTGGGAGGAACCCGGCGGTGCGACTCTGGGTCAGATTCCTAGCAGCTGCCTCTCGAGTGGGCACTCGAGCGAGAGCTTCTAAGAGCTGACCCCGCGCTACCGGCGTGGGATCCTCCCGGTTTTATCTCCTGATCCCGAGCTTGGCGACGAGGGCGCGGTAGCGCTCCACGTCGGTGTCCCTCAGGTAGTTGAGCAGTCGCCGTTGCTTGCCGACCAGGAGAAGGAGGCCGCGGCGTGAGTGGTGGTCCTTGGCGTGCGTCTTCAGGTGCTCGGTGAGCTCCCGGATGCGTGCGGTCGACAGCGCGATCTGGACTTCGGGTGATCCCGTGTCCCCCTCCGTGCGCTTGTGGGCCGCGATCAGCGTGCCTTTGACTTCGTTCTCTACTGCCAAACTCAACAGGGGAGTATACGGGGAGCCTGTTACGTAACGTATTCGACCGCTCCGTCGGAGCGTGGATCGGCCCCTGCGCGCCACTGACTCGGCCCATCGATGACGATCGCATGCGCATGGCCGAACGAGTGGTGCTTGGGCGGCATCAGCTTCACTCTGCGGTCGGCACGCGCCATCTGTGCAGCGCCCGGATAGTCCGCTTCCACAGCCAGCGTTTGCCCATCGACCAGGATCGCCATCCGGGGCCGGGCGACGGCCTCGGCAGGCTCGAGGCCCTCGTTGACCAGGTTGCGCAGGACCTGGACCTGGAGCTGCGGCTGGCGCTCCCCTCCCATGGTGCCGAAGGCCGCCCAGGGCCGGCCGTCGCGGGCGGCCATCGCCGGGATCAACGTGTGCATGGTCCGCTTCCGCGGCTCGAGGCGATTGACATGGGCGGGGTCGAGCTTGAAATAGGCGCCCCGGTTCTGCAGCAGCATCCCCGTCCCCTCGGCGACGATGCCTGATCCGAAGTCGTAGGCCACGCTCTGGATCAGCGAGACGACGTTTCCCTGCTCGTCGGCCGCGCAGAGGTAGATCGTGTCGCCGGCCCTTGGCGTGGCGTCGACACGACCTGCCAGGTCGCGGTGCGGATCAAGGAACGCGTCCGTGGGCGCGATCGCGAAGTCGGGGTCCGTGATGTACCGGTCGCGCAGCGCGTAGCTGGCGTTGCGTGCGGTCCGGAAATCCTGGCCGGCCTCCAACCTCACAGCAATCGACGCTGCGGTCAAGCCCACAGTCGGCGGCGGCAGCTGGTAGACGACCACGTCCCGGTAGGGAAAGGCGATTGGTTCCACCCACTGCGAGCGATGCATCGCCAGGTCCTGGCTGGTCACCAAACCCTCGCGCTGTTTGATCGCCGCCACGATCGCGGCCGCGACGTCGCCGCGGTAGAAGCCATTGATGCCGTTCCTCGCGATGTCCCGCAACGTGGTGCCCAGGTCGGCATTCCGCAGCAGCATGCCCGCCTCCATGGGCGGGTAGAGCGCAAAGGCGCTTTGCTCTCGCACCAGCCAGTCGGCGGCCCGCATGAGGTGCTCGGAAAGGTCGGGCGAGATGATATAGCCCTCGCGCGCCAGCGCCGCCGCAGGCTCCAGCACCGCGCCCAGGCCGACGCTGCCAAATCGCTCGAGGAGTCTCCCCCACGCCTCGACCGTGCCTGGCACCGTCACGCTGAGCGCGCCGCGGGCCGGCATCTCGTCGAAGCCGCGTGACCTGACAGCGTCGATGGTTGCCAGCTCGCCCGAGCGACCGGCGCCGATCAGCCCAACTGGCGACGTTTCGCCCGCCGCCCACACGATCGCCATCAGGTCGCCGCCGACCGACGTCATATGCGGGTAGACCACGCACAGCACCGCGTCCGCCGCGATGGCGGCGTCGATCGCGTTTCCGCCATCGCGAAGGATCTGCGCGCCGACCTCACTCGCGGTGTGATGCGGCGTTGCGATGAGTCCTTTGGTCACGAGTTTTGCGCCGTGCGCGCGCCCGGCGGCACTAGCGGGGCGTTATGAACTCGATCGCGCCGGGCTGAATCTCGAACAACGCGGGAAGGAAACCGACCGCCTCGCCGTCGAGGTCGATGCGCACCTTGGCGGGCGATGTGATGGAGACGCGCTTGCCATACATGAGCTCCATTTTGGGATTCGTCTGATCCAGATGCTTTCCACTGCGGATGTCGTTCATGCCGCGCATGGTCTCGATCTTGCCTGCGTTCTTGATCAGGATCACATCGAATACGCCGTCGGTCGGTGAGGCTGAAGGCGCCATCTGCATGCCACCGCCGAAGAACTGGCAGTTGGCCACCACCACCTGCTGAGCCTTGGGCAGCTCGTGCGTCGCGCCGTCGATGTTCACCGTCATCGGCTTGTTCTTGAACCCGATCAAGGCCCGCAGGCCGGCAAGGGTGTAGGTCGCGCTGCCAAACCTCTTCGTCCCGTTGCCGACGATGTGGACGACCTCGCCACCGAGCCCCGCGTCGGCGATGTTGATGAAGTGCCGCACCCCGGTCGCGCCGTCGGCGGACTGATACGTGACGCAGCCTGCGTCCAGCCGCCGGACCATGCCGCTGCGCAGGATTTCGATCGCCTGCTTCGGATCGATGGGTATGCGCAGGGTGCGTCGGAAGTCTCCGCCCGTGCCGAGCGGCACCATCGCGAGCTTGCTGCTCGTCGGAAGCGGTGCGCCGTTGCGAAAGAAGCCGTTCACCACCTCGTTCAGGGTGCCGTCACCACCGACCGCGACCACCACCGGCCGGGACTCGTGCACAGCTTTCTGCGCGATCTCTGTCGCTTCGAGTGGCCGGGTCGTGAACGCGACCTCGTACGGGAGTCCACTCGTGGGCAGCCAGGACTCGACCGCGGCCCACTCGCGACCTGCTTTGCCCGCCCCCGACGAAGGGTTGACTATGAACAGGATCGGCGAGCCGGGCCGAGAACCTATCTCGCGCCTCCCACAGCGCGCGGATTCATCAATCGGTCCGGATCGATGCCTTCCTGGACCGCCCGCCAGACGCGCATCCATCCTCCCATCTCATCCGCCACCCATCGGGCGCGTGCTTGGCCGACCCCGTGGTGGTGGCTGATCGTCGCACCAAGTTCGAGTGCCGTGCTCATCGCTCCTTCCCATGCGCGCCCGTAGGCGGCCCGGGCGTCTACTTCGGTGTCTCCAGAGCCGCCGAACGTGAAATACGCGCAGCAGCCCTGCTCGTAGGCATGACTGAAGTGGCATAACGCCAGGCCCCCGACGGCTATTGCGGTCTTGATCCTTTCGTGGAGCTGAGGAAGCACCGTCCAGTAGGCCGCAACCTCGATCGTGTCCAGGTAAGCGCCCGCGGGCTGGAGAAAGGTCTTGAGCCGCTCGGCTGACAGGTCGAAGCGATGACGCCGCCATCTCTGCCAGGGCTCTTCGCCGAGATCTCTCGCCTCGCCGGCGAAACGCTTGACCGCCGCCCCTTCGGCTCTGGCCACGCCGTCGAGCCCTGCGGTCGCGATTACCAGCAGGCACTCGTCACCGGCGACGTCATAGCCGCTGAACGCCGAGTCCTCCGCGTCGTAGAGGCGCATCACCAGCGGCCGGATGCCGGCCTGCATGATCGCGCGCATGCATTCGAGCCCGGACGCCAGGTTTCCAAACACATAGCCGCGACCCACCGTTGTCTCGGGCTGGCGGTGGACCCGCAGGACCGCCCCGATCACGACACCAAGGGCACCCTCCGCGCCGATGAGCAGCTGATGCAGCGCTGGGCCGGCGGCGGATCTGGGACCTGGCCGCGGCGCCGCAAACGTGCCGTCGGGCAGCACCACGGCGAGTCCAAGCACCATGTCCTCGATGCTTCCGTAGCGACTCGACTCCTGGCCAGAGGATCGCGTGGCGATCAGCCCCCCGATCGTGGTGCCGGGCAGGGAGCTCGGGTAGTGTCCGAGCGTCAGTCCTCGCGCGTCGAGCTGCTGCTCGAGCGCGTAGCCGTTGACCCCCGCCTCGCAGCGGCACGTCAGATTGGTTTCATCAATCTCCAACACCCGGTCGAACGCGCCCATGTCGAGCACGAGCTCGCCGGCGGCGGGCGCCAGGGCGCCGCAGACGCCGCTTCCACCGCCCATCGGCGTCACCGCCATCCCCTGCGCGGCGGCCCAACGCAAAACCGCCGTGAGCTGCTCACGACCCGACGGCCGCGCGACCAGCACCCGCGGAGGCGCCTTGCCGTCCCGGACTTCCATCACCGAGAGTGGCCACAGGTCCCGCACCGCGCGCTCGTCGACCGCGGCGGCCCCGATCAGCTTCTCGAGCTCCGCCCTCACTGCTTTGCCGCGTAGCGGCCGGCAAGCCAGCCTGTGAGGATCGGGACGCCAAAACCGCACGGTCCTGCGTAGTCGTAACCGCCGAGCACGGCACCGGCGGCGTAGAGGTTCGCGTACGGCACCGAGCCGTCTTCGTCAAGCGGGTGCAGCCGGCGGTCGGTCATGAGCCCGATGCGCATCTCCTCCGAGGCGTCGATGTACTTCAGGTGATGCAGGCGACTGCCAAGGCTCTCGGCGGGGCGTCCTTCGTAGAAGACGCTCAGCCCGAGAAGCGGTTCGGTGGTCGATCGCGCCGCGTGCAGGCCGCCACCGATGTGGCGTCCGGTGGCGAGCACGATCGCGTCGGCGTGGAATGCCCGATCGGCTGACCGCGCCGCTGTGATGCGCCCACGCGCTGTCTCGAACGAGATGATCTCCCCGTGCACGGCGCCCAACCCGATCGCCTGCTGCAGTCGCCACCCGTGCGGTGAGGGCGGTGACGCCAGCAGCTCGAAACCGTCATCCGGGAGATTCGTGAACCCCGGTGGGTAGGCGATCGCCGCACCTCGGGCTCGTGGAGCTGGAGCGCGCCGCCCGTAGAGATCGGTGAGGGCGGCCGCGGTGGGAAGTTCCGCGATCGAGACCTCCTCCGCGAACGCATCGATGCCGTGCAGCTCTTTCAGGGCGAGGGCGGTGGACCTGGCGTCGTAATCGCCGACTTCCGGGACGCCGATCACCGCCACGCGCTTGCCGCTGAGGGCTCCGAGCTCGCCTCGTGCGACGGTTTCCGGAACGACGTTGGCCGGCCTGGCGAGGCCGTGGATGTCGGCGTACAGACCGCGATTCCGCCAGCCCCCCTCGAACTTCAACCCTTCCTTGCGGAGGGCCAGCAGCAGCGTCGAGACCGCGGTGTCGAGCTCGGTCGCCAGCCCGACCGCGTCGATGCCCAGGCGTGTCAGCGGATGGTTTGGTCTCTGCAGGATCGACTCGATCTCATCGATGATCTCCATCCCGCCCGCGTAAAGCGCGGTGGCGCCCGGCGCTCGGGCGACGACTGTGACTTCGGCCCCATCCCGGCGGGCCGCAAGCGCGGCGCAGTAACCGGCGATGCCGCCGCCGATCACAAGAACTGTCGTCAAGGAGAAACAAAACGCCGGGTGTCGGCGACGTCGCGATGCAACTGCTGAACCAGATCGTCAGGGGTCGGGAACTTGATGTCGGGGTGTAGGTATCTCATGAATTGCAGCTCCAGCCTCTGCTGGTAGAGATCCCCTTCGAAGTCGAGCAGAAAAGCCTCCACTCGCAGCTGCGTGCCGCCGAATGTCGGCCGGTATCCGACCGAGAGCGCGGCCACGAACTCGCCCTCGGGCGCGACGGCTCGTCCAGCGTATGCGCCGAGGGCAGGCACGAGCTTGTTCGGCTCGATGCCTATGTTCGCGGTTGGAAAGCCGAGCCGCCGGCCGACGCGATCGCCTGCCTCGACAGGACCTGTCATCGCGTAGGCGCGACCGAGGAGCCTGTTCGCCGCCTCGACGTCACCCGCCCGGACCAGCCTCCGAATCTCGGAGCTGTGCAGGTCATGGCCGTCGATCTGGAACGGCGGGACGACCTCGACATCGTGCCCGTGCGCCCGCAGCCATTCGGCGTTTCCGGTGCGCCCGCGGCCGAACGCGAAGTCGAACCCGATGGTCCAGCGCCGGATCTCCATCACCGAGGAAAGTTGGTCGACGAACTCCTGGGGCGATAGCGAGGCGAGCTGGCGGTCGAATCGCATCACGATGGCGTGGTCGACGGCGGCCGCGGAGATGAAGGCCAGCTTCTCCTGGAGCGAGGTGATCGACGGAGGACAGTTCGCGGGGTCGAGCACGCAACGCGGGTGCGGCTCGAACGTGATCAACGCGGTCTGCGCCTTCGCGGTCCGGCCGGCGCTGACTGCGTGGCTGATTACATCGACGTGTCCCAGGTGCACCCCGTCGAAGCTGCCGACCGACAGCACGACGGGGCCGATGGGCTCCGTCGGCAGCCCAATATGGACCTTCAGTGCAGCACCTTCTCCGGTACGAAGGTCCTACGCAGAGGGTCGGTATGGCCCAGCGCGACCAGGTGGCCGGCGGAGTCGTGCGCTCGCACCAGCCCAGGTCCTGGCTCCGGAAGCACACGCACAGCCCGGCCCTGGCGCACCTGCGCCTCCTGCTCGACGTTGAGCCTGACTCGTTCCATTTCCGGCAGTATGACTTCCGCCGGAAGCATCCGATCCGAGACGGATTCGGCGTCCGTGAGCTCGTCGCCACGCACTGCCTGGTCGAGCGTCAGCGGCCCGTAAGCCGTGCGCACCAGGCGCCCGAGGTAGCCCCCGACCCCAAGCCGATCGCCCAGGTCCCGCGCGATCGAGCGCAAGTATGTACCGCTGCCGCATCTGACCTCGACGCGAGCGACCGCGTGCGGGCCAGCCTGAAAGTCGAGCAGCGAGGCGGCGTAGACCTCCACCTCGCGCGCGGCGGGCCGCGCGGCCTCGCCTTTGCGCGCGAGCGCGTAAGCCCTCTTGCCCTCCACCTTCACCGCCGAGTACGCCGGCGGCTGCTGAAGGATGCGACCCGAGAAGGTCGCCAGCGCGGTTTCGACATCGGCGGATACGATGGCGCTCGAGTCGCCCACCGGCTGCGGCTCCGCCTCGGCGTCGTCTGTCTCGGTCACGAAGCCGAGATGGATGTCGGCGACGTACGTCTTCGGCAGCTTCAGGGCGAACTCGGCGAGACGGGTCGCCGACTCGAAGAGGATCGGCAGCACGCCGGTCGCAAGAGGGTCGAGCGTGCCGGCGTGACCCACACGACGGGCCCCGGTGAGGCGCCGCAGCCGGTTCACGACTGCGAAGGAAGTCTCGCCGGCGCCTTTGTCGAAGTTGAGAACCCCGGTCCTAAATCGAGGAGCGTCAGCGCTGGGACGAGGTGGCAAGGATGGCCTCCTTGGCAGCCGACAGTACCAACTTCGTGGCCTCCTCCATCCCCTTTTCGATCTCGGCGCCGGCGGCCCGGATGTGGCCTCCACCCCCGAACGATGCACACAGGGCGGCGGCGTCCACCCCACCGCGGCTGCGGACGCTGATCTTGGTCAGGTCGCTCGACACTTCCTTGAACAGGATCGCGAGCTCGAGGCCGGCAATGCTGTTGAGCGTGTCGATGATGCCCTCCGACTCGGCCATCACGGCGTTGGCTTCCCTGAGCATCCGGCGCGTCACCTTCGCCCAGGCGAGCCGGCCGTCCATCTCGACCCGCATGGTCGCGAGCGCCAGCCCGCTGAGCTTGAGTGTGGTCTCCGGCCGCATCTTGTAAACCTGCGTCGCGATGTGTCCGGGGTCCGCGCCGAGACGCGCCAGCCGGGCCCCGTCTTCGAGGGCACGGGGCGTGGTGTTCTCGTGACGAAATCCTCCTGTGTCCGTCAGCAGCGCAACGTAGAGGTTCGTAGCGATGGTCCGCGTGATCGCATAACCGAAGTGGTCGAGCATCTCGATCACCGTCTGCCCGACCGCGGACGCGTCGGGGTCGATGATGTTGATGTCGCCGAACCGCGAGTTGGACGGGTGGTGGTCGACGTTGACGAGCGTGGCGTGCGAGGCGATACGGCGCACGCCACTGCCTGATCGCTCGAGGTTGCCGGAGTCGAAAAAGAACACGAGCTGAGGGTCGATGCCGTGTGGAGGCTCCGCCTGGATGTCTTCGAATCCCGGCAGGAACGCATACATCGGGGGTAGCGGTGGGGGGACGAGGACCCAGACGTCTTTGCCCTGCGACCGCAACGCTTCGGAGAAGGCGAGGCTGCAGCCGAGCGTATCCCCGTCGGCGTCTTTGTGACCGAAGATCAGGATCTCCTGGTTGGCGTCGATCAGGTCCTTGATCTCGTCGTAGAGATGCGCCTTGTCGCGTTGTGCGGTAACTATTGCGATTGCTCCTCAGAAGAGGTTTCGCCGTGAGGGAACACTTCCTTGAGCAGCTCGGAGATGTGAACGGCGTACTCGATGGTTGGGTCGAGCTCGAACCGCAGCTCGGGTGAGTACTTCAGGTTCTGGAGCCGCCGGCCCAGCTCGTGTCTGATCAGCCCCTTGGCCGACACGAGTCCTTTGATCGAAGCCTTCTTCTCGTCAGGATTGCCGAGCACGGAAACGCGCACACGCGCCTGGCGCAGATCGGGCGACATGCGCACGGCCGTGATGCTCACGAAACCGATCCGTGGGTCCTTGAGCTCGCGCCGGATGATGGACATGATCTCTTCGCGCACCTGCTCCCCCACCTGGTCCGCGCGGTAGCTGGTCATTTCGACCTCCGCCTTTAGCAAAGCGACACGCCCTGCCTAGATTTCTTCCCGCTCGAGTCGATACGTCTCCATCGAGTCGCCGGCGAGGAAGTCCTCCCAGCCTTCGAGCCCGATGCCGCACTCCTGTCCGGCCGAGATCTCTCTCGCGTCTTCTTTGAAGTGCTTGAGAGAGCTGATCCGGCCCTCGAAGACCTGCTCTTTGCCCCGGAAAAGCTTGACCCAGCCTCCACGGCTGACTTTGCCCTCCACGACTCGGCTGCCGGCGATGATGCCGGTGCGCGGGATCTTGATCGGGGTGATGACCTCGACCGTGCCTTCGCGGATCTGACGATACGTCGGCTCGCGCAAGCCCTTGGCGGCGCGCTCCACGTCTTCGGTGAGCTTGTAGATGACGTCGTAGTAGCGGACCTCGACCTTGGCGCGCTCGGCAGCGGCGGTGCTGGAAGGCGTCGGCTTCAGGTTGAAGCAGACGATGATCGCGCTCGACACGCCGGCCAGCAGCAGGTCGGAGTCGCTGACGGCGCCGACGCCCTGTCCCACGATCTTGATGGCGACCACCGGATCCTCGATCTTCTGCAGCGCGGCGAGGACAGCTTCCAGGGTGCCCTGGGCGTCCGCCTTGACGACCAGGCTGAGCTCCTTGACCTCGCCTTCCTTGGCCCGGCGCGCCAGGTCCTCGAGCGTGATCCGCGGCGCGACGTCGCGCGCCGCTTCCTGGGTGCGCTTCTCTGTCAGCTTGGTCAGTGCGATCTGCCGGGCGGCTTTTTCCGAGCCGACGACCTGGAAGATGTCGCCCGCCTGTGGGACCTCGCTCATTCCGGAGACCACGACCGGCGTCGCGGGCGGTGCTTCAGTCACGTTGCGCCCGCGGTCGTCCGCCAGCGCCCTCACGCGGCCGTAGATGTGCCCGCACACGAAGTCGTCGCCAACCTTCAGCGTCCCGGCCTGGACGAGCACGGTCGCAACCGGACCCCGGCCCCGCTCGAGGTGGGCGTCGACGATGGTCCCGATGGCGTTCCGGTCCGGGTTCGCCTTCAGCTCCAGGATGTCCGAGGAAAGCACGATCGTGGTCAGCAGGTCGTCGATGCCTTTACCCGTCCTCGCGCTGAGATGCACGCACTCGTGCTCGCCGCCGTAGTGCCGCGTGACGATCCCCTGCTCGGCCAGCTGTTGATGGACGCGATCGGGGTTGGCGTTGTCCTTGTCGATCTTGTTGATCGCGACGATGATCGGTACCTTGGCCGCGCGGGCGTGGTGGATGGCCTCGACCGTTTGCGGCATCACACCGTCGTCGGCGGCGACAACCAGCACGACAAGGTCGGTGACCTGTGCGCCACGAGCCCGCATCGCGGTGAACGCCTCATGTCCCGGCGTGTCGATGAACACCACGGGGTGCCCGTCGGCGGTTTCGATCTTGTATGCACCGATCCGCTGCGTGATTCCACCCGCCTCACCGGCGGCGACGCGAGTCTGGCGGATCGCGTCCAGGATCGAGGTCTTGCCGTGGTCGACGTGACCGAGGACCGTGACGATGGGCGGGCGCGGCTTGAGCTTGCCCGGGTCCTCGTTCGCGAGGGAGAAAAGCTCCTCCCTGGAGGTCGTGACGACATTGCCCTCGCCTTCGGTGGACTCGACCGCGACCACGTCCTCGCTCGCCACCGGCTCGACCGTGTAGCCGAACTCGTCGGCCACGATCTCGGCCGTCGCGAAGTCGATGACCTGGTTGATTGTGGCGAGGATCCTCGAGGCCATGAGCTTCTTGATGACCTCGACCGGGCTCACGCCGAGCTTCTCGGCCAGGTCCTTGACCGACAGCGTCGGCGGGAGGACGGCCCGGCGGTCGCCGTTGGTCTCGATCTTGGTCGCGACGGCCGGCTTGAACGCGGTGCGGGCAGCCTCGATCGCGCCGGGCGCCAGGGGCGCGGCGGCGTTGCGGGTCAGCCTCCGCTGCTGGAGGAAGTTGACCAGCTCTTTCTGGCTGATGCCAAGTTCGCGTGCAAGTTCGTGTGCCTTCATACCGGACTACTGATTATGCCGCCCGGGGGACATTCGAAACCCCAAGCCCCCGCTCAGCGCTCGATCTGAGACCAGACCTCAGGCGGAACCGGCGCACCCAGCGCGCGGTCGAGGGCGCGCCTCTTGCGGGCCAGCTCGAGGCATGCGGGCGCGGCATGGAGGTAGGCACCGCGCCCCGGCTGGCGCCCGCTCGCGTCGACCACGACCGATCCGTCCGGGCGCCGGACGAACCGGATGAGCTCGGCCTTGCCGGCCTGCTCGCGGCAGGCGACGCAGGTCCTGACCGGCCCCTTTCGCTCAGGCCGATCCCGGGACGCATCACCGGCCCCATCCCCCGGCTCTTTACCCCACGGAGTCTTGGACTCCGCGCGGCCTCCTGAGGCCGGGTACTTCCCCACGCCCCATCCCCGGCCTGTGGCCGGGACTTCCCCACGAGTGGGGAAGAGTTGGAGACAGGTTCCCCGCCCAGCGGGGAACGTGTCTGGGGAAGAGTTACGTGCCTTCGCCAAGTGGGGCTTCTGCGTCGCTTGGTTTGATGTCGATCCGGTAGCCGGTCAGCTTGGCGGCGAGGCGGGCATTCTGACCGTCGCGGCCGATGGCGAGGGACAGCTGTCCTCGCGGCACCAGCACCGTGGCGGTGCGGGTGACGCGGTCGATCGTCACCCTCTCGACCTTTGCGGGGCCGAGCGCCGCCGCCACGAAAGCCTCGGGATCATCCGACCACGGAACGATGTCCACGTGCTCGTTGGCGAGCTCGCTCAAGATCGCTCGGTGTCGCACACCCTTGGGTCCGACGCACGCGCCGACCGGGTCGAGGCCAGGCTCGGTCGACGATACCGCGATCTTCGTCCGCAGACCTGGTTCGCGGGCGATGGCGCGGACCTGCACCGTGCCCGCCTTGATCTCCGGCACCTCGGCCTCGAGTAGGCGATGGATGAAAGCGCGCGCGCCGCGCGAAACGCGGACCTGCGCCTGGCGGCGGTTGTGCTGCGTGTCGAGGATGACGACGAGGACCGGGCGGCCGGGTTGAAGCGGCTCGCCGGGGATCTGCTCTTCCGGCGGCATCACACCTTCCGCCCGCCCGAGGTCCACGTAGACGATGCCGGACTCGATCCGGTCGACGATCCCGCTGGCGAGCTCGCCCCGATGCTCGGCGACGTCGCGCAGGACTTTGTCGCGCTCGAGATCGTGGATGTGTCGCAGCACGGCGTGCTTTGCCGTCTGGGCGGCCATGCGCTTGAAGTCTTCCGACGGAAGCTCGGCGACGATGGCGGTGCCGTCAGGACGGACGACTCGGCTTCTCACGTCGAGCGCCCCGGTCTTAGTATCGAGTTTGACCGTCACCTCGCCAGGCGGGTTGAAGGCGCGCGTGTAAGCCGCCGCGAGCGCGCCTTCGACCGTGTGCAGCATCTCCTCGAAGGGGATGCCCACCTCTGCGCAAAGCGCGGTCAGCGCTTCGGCCAGCGTCTGCGTGGACGGTTCAGATTGCGACCGCGAGCCTGCCCGCGACAACGTCATCCCACGCTATATGAATGATCACCGGCGCCCGACCGCGAAGGCCCGGCGCCTGGACTGCGATTCCCGCTCCGTCGACCGCGACCAGCTGGCCTTCGACCACGGTCTCTGTTTCGCCGCTGTGATAGCGAACGTTCACGCGATTGCCATGAAAGCGTTCGTACTCCTGATGCGTTCGCAATGGGCGCTCCGCACCCGGCGAAGAGACCTCGAGGTCGTACGGCCCGTCGATCAGCCTCGCGTGATCGAGGAGCGGACCGGCCACCCTGCTCACCCGCTCGCAATCCTCGATGGTGATCGGCTCCGCATGGTCGATCGAGATACGGAGCGTTCGACCCGAGTGACCGGACTGGTCGAGCGAGTAGAGCTCGTAACCCATGTGATTCAGGGTTGGCTCGAGCAGCTCTTTGATCGACGGTATGGGCCAGGTTGGCATGTCCGGTCTCTACCCAGACCTTACCAGGCGGGCGAGAGTTGCCCGACGGCCCTTCGGCGCCCATGCGGCCGCATTGCGTTGTTGCCGCCTGCGCTTCTCGCGACACGCGTTGACGAACACGTTTTGCTTCGATGCTCGGCGGCGCCTAGCACTGCAGCCACCTGGATCGCCGAATTGCTCGTCGCGCCCTCTCGCCCGCCTGGTTACCTGATGGGCTGCACTCTCCGCCAGACGACGAGCAGCGGGGCCGCGTTGAAGATCGAGCTGTAGGTGCCGGAGATGATTCCGATCAGGAGCGCCAGCGCGAGGCCCTTGATCGTCTCGCCACCCGAGATGAAGATCGCCGCCAGGACGAGCACCACCGTGAAGCTGGTGATGATCGACCGTGCTGCGGTCTGCATGATGCTCAGGTTCACGACCTGCTCGAACGAGAGGCGCTGGCTCACTCGCAAGTTCTCGCGGATCCGGTCGAAGACCACGATCGTGTCGTGGACCGAGAAGCCGACGACGGTCAGCACGGCGGTCACGAAGAACGCGTCGATCTCCCCGATGCGCAGGTCGAACACCTTGCCAAGGATGGAAAAGATGCCCGTGAGGATGAAAACGTCATGCAGCAAGGCCGCCAGGGCCGAGCCGCCGAATTGAAAGCCCGCTCGCCATCCACCAGGCACGTTGCGGAACCGGATTGCCAGCAGCAACAGGATGGCGACCGACGCGAGCACGACGGCCAGCAGCGAGTAGAAGATCGTCTCGCCGGCGATCGTGCCGCCGACCGAGAGTTGCTGCTGCACGTTCATCGGGCCCAGCCGGCTGGTGAGGTAGCTCTGGACGCTCGAGAGCTCGTTCTGGTTCAGCACCGGGTAGCGGAGGATGTAGCCGCCTCCCGTTTGGATCACCTGGCCGTTCAGGCCCTCGGCGTCCACCACTCCCTCGACCTGCTGCAGGGACGGATGGTTGGCGAAAGTGACAGTCAGCTCCGTGCCACCCGCGAAGTCGATGCCGAGCGCGAAGTGCCTGGTGGCCATCGAGACGATGCCGGGGATGATGATCAGCAGCGAGATCGCGAAGAAGATGTTGCGCAGGCCGATGATGTTCAGGCGGCGGACGCGTGGCTCGGCGGAGGGGGCCGGAGCGCGTGCGGCGGCCGGCTCGGACTCCGATGCGCCGTCGGCGACGACGTCGGCCTTCTGTTCCTCCGCGCTGACGTCAGACAGCTCGGACACGATCTACTCCGAGCAACGCCGGTCGCCTGAACCCGCCCGCGGTCAGCACGATCGCCAGCAGGTTGTGGGTGACGATGATCGATGAGATCAAGCTCGCCACGACACCGATGCCGAGCGTGATGGCGAATCCCTTGACCGTCGACGGGCCGACGAAGCCGAGGATCACACAGGTGATGAGTGTCGAGGTGTTGGAGTCGCGAATCGCCGGCCAAGCACGTCTCACAGCCGCGTCCACCGCCGCGCTGATCGTGCGGCCGGCTCTGACTTCCTCTTTGAAGCGTTCGAAGATCAGCACGTTGGCGTCCACCGCCATGCCCACGGAGAGGATGAACCCCGTGATGCCGGCCAGCGTCAACGTCACCGGGACGACCTTGAACACGGCCAGCACCGCGCCTGCATAAAAGAGGAGGGCGAGACTCGCCAGAAGGCCGGGCACGCGGTAGTAGACGATCATGAACAGGACGACGATCGCGAGGCCGAGCAGGCCGGCCGCGAGACTCAACTTGACCGATTCCGCGCCGAGCGTCGCGCTTACCTGCGTGACGTCAAGCGCCACGAGATCGACCGGGAGCGAACCTGCGTTGATTCCGGTTGCCAGGTCCCCGGCGCTCTGCTGCGTGAAGTTGCCGCTGATCTGGGCCGCCCCGCCCGAGATCTCCTCGATCGTGACTGGGTTGGTGAGGAACTTGCCGCAGACGGTGGTGGAGGTCTGCTGCGAAAGGCAGCCAGGATCGTATGGCGCGTAGATCTTGGCCACGTAGTCCGCGTTCTCCCAGTTGTCGATGTCCTTCTGGGTCAGGTCGAGCCAGATGGCCAGATGACGTTCAGCGCAGTTGGCCGTCTGAACGGTGTTCGGATCCCCAGGGCACGCCGCGACGTTGGCGCGGGTCAGCTGGTCGAACAACGTGCCCCCGTGCGAGCCGAACTGGATGCTGACCACCCAGGCGGTGCCGTCGGTGTTGATGTTGGGAGAGGCGCTCGTGATGTCGTCGCCCGTGAGCCCTGTGAGCTTGGGCTTGTAGCCGGGCTCCGGACCACCGGTGACCTTGGCGTCGGGCACCCAGCTCGTGTAGACAAGCTTGGAGACAGCGCCGATCGTCTTCTGCGCCTGGTCGGCGTTGACGCCGGCGAGGTCGACGGTGATCCTGTCGTAGTTGGAACCGGCTCCGCGGATCTCCGGCTCGCTGACGTTCAGAGCGTTGACGCGCTTGTTGATGACCTGGATGGTCTTCTGCTGGACGTCGGCACGGTTCTGCCCCGCCGGAAAGTTGGTCAGTTGGTAATCGATGTGGGTTCCGCCCGCGAGGTCGAGGCCGCGGTGGAAGAACAGCTGCCACACGCCGAAGTTCGGCGGCAGCCCCGGCGCGTTGCCGGTCAGCGGGTAATGGTTCGCGATGCGGTAGACGTAACCGGCCCCGTCGACGAACAGGGAAAAGACAAGAATTCCGACGACCAGCAGACGAATCGGCCAGCTGAGAACTAACTGCACGGCAGCCGATCAGTGTACGTACTACCCATCTAGCGCTGCCGGAAGACCAGGTTCAGCACGATGGTGGCCACGATCGAGAGGACGATGCTAGTGGCGAGGGGGATGTAGACGGTCGTGCTCCCGCTATGGAACGTGAGGTCGCCCGGCAGATGAAAGCGCCCGAAGAGCATCAGCGCCCCGCCGATGACGACGAGGAGCACGCCGAAGACAAGAAGCAATCTCCCGACATCTGCCACTGCCTCCTTACAGTAGGCGGGTTTGCTGAGATTCGGGTTGCGGCGGCGCGATCCCGATGTGGCGGTAGGCGAGCTCGGTGGCCACGCGGCCGCGAGCGGTCCTGGCAAGGAAGCCGATCTGGATCAGGTAGGGCTCGTGCACATCCTCGATCGTCTCCGGCTCTTCGGACAACGAGGTGGCGAGCGTGTCCAGGCCGACGGGCCCTCCTTTGAACTTCACTATCACTGTATGCAGCAGCTGCCGATCGAGCGGTTCCAGGCCGATCTCGTCGACGTCCAGCATCTCGAGGGCGAGCCGCGTCGTGTCCACAGTCGCCCGACCGTCGCCCCTCACCTGCGCGTAGTCACGCACCCGCCGGAGCAGGCGGTTGGCGATGCGAGGCGTGCCGCGCGCGCGGCGGGCGATCTCGGAGACAGCGTCGTCGTGGATCTCGATGTCCAGGATCCGCGCCGACCTCCCGACGATCTTTTCGAGCTCGGCCTTGGTGTAGAAGTCGAGCCGGTAGACGGCACCGAAACGATCGCGCAGCGGACCGCTGAGCAAGCCCTGTCGCGTAGTTGCGCCGACGCAAGTGAAATGTGGAAGCGGCAACGTCGCCGCGCTCGCGCCGACACCCTTCCCAAGCACCGCATCGAATCGAAAGTCCTCCAGCGCTGGGTAGAGCGATTCCTCGACCACCGTGTTGAGGCGGTGGATCTCGTCGATGAAGAAGACGTCGCGCGTGCTGAGGTTCAAGAGGATCGAACCGAGCGCACCCTGGTGGTCGATCGCGGGGCCCGAGCTGACCTTGATCGCCACCCCCAGCTCGTTGGCGATGATGTGCGCGAGCGTCGTCTTGCCCAGGCCAGGCGGACCGCAAAGCAGCACATGCTCGACTGGCTCGTCGCGGCGGCGCGCGGCCTCGAGAAGGATGCTGAGGTTGTCGAGGACCTGCTGCTGGCCGATGTATTCGGCCAGCGACCGCGGGCGCAGCGTGATGTCGTACTGGTCGTCGTCGGGGCGCGCGTCGAGCAGTTTGTCCTTTGTCACTTGCGACCCAGAGCCTTGAGGGCCGAAGCGAGGGCTTCCTGGGTCGACGGTGCCGACTGCCAGTCCACGGACTCGAGCCCGGTGCGCGCTTCCTGGGACGAGAATCCGAGGTTGCGCAGCGCGGTCTCGACGGCTTTCGGCACGGCTCCGTCACCGGTCATAGCAGCTGCGCGCGGCACAGCTTCGAGCGCGGCCACCGCGTCAAGCCGCGGCTTGAGCTCGATGATCACCTTGGCCGCCGTGCGCTGACCGACTCCGCTCGCGCGCCTGATCGGGGCTGCATCCTCGCTCATGATGGCGCGCTTGAGCACCTCGAGGCTCGCCGCGCTCAGGATGTTGAGACCGACTTTCGGGCCGACTCCGTCGACCTGGATCAGCATCTCGAAAATCTCGAGTTCTTCGACCGAGGCGAATCCGTAAAGGTTGAGCTGGTCTTCGCGCACGTGGGTGTGGATGTGCAGCTCGACATCGCCGCCTGGCGGCGGCAGCTGCTGCCGCGTTTGGTTTGCCACTGTGACGATGTAGCCGACCCCTCCGACGTCCAGCACCACGAAATCCGGACCGGCCCTTCGCACAACTCCGCTGAGATGTCCGATCACCTTATCGCTGCCCTTGCGAATCCCCGGCTCCGGGCGTGGCACAGCGCGATCGCGATCGCATCGCGCGCGTGATCGTCGAGGCGCCCCTCCGGCATCTTCACCTGCGCCGACAGCATGCGTGAGATTTGCGATTTATCGGCGTTGCCGTAGCCGGTGAGGATGACCTTCACCTGGCTCGGCTTGTACTCGAAGACGGGAACGCCGCATTCCTCGAGCACGTTGAGGATCGCGCCCCGAGCCTGCGCGACCCCGACCGCGCTTGTCGCGTTGCGGCCCATGAACAGCTCCTCGATCGAGGCTTCGGCGGGAGGATTTTCCGCGAGCAACGCGCGAAGGTGGCTGGTGATGGTCAAGAGACGCGCACCATCACGACCGGGAATCGTGACGACAGTGCTACAGGCGAGTACGAGGTTGGGCTCGGCGAACAATGCGAAGCCCGTGCCGGCCAGGCCGGGATCTACGCCGAGGATCAGTCCGTTGTTGCGGCCCGGCATTTGTCCATCAGGTTGCAAGCCATGCTTTTATACCTGTGCTGAGACGCGTTCAAGAACGTCAGTTGGAATATCGAAATTGGCGTATACCTGCTGGACGTCTTCGTCCTCCTCGAGCGATTCCATCAGCCTGAGGACCGCCGCGGCCTTGTCTTCCCCAATCGGGACGGTCTGCTTCGGCTGCATCGTGATCTCGGCGTTCTCCACCGTCACGCCCAGCGCTTCCACGGCCGCCTTCACCTTCTCAAAGACGCTGGGCGGCGCGGTGATCTCGACCGATTTGCCCTCCACCTGCACATCGTCAGCGCCCGCTTCGATGGCGGCAAGACCCACCTCTTCCGGGTCTGCTTTACCGGCGTTCGCGCTGATGACACCCTTGCGTTCGAACATCCAGTTGACAGAGTTGCTCTCACCGAGGTTGCCGCCGAGCTTGCTCAGCCGGTGACGGATGGAGGCCGAGGTTCGGTTGCGGTTGTCGGTAAGCGCGTCGACCATGACCGCCACGCCCGCGGGGCCATAGCCCTCGTAGCGGATCTCTTCGAGCCTCTCTCCGGCCAGCTCCCCCGTCCCCCGCTTGATGGCGTTCTGGATCTTGTCGGTGGGCATGTTGATCTCCCGGGCTTTCTGCATCGCAAGGCGCAGCCGGAAGTTGCCGTCGGGGTTTCCACCGCCTTCGCGGGCAGCGATCGTGAGCTCCCGGCTGGCGCGGGTAAACGCCTGGCCGCGCTTGGCGTCGACGACCGCCTTCTTGTGCTTGATGCCGGCCCACTTGGAGTGGCCTGACATCAGGAAACGCCTCCGAACATGCTTTCGCTCATTTTACTTCACGACAAATCGAATCCAGCGGCGCTTGCCGACCTGTACAACCGAGGCTGGATTCAACGGATCGTCGCCGGTCGCGACCACACCGTCAATCTTGACTCCGCGCTGCTCGATCAGGCGACGCGCCTCTCTGTTTGATTCGGCCAGCCCGCTACTCACCATCGCCTCGATCAGGCGGATTGGGAATCCAGTTTCAAATTCATCAATGCGGTCGGGCGTCTGGTGCCTGCGAAACTTCAGGTCGAAGTCCTCTTCCGCGCGGCGTGCGGGCTCTTCGCCGTGCAGACGCTTCACCAGCTGGTGTGCGAGGGCTGCTTTCGCGTCGCGAGGCTTCATCGCAAGCACCTCGGCCTGCTCGCGTTCGTCGAGACCCGAGATCAGTCGCACGTACTTCTCGATCAGAGGATCCGGGATCGACATGGTCTTGCCGTAGATCTGTTCCGGCGGCTCGCTTAGGCCGATGTAGTTGTGCAGCGACTTCGACATCTTCTGCAAGCCGTCGAGCCCTTCGAGTAGGGGAAATACCGCGGTGTCCTGCGGCTCCTGTCCGTATGCCTTCTGGATCTCGCGGCCGAATAGAAGGTTGAAGAGTTGGTCGGTTCCGCCGATCTCGACATCCGCCTTAACCGCGACCGAGTCGTAGCCCTGGCTGAATGGGTAAAGGATCTCGTGGGCGCCTATCGCCGCCCCGGATTTGATCCGGTCGGAAAAATCCTCGCGCTGCAAGACCTGCTGCAAGGTCGCCTTCCCCATGAGGCGCAGGATGTCCGCCGCGGTCATCGTGGCGAGCCACTCCGAGTTGTGCCGCACCTCGATCTTGGAGCGGTCGAGGACCAGGTCGACCTGGTCGAAATAGGTCTGCGCGTTGGCTGCGACCTGCTCTTGGGTGAGCATCGGTCGCGTCTCGGAGCGGCCGCTTGGGTCGCCGATCATGGCCGTGTAGTCGCCGATGATCACAACGACGGTGTGTCCATCGTCCTGAAACGCCCGCAGGGCGTCGAGCACGACAAGGTGGCCGAGATGGAGGTCGGGGGCGGTCGGATCGAGCCCGAGCTTGACGCGCAGCCTGTCGCCCCTCTCGAGCCTTGCGAGCAGATGGTCGGCCGCCACGATCTGCACCGCCCGTTCGCGCAGGCGCTCGAAGAATTGCCCGCTCACCGGAGTCTAGGGATTGACGGGGTTGGAGCTGAAGTACTGCTGCGAGTCACCTGGAAGCAGCGGCTGAAACAGGGCGATGATGGGCTTGTCGGTGGCGTTCACCAGATTGACCATGTAGACGGAGTGGTGAACCGCGTCGCGGATGTTCTGCTGCAGCGGGTCGAGTTGCGCGCCCCCGATGGGATTGGCCGCGGAGCCCAGCTCGTAGACGACCACGTAGGAGAGAAGGATCGCAGTGAACACGCCGAGGATCGTGCCGAGGGTTCGGTTGAGCACCACCGCCGGGATCTGGATCTGCGAGTGCGCAAGCTGGGTCGCGACCTCGACAATCACCAGGACCGCGAAGATGATCCCGAAAAAGCCGTAGATCCTCCCGTCGGCTATCTCAAAGCTCGACGTCTGCTGCAGGATGCCGCCGGCCTGGATACCCATGTTGGTCGCCGCCCACACGGCGATGAACAGAGCCACGAGACCGATGAACCGCCGGATCAAGCCGGCGAAGAAGCCACCCGCGGCATACGCGAGGACGAGCACGATCGGAAAAACGTCGATCCACGTCACTTAGCGCTTCCCCCGGATATTCCCCACGAATTCAGAGCCTTCGGCTGCGAATTCGCGGGGACCCCTATTAAACGGCACGCAGACGCGTGCGAAATTCGCGCCGGCCCTCACTCTCGGAACCTGGCGCGGTGTCTTTTCTCCAGCCCCAGCTTGATCTCCGACATGACTTTGTCCACTTCGGCGTCCGTCAGGGTGCGCTCCGGGCTTCGGAAAGTCAAGGTAAACGCGATGCTCTTGTGAGCTTCAGACACCTGCGCTCCGCGATACTCGTCAAACGCCCGTACGTGCTCGAGTAGATCGCCCGCCAATTCTTTGATGCTTGCCAGGACGGCGCCTGCCGCGACCGTGTCCTCGACCACGACGGCGAGGTCGCGCTCCACTCCAGGGAATCTCGGGAGTGGTTGGGAGCGAGGGATTCGCGCCGCCGCGAGCATGGGCTCGACGTCGACCTCAAAGGCCACGATGCGGCCCTCCAGGTTCGCGGCCGCGGAGACGCTGGGATGAACCTCCCCGATGTAGCCGAGCTGGCGCCCGTCCATCACGACCGCCGCACAGCGGCCAGGGTGGAAAAGCTGGGCGGCAGCTCGCTGGTAGGTGCACGGCGGGCCTGACAGGGCGGCGATGCATTCGTCCAGCACCGCCTTCAGGCGGTAGAAGGCTTTCCGGCCGTCGTCCGCTGTCGATCCCGCGGTCGCGATGGCCGCAAGCCGAAGTGGCTCTTCGGGCTGCGTGTTCTTTTCTCCGACGCGCGCAAGGTAGGCCTCGGCGATCTCATAGACGCGAACATCGACCCGGCCTCGATCCCGATTCAGCACGGCCACGTCGATGAGAGAAGGCAGCAGCGACGTACGCAGGGTGTCCATATCGTCGCTGAGCGCGTTGGAGACGCGCATCGCATGCGCGGCGATCCGGAGGTCCTCGAGTTTCCTGCCCGATACGAGGGCCGGGTTCCAGGTCTCGGTGTAACCCGCGCCCGCGAGGACTTCGCGGGTCAGGTCGAGCCGGCGGTCGAGGCTGGGCGCAAGCGGCGTCCAGCTTTCGTGGCGCCGGCCCGGCAGCGTCGGAGGAACTCGGTCGTATCCGTAGACACGCCCTACCTCCTCGACGAGGTCCTCTGGGATGGTGACGTCGAGACGAAACACCGGCGGGAGCACGTCCCACTCGCCGTCGCCCATCACCTTGACGTGAAAGTTGAGCCGCTTGAGGATCGACTCCGCCTCTTCCAGAGGCACATGTGTCCCCAGCACGTTGTCGATGAGCGCGGGACGAAGGTTGACTCGAACAGGTTCCTGCGGGCGCGGATAGACATCGGCCCAGTCCTTGTGGACCGCGCCGCCCGCCAGCTCGGCAATCAAAGACGCGGCGCGCCGCGCGCCGGCCAGGGCGAGCTCGGGAGGCAGGGCTCGCTCGAACCTCGCCGAGGCTTCGGTTCGCAGCCCGATCGTGCGTGACGTCTGTCGCACGTTGGGGCCGTTGAAGGTCGCCGATTCGAGGAGCACATCGGTGGTCGTCGACGTGACCGCGCTCTCTTCCCCACCGATGACGCCGGCCAATGCGACCGCCCGCTGGGCGTCGGCGATGACGAGCATATCGGCGGTCAAGTCCCTGGTGACGCCGTCGAGACCGAGAAGCTTCTCGTTCTCCCGGGCTCGGCGCACCTTAATCTCGGCGCCGTTCAGCTTCGCCAGGTCGAATGCGTGCAAGGGCTGCGCGTACTCGAGCAGCACGTAGTTCGTGATGTCGACGATGTTGTTGAGCGGCCGCACGCCGCACGCGCGCAGCCGTCGCTGCAGCCAGTCGGGGCTCGGGCCGACCTTCACACCCTTGATCACGCCGCCGATGTACCGGCTGCAGAGATTCGGGTCTTCGATCGTGACCTTGATGAGCTCGCGGCCAGGTGGGCTCGCGGTGCCCGTGAACGAAGGCATGAAGTCGCGTTTCACGGGCCGCCCGAGCCCGGCCGCGAGCTCGCGCGCGACGCCGAGATGACCCATCTCGTCAGGCCGGTTGGAGGTGATCTCGGCCTCCATGATCGCCTGGCTGGGGATGACCGTGGTCAGCGGCTCACCAGGTGTCCCGCGGTCGAGGATCAGGATGCCCGAGTGATCGTCGCCCAGCATGAGCTCGGCGGCCGAGCAGAGCATCCCACTCGCGCGAAAACCCGCGATGTTCATGTCTTTCACGACTTTTCCGTTCGGCACCGTGGTGCCGGGAAGGGCGACCGGGACCAGCGAGCCGGGTACGGCGTTCGGCGCCCCGGCGATGATCTGCTCCAGGCGGCCGCCGAGGTCGACCAGGTGCACCCAGAGGTCGTTGCGGGACTTGGGGTGTTTGGTCTGCTCGACGATCCTGCCGATCACGATCTGCGAGAGGTCGACCATCGTCAGCGACTCGATCTCGACGCCGAGCCGCGTCAAGACATCGGCCGCATCCTTCGGCGTGACGCCGTCCAGGTCCACGAAATCGCCCAGCCATTCGTAGGAAATTCTCAATTGGGCGGCCCTTCTGGCGGTGCGCGCCGCCTCCCTACGGGGTGGGGAGGGGACTTGACCATCTAAAACTGCTCCAGGAAGCGCAGGTCGGATTCGTAGAAGAGGCGGATGTCGTCGACGTCGTGCTTGAGCATCGCCATCCGCTCGATGCCGAATCCCCACGCGTAGCCGTTCCACTGCGTGGGATCGATCCCGCCGCTGCGCAGGACTTGCGGGTGCACCATGCCGCAGCCGCCGACCTCGAGCCATCCCTTGTGGCGGCAGCTCTTGCAGCCGATGCCACCGCATATGCCGCAGCTGACGTCGAACTCGAAGCTCGGCTCCGTGAACGGGAAGTAGCTGGGGCGCACGCGAACCTTGCGGTCGCGACCGTAGAGCGATTGGATCATGTACAGCAGCGTGCCTTTCATGTCGCCGACGGTCAGACCCTTGTCGACCGCGAGGCCTTCGACCTGGCTGAAGTACGGCAGCCGCGTCGCCTCCGGCGGGTCGCGCCGGTAGCAGCGGCCGGGCGTGATGATGTAGATCGGCGGCTCTTTGATGCGCTGCATTGCGCGGATCTGAACCGGCGACGTGTGCGCCCTGAGCAACAGCTCCTTGCTGAAATAGAAGGAATCCCAGTTCTCGCGCGCGGGGTGTCCCTCGGCGATGTTGAGAGCCTCGAAGTTGTACCACTCGGTCTCGACCTCCGGGCCGAGCTCGACCTGATAGCCCAGCGACTCGAGCACCGTTTCGATCTGGCGGCGGACCTGCGTCAGGACGTGGATGTGGCCGCGCTCCGGAGGCGGGCCAGGAAACGTGATGTCGATCGCCTCGGTTTCGGCAAGGTCGGCCAGCCTTGCGGTCTCGAGCTCGGCGCGACGCGCGGCCAGAGCTGCCTCGATGGCGCGCTTGGCCTCGTTGGCGGCCTTGCCGAGGCTCGCCTTCTCTGCGGGCAGAAGCTGCGCGATGTTCGACAGCAGCCGGCTGACCTGGCCATTCTTCCGGCCGAGGTATTCCTGGTCGATGCGCGCGAGATCGTCTTCGCTCGGGGCGCGCCCGATCGCCGCGAGCGCCTCTGTGGTCAGCGAGGACGCATCGGTCATGCCACTCTCCGACGCTTGATCTCGAACAGGATCAACGCCGCAGCGGCGGCGACGTTCAGCGACTCGACGCCTTCGGTCAGCGGCACGGTCACCAGCATGAGGTCCTTGCGCGAGAGGCCGTGCGCTTCGCTGCCGAGCACGATCATGCCCGCTGACTCTATCGACGCCTCGGCCAGCGGTGCACCGCCGCTCGGCGTGGCGCCGAAGCCGTCCAGCCCTTCGAGGTCCTTCCAAATGGCCCTCGCCACCACGAGCCGGAACACGTTGCCGGCTGAAGCGCGCACGGCTTTCGGTCCATACGGGTCGGCGCTGCCCGGGAGCACCGCCAGGGCCGGCGCCCCTGCGGCCGCGGCTGTGCGGCAGATCGCGCCCACGTTGCCGGGATCCTGTACGCCGTCGAGGACCAGCAGAGGCCAGCGCGCATTGCGCGCGGCCCGAATCGCATCGGCGGCCACGCTCTCGCGTAGACGCGCGATGGCCATGACACCTTGGGGCGTCACGGTCTGGGTCGCCGCGCGGTAGGCGCCCGCGGTCAGGGTCACACGCGACTCCGAGTGGAACGGCAGCTTGTCGCCTTCGCGCACGACCAGCAGCTCGAACTCCAGGCCGGCGGCCTTAGCCTCCGCGAGCACGCGCGGACCTTCCAGGAGGACGAGACCTGGCTCGCGCCGGTGAGCAAGACGCCGCAGACGGCGGACGACGTCGTTGTCCGGGCTCGAGATCAGCTGGTCAGAACCATGAGAGGAAACCGGGCGGTTTCCTCTCATCGGCGCGTGGGCAAAGCCCACCCCGCCTGGCGGCGGGGCAAGCGCGCCTGCTCTCTTTCCCAGCAGGTTGGGTCTGTTCTAGAGGGCTTTCTTAGCAACCTCCACCAGCCGAGCAAAGGAACCGCTGTCGCGCACGGCCAGGTCAGCCAGCATCTTGCGGTCGATCTCCACTCCGGCCTGGCGAAGGCCGTGCATCAGCTTGTTGTAAGGCAGCCCCGACTGGCGGGACGCCGCGTTGATGCGCGCGATCCACAGCTGGCGCATCTCGCGCTTGCGGCGGCGGCGGTCACGGAACGCGTAGGCGAGGGCGTGCAGGACCGCCTCGTTGGCGGGTCGAAACAACAGCTTCTTGGAAAGCCGGAAGCCCTTCGCGCGATCGAGGATTGCCTTGTGACGGCGATGCGCGGGAACGCCGCGCTTGACTCGCGCCATCTAGACCCCCAGCGCCCGGCGCACCGTCTTGCGGTCCGCCTTCGAGACCGGCTGCTGGTTCTCGTAGTTGCGCTTGCGCTTCTGCGACTTGTGCTCGAGCAGGTGGCTCTTGAAAGCGGAGCGCCGCATCAGCTTGCCGTTGCGGGTCACGCGAACTCGCTTTGCGATGCCCTTTTGGGTCTTGATCTTAGGCACTGGTTGCGGCCGGCTCCTTCGCTGCGCCCTGACGGCTCGGCGCGAGGATCATGAACAGGTTCTTGCCCTCGAGGAGAGGCTGTCGTTCGATGACCGCGAACTGCTTGGCGTCGTCCGCCACGCGCTCGAGGATCTTCCGCCCTATCTCCTGATGGACCATCTCGCGGCCCCTGAACATGATCGTCACCTTGACCTTTTCTCCTGCCTCGAGGAACTGTCGCAAACCCTTGAACTTGGTCTGGAAGTCATGCTCCGCGACCTTCGGCCGCAGCTTCATCTCTTTCAGCTTGATGACGTTCTGCTTGCGCCGCTGGTCCTTCTCGCGCTTGATGGTCTCGAACTTGAAGCGTCCGTAGTCCATCAGGCGGCAGACCGGCGGGCTCGCCTGCGGCGCCACCTCCACGAGGTCCAGCCCCTTCTCGTTTGCGATGCGAAGCGCGGCGTCCAGAGAAAGCACGCCCAACTGGTTGTTCTGGTCGTCGATCAGTCGCACTTCCGAGCTGCGGATCTGATCGTTGATCCTCAGCTCTTTAAACGGTATGGGTCAAAACCTCGGCCAAATTCAGTGCTGCTTTATTCCTCCATCCAGATAAAACAAAACGGACAGCAAGTGCCGTCCGCCGCCGGGCGCGCGCAGGGCGCGCTTCCGAAGGTACCCTTTCGAGCTCTCTGAGGGTGAGGGTCGGCCCCTGCTTTACAGAGGGTGGATGGTACCGGAAACGTAACCGCGTGCGCACAATGTCCTTGCCCTTGCGAATTGGAACGCTGCCCCGCGGCCCAGCACCCACCAAGCTGACGACCATTCTTGCGGTCGCGGCCGTCGTGGCCGTCGTGCCATGGGGCCGAGGCAATCCCGGCTTCGCCGTCCCAGCAAGCTTGTGAGCGAACCGGCGCCGGAGATCGGCCGCATCTCGCCCGACGGCATGTGGCGCTGGGACGGGCGCCAATGGGTGCCGGCCACGCCGCGAGAACCTGGACAAGGTCAGGGACCGCCGCGACCCCGGCGAACCTGGATCTGGTGGGTCGCCGGCGGCTGCGCGCTCCTGCTGATTTTGGGCGTGGGCGGCGCGGTCATCGGAGGCGTCGCTCTTGTCAACCGCATCCAGCAAGGCGGTTTCGCGTGCCTGCCGTCGGACTTTCCCCCCTATCCAGGGGCGACGGTAACGGGTGAGAAAACGTATTTCGGGACCGGCGTCGCGCCCGGCGATTCGCGCGAATGCACTGAAAGCCTGGGCTCGGACGACGATGTGGCGACAGTCACCGATTTCTACACGAGCCGGCTGAGCTCAGGCGATTGGAACATCACATCTAACGACCGGGCCAATGGCACGATCAGCTTTGCCCGCGTCTCGAGGCCTCAGACCGTTGGAGAGGTGACGCTGCTGGGACGCGGGACGCATACCGTGATCAACATCAAGCTCGATAGCTAGCGGCGTCGCTCCGCGATCTCGGCCGAGATCATGCTCACGAATGATTCCAGCGGCATATCGGATTTTTCGCCTGCCCGGTTCTGGACGTTGACGTGTCCGGACTCGACCTCCTTGCCGCCGACGACCGCGACGTAGGGCACCTTCTTCAGCTTGGCGTCGCGAATTTTGCGGTCGAGTCGCTCGGAGCGGCCGTCGAGATGGACGCGAACGCGTGAGGCGCGTAAGCGCTTCGCAACCTCCGACGCGAACTCCAGGTGGGCGTCGGCGATCGGCGTGATAACCACCTGGGTGGGATGCAACCACGTGGGGAAGGCGCCGGCATAGCGCTCGATGAGGTAGCTGAAAAGGCGCTCCATGGCCCCGGCCGCTCCGCGATGCACCATCACCGGGCGCTTCCGGGTGCCATCCTCCGCAACGTATTCGAGATCGAACCGTTGGGGAAGCTGGAAATCGACCTGCACGGTCGAGTTCGTGAACTCCCGGCGATGCGCGTCGTAGACCTGGAAGTCGATCTTCGGTCCGTAGAAGGCCGCCTCTCCGGCGACAAGCTTGTACGGCTGCCCCATCGACTCGAGCGCCTCCGCAAGCGCCGCTTGCGCCTCCTGCCACTGCGCTTCGTCTCCAAGCCACTTGTCCTTGACGTCGTCGCGCGTCGACAGCTGATACCAGAACTCGTCGATACCGAGCACTTTGGAGAAGTAGAGCGCCAGGTCGATCGCGCTCCTCACCTCGTCCATCAGCTGCTCAGGGGTGCAGAAGATATGCGCGTCGTTGAGCGCGAAGGACCGCACGCGGTTCATCCCCGCGAGCGTGCCTGAGCGTTCATAACGCCAGTTGTTGCCGATCTCGGCGATTCGCAACGGCAGGTCGCGATAGCTGCGCAGCTCCGTCTGGTACACGACGATGTGGTGCGGACAGTTGACGGGCCTCAGCTCCAGCTCCTCGCCGTCCTCGAACTTCATCGGCGGATACATGTATTCGGCATAGAGCTGAGCGTGGCCGCTCTGCCGGTAGAGGTCGAGTCTCGCGACGTCCGGAGTGCGCACGTGGAGGTAGCCCCGCGCGAGCTCCTCGTCGACGATGAACCGCTCGAGCTCGCGGCGGATCGTGGCGCCGTCGGGAAGCCACAGTGGCAGGCCTGGCCCGACTCGATCGTCGACCGTGAAAAGCTTGAGGTCCCTGCCTAGTTTCTTGTGGTCGCGCTTCGCGGCCTCTTCGAGGAACTTGAGGTATTCGTCGAGCTCCTTTGGCGTTGGCCAGGCGGTGCCGTAGATGCGGGTCAGCTGCGGCCTTTTCTCATCACCGCGCCAGTACGCACCCGCGACGCGAAGTAATTTGAACGCCTTGAGGTCCTTGGTCGAGCTGACGTGCGGACCTCGGCAAAGGTCGAGAAACTGGCCCGTCCGGTAAACGCTGACCTCGTCACCCTCGACCTTGTCCCGGATCAGCTCAAGTTTGAATTCCTGACCCCGCTTTTGGAACTCTTCCATCGCCCGCTGGCGAGGAAGAACTTCGTGCTCGAACGGGATATCGGCTTGAGCGAGCCTTCGCATCCGCGATTCGATGGCCGGGAGATCAGACTCCGAAATTGGCTTTCCGAAGTCGAAGTCGTAATAGAAACCGTCCTGCACAGCGGGCCCGATGCCGTACTTCGCTTCCGGGTAGAGCTCTGTGACCGCCGCTGCCAGCAGGTGGGCAGTCGAGTGTCTGAGTTTCTCGAGGGGGTCGCCTGTTGATTCGTGGTCCCCGTAATCCGACATCGGGTCGTCCAGTATATGAACCGTTTTGCTTGGACAACCGGGCCCCTCCCTTGCCCTCCCCATGAATGGGGAGGGGTCTGGAGTCATCGATGGCGGCTCGTCCGTATGAATGAAGTGGATTGGGCTCGGATCGTGGACGCGCTCGGTTATCCATCCGCCGGACTGGGCATCCTGATCGAAAGCGCAGGCGTACCTTTTCCCGGCGAGGCGCTGCTCCTTGCCGCGGCCGCATGGGCCGCGACGCGACACCACTCGCTCGCGCTGGTCATCTTCTTCGGCTTTTTCGGCGCCACGGCGGGAGCGGATCTTGGTTACGTGCTCGGCCACCGTGGCGGCCGGCCATTTGTCGAACGCTTCGGCGGAGTGTTCCGCATCCGGCCCGACCACCTGGCGCGCGCCGAGCTTTTCTTCGCCCGCCACGGCGACAAAGCGATCCTTGTCGCGCGCTTTGTCCTCGGTCTGCGCACCTGGGCGTCCATGCTCGCCGGCATGGCGCGTATGCCCTTCTGGCGTTTCCAGCTGTTCAGCGCGGCCGGCGGGTTGGCCTGGGCGGCTGCGATCGGGGTCGCCGGCTACTTGCTTGGGACGAACCTCCAGCTGCTGGAGACGATCATCCGCGCCATCGGTATCGGCGGGCTGGTCTTCCTCGTCGTCATTGTGTTGGCTTTGGTGCTCGCTCAGGAACGCGCAACCCGCCGGCGATGAGGGCCACCCCACCCCCCAGGAGCAGCACCCCGAGTCCGCCGAGCACCTGGGCGGTGCCGATGTTGTCGGCGAGAGCGGCAGCCAGCAGCACGGGAAGCGCCGACACGCCGTTGATGGTCATGTAGAGAAGCGCGAAGACGCGACCCCGGATCGCGTCGCTCGTCGATTCCATCAGGTAGGTGACGGCCGGGATCAGGATGGCTCCGAACTCGACCCCAAGCAGGAGGCTGAAGGTCGCACCGGTGATTCGGTTGTGCACCTGGAGGTCGGGAAAATGCTTCATGGCCTCTGGCACCGCCGCGAGCGCGACGAGCGTCACCCCGTTGGCGATGAGGGAACCCTCCAGCAGACGCGAGCGGTCGACGTTGCGGAGGAACTGTCCGAGCAGGATCGCGCTGAGGATCGCGCCTGCGGTCGCCGGACCGAGGATGACGTATGTGTCCTCCGCAGCGATGCCGATGACCTTGCTCACGTACGCGGGCGCGAGGGTGTAGAGGTTGAAAAGGACGAGGACCGCGATGCTCACCTGGCCGAACGCGAGACGTAGGCCGCGTGACGCGCGCAGGGCGTCGACCCCTTCCTGGAGGTCGACGAGCATCTGGTGAAAACGGTTGCGGCTCTCCTCGACCGGCGACTCGGTGTGACGCTTGAGATGCGGGATGTCAGACGCGAAGATCAAAGCGCCCGCGATCGCGAGCAACGCGACCGCGCACCAGTACGGCGCGTAGAGATCGATTCGCGAGATCACCGGAGCCAGCACACCGCCGACTACCAGGGTCAAGACCATGGTGAGCAGCGCCATCGAGTTGGCTGTGATCAGCGCCTGGCGTGGGAGAACGGTGGGGATGACGGCGGCCTCGGCCGGTCCGAAAAGCTGACCCACCGCGGAAAAGATCAGCGTGATCACAAGTAGATGGATGAAGTCGTCCTTCACGCCAGGTATCAAAGACGCGATGGGAATCAGCGCCACCACAACCGCCCGGCCGACGTTGCACCACACCATGATCCGTTTGCGGTCGAAGCGATCCGCAATCACGCCGGCGGGAGGCGCGAAGAGTACCGCCGGAACCGTGTACGCGAGCAATGTCACCGCTACCGACGTGCTGCCACCGGAGATGTGGTAGGCAAGGATGATCAGCGAGAAGAGCAGGAACTTGTCCGCGAGCTGGGCTGCCAGCTGCGCGAACCAGATGTTGCGGAACGCGGTGTGCGACAACGCACCCCGAAAGCCTCCAGGAGCCTCGACGGGCAGCCTGATCGGATCCACGACCGCTAGAGGTTAACGATCGGGTCTGGGATTGAATGCGCGATAGACCGCTTCCCACTCGGGCAGGGTGAGCGTCTGCGGGCGCCGCGCGCCGTCGATTCCAAGCTCGGCCAGCCGGGTGGAAGACTCCACACCAGAGTTCCCGCCGATCCGCGCCAGCGTGCCGCCGATCTGCTTGCGTCGGAACTGAAACACCTCTTCGACGAAACGCAGGAATTCGTCGGTGTCGGCGACATCGATGCCGGGCCTGTCGCGCACCTCGAGGATCACGAGGGCCGAGTCAACCTTTGGCGCAGGCGTGAACGACGACGCCGGGATGGTCATGACGACTCTGGGCTCCGCGAACAGCTGCACGGCCACCGTGCCGAGACTCGCGGAGGTCGTCGCGGTCCACCGTTCCGCGACCTCCTCCTGCACCACCAGAGACAGCCGGCGCGGCCGCGGCGGCCGATCGAGCAGCGTGCGGATCAAAGCCCCGGTCAGGTTGTACGGGATGTTGCCCGCGACGACCTCACCGCCGTTGGGAAAGCCGCCGGCCACGTCGTAGCGGAGGATGTCGGCCTGCACTACCTCGATGTTGTTTCGACCGGCGACAACTTCGCGAAGGACGGGGATCAGCGCGCGGTCGAACTCGACCGCGACGAGTCGCCTGCAGCGCGCCGCCAGCGCGATGGTGAGCGTGCCGGCGCCGGCTCCGACCTCGAGGACGTCGTCGCGGGAGTCGGTTCCGGCAGCCTCGGCGACGGCGTCGCGCAGCGCCGGATCGATGAGGAAGTTCTGGCCGAGGCGGTGCTGAAGCGTGATCCGGTGCCGGCGAAGCAGCGCCTGCAGCTCCTGGGCGTTCGCCGGATCGATCAAACAGTCGCCTGCGGCGGGCGGCTCACTTCATCTTTTGAAAAAGCGTGATCGCGTTGGCGCGCTCCTGGTCGGCGAGCTGCTCGAGGCTGATCCCGCGCAGCTCCGCGACGAGTTCCGCCGTGTCGACGAGGTAGGCGGGCCGGTTGGGCACGCCCATCCGTTTCTGGGCGTTGCCGTACGGCGAGTCGGTCTCCAGCAGCAGGCGATCGGCGGGGCAGCGCTTCACGACCTCACGCAGAGCTTCGCGGCTGGGACGGGTGATCAAGCCCGCAAACGAGAGATAGAAACCGACGTCCAGAAACCGCTGCGCCCAGTCCCACTCGAGCCCGAAGTAGTGCATCACCCCGCGCAGGCCGTGGTGGGCCGAGATGGCCGTGAGAAGCTCCTGGGCGGCGCCGCGGTTGTGGACGGAGACCGGCAGGTCGAGCTCGGTGGCGATCGCGAACAGCTCGTTCAGGCGCTGAACCTGGAGGTCGTTGTGCGGCCCGCCTACGTGCTCGAAGTCGAGACCGATCTCGCCGATGACCACGACCATCTCATCCTTGGCCAGCGCGTGCATCGCCGCCAGGTCGGGTTCGGACGGCTCGAGAGGGTGGTGACCGACGCCCGCCCACACCTCCTGATAGGCATGGCCGAGCGAAACAGCGTTGCTGCTGCGATCGAGGTTGACCCCGACCGCGATGAGGCGCGTCACTCCGGCCGCAACGGCCTGCTGCACGACCTCGGTGGCATCGCCCAGCTCGTCGATATGGAGATGGGTGTCTACGAAGATGGCGCTTCCTCCACCACCTCGTCGAGCCGCTTGAAGAGCGGTTCGGGGTTGGGCAGCTTGCGGCCGGGACGCAGCTCTGAGGGGTGCCAACGATCCCCGGATTCGTAATCGCCGGTGATCACCGTGTGCGCGGTCGCGTCTTCGGCGAACTGCCGGACTTCGGGTTGCGGAGCGATCAAGTCCTCGTAGCCCAGCATCGCGTGCAATCGCTGCGACGAAAACGGCAGGAAGGGCGCAAACATCGTCTTGAGGTTGTCGACGCAGCGCAGCGCGACATAGAGCACCGTGCCGGCGCGCTCACGATCGGTCTTGATCGTGTGCCACGGCTGCTCCGTGCCGAGGTAGACATTGACTTTCGAGGCCATCGCCATGGCGTGCTTCAAAGCGTTCTGAAACCGCGCCTCCTGCAGCTGCTGTCCGACGTATTCGAGGGCTTTCTCGACCTCCAGGAGCAGCGTCTCGTCGGCCGCCGTCATCGCCCCCGGCTCGGGCACCGCCGCGAAGTTGCGGTGCGCATTGACGAGCGTGCGGTGCACGAGGTTGCCCCACGTGGCGACGAGCTCGTCGTTGTTGCGCCGCACGAACTCGTCCCAGGTGAAGTCGGTGTCCTGGTTTTCGGGTCCGGCGATCATCAGGTAGTAGCGAAGGGCGTCGGCGTCGTAGCGGTCGAGGACATCTTTGACGTAGATGACCTGGCCCCGGCTCGTCGAAAACTTCTTGCCCTCCATGTGGAGGAACTCACTCGCCACGATGTCATCGGGCAGGTGGAAGTCGCCCGCGCCCATCAGGATTGCGGGCCAGAGCACGGTGTGAAATGTGATGTTGTCCTTTCCCATCACGTAGTAGTGGTGGCTGTCGGGACTCTCCCACCAGTCCTTCCACGCATCGGGCTCGCCGCGCTGCATCGCCCACTCGATCGACGCCGACAGATAACCGATCACGGCGTCGAACCAGACGTAGATCTTCTTCGCGGGGTTGTCCTCCCAGCCCGGAAGCGGAACGGGAACACCCCAGTCCAGGTCGCGCGTGATGGCGCGAGGCTTGAGGTTGCGCACGAACTCGAGCGAGTACTTGCGGACGTTTGGCCGCCAGTTGTCGTGGGACCCGATCCACGTCTTGAGCCGCTCGCCAAACGCGGGCAGGTCGAAGAAGAAGTGCTCCGTCTCTCGAAACTCGACGGGGGCGTCACTGCCTCGCTGATGCGGGTTGATCAGGTCGGTCGGGTCGAGCTGGTTGCCGCAGTTGTCGCACTGGTCTCCTCGCGCGTCTGGGTAACCGCAGATGGGGCATTTGCCCTCGATGTAGCGATCGGGAAGCGTGCGGCCGCTCGCCGGGTCGAAGGCGCCCATCTGCTTATGAGCCACCAGGTAGCCCTTCTCGTAAAGCTTCAGAAACATGTCTTGCGTGACGCGGTAGTGGTTGGCCGTCGTGGTGCGCGTGAAGATGTCGTAGGTCATACCGAGCCGGACCAGGTCGTCCACGATCGACGCGTTGTTGCGATCGACGAACTCGCGCGGTGGAATTCCCTCCTTGTCCGCTTCGTAGGTGATCGGTGTTCCGTGCTCGTCGGTGCCGCTCGCCATAAGGACACGCGAGCCGCGGAGGCGCTCAAAGCGTGCAAGCACGTCGGCGGGCACCGCGAAACCGACCACATGGCCGATGTGCCGAGGACCGTTCGCGTACGGCCAGGCGGGAGCGATCAAGACGATTCTTCGATCAGGCACCTGGTGGACAGTATCGGCCAGGCCAGGACCTGATCTCATCGGCTCGGGACGCCGATGCGTGCGTTAGGGGGCCCGGCGTCCGTCGTCGTGCATTGATATGCACTCCTCCGGGCGCCACCCCTGCCTTCGCCTCGGCGCCCCGACCGGCGACCTGTGGTCGCCTGCCGCGATCTCAGGCCCCGGCCGACCGATCCCGCCCACTGATCACAAGGGTAAACTCGCCGCGCGAGCGGTCACCAAGGGCGGCCAGGATCTGTGACGGGGTGCCGCGCAGCACTTCCTCGTGCAGCTTGGTCAGCTCGCGCGTCAGGGTGAGGCTCCGTGCGGGCAGCACCTCCGCGATCAGCGCCAGCGACTTGTGGACGCGAAATGGCGACTCGAAAGCAACCGCGGGTCGCGGGTCTTCGCGCAACGAATCCATGAGGCGGCGCATCTCGCCCGGCTTGCGTGGGAGGTAGCCGAGGAACGTGAATCCCGGGCCGCCGTAGCCGGCGATGGACAGCGCGGCGGTGACCGAGCTCGGCCCGGGGACCGGGACCACGGTGTGGCCTGCGGCCCAGGCGGCGGTGACGAGCGCCTGTCCGGGATCCGAGAGGGTCGGCGTGCCGGCGTCGCTGACCAGCGCCACATCGCCCTCTTCGAGCGCCGACATGACCCGGGGCAGGCCGCGACGCTCGACCGGGGCGCGGTAGCTGTACAGGGGTTTGCGGATCCCGTGCCGGGCCAGCAAACGTGAGGTCACCCGCGTGTCCTCCGCCGCGATCGCCGACACCTCGCCAAGAACGCGGATCGCTCGTGCGCTCAGGTCCTCGAGATTGCCGATTGGTGTCCCGACGACGTATAGCTTGCTCATTCGCCCCCACCCGGCGGCTGCGCCGCCGACCTCCCCGGCAAGCGGGGAGGTGAAATGGTCAAACCCCTTGGAGCCAGACGCCGATACGGTCGGCGACCTCCGCCGCCGGACCCACGAAGCGCGACGCCGGAGGAAGCACCTCGAGAAACGCCTTGCCGTAGTCCCGCCCGAGGATCCGGTGGTCGAGGATGGCGACAGCTCCGCGGTCCGTCGAGCGCCGGATCAACCGCCCGAAGCCCTGCTTGAGACGCAGCGCCGCCTGCGGCAGCGCCAGCTGCGAGAACGGATCGCGCACCTGGTCCGCCCTTGCCGCGTAGATCGGGTCGGTCGGAACCGGGAACGGAAGCCGAACGATGATCACGCAGCTCAATCGCTCGCCCGGTATGTCGATGCCTTCCCAGAAGCTCGACGTGCCGAGAAGCAGCGGCCGCTCGGCCTCCTCAAACGTCTTGAGCAGCTGGCGGCGCTGACCGTCGATGCCCTGACCGAGGATCAGGACGTCGTCGAGGTCGACGCGCTGCTTCAACGCCGCGTGCACATCGCGAAGCTGGCGGTGCGAGGTGAAAAGGGCGAGCGTCCGGCCGCCCGCCCGTCGAGCGACCGCGGCGATGAGCTCCTCGGCGGCCAAGTCAAACCCCTCGTCCTCAGGCAGGGGAATGTCGGTGGGCAGGCAGACGAGGGCCTGGTGGTAGAAATCGAAAGGCGACGGAAGGATCAGCTCCTCGATCTCGGCGCCCAGACCGACCCGCGAGCTGAAGTAGTCGAAGGTCCCGCCGACCGCAAGCGTTGCGGACGTGAACACGGTCGAGCGCCGCTCCGCGTAGACACGCTCGCGGAGGAGCGAGCCAACATTGATGGGCGCGGCCCGCAGCAAGAGGTTCTCGGCGCGCGAAACCTGGCTGAACCAGTAAACGCGATTCGCGTCGGGCCGCATCAAGGCCTCGTCGAGGAGCCGCATCGCGACATCGAGGCGGCCGCGGATCATCTCGAGCTCTCGGATGCGCTGGTCCGGGTCTTCGCCGCCCAGCCACTCGCGCACACCGCCAACGGCGCGGCGCAGCGACGCATCGAGCGCGGCGAGCGCGGTGACGGTGTTCTCGGCAGGCATGCCGATGTGCACCCACTCCGCATCGCCGCGCATGGCGGGTGTGATGCGAACGGACTCCTCCCTTCGCTCGGCCTCGCCCAAGCGCGCAGCGACCCAGACGTCCGCGATGCGGAACAGCTCGCGGCCGTGAGCCGCTGCGGCGACGGCGTTGGGTTGGGCTTCCGTGAAGGCCTCGCCCGAGGCGCCCAGGTGCGGCTGGCGCTGCAGCTCTTCCAGCAGCCCGTCCATCCGCCCGGCATCGTCCCGCCTCGCGAGGCGCTCGAGCAGCGCGATCAAACCCGGGCCGTCGACTTCCTGACGCAGACCCCGCGTTGCGGCCTCTTCCAGGTGGTGCGCCTCGTCGATCACGAGGTGGTCGAACTCAGGCAGGAGGCCCCCGCCAACCTCGACATCGGCCAGGAGCAGCGCGTGATTGATCACGACGAGGTCAGCGGTCTCGGCCTCCGCACGCGCGCGGTGGACGTAGCAGTCCTCCTTCGTACAGTGGATGCCGACGCAGTCGAGTGGGTCGCTGGCGATCCGGTTCCACAGCACCTCCTCGCGCCCGTGCAGGCGAAGCTCCGAGCGATCGCCGCTCTCGGTGGTGTGCAGCCAGATTAGGACCTTGAGCTTGAACATCAGCTCCTCGGCGTCCTTGCATGGCTCGCTGAGGTAGCGCCGCCAGCGGCGCAGCGACACGTAGTTCGACCGGCCTTTGAGCAGGCATGCCTTGAAGTCCCAGGGCAGCCATTCGCGCAGCCCGGGTAGATCTTTGGACATCAGCTGCTCTTGGAGCGTGTGCGTGTTGGTCGAGACGACGACACGCTCGCGGTGACGTACAGCCCGCGCGATCGACGGCACGAGGTAGGCGAGGCTCTTGCCGGTCCCCGTCCCGGCCTCGACCACCAGCGTGCCCCCGCGCGCCTGGATCTGGGCGACCGCGAGCAGCATCTGAAGCTGCGGCTCCCGATGCTCATAGCCAGGCAGTAGATCGGCGAGCGGCCCCTCTGGGCCCAGCAATCCGGCGAGGACGTAAGGGTCTTCCGGCGGTGCCACAGCCGAGCGGCCGCGGCCGGCGGACTCGACACTCACCGCGATCTCCGGCTCCGGGTTTGGATTCGGCGCCGTCAGCGCTTCGGCGAAGAACCTGGCCACGGGCCACTCGTAGGGTGCAACAAGAGCGACCATCGATTCCTTCAGCGACTCGTGGAGTCCGACGGCCTCGTCCCGCAGGCGGAGCAGGAGCTGGCGCGTCGCGTCCGCGTCGTCGAGGGCTCGGTGCGGGCGCGGCTGAATGAATCCCATCTCGCTGGACAGCAGCGGCAGGCTGTGGCTTCCCGCGCCGGGCAGCAGGATCCGGGCAATGTCCAGCGTGTCGAGGATCTCCTGCGATTCGTCCCACAGGCCCGCGGCCTCGAGAAACTCGACATCCAACCGCGCGCCGTGCCCCACCGGTTGCCTTCCTCGAAGGAAGTCCGCCAGGCGGCGAAGAGCTGACTCGGGGGTGGCGGCGCCGCGCAGCTCCTCCTGCTTGATCCCGGTCAGACGCAGCACGGTGTCAGGCACCGCTCGGCCAGGGTCGACCAGCTGCTCCAGGGTGGATGTGACCTGGTCCGAGGTGAAGGCGACGGCCCCGATCTCGATAACTCGGTCTCGGGCCGGGTCGAGACCGGTCGTTTCGAGGTCCAGGGCAGCGTACTCCGGCAACTTTCCCGCGATTCTACGAACCGCGCCCAATCGCGGTTGGAACGTGAGTCCTGGAATGTAATATGTGCGCCCGATGGTAACCGGGGCGATCGAGGCTCCCAAGCGTCTTGAAGACCTGCACGTCCGTCGTGACCTGGTCGCGAGCCTGCTGCTGAGGACGCTTGCCTTTGCCGACCAGCTGACCGGCGCCGCTCTAGAGCAGCGCCTCGGCCTGCCGTTCGAGACCTTCTCCCCACTGATCGACGAGTTCGAGAAGAACCAGCTGATGGACACCCGCGGGGTGTCCAACGACCTCGGCCTGGAGGGCCGGCCCTACCCGGTGAAGATGAACTACGCGATCTCGGGCGCCGGCCGCCAGCGGGCGGCTGAGATGTCCGCGGTCCAGACCCGGTATCTCGGCCCTTGCCCGGTCAACTTCGAGGACTACCTCGCGCTGATCCGCTCGCAGGTGAGCGGTAAGTCGCCAGTCACCGACGCGCAACTGAAGAGGGCGCTTGGCGAGCTCGAGCTGGAGCAGCACATCATCGACCAGATCGGGGGCGCGATGGTGTCGCGCGCCTCGCTGTTCATCTTCGGCGCTCCGGGCAACGGCAAGAGCACCATCACAGAGCGCATGGCGCTGCTCATGGGGGCGCCGATCGAGATCCCACACGCAGTCGCGCTTGGCGACGAGATCATCCGCGTGATCGACCCCGTGTACCACAAGGTGGCCGAGGGCGAGCAGCCGATCGACCGCAGACTCGTCAGGGTGGAGCGCCCGGTCGTGACCGCCGGAGGCGAGCTCAAGCTCCAGCAGCTCGACCTGACCTATGACTCGCAGAACCGCTACTACGAGGCGCCGCTGCAGTGGAAGGCCAACGCCGGCGTGTTCGTGATCGACGATTTCGGCCGCCAGGAAGTTCCGCCGATGCGGCTCCTCAACCGATTCATCGTGCCGATGGAGAAGAAGATCGACTACCTCGACCTTTCCGCGTCGGGCCGCAAGATCGAGCTGCCCTTCCTATGCCAGGTCGTGTTCTCGACCAACCTTTCGCCCACCGAGCTGGTCGACGAAGCGTTCCTCCGCCGCATGGCTTACAAGATCGGCATCGGCAACCCGACGCCGGAGGCCTTCGGGCGCATCCTGCGCTTCGAGTGCGACCGCCAGGGCGTGCCCTGGGACGAGAAGTCGATCGGTTACCTTCTGAACAACCTCTACGGCAAGAAGCCGCTTCGCGGATCACACCCCAGGGCGCTGGTGGCACGGCTGGTCGACCTCGCCAACTACCGCCAGCAGCCGCCCCGGCTGACGCCCCAGTCCCTCAAGGAAGCATTCGACGCGTGCTTCAACCCAGCGCTCGGCAGCCTGGTCGAGGACGACTGGGCGCGACCAGCGATCGGCTAGTAGTCTTCCCCGCTGGGGAGGAAGTCCCGAGCCTAGCCCGGGGCTTGGGCTGGCTTGAAGACTCCGTCCAGCCGCCGGTGCCACGACTCCAGGTCGCTGTAGGCGCCACGTTTTTCCGGCGGTAAAAGCTCGGCGATCGCCAGCATGATCGCGTCCGCTGCCTCCTCGTGCGAGACCCGCTCGCCGCTTGCGCGTCGCCGCAAGACCAAGAACGGCTTTCCGAAGCGAACCTTCACCGGAACGCGCCGCGGCCAGATGGCCCCTTTCGGCAAGCACTCGCGAGTGCCCGTCAGTGCGACGGGCAGCACCGGGCACGCGGACTTCTGAGCGATGAAGCCGGCTCCCGGCTCAGGCTTGGAAAGCACGCCGGCTTCCACGCGCGTGCCTTCCGGGTACATGACGAGGACCTGGCCGGCTTGGAGCAGGTCGAACGAGCGGCGCAGAGCCACCCTGTCCGCGGTGTGGCGAACCACGGGGAATGAGTGGTAGGCGGTGAACAGCCAGCGCATCCAGCCCTTTCGGAAGTATTCGAACTTCGCCATGCTCCAGCTGTCGGAGCGCGGCAGGAACGCGGGGACCATCGGGGGATCGAGTGTCGCGAAGTGGTTCGGACACACGATGAGGCCTCCGGCGCGCGGAACGTTCTCTCGCCCTTCGACCGTGAACAGGCCGACGAGGTATGTGCGCGTCATGAACCGCATGAACCCGCGAAGGAATGTGTACTTCATCTTGGCGAACGGACCGCTTCCACGATGCGGCTCACAACCTCATCGAGGTCCAGGTTGTCCGTGTCGATGATCACAGCGTCACCGGCCGGTTTGAGCGGCGCGACCGGGCGCTCCGAGTCGACTCGGTCCCGGAGCTGGACCTCTCTGCGCATTGCCTTCTCGTCAACGGCTTCGCCGCGGCGTTCGAATTGCGCGGCGCGACGCCTCACC
>VBEG01000026.1 GCA_005882115.1 Chloroflexota bacterium
TGCGCAGTTTGGATCTGACAACCGCTTTATGAAGGGCGTCTACGTGGGCACCGACGGCAAACACCACCACGGCACCTTCGCCTTCATCTGACTGGACGTGTACACGGGTCCGGTGGACCCGACATTCGCGACGCAGATCCACGACTACGATCCCGGCATCACCACCAGTAGTCTGTTCTGGACAATCGCCGTTCCGGACCACGCGGTAAGCGCAGACGTCGACGAAGCCGAAGCACGGCTGCAGTTATCCGATCTGGCGATTGCGGACTATGGAAACATCCTGAACGGTCTGTTCCACACCAGTCCTCCCTCACCGGGGAATGTAACCTTCGACATTCGCTGGTTCGGGGCTCAGAAGCGTGGTTCGTTCAGCGATGCAACGAAGCCGTTCCAGATGCGATTCGTACAGACAAACGCCCACATCAAATGGAGCGGTAGCACAGGAGCAGACCATTTCCACACGACCGGCGGTCCCCAGACAGTCAATTTCGCCCAAATCGCCCAGGAGCGCAACGGGGTCTTCTTCGGCAAGGGCGACGACGACTGAGTAGCCAGGGTGCAGGCGGTCCGCCGGCACGGACCGTCGACCCCTCGGGAGAGCACGGCAGGACATCCGGAGGAGCGACGGGCCGGCGTTATTGGCTCGATTTGCGACTTGAGCTCGGGGAAATCCTCTTCCCAGTACTCGTTGGGTCTACGTTCCGAGCCTGAGCTCCGGTCTGTCGCCCGCCCGTGGGCCGCACAGCCCGCTGCCGCGAGAGGTGCGTCGTACGGACCATATGCGCCGGCCCGAAGCTGACCTGAGGCAAGTGACTGGCGCCTCGCGCATAGTCTCGCGCGGACTGGTGTCGGTCGAAGGAGGCACCTTCGGCCGATGACCGCATCTATGGGAGGCGCCGGCCATGGAAAGTATGCGATGGGTGGGAGTCGACGTTCACGCCAAAGAGTCAGTGGCGGCCGTGCTCGACCAGACGACCGGGGAGGTCAGCACGCATCGAATCGCGGGTCGCCCTGACGAGGTCCTGGACTGGCTGGCCACGGTGGCCCAGCCTTTTCGCGCGGTGTATGAGGCGGCCCAACACCACCTAACAGCGTGGCTGGTTACAGCAACCAGTGGCGATTCGGGATTTGATGAATTCCAACCTGAATTCGCCAAATGGCGTAACCTAAGCGAGTGATTAGTCGAACCGAGGTGGTCTGGCGCCATCTCCTCGTCGCCGCACTTGATCAGGACATCAGGCGGAGCTCGCTGACTAAGTTGAGCGCCGAGCTCGAATTACCCATGTCCACGATCCACAAGGCTCTCGAGCGCCCCCGAGCCATCGGTGCCATACGCGGCGGTGCCAGCGGCCTGCGCGTTTTGGATCCGAAGCGGCTCCAACTCATGTGGGCGGCGCAGCGCGACCTCGAGAGAGACATCGTCTACGCAACGAGAGTACCGATGACAGTCAGCGAGATCGAAGCTCGACTTCCGGCCTCGGCCATCCCAACCGCGTACACGGCATTTGTTCTGCATGAAGGACGCAACGTCATCGCAGATTACGAGCAGGTGGTCGTTTACGCGGATGCGACTGACGTGCGGCGGCGATTTCCGCGTCGGCGCGGCGAGCCTAACCTGGTGATTCTCAAGCCCGATCCTTTGCTGAGTAGGTACGGAAGAGTGGCGCCGCGCTGCCAGGTGTATGTCGACCTCTTCAACCTGCCGACGTGGCAGGCACAGCGATTCCTTGAGGCGCTTCACCGCGACTTGCTGGGCGATGTCGCCTGAGCGCCGATCTCGGCCGGACGAGGATGACGTTCAGGCGGTGATGCAGAGGTTCGTTCGGGACTTTCCTGACGCCGTCCTCATCGGCGGCTGGGCCACATATTTAAGGACGCGGGTCGCGAAGAGCCATGACATCGACATCATCGTCGACCATGCCACCCTGGCCAAGTTACGGGCAAAGTTCCAACTGTCACCTAGCCACCACATCAGTGGCCGGAAATTCGAGCTCAATGTCGAGGGCGTCGGGGTTGACGTGTATCCGGCCTATCAGTCCAAACTCGGTCAACGGTTGCAGATTCCAGTCGAAGTTTTGATGAACTACACAGAGAATATCGATCGCACCAGGATTCTCACAACAGAGGCTCAGTTCGTGGCCAAAATGGCCGCCCTGCTCGACCGACCGGATACGCTGCCCGGTGAGAAGGATCGGCGGGAGTTGTGGGAACTCATCAACTCCGGCCCGGGTGTCAATTTCAACGTCGTGGCTGGAATCCTGGGTGCTGGAGGTTGGGAGGCCGCGCGTCGATCGGAGCTGCTCGGCCAGACCTTTGACCTCCTCGGCGAGACGGCCAATCTGGACAGGCAAGATCGGGTCACTCTCAGGCTGAATCGAGCTCATGCCCTCGAGGCCGCGCGATCGGTCGAAGGCCGCGACCAAGAACTCGAAAGGTGAATCGGGTATAGATTTCGGGCTGGAAATGGCCCAGCGCGTGACCGTCCGCGAGCGGATCGACCCGGCCATCACGGCATCGCTCTTCGCCAACTACCGCTCTTCCGCCGATGCAGTCATGGAACTGGTCGACAACGCGATCGACTCACGACTCAAGGGCAGTGCTCTCAATGTCCTGCTCCAAGTCCATGCCTCGTACTTTGTCATCGAGACTCGGGGCGGAGAGGGGATGGGGCCGGCCGAGCTCGAACGCCACTACCTGCGCTGGGGCGGATCACCCAAGCGGGGACGCAACCTGCTGGGCCAGTACGGTCAAGGCGGCAAAGCTGCGATTGGCCATCTGGGCACGAGCTTCACCGTCGAAGCCAGCCGACCGGGTGACGAGATGGCGTGGCGGTTTGCCGACGCCGATTACCGCGATCGCACCAAGCTCAAGACGTACGAACTCAAGACGGTTGTCAAGCGCGTGCCGTTGGAGGAGGGCTTCGTCCGGATCCGAATCGACGGGGTCGACAGGCGTGTAGACCCCCGCCGTCTGGGCGCTCGACTCAGCGACACCTATCGTCCGCTGATCGTGGGAGCTCTGTTGAAGATGTCGATCAATGGCGTCCGCGTCGAGGCGCTTCCTATCAACTTCCAGGAGGAGCATCGCTTCGCAGTCCGCGCCGCAGGCACGACCATCCGCGGCTGGTACGGTCTTGCCGAGCCTGAAGGCCGCGGCGTCGATTACGTACCCGGCCTGCGTTGTTACAAGCTCGGCCGGCTGATCGCCGGCGGCGAGTTCTTCGGACACCCGAACGCTGTCCAGGTCTCAGGAATGGCCCGCCTCGTAGGGGAGATCGATCTGGCACCCGTCCCGCTGATGATGAACAAGAGCGATTTCGCCCGAGATGGCGCCGAGTGGACTGCGGTGGAGCATCGAATGCACGCGCTGCTGGCGCCGATCGCCAAGCGCCTCGCCGAAGATGAATTGGCGCCGCCCCCGGCGTCTGCCCTCAAGACCGCGGAACAAGTTAGACGGCTGCTCAGCCAGGTTCTCAGGCTCACTGAACGTGAGGAAGCTTTCTCCGGACTTGCGGCGGCCCGTACGCCGGCCGCCCAGGCTCGCGAGCCATCGACGGGACGACACGCAGCCCAACTCGAGAGCCCACCAGCGCCACCTCGTTTGCCGACCGCGGACGAGCAGAAGCGCCGTGGCTTTGGCCAGGTCGTCGTGCGCCCACTCGATCCGGCAATTCGCAGCCAAACAGTAATCGAGCGTGAGGTCACCACGGTGGTGATTAACTCACGTCACCCGCTTTTCCTGAAGCGCGGTGGTGACATCTGGTATCAGCTTGAAACCGCGGCCCGCGAAGTCTTTAAGTCCTTTGAGGGCGCCAGCATCGGTGAGTACGATCGGCGGGTCAACGAGGTGATCTTGCTCGCGTTCCAGCTTCGAGCCCGCCGCCGCCAAGCGCGGTCGCGTCGATCAGAAGCGCAGTTGCCACTTATCAGTTGACGCGACGACTCCATGGCGCTTTCCGTCGCGATTTTCGAGCATGACCGGTGAAGTTGAAGCGCGCCAGTTTTGTACAGCAACGTCCATGGCAAACCGCGATATTTCGCGGCACGTGGCGGCACTCAGCGAATTCGGACTGCGATTTCTGAACGGCGGCGGCGATCTGTTAACCGCAAGGTTCAGGATTCGAGTCCCTGTCCCGGAGCCAAATTCGGTCGGCCGCGTGCGCGGCCGTTCTCATGCCTTCACGGCTCTATCTGGACGAGTGACCTTGGCAGCCGGCTGCGCGGTCAGCTGGCCGTAGAGCTCCGGCCGCCGCCACTTGAGGACACCGGGGATCGTTCGATATGGCGCCGGCACGATCAACTCCTCGTCGGTCTCGCGTAGCCAGCGGACTCGATCGAGGTCCAGGACTGCGCTGAGCAATCCAGGCTCGTGGCTCTCGCAAAGCACTCGCTCAGGGGAGGCGATCATCGCGATGCCGGCGGTCAGGTGGGATCCCGTCGGCGGCAACTTCAGGTCGGCCTGCCGGTACTTGCGTCCGAACTCCTCTGGAAACAGGTGCACTGTGGTCGCCGTGTACATCAAGTTCTCGATCGCCCGCGCCCGCACCAGCGTGCGCCAGTTGTCGGTGTAGCCGAGCTCATCGATCAGAAGGCCTGCGTGCATCAGGCAAACCTCGGCTCCCTTCAGCGCGAGGATGCGTGCGATCTCAGGCACGAACACCTCGCTGCAGACGAGCAGGCCGAGCTTGCCCCAACCCATGTCGAACACGGGGAACTGATCGGCCTCTTCGTACTTGAAGTCCCAAAGGTCACCACCCGGATAGATGTATGGGCCCACCGGGTGCGTGCGGTGGTAGCGACCCTTGACGGTGCCGTCCGCCCCGATCACGACCGCAATGATGTGGAAGCGGTTGCTGCCAGGCCCGGTCTCCTCGGATGTGCCGGCGACTACCGACACGTGGTTCTTCTTCGCCGCGGCCGACAGCGGTCCGATCGCGTCGAACCGTCCTCGTTCCCGGTAGGGGCCGGGGAAGTTCTCGGGGAAGAGGAGAAGGTCGCACTCGGTCGCGCCCGCCTGAGCGACCAGGCGTATCGCCTCTTCGAGGTTGCGCCGCTCATCCGCCCCGTACCAGGTGCGAGGTTGCGCCACTGCGAGCCTGATCAGTGCCATCTACTTCCTCCTTGGAGTCAACGGGCTTCGCGCTCGTACGCCAGCCCCAGTGCCTCGGGCATTCCGCCGTGCCGGTGCCGCAGTCGGGTCCAGGTCGCAACCAGCACGACCAGCGTGAAAACGTAGGGCATCATTGCAAGCAGATGGGTCGACACCGGCACGCCGATCCCCTGCAGCTCGAAATTCAGACCGTCGACGAATCCGAACAAAAGGGCTCCGAGCAAGACCCTGATGGGGTCCCAGGTCCCGAATATCACGAGAGCGATCGCTATCCACCCGCGTCCATTGGTCATGCCCTCCGCCCAACCCTGCGTGTATACGACTGAGAAGTAAGCGCCGGCCAGGCCTGCGAGGCCGCCGCCCGCGATCACGGCGAGGTAGCGGATCAGGAATACCGGAACCCCTGACGCATCGGCAGCGCCCGGCTGCTCGCCCGCGGCCCGCAGCCACAGGCCGAAGCGACTTCGGTACAGGAGAAACCAGATCGCCAGGGCGAGGAAAGGCACCGCATACGCGAAGACGTCATGAGTGAACAAGACCTTGCCGAGCACTGGCAGCGACGACAGGCCGGGAATCGGGATCGCCGAGATGTTGACTTCCGGCCTACGGCCCGAATATCCGGTGCCGACGTAGGCGGACAGCCCTGCACCAAGGATGGTCAGGGTCAGGCCCATCACTATCTGGTTCACGCGCAGCCCGATTGTCATCAGCGCATGGAGCGAAGCCAGCGCCGCGCCCGCCGCGACGGCGGCCGCAAAGCCCGCCACCGCGCTGTGCGTGTTGATGGTGACTATGAAACCGACCACCGCGCCCATGAGCATCATGCCTTCGACACCGAGGTTGATCACGCCGGCGCGCTCGGCGATCAACTCGCCCAGCGCCGCATAGGCAAGAGGGGTGCCCAGCACGATGCCAACGCTCAAGGCGGTCACCCAGAAGCTCACGCCTGCCCTCCCGACGGTGCGACCTCTGCCGCGAGCGGGCTTCGCGCCAGGTGCAGCCGGAAGGCGAGCACCGCGTCACCAGCGAGCAGGAACACGATGATCAGCGCCTGGATGATGGTGGCGATCGGCTGGGCGACGCCGGTTGTCTGCAGCGCATAGCTGCCGACCACCAACGCCGCAAATAAGAAGGCAGCGACGCCCACGGCGAGTAGCCGGCCTCGAGCAAGGAAGGCGATCAGCACTCCGCTGTATCCATAGTTGACCGAGATACCCTCTTGCAAGCGGTTGGTTACGCCAGTGAGCTCGATCGCCCCGGCCAGTCCCGCGACAGCGCCGGAGATGGCGAGCACGATTACCAACCGCCTGCTGATTCCGAGCCCGAGGTACTCCGCCGCGCGTGGATTGCCACCGGCCACCCTTACTGAGAACCCCCACGGCGTACGTTCCATCAGCCACCACGCGCCGATGGCGACCATGATCGCCAGGAGGATGCCTACGTGCAGACCGGTCCCGGGAATGAGCGGCAGGCTCGTACCGTCGGGAAGCGCTCGCGAGTAGGCGAAGCCGAACGCCTTCGGATCGCCCCACGGTCCAAAGATCAGCAGGTCCATGAACAGGATCGCGATGTAGTTCATGAACAGGGTGATGATGATTTCGTTGAGCCCGATCAAGGCCCGCGGAATCGCCGCGATGGCGGCCCATACGGCCCCGCCGGCGCACCCGGCGATGAGCATCGCGATCAGAAGCAGTGGCGCCGGCAACTGAGCCACGTAGAGGCCGACCCCCGTCGCTGCGATCGCACCGGCGATGAGCTGTCCCTCACCGCCAATGTTCCATAGGCCGACGCGGAGAGCAGTCGCCACGGCGAGGCCGGTGAGCACCAGCGGAGTTGCCTTGATGAGCGTGCTCTGCAGTCCGTCGGTCGAGCCCAGCGAGCCCTCCCACACCGATATGTAAGCGTCGATCGGGTCATGCCCGCCGAGGGCCATCACCACTCCGCCGGCCACCAATCCTCCGACGACCGCTAGCACGGGGACGGCGATGCGCAAAGCGAGGGATGCGCCCAACCTGCGCTCCAATCGCAGCGAGATCGCCATCAGATCTCACCTCCCATGCGAAGCCCTATCTCCGCGCGGTTGAGGTTTTTCCCAGCGAACTCCGCGACGATGGCGCCTTTGAAGATCACGAGCACCCGGTCGGAAAGGCCAAGCAGCTCATCGAGGTCCTCGCTGATGAGCAACACTGCCGCTCCGCGCTGGCGGTGTTGAACAAGCTGACCGCGCACCATTGCCGCCGACGCCACGTCGAGGCCGCGCGTAGGTTGCGCAGCGATGATCACGCCGGGCTCCTCGGCCAGCTCGCGCGCAAGCAGTACTCGCTGCAGGCCACCCCCCGACAGCTCGGCCACCATCGATCTGGGCCGGTTGGTGGGGATCTTGAACTTGTCAATCAGGCCGCGGGCCAGCGCAGCGATGCGGCCAGTCCACAGCCACAGCGGGTGGCTCATCGACCGGTTCCCATACCGCCTGAACGCCAGATTGTCGGCAATCGACATCGTGCCCACCAAGCCCCGATTGAGCCGGTCCTCGGGAATGTATGCGAGAGCTGGTGTTGAGCAGGAGCGCCGGCCAGAGGCCGGCTTGATGATTCCCGCAGCGACTTCGGCCAGCGCCGTCTGGCCGTTTCCACTGATGCCGGCAACCCCGACTATTTCATGTCGGCGCAGGACTAGGTCGACGCTGTCGAGCGCCTTGACGCCGCGGCCTTCGACGGTAACCGAGCTAAGCGTGAGCAGCGATTCCCCGGCCGCTCCGGACTGTGGTTCGACACTCTGATCGGCGTCGCTCGCGCCGACCATCAACATTCCCATCTGCCTGTGGTCGAGGCCGACCACGCTGCGATCCGCAACCACCCGCCCGTGGCGAAGGATCGTCACCTCGTCGGCGACCTCGCTCACCTCACGAAGCCGATGCGTGATGAAGATGATCGACTTGCCGTCCGCGGCGAGCCGTCGCATCGACGTGAAGAGCGCCTCTGCCTGAGGCGGGCTCAGCACCGCGGTGGGCTCGTCGAGGATGAGGATGTCGAGCCCGCGATAGAGGAGCTTGAGAATTGCCAGCTGCTGGAGCTCACCGACGCTCAACGCCCAAGCAGGCGTGCGTGGTTCCAACCGAAAGCCCGCTGAGCGAGCTCGCGCCGCGACGTCTTTCTCCGCCTGACGGTTCCCCCACGCGCTGGTGCCGAGGACGACGTTCTCGGTGACAGTGAACCGCGGAACGAGCCTGAAGTCCTGATGCACGACACCGAGGCCCGCCTGGAGCGCGGCGCGCGGCGAGCCCAGGGTCAGCGGGTGGCCTCGGACGACGACGTGGCCCGAATCGGGCAGGTACTGGCCGCACAGGATCGAGATGAGGGTGGTCTTCCCAGCCCCGTTCTCGCCGAGCAGAGCGCGTATCTCGCCGTGGTGAATGGTGAGGTCGACGTGGTCGTTCGCCAGACAGTCGCCAAACGATTTGCTGATTCCCTTGGCTTCGAGCACCGGAGGGGATGGGCCGGGGGCGGCCTCCTCACCGGACGCCGCCCCTGCAGAGGACTTATCGGTCAGCACCACATCTCGGCTCTGACAGCTACTGGCTTACCTTGCCGTCGACTCCTTTGACGAAGAAGTTGGTCTTTGTGTAGATATCGATGGTGGTCCATGTCGTGCCGGAGGGAATACGGAGCTTGCCGGTGTTGTCGTAGATGGGTCCAGTAAAAACCTTGATCTTCCCGCTCTTCAGGTCGGCGATCGCCTGCTGAAACTTGGCCGCGACGTCAGCCGGGACGAGCGAGTTGAGCGGCCCGACCGCGATGAGGCCTGACTCGAGGTCGCCAGAGTAGTCGTCTGCCTTCCACGTGCCATTCTGCAGCGCCGTCACCTGGTCCTGGGCGTACTTGCTCCAGTCGTAGTAGGTGCCAGTGAGGTAGGCGGCTGGCGCGATGTTGTGCGTGTCAGCCTCCGACCCGATGCTGTAGATCTTTGCCGCCGCCGATGCCAGAAGCGTTGCCGTCGAGTCCTCGTGCTGCGCCGTCACGTCGGCATTGGCCTGGATCAAAGAGTTGGCAGCCTCAGTCTCTTTCGGCGGGTCGTACCACGTGTTGGTGACGCTGATCTTCACTGTCGCTTTCGGATTCACCGACTGCACACCAAGCGCAAAGCCATTGACGCCCGCGACGACCGATGGAATCGTGTGAGCAACGACGAAACCGATCTTGTTGGTCTTCGTCATCAGCCCGGCGGCCACTCCGGTTGCGTAGCGCGCCTCCCACAGGTTGCCGTACACGGTCGACACGTTGGGGAGGGGCGCCTGTGTGTTCGGGCCGATCCCTATGAATTTCACATCCGGATGCTTCTTCGCCTCTTGCGTGGTGAATGGCTGGTAGCCGAACGCGGTGGCGAAGATCATCTTGTTGCCCTTGCGGATCAGGTCCTCGTAGACCGGGATGACGTCGGCACTTTCGGCGATTGGGCCGACGGCGACCGTCTCGACGCCAAGCTTGGTTTCGAGGTCTTGCCGCGCCCGGTCCCACTGCAATGTCCAGCCCGACCCGTTGACGGGGTCGACCCAGATGAACGCGACCTTCAACTTCTTGCTGGGTGGGGTCGTTGAGGTGCCGCCGCAAGCAGCGACTACGAACGCAACCGTCAAGGCCAATGCGACCATCCTGGCCAGTCTCATGTTGCCGCCTCCCTTACACATGCTGGACGGACGCGGGCGCCGAATGCCGTGATTCTAGGCAGGGCTCGGCGACGGTGTAAAGCGTGCGACTGTGAGTTGATTGATACGATCCGCGACCATGAGCGCAGGCGTTCTATTTCAACCAGGCCGCATTGGTTCGGTCGAAATCGCGAACCGACTCGTGCGCGCGGGCACATCCGAGACTGCGGCTGGAGAAGCCGGGGAGATCACCGAAAAACTCGTCGAAATTTACGAGGATCTCGCTCGAAACCGCGTCGGTCTGATCCTCAGCGGCCACATGTACTGCCACACGCGGGGCCAGTACGCAACACGCCAGGTTGGCATCCATGAGGACGGCATGGTGCCTGGGCTGACGCGCCTCGCCGAGGCGGTGCACCGCCATGGCGGCAAGTTATTCGCGCAGCTGGCGCATGCCGGCAGCCAATCGCGGGTGGTGGGCAACCAGCCGCTGGCGCCCTCGCCAATCCCCAACGCGCTCACCGGTCGCGTGGTGGGGGCCGCGAGCGAGGCAGAGATTCAGGAGGCCATCGCCGCGTTTGCGGCGGGTGCTGCGCGCGCCGTCCAGGCAGGCTTCGATGGCTTGCACATACATGGCGCCAATGGATACCTGATCAGCGAGTTCTCATCGCCGTTGACCAATCAGCGAACCGACAGGTGGGGCGGTTCGCCAGAGGCTCGCGACACCTTCTTCGTCGAGGTGCTCAAAGCAGTTCGCAAAGCGGTGCCAACGAGAATGGCCGTAACCGTAAAAGTCGGCCTGCAGGACGCGGTACCCGGCGGTATGCAGATCGCCGAGGGGGTTCGCCGATGCGGAATCCTTGCCGGCGCCGGCGCCGACGCGATCGAGGTGTCGTGCAATGCGATGCGCCTGCCCAGCGACTCGGCGAAGGAGTACGTGGCGGTAGGCCGGCGAAGGGCGTTGGGGGATCTGCTGTTGCACCGCCTGTTATCGCCGCCGCATCCCGAGGCGTACTTTCTCGAGCCGGCCCGCCTGCTCAGAAAGCGTGTTTCCAAACCGATCATCCTGGTCGGCGGCATGCGGACGCCCACGACGATGGAGTTGATCGTCGAGCGCGGCGACGCTGACTTCGTTGCTCTCGCCAGGCCGTTCATCCGCGAGCCGGATCTCGTGGTCAAGCTTGCCGAGGGGCGGCGCGGCCCGGTTGCGTGCACCTCGTGCAACCTGTGCTTGATGCACGAGTCGCACCACTCGTTGCGTTGCTGGCGGATCCCCAGGCGGAGGCTGATGGAGCACGCCCTTTACCGCCTCCGCGGTGGATTTCGCGAAGCGCACCGACCCCACACCGACTAGCGCCTAATGAATTGTGGTTCCATTGCTTGGATGCCCGTTCTGGGAGCAAAGCGGTGAAGATCGATTTCAAAGGGCTGTTCCCGGCCACGGTGCTGCCGATGACCGAGGACGCGCAGATCGACGAGCCTGCCCTACGCGCATACATGAGGCACGTCGCCGATACCACGATCCACGGTGTGGCCATCAATGTCGACACCGGAGAGACAGCACATCTCTCGCACGAGGAACGCGTGCGCGTGCTCCAGATCGTGGTCGATGAGATCGGGGATCGTCTGCCGGTGATCGCCGGCCTCCCGGCCCAGTACACCGACCAAGCGGTTGCCTACGGTCGCGACTACAAAGCCGCCGGCGCTTCCGCTTTCCTCGTCTTCCCACTTGCTGCATATCAAGGGGCTCCGCTCGACGCGGAGATGGTCGTTCGGTACCACAGCGCGGTGGGCGACACGGTCGGCCTGCCGCTTGTCCTCTTCAACCTGTTGCCTGCATTGGGCGGCGTACTCCTGCCGGCGGAAATCATCGGACGCCTCTGCAACCTCGCACCCGTGGTCGCGATCAAAGACGCTTCCTTCGAGGAAAAGATCTTTGTCGAGCTGGTCGCGGCAGTCCGGCAGCAGCCGAGATCGATTGCGGTTCTGACCGGCGATGATCCATTCATCTACGAGTCATTCGAGCTCGGGGCCGACGGCGCCCTCCTCGGATTCGGCGCCGTGCCCACCCGCCAGCTGGCCGAGATGGTCGAACTGGCCGTGTCGGGCCGCCTGGCTGAGGCCAAGACGATCATGGATCGCCTCCTGCCGCTCGAGCGGGCGATGTTCGCCGCGCCCGTGCGCAACTACCGAGCGCGAGCGAAGGAAGCGCTGGTCATGCAGGGGATCCTTCCGCGGGCCACGGTGCGCGAGCCGTTGCTGCCGGCGTCGAAGGACGAGGTCGATGCGATGCGCAAGGCCATGGTCCGGGCCGGCGAGCTGGCGCCGAGCCTCGCGGTCGGCTGAGAATCCGGCCGCCTAGGCGGCAAGCGCCGCCGCGACCTTGGTGAACAGCAGCTCGACCATGTCCCGCACGTTTCCACCCGCGGGTGCGAACGGCAGGATCGCCACCTCATCGATGCCTCGGTCCTGCAACCGGCGGAGCTTGGCCACGCATTCGCTGGGGTCGCCGGCCACGGTCAGGTCATCGATCAGCTCTTGCGACAAGGTGGCGACCACCCAGTCCACCTCGTTCGCATCCCACGTATGCCGGCTCTTCTCGACGAAGTCGAGGACGTCCGCCGGGATCATGTAACCGATCTCGGTCAGCATCTTGTGGCTGCTCCGCAGGGCGAGAGCGAGCCCGCGCGCCGCTCCGCGTTGAGCCGCCGTCGAGTCGGGGCTCACCGAAAGGTAGATCCAGCAGGCCTTGCGCAACGGAGGCAATTCCGGATCACGCTCCGGCTCGGCTTCATCAATGGTCCTGAGGGCGTAGTCGAGACCCAATCCTTGAACAAAGCTGCCGATCAGGACGGCATCGGCCAGTCGCGCGGCGACGGCCAGCATCTTCGGACCGCGAGCCGCGACATAGATCGGAATCGGATCTGATTTGAAGTCGAGGCAATCGTCGAGAAACTGGATCTGCCGCCCGCGATACGAGAAAGTCTTTGGCTCACTCCAGAGCATCCTGCTGAGCTCGATGCATTCCGTGACAGCCTGGGCGGGCAATCGCGGCGTCAGCCCCAGCGCGGGAAAGCCCGTGGACCCGGCGCCGAGCCCAAGCAGCGCGCGTCCACCGCTGAGCTCTTGAAGGGTTGCCGCAGCGGCTGCCGTCAGCGCCGGGTGCCTGATATACGGATCGGTGATGCAGATCCCGATCGAAACCCGTGAAGTAACTGCGGCGATGGCTCCGAGCTGCACCCACGGGTCCCGCAGGAAGTGCTCGTCAGCGACCCAGAGCCGGCTCAGGTGCTCGTGTCGTTCGAGCTCCCGCGCCCATTGGACCACTCCTCTCGAATCCTGGTCGCCGAGGAATGCCAGCCCAAACCGCATCAGGACACGCTTACTCTTCGACGAAGGCGACGATGCGGCACGGCGAGGCCTCGCCACCCTCGATCGGAATCGGGAAGGCGCCGATCATGCACCGCTTGTTCAGCACCTGCTCGACATCCCCGCCCAGGTTCTCCACGTGTGTGATGCCTTGACGGAAGGGGACTCGATGCATCACGAACAGGTCCTCCTCGGGCCAGATGTCGTTCACTTTCTTGCCCATCCGCTTCTCGTACTCGCGTGTTGCGTCCGGCCTTTTGGTGCGAATCGTCGTGTTCATCGGGTGGTCACCCGAGCCGGTGTCGACCGCGGTCCAAGCCAGCTCCATCTTCACGATCCATTCCGCGAGCGAGCGATCCCCACCAGGGTGGCGCAGGAAGTAGCGCTCCTCGTCCTCTTCCGGCCGTCCGTTGAAGAAGCGATGCCAGCCCGTGTGGAAGACGACGATGTCCCCTTTCATGACTTCCATACGGTCGGTGACCTGCTTGGGCGTGATGACTGACCAGTCCTCCATCTCGTCGGAGAGGTCGACTATCACTCCCTCCCGGCACAGTGTGGTCAGTGGCACGGAGGCAATGTCCTTGCCTCCGGACACGATGTGCATCTGGCCGTCGAAGTGCGTCCCGGCATGCAGCGGCGTCTCCAGGTACTGCGAAACGATCCCGTTGGTCGCGTGTCGTTGGAAGTAGCTCAATTTGGGGGAGGGGTAGCCCACCCAACCTGGAGTGTGGATCGAGAACGTGTGCGTGAGGTCGACCAGCTTCATTTAGCGGCTCTCCGGCCGACGCGCGATAGCGTCGATCTCGACTAGCGCGTCTGGCAGCGCCAACGCTGAGACCTCCACGAGCGTGCTCGTCGGCCGGCTCTCGCCAAAGAATTGGCGCCGCACGGTGTTGACCGCGGCGCGGTCTTCGATGCGGCGTAGGTACACGGTGACTTTGACCACGTCTTCGAAACCCGCGCCGGCCTTCGCGAGCACAGCCGCGATGTTCTCATGCACACGCTCGGCCTGCGCGACCACGTCATCGCCGCCGATCAGGGCGCCAGAGGCGTCGAGGGCGAGCATTCCTGAGATCCAGATCCACCCGTCGGCGACGACGCCGTCCGTGTACTGGCTCATGGGCTCAGGGAGCTGTTCGGGAACTCGCAGCCGTTGCAGCGGGGTCATGGATTGCCCTCCGTTCTGTAGGCGCGCGGATCAAGGTTTCTTGACACGCCTTCTGGGCGACTATATAGTCCGACCGAGTAATTGTCGGACAAATTACCGAATTCTGGGGCGAGGGAAGCAGATGAGTGATCGATTAACCACGTCCAAGGTGGGTCTCTCGTTGGCCATCGCGGCGGTGCTGGTGTTGGCCGCATGCGGGTCGAGCACCCAGGGCGCCAAGCCCAAGACCTACACCGGCACGCTGACCTTCGCCAGCTTCAACCCGTTCACGGGTCCGGATGCCAGCTTTGGCCCTGAAATGGCCGCAGGCTGCATACCGGCCGCGAACACGATCAACCAGGCAGGCGGCGTGCTCGGGCACCAGGTGCAGTGCATCGCCGTCGACACGCGCGGCGACCCTGCCGACGCCGTCCCCGCCGCCCAGAAGATGATCGCTTCCACGGAAAACCTGGTTGGCATGAACGGGCCGAGCTCCGACGAAGCCCTGGCGACGGTTCCCATCATCGACCGGGCGCATTTGCCGATGTTTGCGGACTCCGGGCAGGCCGCATTCGACAAGAGCACTTACAAATACTTCTACCGTCTGACCCCGCCCGACGACGCGGCCGGCGTCGCGATGGCGATCTATGCCTACAACAAGGGCTATCGCAGGGGCGCCGCGGTGTTCGGCAACGACCTCAGCTCGCAGGGGAACGTCCCCAACCTCTTGACCGCATTCGCCAAGCTCGGCGGCCAGATCGTCATCAATCAAACCCTTACGCTCGACCAGAGCTCATACCGCACCGAGGTCACCGCGCTGGTGGCGGCCAGTCCCGATGTGATCTTCACCGAAGCCGACCCCCAGACCGATGCGGCCTATCTGAGCCAGCTGCAGCAGCTGCACGGCCTGATTCCTGTCATCGGCACCCAGCCGACCGTTCAACCGCCCTGGATCAAAGCCGTCGGTGGGGCCGTCGGCAGGGACGCCCTTTCGAAGAACTTCGCGGCCGCCCAACCGTTCTCGACGTCCCAGGGACCGGCATGGGATGTCTACAACAAGGCGCTTCTGGCCGCTGGCTCCGAGGTGCCTCAACCCGACCAGTGGAGCCAAGACCCGTACACCGAGACCGACTACGACGCAATCATCATCATGGCGCTGGCCATGCTCGAGGCGAAGACGCCCGATCCCAGCTTCTACAACGCGTTGATCCCGGCTGTGGTCGGCAACGCGACTGGCGCAACCGAGGTGCATTCGTTCAAGGAAGGGATGGATGCGATAGCGGCCGGCAAGAAGATCAACTATGTGGGCGCCGGCGGCCCGATCGCATTCGATGAATACCAGAACTCCACGGGCGCTTTCGAGCTGATCGGGTACTCGACCAACGGCTCCAACCCTCAGCTTGCCGTCGTCAGCGCCGAAGACATCGCGAAGCTGCGCAGATGACGGCGAGCGGACCAATCACAAGCTGACCACCGAGCAAGCAGCCGCGCGGTCAATTCGCGTTTCCCAAGTGTTGACGTGCAGCAGCTGATTCCGGCGTTTGGCTTCGGGCTTATCACCGCCTCGATCCTTGCAATCGCGGCGGTCGGGTTCACGCTGCAGTTCAGCGTCACCAACATCCTGAATCTTGCCTACGGGGACATCATGACCGCCTGCGCCTTTGCGGCCTATCTCGCCAACCATGCCGGTGTGAACATCTGGATCAGCCTCGTTGTGGGTGCGCTGTTCGGCGCCGTCTTCTCGATGCTGCTCAACCGCTTGGTGTATTTCGGTTTCGTTCGGAGAGGCACCAGGCTTTTCGGGATGATCATCGTCACGATTGCGGTGAGCCTCATCATCCAGAACCTGCTGCTGGCGATCTTCCGGCCGACCTTCTTCACCTACGAAGCGTCGCAAGGGCCGTCGTACCAACTGGGCTCGATGGTGTTCACCGCGAGCCAGCTGGCGATCATGGGGATCGCGGTGGTGGCCATGGTTTGCGTCCACCTCCTGCTGACGCAAACCCAGCTAGGCAAGGCGATGCGCGCGACCGCAACCAATCCTGGCCTTGCGCGCAGCTGTGGGATCCCCACCGACCAGGTAATCGACGCGGCCTGGCTCGTCTCCGGGGCCCTTTGCGGCATCGCGGGGGTGGCTCTCGTGCTGAACACGGCGACTTTCAGCGAAACGACCGGCGCCGCCTTCCTGGTGCCGATCATCGCATCGGCAGTGCTGGGTGGCATCGGCCAGCCGTATGGGGCGATGCTCGGCGCGCTCACCATCGGCATCGCCGGCGAGACGGCGGCGGCGCTCATGAGCCCGGCATATAAAGACGTTGTCGCATTCGTGATCCTGATCGTGGTCCTCCTCGTCCGCCCGCAGGGGATCCTGTCGGAGATCGCGGCGGCCAAGGAGGTGGCCGCGTGACCGACGCGATGCAGTTCTACATCTCGACGCTGCTGATCTATCTCTTCATCGACATCATGGGCGTGCTCGGCCTGAACCTGCAGTTCGGAGTCGCAGGCATCATCAACTTCGCCTACATCGTCTTCGTCGGCGTCGGGGCGTACACGGCCGCGGTGGTGTCGCTCGGTCCCGACTATCCGGGCAACTTCCAGCACTACATGTTCGGCGCCAGCTGGCCTTTCCCCCTGCCCATCCTCGCGGGTGGCGTGGCCGCGGGCCTGCTGTCGCTGGTCGTCGGCGTGATCAGCCTGCGGCGCCTCCGCAGCGACTACCAGGCGATGGTGATGCTGGTCCTCTCGCTCATCGCCACGCTTGTCGCCTCGAACGCGACCGGCCTCGTCAACGGGCCCGCCGGGCTCGCCACGATTCCACAGCCGCTGTACGACCAGCTGGGCCTCAACCCTCTCGAGTACCAATGGGTGTACGCGGGCTGGTGCCTGTTCCTCACAGTGCTCGTTTTCCTGTTCGTCCGGGCGATCACGAGGTCTCCGCTCGGCCGGACCCTGAGAGCGATGCGCGACAACGAGCGGGCCGCCTCGGCGGTCGGCAAGAACGTGACGTTATTACGGCTGGTTATCTTCGTCGTCGGCGGGGTCATCGCCGGCATCAGCGGCGCGGTTTTCGCCGAGTTCATTCAGGCCTGGTCGCCGGGCTCGTGGCTGTATCCCGAGACGTTCGTCTTCCTGGCGGCGGTTCTGGTCGGTGGAGCGGCCAACAACTGGGGCGTCATTCTCGGCACCCTTCTGGTTCCTGTCGGCTTCCTGGAGGCGACCCGCTTTCTGCCGCCGATCTTCTACCAGGGATTCATCGAGGCGATGCAGTGGGTCTGCGTGGGGCTGCTGATCCTGCTGTTTTTGTGGTTCCGACCCAACGGCATCTTTCCCGAAAAACCTGGCCGGTTCAAGCCGCGCGCCACCGCACAGTCGAGGCCTGCCGAGTAGATGGAGGCGCAGCCCAAGCCAATCCTCGCCGTCAGCGATGTCCGGCGTGACTACGGGGGCCTCAAGGCTGTCGACGGAGCCTCGTTCTCGGCAATGCAAGGCCGTATCACCGGCTTGATCGGCCCCAACGGCGCCGGCAAGTCGACGCTGATCGGCATCATCGGCGGCCAGATCAAGCCCAACGCAGGTTCGATCACGTTCGATGGCCGCGACATCACAGGCCTGGCGCCGCACAAGATTGCGGGGCGCGGGATGGTCCGCACCTTCCAGCTGTCGGCCGAGTTCACCAAGCTGACCGTGCTGGAGAACCTCCTCGTCGCTGCGCCGGATCAGAAGGGCGAGTCGCTGCTCGGTGCGGAGCTCAGCCGCCTCTACTGGGGTCGCAACGAGGCCGCCAACGTCGATGCGGCGCGCGACGTCCTCGACCGGTTTGAGATGACCCCCAAGGAGGACGAGCTGGCCGGCAACCTCAGCGGCGGCCAGAAGCGGCTGCTGGAGATCATGCGCGCGCTGATGACGAAGCCCACGATGCTGCTGCTCGACGAGCCGTTCGCCGGCGTCAACCCGACGCTGGCACGCCAGATCGAGCAGTACCTGCTCGACCTTCGCGATGAGGGGCTCTCGATGATCATGGTCGAGCACGAGCTCGCGGTGGTGGAACGGCTGTGCGAGCCGGTGGTGGTGATGGCCCAGGGCAAGGTCATCTCCGAGGGTTCGATGCGTGATGTCAGCGCGCGAAAGGAAGTGCTGGATGCCTACCTCGTCGGCTGACGAGACGGGCCGGCCGCCAGCGTATCTGCAGGTCGATGACCTGGCTGCCGGCTACGGAGCCTCGGTCATCGTCAACGGCGCCTCTGCCGGCGTTGGGCACGGAGAGATCGTGACCATCGTCGGCCCCAACGGAGCCGGCAAGAGCACGTTCCTCAAAGCCATCGTGGGCATGATCCCGGCGCTGAGCGGCAAAGTGCGCCTTGGTGAGGAGGACGTCACCAACATGAAGGCGAACAACCTCGCCAAGCGCGGGCTCGGCTACGTGCCCCAGGTGAACGACGTGTTCGAGACACTCTCGGTTCTCGACAACCTTGCGATCGGGGGCTACCTGTTGAGCAGACCCGGCGCTGCGAGGCGCATGGAGGCGGTGCTCGAGACTTTCCCCGCCCTCAAGACGATGCTGAAGCGAACTGCCAGCAAGCTCAGCGGCGGCGAGCGGAAGATGCTGGCGATCGCGAGGGTCCTGATGCTGGAGCCCCGCCTCCTCGTCCTCGACGAACCCACCTCCAACTTGAGCGCGGAGCTCTCGAGGATGCTTCTCGAGGAGCACGTTCGCCGCCTCGGAAAGGGCGGTACCGCTCTTCTCATCGTCGAGCAGAAAGCACTCGCCGCCCTGACGATCTCCGACTGGGCGTACGTGATGGCGGCGGGGACGATGAAGGTCTCATCTGCCGCGAAGGACTTGTTGGCGCGAAAGGACATCGGCGAAGTCTTTCTCGGGCGCAGTACCGAGGGGCCGAACGTTCAACGGGCATCAGGCGGGATTTGTTAGAGGAGAGCGAGATGGAGACCGTCAACAGCAAGACTGTCCTCGACGTCGTCATGCCACCCAAGAGCGGCAAGGCGGTCGAGATGAAAAAGGGCCAGCGCATCCGCATCACCGATCTGGAGGGCAAGCAGGTATGCGATGTGGCGTTGTTTAACATGCTGAACCTGCGCGAGAAGCTCTCCACCTCCTACTCGCGCACGCGCTATCCCATGAAGGTGACCGGGGATTACATTCCGCGTGACCATCTAACCGAAGGCGACACGCTCATGTCCACGTTGTGCCGACCCATGATGACCATCGTCAAGGAGACGGCCAAGATCAAGGGCGTGCATGACACGCACCACCGGATGTGCAATCGCTACCTGTACGAGTCAAACGGGTACGGGCCGCGCGACGGATGCCAGGAGCAGATCGCCGCGGCCGTTGCGCCGTACGGCATCGCATCCGAGGACCTGCCGGACACGTTCGACCTGAACATGAATTTCAAGCATGACTGCGACAACCACCGTTGGTGGATCAAAGAGCCGGTCAACGAGCCCGGCGATTACGTCGAGATGCGGGCCGAGATGGACGTGCTGGTCGGGCTCTCGAACTGCCCGCTCGACGTGATGGTGCCGTGCAACGCGTTCAAGTGCACCCCGCTGCGCGTGCAGGTGTTCGAGGCCTGACGTCATGGATCTTGGATTGACCGGCAAGATCGCGTTCGTGACAGGTGCCAGCAAAGGCATCGGTAGGGCGGTCGCCGAGCAGCTCGCCTCAGAGGGCGCCGACATCGTGATCACGGCGAGGACGGCGGGGCCGTTGGCGCAGGTCGCAAGCGATATCGCCGCCAGGACCGGGCGGACCATCGTCGCGCTCGCCGGTGACATGAGCAAAGCCGAGGACGTAGACCGCTGCGTGAAGGAGACCCTGGGACGCTTCGGCCATATCGACATCCTCGTCACCTGCGCGGGTAGCTCCCCGGGCGGTCTGCTCGAAGAGCTCACCGAAGAGCACTGGCTCTCGAGCCTCAACTTGAAGTTCATGGGTTACGTCCGTTCGGTACGCGCGGTCATCCCCCACATGCGCGAGCGTGGGGAAGGGGCGATCGTTCTGGTGGTCGGCAACGACGGCTTGAAACCGAGCTACTGGGAGATGACGGCGGGCGTGGCCAACGCCGCCGACATCAACTTCGCCTCTTCCGTCGCCGAGCAGTACGGCCGCTATGGCGTCCGCATCAATACAGTCAATCCCGGCCCCGTCAACACTGACCGCTGGGACGGTCTCGAGAAGGCCTTTGCCCGCGACAAGAAGGTGGACCAGGTCCGCGCACACGAGCTTGCGATCTCGTCAATCCCGCTGAACCGAATCTGCGAGCCGCAGGAGGTGGCGTCCCTGGTCACTTTCCTGGTGTCGCCGAGGGCCTACTTCATCAACGGCGCGCACATTCCAATCGACGGCGCCCAGCGCAAGGCCCTGATGGACGTTTGATGGGAAACGTGACCGAGGTCCGCATTCCTGCGGCCGAGGGTCGCGCCTTTCGCGTGCCCAATGGCGCCCTGCTGGAGATCGTCGACGTCGAAGGCCAGCAGGTGGCGGATTTCATATCGATCATCGAAAACGATCCCAAGGAGTGGCTTTCGGCCACCCACACCCGATCGACCACGCTGCGACTGAACTTGAAAGTTGGCGACCGCCTCCAGACCAATTGGCGGCGCGACATGTACGAGGTTGTCAGCGACGACGTCGGCATGCACGACCTGATCACATCCATGTGCGACGCCCGCCGCTACCGGATCGATTACGGCGTGGAGAACCATCGGAGCTGCCGCACCAACTTCACGGAAGCGCTCGCACCATGGCGATACGACGAGTGGCAGATACCTGACGTGATCAACATCTTCCAGAACGCGCCGATCCATGCCGACCGCACGTTCGGCAACGAGATCCCTACGAGCAAGCCTGGCGACAAGATTATTTTGCGGGCTCTCGTGGACGGGATCGTCGCGGGCATCTCGGCGTGTCCGCAGGACCTGAATCCGTGCAACGGATTCCATCCCAGCCCGATCCTGGCCAGGATCCTTACCTAGCCTCGGGACTCCCGGCCGATGCTCGCAGCTTGCGCCGGTCGACCTTGCCGGCCCGGTTATGGGGAAGCGCATGCAGACTGAAAACCTGCTTGGGGCACTTGTACGCGGCGAGCATCGAGCGAGCGTGAGCGATGAGCGCGTCCGCGTCGAGGGCATGGCCCGGTTCGAGCACCACCCAGGCGGTCACCTGCTCGCCCCACCTTTCGTCCGTGATCCCGGCGACTGCGGCCTCTTCGACGCTCGGGTGCTTCTCGAGGACGATCTCGACCTCGCGCGGAAATACGTTCATCCCTCCGCTGACGATCACCTCCTTGCTCCGGCCTCGGATGACCAGGTGGCCGGAGGCACTGTCGAGTCCCCCAATGTCGCCGGTGCGGAACCATCCCTCGGCTGCAAACGCCGCCGCGGTGGCTTCGACATCGCCCCAGTAACCGCCGAAGACCTGCGGCCCGCGAAGCTGGATCTCCCCGTCGGCGCCGGCTTCCACCTCGGCGCCGTCCTCGCCCGCAAGACGGACCTCGAGCCCAGGCAGCGGGACCCCGATGGTTCCCGAAAGTCCGAGCTCTCGAGGCTCGTGGTACACGTGCGAGGTGTCGAGGCCGCTCTCAGTGGTGCCGTAACGAACAAGCGGGATTCTGCCCAGCAGCTGCGCAGCGCCTGTCGCCAAATGCTCGCTCAGCGGCGCCGACCCGCTGATGGCGAGCCTCAGGTCTTTGGCGGCTGCCGGCAAAGCCTCGTCCGCGATCACCAGGCGCTGGTACAGAGTGGGGACGGCAAACAGAACCGTGGCGCGCGAATCGGTGACCGTGCGGAGCAGGCCGGCTGGGGTGAAATGGGGAAGCAGATGCAGACTGGAGCCTGCGATGAGCGTCGCATGGAGCCCGCCCAGGCCGTGCTGGTGGAAGAGCGGCAGGGCGTGCACGAGGACGTCGTCGTGGGACCAGCGCCACGCGGCCATCGCAGTCCGGATCGAAGCCAGCAGGTTGCGGTGCGTGAGTGGTACACCCTTCGGGCGCCCGGTGGTACCGGAGGTGAAAGCAAGGACCGCAATCGCGCCAGGTTGCACGCGGTCCATGACGATGTCGGTTTTATGGGTGAGCAGCTCCGCCACGGCGGTCACCAAAACCAGGCGGTGCCGCCTCGCAACCTCAGCCAGGGTGCCCGCAACGTCGCCCCACGCCACGGCGAGCCTGGCGCCGGATGCGCCGATCAGCTCATCGAGCTCGGCGGCGGTGTACGCAGGGTTGGCGAGCACGGCCACGCCGCCTGCCCGCAGCGTTCCCAGGTAGCACGCCGCCCAGTCCAGTGAAGCCGCGCCGGCGATCAGGACGCGGTCACCCGGAGCGATATGGGCGGCGAGCCAGCCGGCGGCAAGCGAGGCTCTGTCGTCGAGCGCGCCATGGGTGAGCTCAACCCCGTCGATGCTGATGGCCGGCCGTACGGGCTCGCGGAGCGCCACGCCGTGGGCGAGGCCGTGAATGGTCGCCTCGCCCAGACCAGCCACGAATTCCTCGTGATCCGGGATTTCAGGCAGATGGCGGCTCCAGCCGGCGCGACTCCACTCGCGCCACGACCACGTTCGCGAAGAGGCCATCATCACATCATGGGTTGGGGGCGCTCGAAATGAAGGCGCCAACATCCGACGGCATCGAGCTCTACTACGAGGAAGAGGGCCGAGGCTTCCCACTGCTGTTCATCCACGAGTTCGCGGGCGATCACCGCAGCTGGGCGCCCCAGGTGCGTCATTTCTCTCGTACGTATCGCTGCATCACCTACTCGGCGCGCGGCTATCCACCCTCGGACGTCCCGGCGGACGCGGCGGCCTACTCCCAAAAACGTGCTGTCGACGACACCGTCGCAGTCCTTGACGCGGCCGGTGCCAGGCACGCACATGTCGTCGGCTTCTCGATGGGCGGGTTCGCTGCACTGCACCTGGTCCTGGGCCATCCGGACCGCACTCGATCTGCGGTGATCGCAGGCGTGGGGTTCGGCTCGCAGCCGGAGAAACGCGAGCAGTTCCGCCGGGAGAGCCATGCCATCGCGGATGCGTTCCAGTCGCAGGGCTCGGTCAGGGTGGCCGAGACCTATGCAGTCGGACCTGGTCGCGTGCAGCTCCAGAACAAGAGCCCTGGAGCGTGGCGTGAGTTCGCCGACGCGCTCGCTCAGCACGACGCCACCGGCGCCGCGCTCACCATGCGCGGCGTCCAAGCCGGGCGCCCTTCGCTGTACGACCTTCGAGATGAGCTGCGAGCCATCACCACGCCGGTCCTGATCATCGCGGGCGACGAGGACGAGGGCAGCCTCGAGCCGTCGCTCATGCTGAAGCGCACGATCCCGACCTCGGGCCTGGTCATCCTCCCGCGCACCGGCCATACCGCCAACCTGGAAGATCCCGACGCGTTCAACGACCCGGTCGGCCGGTTCCTGGCCGCGGTGGAGGATGACGTGTGGCGGGCGCGTGATCCACGCTCGGTGTCGGGTTCCATCACCGGCGTGACAACCCCATAGGTGTCCTGACGCACCGCTAACGCTCGACGACCTGCGGGCGCGCTGCCATGAGCCCGGTCGCCAGCTGGGCGCCGGCGATCGCGATCGTCGCGATGACCGGCAGCTCCCACCCGCCCCTTACCGAGTGCAGCAGTCCCGCCATCAGCGGACCTGGCGCGGAGATCATGTAGCCGATTCCCTGGGCCATGCTGGACAACCGAGCCGCGACCACCGCGTCCTTCGCGCGCGATGCGATGAGCAGCAACGTCACGCTGAACGTCCCGCCGGTGCCGATGCCAAGGAGCATCGCCCAGATGAGTGCGAGCTGGCCCGGGGCGATCAACACACCGAGCAGGCCGGCTATCGTCAGGACGGCGGTGCAGGCAACCGCGAACTGTGGCCTGCCGAATCGGTTCGCGACAAGCGGCGCGACGAAGTTTCCAAGGATGCCCACCGCTGTCATCACCGCCAGCACTGCCCCTGCGGCTGTCGGGCTGGCGCCGCGATCGCGGTAGATCGTCGGCAGCCACGAGAGCAGCGTGTAGAAAAGGGCCGACTGCAGCCCGAAGAAAACCGTGATCTGCCACGCCGCAGAGCTTCTGAGCACGCCGATGCTGGCCCCGGCCGCGGGACCCCTGGGCCGCGGGACACGGACCTGGGGCAGCCACAGCACGAAAGCCATGGCCGCCGGGATGGTCCAGATCGCGAGGGCCAGCGCCACCGATCCACCCAACACGTGCACCAAGGGCACCGTGAAGCCCGCGGCCAGGCCGGCTCCGATGGACAACGCCATCGTGTAAGCGGCCGTCATGTCACCCATCTGTCGTGGGAATCGACGGCGCAGAACGCTCGGCATCATCACGTTCATCACCGCGACCGCGAGGGAGCAGACGAGCGTGCCCGCGAACAATGAAAAGGTTGGCCACCAGGGCCGGAGCGCGAGCCCGGCGCACAGCGCTGCGCACGCGATGAGGAGGCCTCTCTCTTCACCCAGACGTGCTGACAGTGGCGGACCGGCGAAGGCGGCGAGGCTGAAACAGATCACGGGGATGGTGACCAGCAGCGAGCGCCCGAAATCATCAAGCGGCAGGTCGCGCAGTACCGGGGGGATCTCGCCGACGGCGATGCGAAGGTTGAGCGCCAGCAGCACGATGCCGGCCTCGGTCAGCCGCTTCAGCGCTGCTTCGCTTTGAGGAGTGTGAGGACCCGGTCCGGGGTGAAGGGAAGCGTGCCGTTGGGGACCGAAAGCGCATCGGCAATCGCGTTCGCAATCGCTGCCGTCGAACCGATGGTGCCGCCCTCGCCGATGCCCTTAGTGCCTAGCTCGTGCACGGTTGATGGCGTGACGAGGTGGACGATCTCGACGGTCGGCACCTCGCCGGCGGTCGGGATGAGGTAGTCCATGAAGCTGCCGCTCAACAGCTGGCCGTCGGATCCGTAGATGATCTCTTCCAGAAGGACGGCGCCGACCCCTTGGGCAATGCCCCCCGCCACCTGCCCATCGACGATCATCGGGTTGATCACCGTGCCGCAGTCGTCCGCAACGACGTACCGGCGGATCTCGACGGCCGCGCTTTCGGGATCGACCTCGACCATGCAAACGTGCGTGGCATAGGGGTGGGCGGCCTGGACTGGGTCGTAGGTCACCGAGACGTCCATCAGGTGCCCGCCGTTCTCGGATGGGTCGCCGGAGGCGAGCTGGGCCAGCGCGAGCCCGGCCGGCACGCCGTCGATGAGGATCCCAGTGCCGCCGATCTCCAGCCGCTCGACCGGCTGGTCGAGTCGCCATGAGGCGGCGTCGAGGATCTCCTGGCGCAGCTGCTGCGACGCGCGATGCGTGGACGTCGCGGCGGTGACCGAGCTGCGGCTCATGAAGGAGCCGGTGCCGCGGCCAACCTTCGCGGTGTCCGTCTGTTCGACGATGACGCTGCCGGCATCAACCCCCAGCGCGGCCGCCGCCACCTGGGCGAGGGTGGTCTGGACGCCCTGGCCAATCTCCGGGCAGCTCGTCTGCACGCGCAGCCGGCCATCCTCGTGGATCCATACACGCGCGGTGTCGGTGCCCGGAATGCCGACCATGCCGCGGCCCTTGAAGGTCGACGAGCCAGCGCCGGTGAACTCGACGTACGTGCTCAAACCGATGCCCACCAGCCGGCCGGACGCGCGCGCTTGCGCCTGCTTGGCTCGAGCAGGCAAGTAGTCGAACGCTGACAGTGCTGCATCCAGCCCTGCGGGATAATCGCCCGATTCGTAAGGATGCCCGGTGGCCGCTGTGTACGGCATCTGCGACGGAGTCACGAGGTTGCGGTGTCTTACATCCGCGGGATCGAGGCGGAGGCGCACTGCGATCAGGTCCATGAGCCGTTCGTGCGTGAGCACCGCGGTGACCATCCCCACCCCGCGATAAGGGCCCTCCGGGCACTTGTTGGTCGCGATCGCGTACGAGTCGTACTCGTAGTCGCGGATGTCGTACGGGCCGGGGATCAGGCCGGCGCAGGTCATCGGGTCCAGCAGCGGGCCGTGCGGCCTGATGCCGTAGGCGCCGATGCTGGAAAGCACGGTGGCGCGAAGGCCGAGCACGCGGCCGTCCTTCCGAACCGCCGCGCTGAAACGGACCTTCTGGTCGCGCGCGTGGTTCGCCGCCTGCAGGTGCTCGGATCGATCCTCGATCCATTTGACAGTCCTGTGGAGGTGCAGGCTGATCCACGACAGCAGGATCTCCTCGGGGTAGACATGTGCTTTGAGACCGAAGCCACCCCCGACGTCGGAGGCGACCACGCGAACGTGTTTCTCGTCTAGTCCGAGGCTCTCTGCGATCGCGTCGACGACCAGGTGTGGGGCTTGCGTCGAGCTCCACGCGATGACGCCACCCGAACCATCAGGCATGGCGACCACGCCACGACCTTCCATGGGCGCTGCCGACACCCGCGGGTGGACGACCTCGCCCTCAACCACGATGTCGGCTTGCGCGAAGGCTTTGTCGACGTTCCCGATGGTGCGGTGGCCCAAGAAGTACTGGTTTTTCGGCACCGAGTCATGCACCAGCGGTGCGCCGTCTGACATCGCGTCCTCGAAGGTGATCACAGGCGTGAGAGGAACGAGGTCGACCTGAATGAGCTCCAGCGCATCCTCCGCCTGGTAGCGGCTGTCGGCCACCACCACCGCCACGATCTCTCCGACGAACCGAACGCGGTCGACCGCGATGATCGGCCGGTCCGGCGCGATGGCTCCAGCGGTGGTGAGGTGGACTCTCATCGGCGCGCACGTGCCCGCCAGGTCCGCGGCGGTGAAGACCGCCGCCACCCCGGGTGCCTCGCGAGCTGCAGCGGTGTCGATGTCGGTTATGCGTGCGCTCGCGTGCGGGCTGCGAAGCATCGCGACGTGGAGGTGGCCTTCGGGCTTCAGGTCGTCGATGAACCGAGCCCGGCCGCGCAGTAGTGGGCCGTCCTCGAGACGTGGCAATCCCGTCCCGATCGGACCGACTGGAACGCTCACTCCTGATCTCTCAAAGTCTTGACAGCCCGGTCAATTAGTAATACAAATCACCGATATCGGCAAGCGGGGGATTCGTCGCGACAAAGCGGTGCTGCCGGTGGGCGGCGCGTCTCTAGCCAACAGAGCCCGCGAATCCATTCTGCATTCGATTCTCGAGCGCCGCTTCGAGGACAGCCGCCTACCCCCGGAAAACGAGCTGGCGGACATGCTGGGCGTCAGCCGCACGACTGTTCGCTCGGCGCTGCAGTCGCTGGAGCAGCACGGGGTGCTCACCCGCAGCCCGCGCCGCGGGACCCAGGTGCACGGCCGCCTCAGCCCGTCGATGGTCGCCCTCCAGCGCCTCATCGGCTTCACGCGAATGCTGGAGGAGCAGGGCTACACCGTGGAAACCCTGACCAACGCGAGGATCACAACGACGCCGCCGGACGAGGTGCTCAAAGCGCTAGGCGCGACGAAAGGAACGCCGGTTTATGCGATCGACCGGCTGTTCGTGGCCAGCGGCAAGCCGGCGATCTGGGCCATCAACTACATCCGGACCGACCTGTTCGCAGAGGCACCCACCGAAGAGCAGCTGGCGCAGTCGCCGTTCGATATGGGTGACCTGCTGATCGGCGGCGGGGTCGATCAGGCTCTGGTGGAACTGGTGCCACGCAAAGCCACGAAGGAGGTGGTGAAGCACCTCGGCCTGAAGCCGGCCGAGGCCTATCTTCTACTCAAGGAATTCCATTTCTCGGAGTCCGGGGAGGTGCTCGGCTTCAGCTTGATCCACGTGAACGACCACTTCGTTCGATTCCGGCTGCACCGAGGCGGGCGGTGAAGACGACCGCAGACAGGATCGATCCTGTGGCCATCAACGGGATCGGCACCTCGCCACTGCGCAAGGAGGACTGGCCGCTCGTGCGTGGCGAGGGTACCTTCATTGCCGACTTCAAGCGGCCTGGCTTGGTCCACGCATTTGTCGTGCGCAGCCCGCTGGCCCATGCACAGTTCCCCTCCATCGATTGCACCGCCACACTCGCCGCGCCGGGCGTCCTGGACGTGATCACCGCGAATGAGCTGCCTGACAGGGGCCGGCCGATCCCGACGCGCCAGTTCGCCGACGAGGGATCGAACCGCTTTCTGCAGCGGCCTCTGGCGGATGGCGTGGTGCGCTACTCAGGTGAGCCGGTGGCGGTGGTGATCGCCGACTCGCGCTACCGAGCCGAAGACGCGGCCGAGCTGCTCGACATCGATTACGAGCGACTCGACGTCGTGCTCGACCCTGACGACGCGGTGGCGGCAAACGCGCCGCTGCTGCGGCCGGACGCCGGCACCAACGTGGCCGGCCACCTGCTGGTAGAGATGGGCGCGATCGATGAGGCGTTCGCCGAGGCCGACCTCGTGATCAAGGAGACGTTCCGCATCCAGCGCCATGCCGCGGTGCCACTCGAGACACGGGGGCTGCTCGCCGAGTACGACGCCGAAACCGAGTCGATCACGGTGTGGGGAGCAGCCAAGATTCCTCATGTCAACCGCACGATCCTGGCCCGATTGCTCGGCTGGAGCGACGAGAGCAGGGTGCGGCTGGTCGAGCTACACGTGGGCGGCGGATTTGGCGCGCGCGGTGAGTTCTACCCGGAAGACTTCCTCATCCCGTTCGCAGCGATCCGGACTGGCAGGCCGGTCGCCTGGGTGGAGGACCGCGAGGAGAACCTGCGTGCCACCAACCACTCGCGCGAGCAGGTCCATCGAGTCGAGATGGCTTTGAAGAAGGACGGCACGTTCCTGGCCCTGAAGGACAGCTTCATCAACAACACGGGCGCGTATGTGCGCACGCATGGCATGACCGTGCCGGCGCTAAGCGTGTCAATGCTTCCAGGACCTTACAAGTGGCCCGCGTACCGCGGCGAGTTCCGCAGTGTGGTGACCAACAAGACTCCCGGCGGCACGTATCGGTCGCCCGGCAGGTTCGAGATCAACTTCGTGCGCGAAAGGCTGATCGACATCGCCGCGCATAGGCTTGGTCTCGACCCGGTGGACATCCGCCGCCGCAACCTGATCGACCGAACGAGCTTTCCGCACGACCTCGGCACGCTGTATGACGGACATCCGGTCATCTACGACAGCGGCGACTACGAGCTGCTGCTTGACAAGGCGCTGCCGGCCTTCGACTACGAGGGCCTCGAGCGGTGGCGCAGCGAGCCGGCGGCCGGCGGGATACGGCGCGGGCTGGGAATCGGGTTCTTCGTCGAAAAGGCTGGGCCCGCCGAACGCGAGTACGCACGCGTCGAGCTGAACGACAAGGGTGACGTGATGGTGTACACGGGTGCGGCCTCGGTCGGACAGGGGGTCGAGACCGTCCTCGCCCAGATTTGTGTGAGCCACCTAGGGTTGCCGTATGAGCGCGTCCGGGTGATTCACGGCGACACGGCCCTGATTCCCGAGGGAATGGGCGCGTTCGGCAGTCGCGCCACGATGCTGGGCGGGGCGGCGGTGATGCGGGCCTCCAAACAGTTGAGGAAGCGGCTCCTGGACGCAGCGGCCGAGGAGCTCGAGGCGGCGCCTGCCGACCTTATGCTCTCGCCCGAAGGGGTGTCCGTCGTTGGCGCGCCGGCACGGAGCGTCTCGCTGAAAACCCTGCTCAGCACCAGCGCGGGTGTGATCATCGAGGAGCACCGCTTCGTCTGCGATCTGCTTGGTTTTCCTTACGGGATCCACGTCGCAGCAGTCGAGGTAGATACGGCATCGGGCGCGATCCGAATCCACCGGTACGCGGTGGCGTACGACATCGGGCGCTGCGTCAATCCGGTGCTCGTCGCAGGACAGATTTCCGGCGGCTTCGCCCAGGGCATTGGCGGCGCCTTGCTGGAGGAGTTCAGCTTCGATGCGAACGGCCAGCCAATGTCGGCGAGTTTCATGGACTACCTGTTGCCAACGTCGGAGGAGGTGCCCGACCTAGAGGTGCTCATCACCGAGGACGCGCCATCGCCGCTCAATCCTCTGGGTGTGAAGGGCGCGGGCGAAGGTGGGACTGCTGGGGTGGGCGCGGCCATCGCCAACGCCGTTTCCGACGCACTGGGCAGCGAGGTGACTCGTCTGCCGCTGAGCCCGCAGCGTGTCGTGGAGCTGGCGGGCGAATGAAGCCGGCGCAGTTCGAGTACGACGACCCGGAGACCGAGGAGGAGGCGCTGGATCTCCTGGCTCGCCATGGTGACGAGTGCAAGGTACTCGCCGGCGGGCAGAGCCTCGTTCCGCTGATGAACTTCCGGCTCGCGCGGCCCGCGCGCCTGATCGACATCAACCGGATCGATTCACTCAGCTACATCAAACGCGAGGATGGGCGGCTGGTGATCGGCGCGATGACCCGTCACACGCACCTCGAGCGTGCCGCGGAGGTGGCACAGGGCTGGCCGCTGCTGACGGAGGCGATCGGGTGGGTGGGCCACGCTCAGATCCGTAACCGCGGCACGATCGGTGGTTCGGTGGCGCATGCGGATCCCGCCGCAGAGCTGCCGGCGGCGTTCACGGCTCTCGATGCGAGCTTCCAGGTACGTTCGAAGCGTGGCTCGCGGACCATCGGCTGGGACCATTTCTTCGTCTCCGAGTTCACCACCGCGCTGGCTCCGGACGAGCTGGTGATGGCGGTTGAAGTCCCGGCGCTCGACCCGGGCAGCGGTGCGGCGTTCGTCGAATACGCGCGACGGCACGGGGACTTCGCACTCGGGGGTGCGGCAGTAACTCTGAGACTCGGTCGCGATGGACATTGTGAGAAGGCCACGATCGCTTTGGTGTCGGCTGGTCCGGCGCCGGTGAGGGCGTCGTCTGCGGAGCAGCAGCTGCGCGGCTCGACGCTCGACGATTCGTCAATTCGCGCCGCTTCGGTGGAGGCGGTCAAGGGATTGCGCCCGACCTCTGACCTTCACGGGAGCACCGAGTACCGGATCGGCCTGCTGCGGACGATGACCGAGCGCGCGCTGACCAAAGCGGCGCAACGTGCGAGGAGCAGCACCTGATGAGTCGAAGAATCGCGATGAAGATCAATGGACGCGCCGTCGAGGGCGAGGTCGAGCCGCGCCTTCTGCTCGCGGACTTCATCCGCGACAATGCCGGCCTGACCGGCACACACCTGGGCTGCGAACACGGCGTTTGCGGCGCGTGCACGGTGCAGCTGGACGGGCACCCGGTTCGCTCGTGCCTCATATTCGCGGTGCAGGCTCACGGTCACCAGGTCGCGACGGTGGAGGGCATGGCGCCGAGCGACTCCTCGCTGAACACGCTTCAGCAGGCGTTCCACGAATGCCACGCGCTGCAGTGCGGGTTCTGCACGCCGGGCATCTTGATGACGATGGACGCCTTCCTGCGGGAGGAGCCGGACCCGACGCCGGAGCGCATTCGCAGCGCGCTCGGGGGGAACCTGTGCCGGTGCACGGGCTATCAGAACATCATCACCGCGGTTCGCCTGGCCGCCGATCGCCTCAATTGCTGATCGACGTCCACTCGCACTACATGCCAAAGGCTGTCGCACGCGCGCTCGAGCAGCGAGCCGAGACGCCACGCATCTTCAAGCGCGACGGCAAGATGCTGATTGAGTACGGCGAACGCTCGGTTGCCCCTTTGGCTCCGGTTTTCTTCGAGCCCGAGCTCATCCTCGAGCAGATGCATGGCGCAGGCATCGACCACGCTGTCCTGAGCGTGTCCATTCCGGGTGTCGACTGGCTCGGAGCAGAGCACGGGGAAGAGGTGGCGGAGGCCGCCAACGAGGAGACGGCATCGATCGTGGGTCGGTACCCGGATCGTTTCAGCGGGTTGGCGACAGTTCCGCTGCAGGCGCCGGAGCGCGCGGCGGAGGTGCTCCGGCGTTCGGTGGCCCTGGGGTTGAAGGGGGCGATGATCTACTCGAACGTCGCGGGCGCACACCTTGACGAGCCATCGCGACGAGTCTTCTTCGATGCGGCTTCGTCACTCGACGTTGCCGTGATGCTTCACCCGACCTACCCACTGTGCGCGCCTTCGATGATGGCCGGCGGCATGATCGAAATGACAGGGTTCCTTGTCGACACCACGACTGCGACCTTACGGCTGGTGTTCGACGGCCTGTTCGAACGGCACCCCGATTTCAAGTTCATCGTGCCGCACGCGGGGAGCCTCATTCCATATTTTGTCGGGCGCATCGACCACTTTGGCCGGGTGCAGAGGCCAGGCTCCACCGGGGCCATCACCGGCCCTGCGAGCGACCATATCCGCAAGCTCTATGTCGACACCGTGAGTGAGTGGCCGCCGGCTGTGCGTCTCTGTTGCGACTTCTTCGGAGTCGACCGGATCATGCACGGAACCGACCACCCCTTCTGGCCGATGGCTCTCGGGCCGCGGCTGTTGGGCCAGCTCGAGTTGAGCGCTGAGGACCGTGCAAAGATCGAGCACAAGAACGCTGCTCGCGTGTTCCAGATTCAGTTGCCCGCGATAAAGGTCGTCTGAGCGTGGCGAGGGTCCCGTACGTGCAGCCAGGAACTTCATTGGAAGTCAATCAGCTGTATGCGGAGGTCACGGGCATGGGCCGGCCGGTGCTGAACCTCTATCGGGCGCTGGCGAATCAGCCACCCGCGCTGGCGGCGTTCCTTGAGATGTCGCGATACGTGCGGTCGGGCTCGACCCTGGACCCGGGCGTGCGGGAACTGGTGATCCTGGCCACTGCGCATGAGCTGGGACAGGAATACGAGGTGGCCCACCACACGCAGGCCGCGGCAGGCGTGGGGGTTGATGCGGCGAAGGTGATGGCGTTGATGCCGGGCGGATCGCTCGACGCATTCACCCCTGCCGAGCGATACGCCGTCGCGTTCGCACGGCAAGCAGCGCACACCCGTTCATGCGATGACGCGACGTTCAACCGGCTGCAGTCGCTCTTCTCCACCCAAGAGATCGTGGACCTGGTGGTGACGACGGCCTGGTACCACCTGTGCGCGGTGATCCTGGGATCGTTGCACGTGGAACTCGAGGCTGACACTCGGTGATCGCTCGCCGCGAAGGCGACGGCTGGACCTTGGTCCGCCAGATGGATCACGCGGCGCACTGCGCGGAGCTGGCGCGGGCGTGGCGGGTTGGACCGTTTGGACGCGATTCCGTGGCCGCGTCTCTCGAATATGCGGCCGGCTACCACGACCTCGGCTGGACGGAGATCGATAGGCGGCCTGAGATCGACGCGGAGGGCCGGCCCTGTAACTTCACCCAGATCGACGAGGCGCGGCATACGGAGTTCTACTCGGGTGCGGTGCGGACAATCGCGCTGACAGACCCATACGCCGCCTACCTGGTGAGCCTCCACGCCTCAGGGCTGTATAGCCGGCGGTATGGATGGGCGGGGCTGAAGCCGGTGGATTGGACGACGATCGGTCCGCATGGCAGAGCGCTGTTAAAAGGAGAGCGTGCGTTCCGTGCGCAGCTGTCGGCATCGATCGCGCCGGATGAGATGGAGTTCGAGGCGTTGTGGCGCAATTACATGCTGCTCGAGACGTTCGACTATCTCTCACTGCTCACGTGCTTCGGCTTCGACAGCTCGAACTGTGGGCCCGTGCCGACTGTCGAGGGGAGGTGGGAGCACCTGTCGGTCCGGCGCCTGAGCCCGTCGGATGTGGTACTCGATCCGTTTCCGTTCGAAGGCGCTCGGCTTGAGGTCGAGGTCGCATGTGTCCACCTCGAAAGCTCAGACTTCAGATCTGTCGACGAGCTGCGAGCTCAGGTCAGCTCAACACCCCAAGAGATTCGCAAAACTGTGTACAGGTCGCATTCTTTGGCACAGCCCCACGCACGCCTACTGCTGGGAGATCGACGACCTTGACCGGCTAACGATTCATCGACGTGCACGTCTGCCCGCGGTAGGCGAGGCGGCGTGGCAGCCGAGAAACGCGCGCATCAATGGGCTGGCGCTGTTGCTATGGGCAGTCACCGTTCGCGGTGGCCACGCCCGACGTTACAGACGGCGAGCCTGCGACGCAATGGTGGTCGTGAGGTAGCCAGGTACTCGAATTGCAGCTTGACCAAAGGCGTTCGCGTCACTCAGCCCGCCGCGCCGTCTCACCTCGCTCGGGCTCCATACCTCCAGTAATGTCGCCATCCGTCTCCGCGCGCCTTCTTGACAATCGCCGGTCCATTGCAGCAACGCTGGCAGCAAGCGGTGCAATTGGCGTCACTCGACGGCACCCAGCGAATTCAGACCACCATGCCTGAACGGGTCGCAGCCGTATGTCAACCGCAAGGTTCAAGGTTCGAATCCCTGCTCCGCAGACACTCTGGACCGGAGCCAAAGGTCGATCTCAATGCGGCTTTCTGAGCTACAGAGCCTCGTCGGGTGACAGCTCGACGCCAGACGAGGCTCACGCCAACGCTCGCTGCGCTCGCGCGAAACCAACGTGGCTCAATACATGACCAGGCCCGCGGAGACGTTCATGTCCTCTCCCGTGATGCCGGAGCTGGCCTCACTCGCCAGGAAGACGCACGCCGCTCCCACCTCCTCGGCCGCGGTCGGTCGCTTCAGGGCTGAGGGGTCGCTGAACTGGCGCATTGCTTCGGCCTCGGTGATACCGCGCGCCTGCGCGCTCTGTCTGACGATTCTGTCGAGTCGCTGTCCCGCGACAGCTCCAGGACAGACGCTGTTGACGCGAATGTTATACGGACCAAGCTCCAGCGCCAGGCTGCGCACCAGGCCGATGACCCCCATCTTGGCGGCGCTATAGGGAGTGCGTTCGGGAAGCGGCCGCTTGCCGGTCATCGACGAAACAGCGATTAGGCTGCCTCCGCGCCCGGCCTTGATCATCGGGGCGATGAACCGGCGGAAGGTCAGGTAGACGCCGTCGAGGTCGGTGATCAGGCAGTCCTGCCATTCCTCATACGTGATCTCATGCATGGGCCGGATGGCGCCGGCAATACCCGCGTTGGCGATCACCACATCCACATGGCCGAAATGCTCAAGGACTTCGCCGGCCATGGCGTCGGTGGAGCTCGGGTCGCGCACGTCGCAGGGAACCCCCAAGCAATCGACGCCCAAGCTTTGAATCTCTCGAGCTGCGCGCTCGAGAGAATCCACGGTGCGCGCCGAAAGCGCTACGGAGGCGTCGGCCTGAGCCAACGCCTGGGCGATGGCACGGCCGATGCCCTGGTTGCCCCCGGTGACAACCGCCACCTTTCCGGTCAACATTCGGCCTGGCGTCAGGATGGCGGTGTTGCCGGAAGGAGGAAATGGATTTCCTTGATCACAGGCATACTTTGGTCGCGGTCATTTCCTGATGTCAATCATGGTTGAGACGACGGTTGCTGAGGCGAGCCACTGAAGTGGCCGTCGTCCACCATGTCGGATGGGCAGTCCGATCGATCGATGCCACACGACCGCACTTCGAAAGCGTTCTGGGCCTGGCATTTTGCGGCGAGGAGGGCTTTCCAGACGTCCGAGTCGCCTTCTTCGGTGCAGGGGCGGCTTCTGTGGAGCTGCTCGAACCACTCGACGACAAGACTGAGCTAGGCGAATATCTGGCGAAGCATGGCGAAGGCATTCATCATCTGGCGCTGCAGGTGGATGATGTGGCCGAGGCCCTGAACGAAGCTCGACGTCGAGGTCTTCGTGTCATCGACACGGCGCCGAAGTCAGGAGCTCGACGCACACTCATCGGTTACGTGGATCCCGAGCGCGCCGATGGAATCCTGATCCAGTACGTGCAGCCGACACTGAAGTGATGCATTGAGCTTCGAAGGCCGCACGGCTCTGGTGACCGGTGGCACGCGTGGCATTGGTCTGGCCATCGTTCGGGCGCTGAGGCGCAAAGGCGCCAGGGTAGTGGCGATTACAAAGTCCAAGGACCAAATCGCGTTCTTCGAAAAGGAGTTTGGCGAGGATCCACTTGCGACTGCTGCTCTCGCCGACGTTCGCGACCGGGCGGCGCTAGTAGCGGTGCGACAGGGCTTGTCGCAGCTCGACATCCTGATCCCGAATGCAGGGGTCAATACGCGTGTCAAAGCCCTCGAACTGGAGGACGAAGCGCTGCGTGAGATGCTCGAGACAAATCTCTACGGCGTTTTCGTCACCTGTCAGGTATTCGCGCCCTTCATCCTGGCGAAGCCTGGTGGCCGGGTTGTGATCACCAGTTCCCTCTCCGCCGTTCACGGAATGGACCTGCGGGCCGCCTACACCTCCACCAAGGCGGGGCTCTCGGGCTTGGTGCGTAGCCTGGCGATCGAGTGGGGACCGCTAGGGGCGACCGTCAACGCGGTCGGACCAGGTGTCATAGAGACACCGCTCACCAGGGCATACATGGATCAGCATCCGGAGCGCCTCAAAGCGGCCGTCGACAACACACCACTCAGACGCATCGGTCAACCCGAAGACGTCGCGGATGTGGTCGTGTTTCTCGCTTCTGACGCCGCTCGCTTCATAACTGGGCAGACTGTCTTTGTGGACGGGGGCCTGAGTGCGGGGAGTGCATGGTGGTAGCGCAGGCTGGCTGGACAGCTTGAGCGGCAACAGGATCGACGACATTGCGATCGGGCTCCGTACCCGAATCACCAAGACGGTCAGCGAATCCGACGTCTACCTCTTCGCCGGCATCACGGGCGATCTGGATCCGAATCATGTTGACGAGGAGTACTGCCGCAAGACCAGCCTTGGGCACCGAGTGGCGCACGGCGCTCTGATCGTTGGCTACACGTCGGCCGCGTCTACTCGCATACTGCAAGACTTCGACCGGCCGATGGTGTCGGTGGGATACGACCGAATCCGATTCCTGAAACCGGTGTACTTCGGCGACACATTGACCATCGAGTACGAGATCACCGGAATCGAACGCGAGCGGGAGCGCACGGTGGCAAGAATCGAGGTCAAGAACCAGCGCGACGAGCTCGTCGCGTTGGCCACGCACATCATGCAGCTCGTCGATTGACAGAGTCGAAAAGCCTCGGGCTTCTGGCCGGAGTGCGCATTCTGGCGTTCACGCAGTTCCTTCTTGGTCCCGCTGCGTGCCAGTACCTGGCCGATATGGGCGCCGACGTGATCAAGGTCGAGCCGCCTGGTCATGGCGCGTGGGAGCGCAGCTGGGCCGGGGCGGAACTCTTCATCAACGGCGTCAGCGCATTCTTCCTGCTCGGCAACCGCAACCTACGCAGCGTCACCCTGAACCTCAAGACCGTTCGTGGCGCCGACGCGGCCAGAAAGCTGGCGCAGAGATCGGACGTGATCATCGAGAACTACCGGCCTGGGGTGATGGATCGATTTGGGTTGGGCTATGAAGACCTAAAGAAGCTCAATCCAAGCATCGTCTACGCATCGGGCTCGGGGTATGGCAGTACCGGGCCTTACCGGCACCTTCCCGGTCAGGACCTGCTAATCCAGGCCATCTCCGGTCTTGGCGCGAACACGGGCACGTTGTCCGAGGGACCGACGGTGTCGGCCGCGGCTGTCGTGGATCAACACAGCGCGAGCCTGCTGGCCATGGGCATCCTGGGCGCTCTTGTCCACCGAGAACGCACGCGCGAAGGTCAGCGAGTCGAGCTGATCATGATGAACGCGGCGTTAGACCTCCAGACCGAGCCCGTCGTCTATCACCTCAATGGGGCGCGGCTACACCGACCGAGGACCAAAGTCGCGGACACTTTTCATTCCGCGCCCTACGGTTTCTACGCGACTGCTGACGGCCACCTGGCCATTGCGATGGCGCCGATCAACGCCATCAGCGAGGTGCTCGGCAACCCTGGCTCGCTCCAGCCATACCTAGATCCTGGGATCGCGTATAGCAGGCGCGACGAGATTCGTCAGGCCTTGGACCCGTACTTCCGTAAGCGCGCCACGGCCGAGTGGATTACGCTGCTGCGAGCCCACGACATTTGGTGCGCGCCCGTAAACAGCCTGGCGGAGACCTTCGATGACGTCGCCGTACAACACATCGATCCCGTCTTGGAGTTCGAGCACCCTCGCGCTGGACGCGTCCGAGTCCTCCGGCACCCGGTCAGCTACAGCTCGGGTGAGGCGACGGTACGGCGGCTCCCGCCTGAGGCCGGCGAGCACACGGCGGAGGTTTTGGGCGAACTGGGGTATACGTCGGTTGAGATCGCGGTTATGCGAGCGGCAAAAGAGATCTAGCTTCCAGAAGAGCTCCGATACGCCGGGCAGGAGCGCGGGAAGTGGGGCCCTGCTCTAGCAGCAACGCCGGCGCTAAACCATGGCAAACGGCGGCACTCAGCGGTGCTCAGCGAATTCGCGGCGCTATTTCTGAACGGGGTTCAGCGATCTGTTAACCGCAAGGTTCAGGGGTTCGAGTCCCTGTCCCGGAGCCAATCTGAATTCAGTCTGAGGAGCGACCCCTGGCATTGCGAAGGCCCAGGCTTGACTTGACGCTTTGGCCGGCTCTAGGACGGGATTGACCGCCACATTCGCGCGCCGCAGCGCTGCCCAATAACCGAACGTTGCAGGCAGCCGCGAAAATTAGTCGAGACCGACAGAGATACAGCTCGTCTGGTAAGCCGGCGACCCGCTGTCTAGGAGAACCCAGATCAGTCCGAGCGTCGTGTTGTGGAGCCCAAGGCCGGTCACGAATGACGGCGGAATCTTCAGTTGAGAATTGCCGTTGCCGTTCAGGTCTGTCTTGACAGTGGCCCCGTTCGGAAATGGGAACGCGCCCGAGCCGCAGACCGCCGTGCCAAATGGAGCTCCAGTGACCAGGTACTCGACATCGTAGGTCGTATTCGCAGTCGCCCCAGCGAGGTGGTACTCCTCAATCGCGTAATTCACGGGCCCGTTGTCGTGGATGTCGACCACGTCACCGTTACGAAGCGGGCTGCCACCGACCGATACCAGGGATAGGCGCACCGAATGAAATGTCTGATCGGCAAAGGCGGTAGTGGACGTCGCTACCAAACCGACGCAAGCCACGATGACGGGCATTAGCAGCCGCTTCATGGGTCCTCCTCGCACGAACGCCAATTTGCCCCCTCTTCCCTTGACTATCAGACGGATTGCACTTGGTGTCAAGCCCAAATTGAGCCGTTGAAAGTGGCAGAGCTCGATCGCCGCCGCGTCTTCGCGGGGTGGTCGCACGCTGATCAGGACGTGAAAGAATCGCCGAGTCTTCTGACGATGCTCGGGCCCGGAGGCGCCGGAAAGACGCGATTGGCCACCGAATTTGCCCGGGCGCAGCGCCACCGGTTCGCCGATGGCGCTCGTTCCGAAGGGGTCTCCGTGACCACACGGTCAAGTCCGGGCGTGTGCGTACGTTGATGGCACCGTGGCAAGCTGGGGCCGCAAGCTCGCAGAAAATTGGAAACGGTCGAGGGTCTCGACCATGTCAGGCGCCGGCGCCAGGAAACGAGTTCGAAGAGCGTCCACTAAGGGGAGCCACATCGCGATTGCTCCACGGCGCTAGATGTTGTGGTTTCGCACCCAAGATTCCTACATATTGTTAGCCGCGAAGTTCTACGCCCGAAGACCCAGCGCGGACTCGACTGATTCAGGCTGAAATCACATGTAGCCGTCCGACGAGCAAACTCCGTGGCCAAGTGCGTTTTTCCGGCGCCTCTCGGCCCCAAGATGGTCAGAAGACGGGTGTGAGTCAGGAGGCGGCGCAACTCACCCATTTCCCTTTTCCGTCCGATGAAGTTGGAAAGCCGCAAGGGGACGCCAGTGGAGGCGCTCATTACCTTCCAATTCTGGTCCGGAGGTCAAATTCCGGCGCATACGGACCGTGATCAGGACACTGGGCGGCCTCGACCGTAAGCGCGCAGAAAATCGAAAACGGTCGAGGGTCTCGACCATGTCGGGCGCCGCCACAAGCAACCGAGTTGAATAGCATCCACTCAGGGGAGCCAGCGTCTGATTGAGGTCCTGGCCGTCACCAGGGTCGGATCCGCGTGGGATCGGGGTCGGTGTGGTCAACCCTCTGGCCGCCCAGGTGGAGGTCATCCGGCGTCAGGGGCTGCGACAGATCCGAATAGAGGACTAGGCCGGGTGCCGGTTCGCTGCGCTGGTAGGTGATGCCACGCCGGGCGCAAATCGCCTCGAAAGCTGCGGCCTCCCGGTCACCGGCGAGGAACAGCCAGCTCGGGTGGCGCGCGGCATAGGCGGCCTGCTGAGTGGCCCGGAAACCGACATAGCCGCCGTACTCGCCGACCACGAAGCTGTCGCCGCTGTAGAACTGCAGGGGCCGGGCCAGCCAGTATTGGGCCCACAGGGCATCCGGTGGAGTCCCGGCCAGCGCCCTTCCGGCAGTGGCCACATCGACCCGCGCCAAGACGCCGGGAATGACAACCAGGTCCCGGCTCTGCTGGACTGTATGGACGGTGGTCACCGCGGCGATTGCCAGCCAGGCTGCGGCCGCCAGCCCGGCCGCCCAGCGCCGCGGTGGTGCCAAGCGGAGGATCAGCGCCGCCGCCACTGCCAGCGGCACCGCCAGCGGCATCAGGTAGCGCGGCTCGCAGGAGAGCCCGTTGAACCAGCGCAATGTCACGGCGAGGACGCTCAAGGGCGCGAGTAGGAGTACGAGGTCGACTGGTTCCAGGCGCCCATGAAGCAGTCCAGCCAGCGCCGTACGGCGGATCCACAACGCAGCTGCCGCCAGCCCCAACAGGCCCAGGTCGGCCACCGGCCACGGCACAGTTTCCGCGCCGCAGAAGTTCATTCGGACCCCGACGAAGATCGGCAGCGCCTCGGTAATCACCTGGCCGGCCGCCACGTGCGTCGGCACCGAGTAGGCCTGCAACGGCGAGTACAGATGCCGAATGCTGCCCAGGTGGGTAATGACGCCGTTGTAGACCAGCCAAGGGGTGAACCCGATCAGGCCGCCGGCCACGGCTGGCAGCAGACTTCGCCAGGCCCGGGCGCGGAGCAGCCCGGCCATCAAGCAGAGCCCGACTGGCAGCGCCAGCAGCGGATGCTGCCAGACCGCCAGGCCGGCCGCCAGGCCGGCCGCGAGCCAATCCCTGCGTCGCGGCTCGCGGTTAGGCCATACGACACGGACGCTTAGTGCCAGCAGCAGCGCCTCGAGCAACAGTAGCGAGCCGTAGGCGCGGGCTTTGACGGCATAGTCGACAGCGAACAGCGGAAAGACTGCTGCCACCGCCGCCAGGAGAAGGCCACCCCGAGGGCTGCGAAAGAGCAGTCGGCCCAGCCACCACATCGCGGCCACGTAGAGCGCACCGACAAGGCTCATGGCGGCCCGGACGGCCAGCAGAGTCGGACCGAGCACGGCCAGAAAAGGCGCGATGAAATAGCAGTCGAGCGCGCCCAGGTAGCGACCATCCGGCTCCATCAACAGCAATTCGCCATGCAGCAACCGGAGCCCGCCGATCGCCTCGACCGCCTCGTCGGCGTCGAGCGGCAGCTGCAGGCCGATCACGAGCCGCAATACGAAGGCCACGACCAGGATGCCGGCGAGCGCGAGCGCCGGTGTCCAGCCGTGTCGCGACTGTCGTTCTATGGCGTTTCCATCGCCCACTCATGATCCACCGTCACATCGGAGCTCCGATTACGCCGTCGGTAGCCCTCCGGTTACAGCAACCGGCAGATGGCAGACACCCTGCGTGGCTGGGCCGGCGGATTGATGTCGACAACTTGTTGATACAGCTCGCTTGACGGCGGTTGCTCAACCGCTGCGCCCCCACCTGATTGGGTGGGGTGAGATAACTTCGTAATCGCTTCCCTTCGCGCTGGCAAGGCGGTTGGCGACCGTCCAGCGGACTCAGCCTATCTGCTGAGCGAGCTCGACGATGATGCCCTCCGGACCGCGGACATAGCAGAGCCGATAGATGTCTTCGTACTGCTCCACCTTGCCAACGAGCTCCCCGCCGCGGGCTCGCACGCTGGCAACGGCAGCGTCGATGTCGTCGACCACGAATGCGACATGGCGCATGCCCAGGGTGTTCGCCGGCGCGTGCCGGTCGCCGCCCCGGACCGTCGGTGAGTGGAACTTAACCAACTCGAGCCGTCCCTGGCCATCCGGGGTCTCGAGCATCGCAATGTCCGCCCGGATGCCCTCGAGGCCCACCACACGGTCAACCCAACCGCCCTCGACCAGCCCTTCGCCCTGCAGCTTGAGTCCAAGCTCGACAAAGAACGTTGTGGCGGCGGCGAGGTCGTCGACCACGATGCTCACGTGATCCATGCGTCGGATCGTCATGCCTTCAACGGTAGGCCACACCCGGAGCCGACCGGCAGATCGCCGTCGAGCAGTTGTGTATTCGCGCCCACGGGCCTCCTCTTCTGATAAGGGATGCTACGTGTCCGTCATGAGTTGACCTTGGTGCTGCCCGGCGGCCCGGGCAGAATCGTCGGAGCGTACTCGAGCAGCTGGATGCGACCGTCGAACGTCCGGCTCTTGATCATGTCGAGAGCGACATCGGGATAGCCGTCGTAGATCCGCTCCCGGCCGCTGCTTCCGGTGATGACGGGAAAGACAACCACGCGGAATCGGTCCACGAGGCTGGCCTTCAGCAGAGAGCGGCACAGGGTGAGGCTGCCTATGGTGCGCATCGGTTTGGAACCCTTGGCCTTCATCTCCCGCACGGCTTCAACGGGGTCTCTGGTGACGAGCTGCGTGTTCGCCCAGGCAAGGGGTTCCCTCAAGGTGGTCGAGAAGACGACCTTCGACATGCCCGCGAGGGCCGCGGTGCCTGCCTCGCCCTCTGCGGCAAATCCCGACATCAGACGGTAAGTGGTCGCGCCCATCAGGACGGTGTAGTCCGCTTTGGGCTCCTCTCCCAACCATGCGAGGTACTCGGGGCCTTCCAGTCCTCAAAAGCCGGGCCAGCCGTCGGCAGCCGCGTAGCCATCAAGCGAGGTGATGAAGTCGATGAGAAGCTCTGGCACTGTGGTCTCCTCAGGTGACATTTGTCCGTGATGAGGACCAATCCTGGTTTGTTACGCGCGAAGCGATGCGGTCGGCGGAGCTACGTGATGTGTTCTGGGAGGGCAGAGGACGTTACGTACTGCGGGCCCCGCCCAAGAGGCCGATAAGCCTGAATCGCTATGCCCCCGGAGGTCGTACGCGAGTTGACCAGATCGAGCGCGCTGTCCGGACCGGAATCCGGGAAGAGCCGCGTGCCCTGGCCTATGACCACGGGATAGATGACGAGGTCGAACTGGTCGACCAGGTCATTGGCGAGCAGCCATCGGAGGAGGACACCGCTGCCGGGCACAAGCAGGTCGCCCTCTTGCTGCGCCTTCAGATCACGGATGGCCAGGGCGATGTCGCCCGTCAGGACAGTCGTGCCCGTCCACTGCGGGTCGGTGAGGGTGCCCGATGCCACGTACTTGTGCCGGCCATTCAATGCGGAGCCGATCGTGCTTGTGGCCATTTCGGGTATCGCTCCCCAGGAGCGGGCGAAGATCTCGTACGTCCGACGGCCGAAGAGAAACGCGGCTGCGCCCCCGTAGACCTGATTCAGATAGTCCGCTGTTTCGGCGTCGACAAGGGGCGGTGCCCATCCGCCGCGATCGAAGCCGCCACGACGATCCTCGTTAGACCCGCCCAACCCCTGAATTACGCCGTCCACAGAGACGTTGGTCGTCGCCGTCAACCTCATGTTGTGGTCACTCCTTGTATCTCCCTCGTCCGTTCAGCTGCCCGAGTTCCCGAAGGGAGGTGCGGTCAGGTGCTAATCTTACAACCAGATGGTTGTAGGTCGTACCGGCCTCCGGGAGGAGCACGCCGATCGCGTCTTCAGGGCGCTCGCTGACCCCACCCGGCGAGACGTCCTGCGCCGTGCGATGCAAGGGACACTGTCAGTGTCCGGATTGGCGCGCCTGTATCCAATGAGCACGACAGCGGTGCAGAAGCATGTGGCAGTCCTTGAGGACGCCGGACTCGTTCACCTGACGCGGCACGGCCGTGAGCAGCTCGTCAAGACCGAGATCGACACTATCGCCAAGGCGCAAGCACTGCTCGCGGAGTTCGAGCTCCTGTGGCGTGGTCGACTGGACCGGATCGGCGATGTTCTCGCCAACCGATTAGGTGGAGACAGATCATGACGGTGATCGCTGTGGACCGCGACTCGGCTGCGCTGACGCTCACGATCGTGTCCGAGTTCGGTGCACCGGTCGAACGGGTCTGGCAGGTGTGGGCCGACCCCCGGCAGCTGGAACGATGGTGGGGCCCGCCGAATTACCCCGCGACCGTCGTCGACCACGATCTGACCAATGGCGGCCGGGTCACTTACTACATGACCGGGCCCGACGGCGAGAAGCTCCACGGGTGGTGGCGAATCATCTCGGTCGATCCACCCAGGTCGCTCGAGTTCGAGGAGGGGTGCGGCCCACCGAACGAGGACCTGCCGGCCACGACGGCCGAGGTTCGGCTAGTCGAGACGCCCGCGAAGACCACCATGACGATCATCACCCGATTCGCTTCCATCGCGGACATGGAGCAGCTGCTCGGAATAGGGAAGGGAGAGGGGACAAGGCTGGCGGTCGGACAGATCGATGCCATCCTTGCAATAACGACCGCGTCCTGATTGCGAGTTATACGTCTGCCCGCCATGGCATTAGCGTCAACCGCGACAAGCTAAATGACGTTTCGAGACCCAGTTAGCTTCGCGGCGATGACGACCGAGCTGATCCACAGCCGTCATCAAAACCATCGATATACGGTTTCCAGACCGTTGCGTTTTCGGTCCGCGGGGCACCATTTCGAATACAAGCCGGAGGGGCAGGCTGTAAATCCGTCTGGAGGGGCGCCCTCGACGCGGGTCCTCCATGTATGTGGAGATAGCGTCTAGCTTCAGAAGGTTGCCCGCCGCCGACCGTCTGGCGTACAACGCCGATGGCAAACCGCAGGACTTGGCGTTACGCAGCGGCACTTAGCGAATTGGGCCCGGGATTTCTGAACCGGCGGTGGCGATCTGTTAACCGCAAGGTTCGGAGTTCGAATCTCCGTCCCGGAGCCACACTCCGTCTGCAAGTTCGCCTCCTAGGCGACAAAACGCCTTCGGCTCCTGTGCGACAGACCTTCGGCTGAATTCGCTACACCTACTTCGGTACCTACGCGACATTCCCCGGCCATGAGGGAGATGAGCCCGGAGCCAATTTTGTGTGTGTGACTGAAGGTTGTCCACCTACACCGAGGGCTTTGGTCAACTGCCTTAGACGCGTATCCGTTCTCGACATCATGCTGGTGCGGTGAGTGAGGTGGATGAGCAGGGCGCCCGGTATCAGGCTTCCGATCTGAAGCGGTTCGGTCAGGCGATTCTTGAGGCGGTGGACACGCCCAGAGACCTCGCCTCGATCGTGGCCGGCTCGCTCGTGGAGGCCAACCTCGCAGGCCATGACTCACATGGTGTGATCAGGCTCACGTCGTATGTGGCCGGCGTTCGAACCGGACAGGTTCAGCCCACAGCTCGCGCGGTGGTCGAGTCGCTCGGCGATGCCTGCGCGCGAGTCGACGGTGCATGGGGCTGGGGCCAGCCCGCGGCGCATATCGCCACCGACACCGCTGTGAATCTGGCCCGCGCCAAAGGCGTTGGTCTGGTCACCGTCGGCCGCTGCAACCACATCGGGCGACTGGGCGAATACGTCGAGAAAGTGAGCCGCGCCGGTCAGATCGGGCTGATGGCGTGCAACTCCCCACCGGCCGTCGCGCCCTATGGCGGGTACACGCGCCTGCTCGGGACGAATCCGATCGCGTGGGGCGCTCCGCGGGCATCGGGCAACCCCCCGATCGTCGTTGACTTCGCAACCGCCACCATCGCCGAGGGGAAGCTCAGGATCGCCCACGCCATAGGGTCGAAGGCACCCCTTGGCGCAGTGGTCGACAAGCACGGTCAACCGAGCACCGACACCGCAGCTTTCTACGACGGAGGTGCGCTCACCACGTTCGGCGGATACAAGGGTTTCGGCTTGAGCGTGATGGCCGAGCTGATGGCCGGGATGCTGTCAGGCACCGGCTCGTCTTCCGACCCTGACTACAACCACGGCAACGGTACGGCGCTGTTCGCAATCGATGTGGGCAGGTTCTTGCCGGCAGACGATTTCATGGAGCAGGTCGACGCACTGGAGGGCCGCCTCCATGCGGCCCGACCCGCCGCCGGTTTCGACGCGATTCAGATGCCAGGCGAACCCGAGTGGCGGTCGCGGTCGCGGCGCACCGCCGAAGGGATTCCCATTCCTTCCGCCGCCCTCGCCGCGATCAATGACCTCGCCGAGGCGCTTGGCGTCAGCCCCATATGAGCTGGCTCAGCCGCCGAACCTGTATGGCGGTCGACCGCCATGCCCCGGGCGACAGCGAAACAGGCCGCCTGCATGCGGCTGCTTCTCGAGCTGTTTTTCCGAAAGGCCGCTTGCGGCCGTCGTGATGTACAGATCTGAGAAATCGGGTCCTCCGAAAACGCAGCTGCTCACCTTGCTGGCCGGAATTTTGATCTCGAGATCGAAGCTTCCGTCCGGCCGGTAGCGGCGGACTGACCAACCACCCCACAGCGCTACCCAGAGGCCGCCTTCGGCATCCAGCGTCATCCCGTCAGGCATGCCGTCGCTCTTGTCGATTTGAATCAGCGGCCTTCGATTGGCGATGGTTCCGGCAGACGACTCGTAATCGAGCACGTCCACGCGGTGGCTCGCCGAGTCGATGTAGTACATGAGTCGATCGTCAGCCGTCCAGTCGAGTCCGTTCGAGACCGTGACGTCGGAAAGCATGCGGTCGACGGTGTAATCGAGGTTCAATCGATACAGCCCACCCGCACCGGGCGTCTCGTCATCAGCCATCGTCCCCGCCCAAAACCGTCCGCGGCTGTCACATTTCCCGTCGTTCATTCGATTCCCGGGTCGATCAGGCTCGGCGACCGCGAGGGTCTTTATCCTTCCCGACTTTTGGTCGAGGGCCTGAAACCCGTTTCCTGCTGCCGCGATCAGCGCCCCCGACGTAGTCGGTGCGACCGCGCCGACATCGGCGCTGACGTCGATCTGCTCCAAGCGGCCGGTTTTGGGATCAAGCCAGTGGACATGGTGACCTTTGATGTCGACCCAGACCAGGCGCTGCTCGTCTTCGAGCCAGACGGGCCCTTCGCCGATGACGTTGCGCAGGTCGGCGACCAGCTCGACCGGCCTGGAGTCGCCTGACATCCGCCTAACTGTCTCCGATCAAGTCCCTCGACCGCGCAGCGATCTCTTTAGACGCAGCTGCGAGAAGTCTTGTATCCGACTGCAATCCGAGCATGACAAAGCCCAGCTTGTGCCACTGTGCGGCGACCTCAGGCGAACCGCACATGATCCCGGCGGCAACGCTGTTGGAGCGAGCGGCCCTTGCGATCGCCTCGATCAAGCGCCTGTGCTCGGGGTGGCTTCCCTCATAGCTCGAGTCGAGCCCCGCGGAGACGGCCAGGTCGTTGGGGCCGACGAAGACACCATCTATGCCCGGCACGGACAGGATTTCGTCGGCTCGATCGACAGCCTGCACTGTTTCGATCATCACCACACATATCGGACGCCGCCAGTCGCCGTCTACCTCCCGGGCTCGGATCGGACCCATGCTCCTTGTGCCCTCAGGCGGATAGCGGCAGGCGTCGACCGCGGCCTGCGCCTCGCCGACCGAATTGATCATCGGCACGATGATCCCGCCCGCGCCGGCGTCGAGCGCCTTCATGATCGAGCCAGGTTCGTTCCAAGGCACTCGCACAAACGATGGAACGCCGCCGGCTGAGACGGCCTGGAGCATGGGCAGCATGACCTCGTAGCCGATCAACCCGTGCTGCGTGTCGATGCACACCCAATCGTGTCCCGATCGCGCGGCCACCTCGGCCGTCCAAGAGCTTGGGATGGTGCACCATGCACCGAACGTCGCTTCGCCCGCCTTCCAACGCTCGCGCACCGAGCTCACCGCACCGTCGCCGCAACCACACCATTGACGACGTGGAGCGGGGGCCGTCCATCGAGAACGCGTACGAGGTTTTCTCCGACCACGTCGATCAAACGCAGGTCGGCTTCCAGCGTCGCCCCGGCACGGTGCGGAGCAAGGACGACGTTGTCCATGGACCGCAACGGCGAATCACCCGGCAGCGGTTCCACCTCGAACACATCCAACCCCGCTCCGGCGAGGTGGCCCGAACGCAGCGCCTCGACCAGTGCTTTCTCGTCGACGATCGCGCCGCGCGCGGCATTGATCAGATAGGACCCGGTCTTCATTCGCGCCAGCGCCTCCTTGCCCATTAGAGCCTTCGTGTCGATGTCAAGGGGCGCATGTACGCACACAATGTCGCTTTCTCTGAGAAGTGTCTCGAGGTCAACCTGGACAGCGTTGGCGACAGTCCTCGCCACGGTGTCGGCGAAGAGAATCCGGGCGCTGAACGCTGCGACCCGCTGGGCCACGGCCGAGCCGATGTTGCCCATGCCGATGATGCCGATGGTCATCGAGCCCAGCTCGCGGCCCATCGTCTCCGCGCCGCGGAGTGGATCCTCCGCGTGCCAGTCACCGGCACGAAGCCTGCGGTCCAGCCAGAACGAGCGGCGGATGAGGGCGATCATCGCCATCACCGTCCAGTCGGCGACCGAATCCTTGTTGTAGCCGGCCGCGTTGGCCACCGGGATTCCGAGGTCCGCCGCGGCGCGGTGGTCGATCGAATCGAAGCCGACCGCCGCTTGCTGGATGAGCAGGCACCTGTCCATCCGCTCCAGGATCTGGCGGTCGATCTGGTGCTTGTGCCGGCGGTCCGCGATCACCAGTTCGGCGTGGGCGCAGGCGGCTGCCACCTCGGACTGGGCAGGAGGTGGTGGGACGAGCACGACCTCGACGCGGTGGCGGCCCGCGAACATGGCCCGCACAGTGCTTTCGTCGTAGGGGCTGAGGCACGCAACGCGGGCCTGCATTGGACTCGAAGGCTAGCACTGCCGCGCGCTATCGTGAGCCCGTGACACGGGCGCACATCAATCACGTCAGCATCGGGGCCAAAGACCTGCAAGATTCGGTGCAGTTCTACACGGAGATCTTCGGCGCGGAGCCGATCGACACACCGAACTTCGGGTTCCCCGTGCAGTGGCTGCGTATCGGCGGGCTGCAGCTCCATGTGTTCCAACGCCCGGGCCTTGCCCCCACCTACCACCATGTCGCGCTCGCCGTCGACGACTTCGAGGCGGTCTTCAGAGCCACACGTGCGCGAGGCATTCACGACTCCGCAACGATGGGCGCGCATCTCAACGAGCTGCCCAGCGGACAGGTCCAGCTCTACATTCGCGACCCAGGCGGAAATCTGGTCGAGGTCAACTGGCCTGATTCTCGCGACCTGAGTGATGAGCTCCGGCAAGAGATGGTGCGCCTGGAGGACCGCCACCCTCAAAACGAGTCGAACCGCTCGGCCGAGCTTTACCTCGGCGAACGAAAGTCATCGACAAGGCCGGCGTAGGTTCACGTCCCTGGCCGCCCAATCAACTCGCAGATTGCAGCCGGCGCCCAGATCGAAGCTTCGCGTCGTGCAGGTGGGCATGGGCGCCTGGGGGCGCGACTGGGCGCGCTTGGTGATACCCGAGGTCAGGGACGTCGAGCTGGTTGCGTGCGTCGACTCGGACGCCCGCGCCCTGGCCCTGCTCCAGGACCAGACCCGCATTGCAAAGAAGCGATGCTTCGCGTCGCTGGACGCGGCGCTCAACGCGTTCCAGGCGGATGCGGTCCTGAACACGACGACGCTACGACAAGTGGTGGATTCAGTGGACTGAAAGCAGCGTAGGTCCCCGACTGGTCGCGGTCCAAGCGAGAAGCTACCATTGGCCGCGATGCACGCGGACGACAACCCGCTGCTATTTCGTACGCCGCCCACGATCCTCGACGTTGCCTTGGAAGCCGGCGTCTCGAAGTCGACGGTCTCGAACGTAGTTCGCGACGCGACAGGTGTGTCGGAAGCGACTCGTCGCCGGGTTCGCGCCGCGATCGAACGCCTTGGCTACCGGCCGAATGTAATCGCGAGACAGCTGGTCAAGCGGCGCACTGAAATCCTGGGAGTCGTGGTCGGCGATCTTTTCAATCCCTTCTTTGCCGAGATGGCCAAGATGATCGAAAGACACGCCGCGGCGCGCGGCTACACCGCAATGTTCTGCAACACGGAAGGCGACAGCCAGCGTGAGATCGAAGGTGTCGAGTCGCTGCTTGAGCACCGGGTCGCGGGCATCGTCTTTCTCGCCTTCTCCGGCGAATCGCGCGCCATGCGCGAAGCTGTCGAGCAACGGGTTCCAGTCATCTTTGTAGCGTGCTCGGGCGACGCGGGTGATGTGGTCTCGGTCGACGACGTGCAGGGTGGCACGCTTGCCACCGAGCACCTGATCGCCGCCGGCCACAAGCGCATCGCTTATCTGTCGGTGCCTGAGCTCGAAGAGCGATCCGACCTGATGCGGCTCCAGGGATACGAAGACGCCCTGAGGGCGGGGGGGTTGGGACCTCCGCTTCGCATAAGCTGGTCGCCGCCGGCCGATCAGGCGGTCGTCGACGGTGAGGCGCGCAAGCTGGTGGATGTGCTAACCGGTCCGGAACGGGTCACCGGCGTCTTCGCCTCGAACGACTTTGCCGGGATCTATCTGCAGGAGTTCGCCGACCGCTACCACCTGCGTGTTCCAGCCGATCTTTCGATCGTCGGCTTTGACGACATCGCAATGTCCGGGCTGGCCCGAATCGCGCTGACGACTGTCGCCCAGCCACGCGAGCAGCTCGCTCGGCTCGGGATCGAGACCCTCGTCGCCCGGATCGAAGGCAAGCTGACGGGACCTCCGCAAACCAGGCTGATCGGAGTCGAGCTGGTGAAGCGAAGGTCGACCGCACGGCTGATCGAGCCGGCCCGCCCTTGAACTACGAGCAGGCCACGGCCTAGGCTGGACCGCCGACCGAACTTGACAGCGGCCCATGGGCGTGGCAAGGTCGCAGCGGAATTGGAACGTTGCAAAAGACGGATGAGCCTCCCCTGGTGAGGGGGCAGCCCGAGCCGACGACAGGCACCCTCCCCGCCTGCTGACGCATGGAACTCCGCTACGAACTGGTTTGCAAGCGTTTCGGGGCCGCTGATGCGCTGATCGATCTCGACCTGCACGCGCCCGACGGCTGTTTCCTGGTCATGCTGGGGCCGTCCGGTTGCGGCAAGACAACCGCGCTGCGCCTCCTCGCGGGTCTCGATGATCCGACGAGCGGGCGGATGTTTATCGGTCCTCGAGACGTCACTCCGCTGCAGCCTCGCGAGCGCGATATCGCGATGGTGTTCCAGAGTTACGCGCTCTACCCGCACAAGACTGTCGCGGAAAACATTGAATATCCCTTGCGCATCCGCCGCCTCACGCAAACCGACCGGCAGGAACGCGTTGCGCAGGTCGCCAAGATGCTCAACATCGACGCGTATCTCGAGCGCTACCCCCGGCAGCTGTCGGGAGGCCAGCGGCAGCGCGTCGCGCTCGCAAGGGCGATTGTGCGCCAGCCGCAGGCCTTCTTGATGGATGAACCGCTTTCCAATCTTGACGCCCAGCTGCGGTTTCAGATGCGGGCCGAGCTGAAACGCCTGCAGAAGTCTTTGGCCGTGACAACTGTCTACGTGACGCACGATCAGCTCGAGGCCATGACGATGGCCGACCTCATCGCGGTGTTGTCGAACGGGCGGCTCCAGCAGCTCGCGACGCCGGCCGAGATCTACGCCCGGCCCGCCAACCTCTTCGTGGCTAGCTTCTGCGGCTCCCCGCCGATGAATCTGCTCCACGGGACGGTAACCAATGGTCATTTTCAGCGGGCTGAGGGCACATTCCCAATCGACAACGGGCCTGCGAGCGAGCTCGTGCTCGGGTTCCGGCCAGAACATGCGCAGATCACCATGCGTGGCGCTCCGGATTCCTTCGCCGGCGAGATCTATGTCGTCGAGCCCCTGGGCAGTGAGACGCTGGTCTCGGTGAAGGTCGGCGCTGATCGTGTGAACGTTCGTGTCTGGTCGGACTTTCAGGGCCAGATCGGCGACCACTGTGGCGTTCGGCCCGACGCCAGCCGCACGGTGCTCTTCGAAAAGGACAGCGGTCAGCTCATAAAGGGCAGCACGAGCGGCTCTTCGAAACAGCCAGGGACAGGCGGCGTTCGTGAATCAGCTTGACCGGCTCACTGGCCGGCGCTCAGCAAATTGCGAGGACAGATACATGGCGCACAAGGAAGAAGACGTGAAGTCCGAGTCCATCCTTTCCCGGCAGCTCAGCCGTCGATCAGTGCTCAAGGCGGGCTTGGCCGGAGCGGCCGGCCTCAGCGTGGCACCGTTTCTCGACGCGTGCTCGACCTTCTCTTCTTCTTCTTCGAGCGGAAGCACGAACAAGATCGTGATCGGCACGTTCCAGGACAACGCGATGGTCCCCTTCAGGGACGTCTTCGTCAAACGCTTTCAGTCTGAGACGGGCATCAAGGTCCAGTACAACGAGACCAACTACGACGCCTGGTACCAGAACTCGAAGAACGATGGCTTGCACAAGACTGGCGCATACGACATTTATGTCATGGACGACAACTGGGTGCCTGAGTTCGCAGCCGGGAAGGTGATTCAGAGCCTCGACAAGCTTGGCTTCAAAGTGAATCCCGACATTCTTGCCAATGGCCTCAACCAGGGGTACTGGCCGCCCAAGACCGGGGCGAAGATGAAAGCTTTTGCCAACGCGCAGCCCGAGCTTTACGCGATCGTCATCATCGACGACGTCGAGATCCTCTATTACAACAAGCAGTATTTCGACGGAGCTCCTAAGACCTGGGACGACATCGCGCAGGCGGCACAGTCCAAGAGCAAGCCTCCGAGCCTCTATGGCTGGTCGGCCCGCGGCGTCAAGGGCAACCCCATAGTGCAGACCTACTTGCCTCTGCTGAATTCGTACGGCGGCAACTTCGTCAATCAGGATTGGTCGCCGGGCTTCGCCGGTCCGGAGGGGGTGGCCGCGCTGGAACGGCTGTTCAGCTTTATCCCGTACATGCCCTCCGGCAGCGCCGAATTCGACACCGACCAGGAAGTCCAGGTCCTGCTCCAGGGCCAGTGCATGGCGCTCACGGAATACACCGGTCTGACCCACCAGGTGGACGACCCCGCCGCCTCCAAGGTGTCCGGCCAGATCAACATGGCGGCGACTCCGAGCCAGGAAAAGAGCGGTCCTGCCATCGGTACCTTCATCTGCGGCATCGCATCTGGTGCACCGAATCCGCAGGGTGCCAAGAAGTTTCTGGAATGGTTCACCAGCAGCCCAGTTCAGATCGACTTTGCGAAGACGAACGGCTCGGCGGCGGTGACCGGTTCGGCGCTGACGGACAAAACGATCAGCTCTCAGTACCGCTGGCTGCCCGCCATTGCCGACGCCGTCAACAACTCGGTGGCGAAGCCGCACACGCCTGATGAACCAAAATTTGAAGACATTCTCGGCACGAGGCTCAATGAGGCCCTTGTTCAGGCGCTGAGCAAGAAGAGCGGCTACAGATCGATTGCCAGCCAGAAGCTGACCCAGGCGGCCAACGAAATCACCGCCTATTTGAAGCAGCAGGGCGGCTACTTCTAGTCGCGGACCCTGAGAAGCAGCCGGTAGCCTTCATGGTCACAGCGGGCGCCGCTCGACCGCGGCCGCGGAGGCGGCGGGCGGCGTTCATCGCCGGCCCCCATGTCCTGTTGGTCCCGGCCGCCATTGCGCTGGCCGCGGTCAGCGTGTATCCGCTGGCCTACGGAATCGTTGCCAGCTTGCGCCAGTACCGCTATGGGCTGGACATGGGGTTTGCGGGCGCCGACAACTACCTGAACGTCCTCCAGGACGCGACTTTCCTCACCGCCCTGGGGACCACCGCGAAGTACGTCGTTCTCTGCGTCCTCATCGAGACTCTGCTCGGACTGGGACTCGCCCTGCTGGTGAATCGGCAACTTGTCGGCACGGGCCTTTGGCGCATCGGAATCATCTTGCCGATGACGGTCGCTCCTGTTGTGGTCGGGGTGATGTGGCGGCTGATCTACGCCTCGGACATCGGCATCGCCGACCCGGTGCTTGGACTGCTGGGCGTGCATGGAGTGCACGTGCTTGGCGGCGAGTCGAGCGCGTTCCTTGGAGTCGTTCTGCTCGATGTCTGGGAGTGGACCCCCCTCATGTTCTTGATTTTGCTGGCGGGCCTGCAGACCATTCCGCAGGAGCCGCTGGAGGCGGCGGTGATGGATGGTGCGAGCGCATTGCGCGTCTTCTTCGACCATGTGCTGCCGATGCTGAGGCCGGTGCTCTTTGTCGCCATCGTGCTGCGCACGATTGACGCCCTCGGCACCTTCGACCAGGTCTACGTGCTGACCCGTGGAGGACCGGGCGTTTCGACCCAGCTATTCAGCATCTATGCCTACAACACAGCTTTCTTGTTCACGCAGGAAGGGCGGGCGATGGCTATGGTGGTTCTGCTGCTGGCCGCTGTCCTGGTCCTGGCTGGAATCGCCATCCGCCTGGTCCGGCTGGGACCGGGAACGAGATGAAGCGCCGGTCGCGCCGGGCGTTGATCTACCTCGCCCTCGTCGCCGCTCAGGTCTTCGCGCTGTTCCCGTTCTGGTGGATGATCACCACGTCGCTCAAGCACCAGGTTGAGATCTTCGGGGGTCTGGAATTCCTGCCACAGGCTCCGACACTCGACAACTTTGCCGCCCTCTTCGACAGGTACAACTTCGGGCCGTTCCTCGCCAACAGCCTCCTCGTGGTCGCCTTTTCAGTGGCGGGCAGCCTGCTGCTCGGCACCCCCGCCGCGTACGCGCTTACCAAACTTCCCACCGAGAGTTGGCTGCAAAGGCAGGCCCTCATCGTGGTTCTCCTGGTCCGCATGCTGCCGGCGATCCTGCTCGTGATTCCGTTCTACCTCGTGTTGGCCAACTATGGGCTCCTGAACACCCGGCTTGGCCTGATCCTCGTTTATACGGGGCTCAACACCGGGTTCGTGATCTGGTTGATGCAGAGCTTCCTGGCTGAGATTCCGCGCGACATCGAGGAGGCCGCGCTGGTCGATGGCGATTCGCGCCTCAGCGCGCTGCGGCGAATTGTGCTGCCCCTGGCAGCACCAGGCTTGGCCGCGACGGCAATCTTCAGCGTCATAAACATCTACAACGACTTCTTGATCGCCCTCACCATGACGTCAACGCCGGATGCGCAGACCATCCCGGTCGGCGTGTCGACCCTGATCGGAAAGATCCAGATCCAGTGGGGGCCTATGGCGGCGGCAGGCGTCGTCGGCGCCTTGCCGATCATCGTCTTTGCATTGATCGTCCAGCGCCATTTCGTACGCGGGCTAACTTTGGGAGCTGTGAAATGACAGGCCACGGCGTCTCGTGTCAGCGGCTCCTCGTGTGCCAATCTCGGTGATGTGGTGCTGGCTGCCCGGCGTAGATTGAACTGGCTGGACGGTCCCGGAGCCAATTTTGGTGGTGCGACGTGGGAATGATCACCCTATCGAGGGCAGCGGGTCGAGCCGGAGTCCACGCGTGAGACCCTCGCCGGAATGAGTTAACGCGGAACCGAATAGGAGACTATCCGTTCGAGCTTGATCTTGCCTTCGTCGTCCAGCAGCCAGGTCTGAGCTGAGGGAAATACCTTCGATCCGATCGCGCCCCCTGCAGTGCTGACCTCATACATGATCAATGCGTTTCGCTCGTCGCCCATGGCGGCGATCACTCGCAGGCTGCCAGGTACTACCTGCTTTGCGAATTGAGCGAGGCCTCGGGGCGCGTCCATGTATTCGCCGATTCCCACCAGATTCGCGGCCGGGCTGAAGAACTGCACGTCCTTGGCCAAGTTCCCTCGGGCTTTGTCGAAGTCGTGATTGGTCCATGCCTCGAGGTGACTTCGGGCCAGCGCGACTGCTCGTGATTCCGACATCGCCCCCTCCTTCCCGGCCTCGTGGTGGCCGGTCGCCCTTTGCTTGCCCTTGACCAGCATACGAAAGCAGAAGTCCGCCTCAGCCCGCATGCTGCTTGCGGCGCAACATCAGCCACGCATCGGCGAATCCCAGTTCAGCGGCCGGTCGAATACGCGGGAGGTCTTCGCCTTGCGGGAGTTTGGTTCTCCGATCGGGATGGAACCCTCGGCAGAGCCGTGGTAGGAGACCATCGCTGGCCGAGCCCGCCCGCAGGCAGAACATCGGAAACGGTCTAGCGTCTCGACTACATGTGGAGCTGGCGCTAGCAGCCGAGTTCGAAGAGCGTCCACCCAGGGGAGCCAAAACTTGAACTCGAAACGTCATCCGTTGTCGAGTGGCGGTTGACAGCCTTACAACAACGTACGGCAACGCGTTGTCACGCCCGACCTCCTTATATGCTTCGCCCGCTCAGATTTGAACTCGAGCCGTCAGGCGATTTGCTGTAGCAGCTGTCTCCTTGCGGTGCAAAACCGCAAGGTCGTTCAGTCCGGATGGAGGTTCGCTCGCCGCTGGCTACCGGTTACAAAAGCCGATCCGACGCAAGTCTCCGCCTCGCTCAATCGGGCTTAGCTTGCGCGCGTCAATCGGATGTCGACTTCTCGTTCAACGTAGGTCCACTCCTCAGTCGAGCGCAATATGCCGACTAGCTCGTCAAATGCTGCCATGTCACGCGGAGCGAACTCAAACCACGTGAGGAAATCGAAGGGCTCGAGAAGATCGCGTCCATGATGGAGGCGCCGCGCGATCTGTGGCAGGTACGTAAGGGAGCGAGCGATGTGGTGCGAGCGCTCCTCAAAGATTGCGCGGCGCTCGTCCTGGGGCAGTTCCCACCAGACCGACTTCTTGCGGATTGGGATCAACGCGGCAGCGGTCGCTGACGGTCGGCCCAAAGGCGCGCGGTGCGCTGCCAGCGCTGTTCGCTCCTCGGCAGCGACATAGCGGTCGTGGCTTGTCACTCCTCGCAACACCCACGTCGTGTGCGATGCCACATGGACCCCGTCGGATCCCTCCAAAATCGCGACTCTCTGAACCGGCTGAAGACCTGCACCAATCACGGTAAGCATGCGATCCACCGACCATTGGCCGCGGTCGCCTCCCAAGAAACTCACTAGCATCGGTTCCATTGCTTGGTCGAACCCGGTACCGATGGACTGTGTTCCTCGATATATATCGCCCGGGGTGCTGCCGGCGCTGAGCTCCTCCCCAATCCTTCCAGTGCTGACGAACTAGGGGTCGGCGAAACCAAATGAACTGTCCGAAACCAGCCCCAGTCGACCTAGGTGAAGATGCCGAGTTGCGTCTATGCGCCGGCGGTGGCAGAATCGGGCTCCACATGTAGTTGGTGCTGAGGCAAGAGGAGGGTGCTTGACATGGTCGCGCGCAGAATCGCGCTGGTTTTTGCTGCCGCTGCACTGGCCCTCGGTCAGTCGCTGGCAGTTGGAGTAGGGGTAGGCGCTGCCGACTCGGGCAATTACACGATTCAGGCCAGCCAACGCGTAGGAACCGCTCATCCAAGCAAGACCTGGCCGAATGTCGACTATGGGACAAGCTCGGTTGAGATCCCCAATCACCAACCGAACTCGAAGACGATCCGTCACACCTATGCCGCCGGCACACCCACTGTCGGCGTCACCGGGATAGCGAGCGGCCAGGTCGCCGGCTTCTCTGGCTTCGCAGGCCTGACTCACAAGGACCAGCGGAATGCTGGCACGGGCAGCTATGCGAACACGCAGTTCACCCTGGAGCCGCCCGACCAGGGTCTTTGCGTGGGCAACGGCCAGGTGCTGGAGGGCGTCAATAACGCGTTCCAGGTCTTCAATACCAGTGGGACACCACTCACGGCGCCGACGGCTTACAGCGAATTCTTCGGATTCGCTCCGGAGATCATCCGAACTAACCCACTCGTGTTCGGCGACTTCGTCAGCGACCCAAGGTGTTACTTCGACCCGGATACGCAGCGTTGGTTCATGACTGAGCTGCAAATCTCGACCGACCCGACGACCGGCAACGTCAAGGCGCCAACCAACCTAGTCGTTGCCGTCTCCGCGAGTAGCGACGCCTCTTCGACCTGGACCGTATATGAGATTCCGACCACCGACGACGGCAGTGGCGGCACGCAAACTCACAGTGGCTGCCCCTGCTTCGGTGACCAGCCGCTGGTCGGCGCCGACGCCAACGGCTTTTACGTGGAAACCGGTGAGTACGCGCTCAGTACCTCCGCGTTCAACGGAGCCCAGGTCTACGCCTTCTCAAAGGTTGGCCTCGAACTCGGCACTAATACTTCAGCCGTGCACATCAACGCCGGCCCCTTCACCGAGCCCGCATTCGGGGCCCCGGCCTTTGACCTCCAACCGGCGACCTCGCCGAATGGCGGGTATCAGACCGCCAGCAACGGCACAGAGTACTTCCTGAGCAGCCTCGACCTGGGTGCGGGACCGGCCCTTGGGACGCGGGCAAGCCAGCTCGGGCTCTGGCGCCTGACCAACACTGCCTCGCTAGCCAGCGGCAGCCCCAACCTCACGTTGTCGTTCACAGCTGTGGACAGCGAGACCTACAGCCAGCCGCCCAACGCCACTCAAAAGAAGGGCCCGCTCTACCTGGGCGCCATCGTCAAGAGCCCCGAAGGCCTGGTATCGGCCAATGAGGACCGTCTCCAGCAGGTGGTCTTCGCGGACGGCAAGCTCTGGTCAGCGATCGAGACTGCAGTTAAGCAGCCGAACGGAGCCACCCTGTCCGGGATCGCGTGGTTTGTCGTCAACCCCTCGAACGGCACGGTCTCGCATCAGGGCTACCTGGCCACGGCGGGCCAGAACCTGCTCTTTCCGTCCATCGGGGTGACCGGCTCCGGCAAGGCTGTGATGGCGTTCTCTCTGGTCGGCCCCGATTTCTTCCCGAGCGCTGCGTACACGATCCTCGATCCGGCTACCGGCCCGGGCGCCATTCACATCGCCGCCGTGGGGCTCTTCCCGGATGATGGCTTCACCCAGTACCCAAAGGTGGGCGGAGGAAGCGGCGTCGGCCGCTGGGGTGACTACTCGGCCGCTGTGGCCGACACTTCCGGCAACGTCTGGATGGCGAACGAGTTCATCCACGACTTGCTGCCGCCGGCGCGGACGCTCTTCGCCAACTGGGCAACCTTCATCTCCAAGGTACCCGCTAGTTAGGTTGCAGCAGGCTTAGGGGTGTCGGCCGGCTAGCCCGGTCGGCACCCCGCGGGTGGATCAGCGACCGGCACCTCCGCAGCGGGGCCTCAGAACTAGGACCGGCGAAGGGATTACTTAGGTCATCCGATTGAGAAACCTGACGAAGCCTATGACAGCGTTTCAGTTCGTCACTCTTGGGGCTGGCGTGGCAGCACAGGACCAGACCTAGTGGACTCAACTCGATTTCGAGAGATGGCTCGAAACTGCCTAGGAAATCACGATGAACTCGCCGGAGCCGGCCCGCCGACCACGTGTCCACGGGTTCCGCTGATTCTCGGGTGCCATCGAAGATCTCGACCATGAATCGATCTGCGTTGCCCCGAAAATCATCACGCCTGGCACACCCGATGAAGTGATCGCGGCTGTTCTGGCATCCACTCCCGCCAGCCTCGTGGTGGCCGGTCACACTCACATGCAATTCGACAGAGTTGTCGCAGGCCGACGGATGGTCAATGCGGGTAGCGTCGGAATGCCATACGCTCGACGACCTGGCGCTTACTGGGTCTTAATCGGTCCGGACGTCGAACTCCGGCGGACAACCAATGACTTCAGGGCCGCGGCCGAATCTGTGCGCCGCACTCAATATCCGGAGCGCGAAGACTTCGCGAAACATCTCGTTCGCCCGCTTGTACCGGAGGAAGCTATCCCCACTTTCGAGCGCATGGCGGGCCGAGACTGATGCCGACATGGTCAGCCGCCCCAAGCACCTGAATCAGCCGGCCGCGCCATCCCGGTTTCGTGCAGCAACGCCGGTGGCAAGCAGTGGGATGCAACCGCATTCAGCGGTACGCAGCGAATTCGAGTCGCTGGTTCTAAACCCATTGGCGGATCCTTTGCCGTCGCGCGGACTCTAGACAATCGCTGCATCCCTACGCGCGGGATGGAGCAGTGGGATCCACGCCGTGGGGAGGAAGTCTGCGATTCCCATGACCCTACCGAAGAGTGTCGGCGAGAGCATCGGAACGAGCGCCCGCCGCTCAAAGATGACATAGACCCAATAGCTCATTCGCAATAAGGGTGACTCCTCGGTTATGCGTGCCGACCTTGGCGAGCGTGCCTTGCATGGCCAAATTTGCGGCCCAGGTCATCAGGAGGCAGACCCGGACCGCGGGGGCGGATGGTCCGTTTGGCCCGCGATCTGGGCAAGCGGGCGTTCGACGCTTCTCACAGCCAGCCGTGTCTGCGAAACACAGTTCAGAATTGTCGGAATTTCCTGTGAGTTGGCTGTCCTGGCAAATGTGACAAGAAGGCCGACGCTTGCTTGGCCCTGCCTGCCGGATCGAACCTCAGTCGAACTCGACGGCGATGTAGCCGTATCCGTTTGCTCCGATCACCCAAGCGGTCGCGACGTAGTGGTAGGGCCGAGAATGTTTGGGCGGTAAAGATTTGTGAAGGTAGCATTTCGGCCGCCCTGCTGACGCGCCCGAGTGGCGGCTAGGACACTCCCCCCAACGCGCGAGCGGTGAAGATGAGGCGCTTGGTGGCGAAGGCTCCAGCCCAGAGTGGGTAACACGTGGTCAGCGTGAGTCTGTCGTCGCTGGTGGCGGCGAGCACAGTGCGGTCGTTTGGATCCGTAACCCTCGAACCCGTGATCTCGAAGAGGTACAACCCGTGCTGGGTGCGGA
>VBEG01000134.1 GCA_005882115.1 Chloroflexota bacterium
CCTCCAGGCGTGCTCGAGGCGGTGCTGATGCTCAGGGTCGAGCTCCCGCCCGCCGTCACCGCGCTGGGGTTGAAGCTCCCGGTCGCCCCCGCCGGCAGCCCGCTCAGGCTCAGGCTCACCGTCTGGGCCGAACCGCTGGTCACCACCGTGCTGATCGTGGTCGTCCCGCCCTGACCCGCGCTCAGGCTCAGGCTGGCCGGGCTGGCGCTGATCGAGAAGTCGTTAGACGGAGGAGGCGGCGCACCGAATGTGTATGTCTGGACGTCGAAGGTAGCACCGTTTTCATCTGTGGGCGTCACGGTCACCGAGGAACCAGACACCATCACCAGCAGGTAATGAAATATCGCCTTCGCGTAGGCGTCGAAGCTGCTCTGACCCGAGACGCTGCCCAGCGCCGCTCCACCTCCGCCTGTGACGTAGCTCAGCATCGGACTGCCAGTGATCTGTGGGTAGTTGCGCTCGTACTGATGGGCGTGACCGTTGAAGACGATGTTCACGCCGTACTGCGCCAGCACGCCTTCCAGGTTGTTAGGACCGTCCAGATAGCTGTCAGATGGTTGCGAGCTGCTGTCTGCGTAGAGTGGGTAATGCCAGAAGGCGAACTTGTGCAACGGCGCGTGGCTGGCGAGGTCGCTCACCAGGGTTGTCAACTCCGTTCCACACACGGCGCAGCCTGAGACCGGACCATTGAGGTGCGCGTCGAAGTCACCCTGGTAGCCGCCTGTCACATCGGACCAGGCCCCTTCGAGTATGTAGAACCGGCTGTTGCCCCAGTCGAAGGCGTACCAGCTGCTTGGATATGTGTAGCTGCTGGTACCCAGGGTGGCCGTGCAGCAATAGGTATCGTCCTGGTACCGGCACCCGCTGCTCGCGCATGCGGCCACGGTGCCGTCCTCAGGCCAGTTCTGCAGATAAGGCAGATTCGTGGTGAAGCCATGGTTGCCTTCCGCGAGGAACGCGGGCATGGTTCTGCCGACGCGAGGCCAGTAGGCCGGTCCGAATACGTTGCCCCCGCTCAGGTCGCCGTAGTCGGATTGGCTTCCGCTCGGGTATGCGTTGTCTCCGCTTGTGACGATGAAGCTGGGCTTGGCAGTGGAGATTTGAGAGAGGACCTTTGCCTCGTCGGTGGTTCCGGCACCCCAGTCACCGATCACGGCAAAGGAGAACGTGTCGGTGGCACCTGAGGCTAGCGCACTGGCGAACACCGGTGCGGTGCCGATCAAATCGAGCCCTGACTGGGTCACGCGGTAGCAGTAGTTGGTGTTGGGTAGCAGCCCCGTCATCTGCGCCTTGAACTGCTGGTCGCCTGTGCCAAACGAGGTGACGAACGTGGCGTTGACCGAGTTGGGAGGGGAGGTGCAATTACCGGTCGCCGGCCCCCAGCTGACCACCGGCGCGGGTGAGGCCATATTGGTGGCCAGGCTGACCGTCGCCCACGACCCGCTGTCGTCTGTTAGGTACGGATCACGGAGCAGAGTGGGCGCAGCAGCTGCCGCGGTCACGGGCACGAGGACGGACTGAAGCGGCCAGGATGAAGGTCCGTCGTGATGGGCGACCGGCGCCATCGGGGATGCGAGCACAACCAGGAACGCGATGGCCGTCCGTATTGACCACCTCACGTGCTCACTCCGTTCCAAGAGCTGGCTTGAAGGGCGGGACACCGATTTTAAGGCCGAACCGGCGGTCGGCGACAGCAGGGTCACTTTCGCGGCTTCTGCGGATGCAAGACGCCTTGCTCGCTCTTGGATCAGAACGCCGAGGCTGTTGCAAGCCGGTCGGAAGGACCTCAGGCCCTAATGAGTGATATGGCGTCGCGTTGTGGCGCGCTCTGAGTTACGCCGAAGCCCCGCTAGGTCGGCCGGACTGACTAGGGGCTCCGACGTTGCCCTGGTTACCCCGAGACGGGGCAAGCGTTCTTGTCCGCCGTCGCGAACAGAACCTTGACCTCTTGACCGAGGTTCGGTCCGCCAAGAGACAGGTTGCGCACCTCCGGCTCTACGATGTTCGTCCCAAACGGGATGGCCACGGGTGCCAGGGTGCTCGTGAACTGCGCGGTACAGCTTGGGTTGCTCGCGGAGACAGCCGGCGCGCCGCCGAGCACGACCGTGCTAGCCAGTATCGCCGCCGCCGCAAAGGAACTCCTCTTTCGCACCTCACCTACCTCCTTCCAACGGGCCGCCGCAAGTGGATCCTGCCCTCGGCATGCATCGAACGCAAGAGGCGAGCAAGCCGTCTTTGCAGCCGGTCAAAAGTCAGCGAATGTGCTGGAGATCATGGAACCCTCCCTGCCGACAGGATTGGCCGAGCGCGTGCCCCGACAGCCATTCGTCGCGCGCGTCCTCTTATAAATGCGTGTAAATGCGTGCGGCGGGGCTTGCGATTGGGGCTCGCGGGCTGAGCAAGGGCGGCGACGAGGCCGGAAACCCGACCCGCGACGTGACTAACGATCTGCTGGCCAGGCATGGCGCGGCGGCGCACCCTCCATCTCGCATCTCCGGCCCCCGTTCAGCCGCCGGCGTAATGCTCTTCAACAATCTGAACTGTCTACCCGCCCGGATTGACGTCCAGGCTGACCACCGGGCAATTCACGATGAACCCACTCGGACCGAACTGAGCCCCTGCCGGGAAGCCGGTGGCAAGGCCGCTGGTGACCTGCTCGGCGGCAGCCGAAAAGTCGGTCTGGCGAACGTTGAGTCCAGCGGTCACAGCAGCATTCGTCCACGTCTCGAGGTGGATGTCCCACAGTGGGCTGTAGTCGAACTGAGATGTCTGCTCGGGTATTTCTTTCAAGATGTTCAGCGGAGGGATCCCATCGAGAATGGCTGCGTTGAGACCCTGTCGCTCTGGGTTCGTCACGCCCGTTTGTCCGTTCGTGAATGCGATCAGCGATTCGCGGGAGCAGTTCGCCGCCACCACTGCAAAGCACCGCGCAGGAACCAGCGGCTGGCTCGCGGCAAACGCATCTACGGAATGTTGCACCCCGATTACCGCTGCCGGCGATAGTCCCACCGTGAGCGCCATTCCGCCGGCACTGACGGCTACTCGGCCCCGGGCCCCCAGTTCGCCTGCGATTCGCCATCAGCGGCTCGCTCACGACGCGCTGGGACACTCGATACGTGGATGTCGCGCTGCCACCTTGACGGCTTCTGGCCCGAGATTGCTGATAGGCATCGACGCACGCCGCCTCCACCTTGCAAGAACCCCGTGGCTACCCCAGGTGGCCGACTTACAAAGTTCACGGCAGGCTACGTCCCGTGTTCGGGATGGCCGCTACGATGCTGGCGGCGCTAGCAAAACATTTACGCCCCGACATTTGTCCCAAGTTTGACCACGACATTCGTCCCAAGGTGTCACATCGCACGTCGAGGCTACGCTGGCGCGGGAGGACTTTTTATATATGGCGAGCAGGTGCACTTTTTGTATTGGTTGCGGAGGGTAGGTGGTGAAACGTTTTGCCCTGTTCCTGGGCGCTGGTGCCATTGCGGCCGCGGCAACGGTCGTTGGTCTTGGCTCGATTGCTCAGGCCACAACCGGTACTGGAGCGCTGGACTGCCCAACGCTCTCGGTCTTCAACCCGACTCACTACGGACTGGAGGTTGGAGCCACAGCTACCTGCACGATTGACAACTCAGGAGTCGCGGACGGTCCCGTGGACGTCTTCATCAAAAGTTCGGATCTCGGTACCACGACACTCACTGGGACGGCCTCTGGAGGGACAATCACCTTCACATACACAGCACCGGCCAACGGCTGCAACACCGGTATCGTGGCCTACGGCGCTGCCGGAACCTTGGCCAACAACTCCGTGATCAGCGGGGGAAATTCGGCCGCAGGCTTTGCGTACTTGAGTCCATCCGGCACACTGGTCACCTGTTTGAGTGGGTCGCTGTCGCCCAGCCCCAGCCCTTCGCCCAGCCCCAGCCCTTCGCCCAGCCCCAGCCCTTCGCCCAGCCCCA
>VBEG01000027.1 GCA_005882115.1 Chloroflexota bacterium
CCGGTCCGGAGTCCTCATTGGCGATCCCGACCGCCGGCACGCTGGACGACCCGCGCATGAGATAACCGAGCAGGCCGAGGATGACGATCGGCGCCACAAAGAGAAGCGCCAGCGTCCTTCGGTCGCGCCGGAATCCCTGCAGCAACCGACGGGTGATCGCCCTGACGCGGTGGCCGCTCACGACTCCCTCCGCCCGGCGAGGGCGAGGAAAGCTTCTTCGAGATTCTGCGATCCTCCCTGGACTCGGATGTCGGCAGGCGATCCCTCGGCGAGAAGGCGTCCGTACTGGATCAAGCCGAGTCGCTGGCACCGGTCGGCCTCGTCCATCACGTGGCTCGAAACGATGAGCGTCGTTCCTGCGGCCGCCATGCGGCGGAAGTACTCCCAGAACTGGACGCGGAGCTGTGGATCGATGCCGACGGTCGGCTCATCGAGGAGGAGCAGCTCCGGACGGTGCACGAGCGCGCACGCGAGCGAGCAGCGCTGGCGCATCCCGCCGCTCAGCGTGGCGACGACCGAGGCGCGCCGGTCGTAGAGCTGCACCAGCTCGAGCGCCTCCTTCACCCCGTCCTCGGCGCCGTTGATGGACGCGAAGAAGGCGACGTTCTCCTCCACCGAGAGCCCGGGATAGAGCGCGGCCTGCTGCGTCATGTAGCCGATGTGGCGGAGGACGGCGACGTTGGGCATTCGCTGGCCCAGCACCGTGACCGTGCCTGGGTGTGCCTCGAGAAGGCCGCAGATCAGACGGATCAGGGTCGTCTTGCCGGCGCCGTTGGGACCCAGCAAGCCATAGATCTCGCCCTGGCGCACGCGAAGGGTCACGCCGTTCAGAGCTTTGATCGCCCCGAACGATTTGGAAACATCGTCGACGTTCACCGCGTACGAGTCATGCATCGCCGTCCTCCTCGGTGGCCATGGCGCGAAGCCAGGTTTCGGCGAGCAGCGTCACAGCGGCTTCGCCCTCGATATCGAGTCGCAAGACCCGCTCCGCGATGGGTCGGGTCAGGATGTGAAAAAGGATCGGTCCGATGAACGACTGCAGCGCGAGCAACGGATGCATCCGCCGCAGCCGGCCCTCGGCCATCTGCGTCATCAGATACGCGACGAGCAGACCCACGACCCTGGTGATCGTGTCAGTCACCGCCTCCTCCGTCTCGGGCCTCAGACCGCTGACCTCGAAAAACAGGGTGCGGATCAGGCCGGCCCGGTTCTCGCCGCCCGCGTAGACGGCGCGATAGGCCGTGCGCGCGAGCTCGGGCATGAGCACCGCCGGCGGCTCGTGCTGGTGGGCGAGGATGACGCGGCTGACCGGCTCGAGCGGCGAATAGGTCTCGATCAAGCCTGTCAGCAGCGCGGACTTGCCGGAAAAGACCCGATACAGCGTGGCCCGCGAGACCTCCGCGCGATCCGCGAGGTCGTCCATCGAGAGCGCGGTAAGGCCCTGCGCGCCTACCAGCTCGACGGCGGCGGCCAGGATCCGTTCCGGGGTACCCGGTTCGGGCGCGACGTCGAGCGCGTCGAGCAGCGCCTCGCGGGACTTGAAGTGGCGGTAGAAGGTCGCGCGGGATGTCCCGGCCGCCCGGGCAAAGTCCGCCACTGTCGGCTTGCCCCCTCGCGCGAGCACCGCCGGCGCCCGCTCCAGAATCCGCTGGTTGATCGCGATCTAGTGAGACTATGCGAGACGGGGAGTCTCGTCAAGTGTCATTGAGAGGATTGCCTTAGGACGGCGCCTCCGGGGACCATCCGGAGATGCGGTCGATCGAGATTGCGACCACCGGACCTCCCGGTCGGGCGCGCCGATATTGCGGGTACCTTGCGGCCAGCAGGTCTGTTGCGCGAACAGCTTGCGCACCGTCGGCCAGCAGTCGCGCTGTGCCGTCGATGCGCACCCACCACAGCCTTTCCCAGTCGTCTTCATAGTGGTCGACGAGCACCGACACCGACGGGTTGGCGGCGATGTTGCGCAGGCGTTTGAGATCTGTGGTTCGTTTCGGCTTGGCGTCGACGGCGAAGTAAATGGTGTCGCCGTCCACCGCAAAAGTGATCGGCACCACGTGTGGTTTGCCGCCGGCGCCGACGGTGGCGAGGCGTGCGACCTTTGCGTCTGCGATGCGCCTTCGCATCGCCGTCGCATCCATTCAAGGAAGTATCGTTGAGCGGTGCAAAGGCTCCGGACGTACACGGTCGAGGAAGCGAATCGCGAGCTTCCTCGCGTGCGTCCGATCGTCGCCCAGATCGCCGAGCTGTCAGCCCTCCGGCCAGACCTCGAGGAGCAGCTGCGCATGGCCGAATACGCGACCCAGCGTCCCGGGGCCAACGGCGAGACACGGGAACGCGAGCAGCAAGCTCGGGACGCCGTTCAGGGCGCCGAGGAGGAGCTGCTGAAAGCCGTGCTGAACCTCAACAGCATGGGCATCCAGCTCAAAGGACCGCTCGAGGGCCTGATCGACTTTCCCTCCTATCGCGACGACGAGCTCGTCGAGCTGTGCTGGAAGCTGGGCGAGGAGCGCGTCGAGTACTGGCACCGGGTCGGCGAAGGCTTCGCCGGCCGCAAGAAGCTCTAGAGGCCTCTAGCTCTTCCCTGGAACCCGGCCTCTGATCGCCTCGTAGACCGCCTTCGCGATACCGGCCGCGTCGAGACCGTGCTCCTTGAGGATCTCAGCCGCCTTGCCCTGTGGCAAGAACTCGTCGGGCAGCGCAAGCACACGGACCCGGCCGGCCAGCCCATGAGGCGCGAGCGCTTCGAGCACAGCGGCGCCGAACCCGCCCGACCCGACGTTGTCCTCCGCCGTCAAGACGACCGGGTGAGACCGCGCCCAGTCGACGATGCGCGGGTCGACCGGCTTGATCCATCGCGCGTTGACGACCGCGCATGAGATGCCCTGCATCTCGAGTCTGGCCGCCGCCTCGCCCGCGACCTCCACCATGCGTCCGACGGCGAAGATGACGGCGTCGTCGCCCTTGCGGATCTCCTCCCATCGGCCGACGGGCAGTGGTTCAACTGGAAGATCCGGCGTATCCGGGACGGGTCCCTTCGGATAGCGGATCGCCACCGGGCCGTCGGTCGCGAGCGCCGTTTCGAGCAGGGCGCACAGCTCGGTGGCGTCCTTGGGCGCGGCGACCTTGAGGTTGGGGATCATCCGCAGGTACGACAGGTCGAAGATCCCGTGGTGGGAGGCGCCGTCCGGGCCGGTCACGCCCGCGCGGTCGATCACGAATACGACGGGCAGCTTGTGGAGCGCGACGTCCATGATCGTCTGGTCGAAGGCGCGGGCCAGGAACGTCGAATAGATGCAGACCACGGGGTGCATGCCCGCCATGGCCAGCCCCGCCGCAAAGGTGACGGCGTGCTGCTCGCAGATGCCGACGTCGAAGAAGCGGTCTGGAAATTCTTTGGCGAAGTTGAGCAGCCCGGTCGATGAGGCCATTGCCGCGGTGATCGCGCAGACCTCAGGACGTCTTGCCGCCGCGCTCATCAGCGCCTCGCCGAACACGTCGGTATAGGTCACCTCTGTCGTGCGAGGCCGGCCGGTCAGCGGGTCGAACGCGCTCACGCCGTGCAGCTTGTCGACGTCGTCGTCAACCGCCGGGCTGTAGCCGTGACCTTTCTCGGTGACGACATGGACCACCACGGGTTCGCGCAACTTCTTGGCGCGCGTCAACACTTCCTCGAGCGCGGGCTCGTCGTGGCCGTCGACCAGACCCGCGTACTTGATGCCCAGGCTCTCGAACATCGTCGACGGCTGAAGCAGCTGCTTCAGTCCTTCCTTCACGCGATACGCGGCCTGGTCCGCAGTCGAACCAACGAGCGGCAGGTCGCGCAGCAGGCGCGAGATGTCGTCTTTGATCCTTTCGTAGCGAGGGTCGACGCGCAACTGGGACAGGTGTCGGGCCAGGCCACCGACGGTCGGCGCGTAGGAACGGCCGTTGTCGTTGATGACGATGATCAGATTCGGCGGCTGCAGGTGCGCGATCTGGTTCAGCGCTTCGTAGGCCATGCCCCCGGTCAGGGCACCATCGCCGATCACTGCAACCACAAATCCTCCGATGCGCTTACGCAGCCGCGCCTCGGCGATACCGAGCGCGTAGCTCAGCGAGGTCGAGGCGTGGCTGTTTTCGACGAGGTCGTGCACGGACTCCTTCCGAGACGGATACCCCGACAGCCCGCCGGCCTGGCGCAGCCGCGAGAAATCGGCTGCCCGTCCGGTGATGAGCTTGTGCACGTAAGCCTGGTGTCCGGTGTCCCACACGATCGCGTCCTTCGGGCTGTCGAAGACGCGATGCAGGGCGAAGGTGAGCTCGACCACACCGAGGTTGGGTGAGAGGTGGCCGCCGGTGCGGGAGGTCTGCTCGACCAGAAAGGCACGCACCTCGCCTGCGAGTGCGGAGAGTTTGGGCTGATCCAGCGCCTTCAGGTCGGCGGGGGAGTGGATCGCCTCGAGGAGTCCCACTCTGTCGTTAACGGGCCGGCCGCGTCATGCGTTCCGGGGGGTGGGCGGCCAGGAGTCGGTTCCTCCCCGGGCCATCAACTCGGCCAACTCGATACAGAGTCGCGTGCCGGCGCCACTTGGGCCATGGAGCACCGTGGTCAGCTCGAGGTTGGTGTTCCAGGCGGAGGCCGCGATGTCGATGTGAGCCCATGGCTTGCCGCCCGCGAACTCGGCGATGAACATTCCACCCATGATCGTGCCAGCCTCACCGTACTCGGAGTTGCGCAGATCGGCGATCTGGCTGCGGAGCAAGATGCGGTAGTCGGCGTAGATCGGCAGACGCCAGACACGGTCACCTGCCTCGCGCGACGCTCGCTCCACCACCGCCCAGAACTCGTCGTCGTTGCTGATGGCCGCGCTCGCGGCGTGACCGATCGCCACGGTCGCGGCACCCGTGAGCGTCGCAAGGTCGATCATATGCGTCGCGCCGTTGCGAAGCGCGTGGGTCAGCGCGTCCGCGAGGACCAGCCTCCCTTCGGCGTCGGTGTTGACGATCTCGACGGTCTTGCCGTCGGCGCTGACCAACACGTCTCCCGGACGCTGGGCCGACGGGCCGGGCATGTTCTCCGCGGTCGCGATCACGGCCATCACGTCGAGCGGCACGTTGCGCGAGGCAATGACGTCTATCGCGGAGAGCACGGCGGCGGCTCCGCTCATGTCGCCCTTCATCCGGCTCATGTTTTCCGGCTGTTTGAGTGAGATGCCTCCGGAGTCGAACGTGATGCCCTTGCCGATCAACGCGAGGACCGCACCGTTCGCTTGAGCCAACCCATGGTTGCCGTGGTGACGGAGTCGGATCATTCGTGGCGGTTTGGCGGAGCCGGTGCCGACCCCGAGCAGCAGGTTGTAGCCGCCGGACTTCAGCTCGCCAGGCCCGAGGATCTCGATCTCGAGGTTGTGACGTTGCGCGATGCGGTTGGCTTCCTGTGCGAACGCGTCGGGGGTGAGCTCGTTGGCAGGGGCGTTCTGCCATTCGCGCGCTCGGTTGGTCGCCTCTCCGTTCTCTTGCGCCGCGAGCACCTCCGCCTCGCGGCTGCCGCCAAAACCCGCCAGCACGATCTCGTCGATCTCGCGTCGCTCTGGCGCCTGGCCGGTCTGCCGGGATCGGCGCTCGAAGGTGCCCAGCACGCAACCCTCGACGACGGCCTTGAGGGTGTCCTCACCGAGTGCGTCGCTGCGCATCACGGCCATGCGCTTGTAGCCCCACGTGCGCGAAGCCCGGACCAGCTCGTGATGGGCGGAGCGCAGGCGCTGGCCGTCGAGGTCATGGTGGGCGCCGAGCCCGAAGAGGATCACGCGACGGGGCGCGATCTTGCCCTGGGCCGGCATGGGCAGCACCTCGTGGATCCGGCCGCGGAACTCGGCGTTGACGATCATCTCCGAAAGCACGCCCCCCATCGCCCGATCGAGCTCGAGCGCGGCACCCGCCAGCTTCTGGCCGGTGACGACCGGGACCGCGAGGGCGTCGACGTTCAGCTCGGCTGCCGGGACCGAGACCAACGAGATCTTCACGGCGCGTTAAGCGTAAATCCCCGGCCTCAGGCCAGATGCTCCGCAACGAGCTCCAAAACGTGCGCTACGCGGAGCTCCATCCCGCGCTTGCGCGCCGCGGCTGCGATGTGCATCAGGCAGCCTGGGTTGTCCGAGGCGACGACTGCACAACCCGTCTTGGCGATCGCGTCGAGCTTCCACTCCGCCAGCCGCTCCGCGACGCGCGGCCACTCGAGGCTGAAGCTCCCGCCGAAGCCGCAGCAGTTGGCGATGTCAGGCAAGTCGACGACCTCATAGCCGGCGAGCTCGAGGACCCTGCGCGGCTCGCTCTTCAGGCCCAGCTGGCGCAGCGTCTGGCACGAGTCGTGGTAGGCGATCTTCAGGCTCATCCGTTCGCCTTCGACAAGGCGGGGGTTGCGCTCGAGCACCTGGAGGACGAAACGCGTCGAGTCGCGCAGGCGCGAGCGCACGCCGGCGTCGGGCGGCGTGCCCCAGTCCGGGCTGTCGATCGTGAACGCGCCAAAGCACGAGGCCGAAGGCGTCACGATCAGCCCCTTGGAATCCCGAAGGCTCTGCGCCAGCTTTGTCGTCAATTTGTGGGCGGTCTTGAAGTCGCCGGCGTTGGCGGCGATGAGCCCACAACACCACTGGTCCTTGGGAAACCCAACCTTGAAACCGGCCGCCGCCGCGACGCGCTCGAGGGCGACGGCCGATTGCGGCCACGCTCGATCCGCCAGGCAGGAGGCGAAGATCGTCAGCGGCTCACCGTCGACGTCCGCCTCGCGCACCTGGTCGCGATACGGAGTACGGGCCAGCTTCGGTGTACCGGGGACGAGGCCGCTGAGGGGCGCGGCCGTCCGCATCACGGCATCGGCGAGCCGCGGCCGTTTCCACAGCCCGATCACGGCGCGTTTGCGCAGCGACTTCCGGCCCGCCCGCCGGTGTTCGAGGATCTGGCGCGGCAGCGGGATGTCGACAGGGCAGATCTCCTGGCAGGCGTTGCACTGGGCGCAGAGCGTGTTCGCAAGGTCGGCGTCCTGCAGCCCGTGATGGAAAGGCGACAGGACCAAGCCGATCGGCCCGTTGTAGGCATGGCCTCCGAACTGGTGACCGCTGACGGCCATGAAAGGCGGGCACGCGTTGGAGCACGCGCCACAACGGATGCACGTCAGGGCGTCGCGAAAGATCGGGTCTTCGAGCATCTTCCCGCGGCCGTTGTCGAGGATCACGCAGTGCATCTCGCGCGGGCCGTGGACACCGATCGTCAGCGACTGCTCGATGTCCGCAGAGCGCGACGGACCGGTGATCCAGTTCACGTAGCTGGTGATCAGCTGGCCGGTGCCGCTGCGCGGAAGCATCCGCAGCACCGCCACCGCGTCATCGAGCGTCGCCACGAGCTTGTCGACGCCGAACAGCGCGATGTGCACGGGCGGCAGGGTCGTCGTGAGGTCGGCGTTGCCTTCGTTGGTGACAAGCACGATCGTGCCCGTCTCGGCGATCGCCATGTTCGCGCCGGAGATCCCGACCGTCGCCTCGATGAACTTCTCGCGCAGCGATTCGCGCGCGTGGCGCTGGATCGCTTCGACCGTCGGCTCGGTTCTGAAAACCGCCGCGGCATCCTCCTTGGTGAGGTGGATCGCGGGCGCGATGAGGTGCGACGGATGCGTGTGCGTCAGCTGGACCATGCGCTCACCAAGGTCGGTCTCCACAACTTCCATCTCGTGCTTTTCGAGGTATTCGTTCAGACCAATCTCCTCGGTGGCCATGGACTTGCTCTTGGTGACGACCATTCGCCGGCCGGGTGGAAGACCGCTGCCGGAGTTCCAGCAGATCTGGAGGATGATGTCTCGTGCTTCTTGCGCATCGTTGGCGATGTGCACGACGCCGCCAACCGCGGCCAGGCGGTGCGTGAACTGCTCCAGCAGCTCCGGTAGTCGGTCGAGGTTGGCCTGGCGCCTGCTTTTCAGATCTGCCCGACCTTTCGCGAAGTCGAAGCTCTCGAACGCGGCATTGCGACGGCCGCGGAGACCAGTCATGGCGTGGGTCAGCGCGCTCTGGAGCTTGGGGTCGTCGAGCGCGCGATTTACGCGGTGCGCAAAGTGGCTTCGACTTTCAGGCACGCGTTTGGGAGGCTTCTCGAATCGCTTCCTTCACCGCGTCAGGCGATGACACCGGCGCCAAGCATATGGTCCCGACGCATACAACAGCGCGCTCGTCACCTGAAGGATCGACAACCGCGTACGGATGGGCGGTCAGCGCCGCATGCGCCAGCTCGGCATTCTTCGTCGTGACCTTGATCGCGTGGCCCAGACGATCGAGCGCCCGGGCAAACACCGCCGCCATCAAACCGTACTGGCGCGGCAGCGCCGCGACGGACTCCAGGGCGCGCCCCGCACGCTCGCGATAGGGAGACGCCGGATCACCTGTCAGGATGTCGAGCTCGATCAACGCCATCGCCGCGACCGAGTTTTCGGCCAACGGCTTGATGCGCTCGCCAAGGCGACCCAGCTCGTCACCTCCGGCGTGGTCGAGGTAGCCACCGAGCTCCGGATCGCCGTAGCGCTCCTCGATGTGCGCGGCCAGGTCGAGCGCCACGTCCATCCACTTTTGGCCGAAGCCGTGCTGATAAGCGCGCAGGGACGCCCACAGCGACCAGACCTGGTCCGCGAGCTGGCCCCCGATGCCCTCGGCGTGGGTCATGCCCTCGCCCTTCCGGTACGCGTGCTTGAAGAGGGAATCGAGCAGCTTCGACCCCCCTCCGGCGCTTCGCGCCACCTCCCCATGAGATGGGGAGGACAGGTAGGCGATGGCAAGCACGGCGTTCCACGACGTGTAGACACGGCGGTCGACAAAAGGTGCTGTACTTCGTGCCCGCTCTTCGGCGTCCATCGAGTAGTAGTGCTCGTCGGCGTCCTGGCTGCCGGCGTACAGGCCGGTCTTCGGATCCCGCAGCACGCGGTCGAGGTAGCCGGTGGTCATCTCGAGCGCTTCCGGCATTCCCGCCAAGACAAGCCCGTAGACAAGGCCGGCGTGGTCCTCGAGCATCTTCTCGAAGTGGGGGACGCTCCAATCCTGGGTCGTCGAATAGCGGAAGAATCCGCCCTCGACGTGGTCGTACGTTCCGCCGCCGACCATCTTCTCCAGCGTATGCACGGCCATGCGGCGAAGGTTCTCGTCTGACCGGATTGTTGACTGCTCGAGCAAGAGAAGGATGGCGTCGGTCTGCGGGAACTTCGGGGCGTTGCCGAAACCGCCGTACTCAGGATCGTAGGCCGCTTTGACGGAGTCGAGAATGTCGTCGACCAGGCGGCCTTCGAGCTCGCCCGCGCTGCGCGCCACGCCTGACGCTGCACGTTTGCGGGCATCGAGCACGCGGCTTGCGATCTCGGTCTGGTTGGCGCGGTAGTAGTCGGAGACCTGCATCAGAGCGCCGGCCATCTGGTCGGGCGGTATGTATGTCCCGCCGGTAAGGATGTCGCCCGACGCCGTGAGAAACGCAGTCGTCGGCCAGCCGCCCATGTTGTAGCGCTGGTTGATGTCCGGCCGCACGTCGTTGTCGACACGGATGGGCACGTAGTCGCGGTTGATGAGCTCGATCACGCTCGGATGCGAGTAGGTCGTTTCGTCCATGACGTGGCACCAGTGGCACCACACGGCGGAGATGGAAAGAAGGATCGGCCGGCGGGTCTGTCTGGCCGCGTCGAAAGCCTCGGGCGACCACGCGTGCCAGTTGATCTCCGAGGCACGGTTCGGCCGAGGCGAGAAGTGAAACTCCTGCGCGGCCTCGCTCATCAGGACAAGGTTACGATTTGACAGTGATCTCAACGAGCGCGGTCGACGCGTACGTCGAGAAGAACGCCCGCCGCTTCATCGATGACCTGAAGGAGCTCTGCTCTTTTCCGAGCATCTCGAACCACGGTCGTGAGGCGGTCCAGCCCGCCCGGGACTGGATCGCGGATCGCCTCTCCCGTTTCACGGATCGCGTGGAGGCGCTGGAAGCCGGCGGGATGCCGGCCCTCTACGCCGAGGTGAAGGGCGCCGGTCGCCGCAAGCTCCTCCTGTACGAGCACTACGACGTCCAGCCCGTCGATCCGATCGACCTGTGGCAGACGCCGCCCTTCGAGCCGGCGGAGCGCGAGGGGCGGATCTTCGCGCGGGGCGTCGCCGACGACAAAGCCGATGTGATGGCCCGCATCCACGCTCTGGAGACGCTGAAGGAGCTGGGCGAGGTGCCGGTCACACTGCGGTTCCTGATCGAGGGCGAGGAGGAGATCGGCTCCAAGTCGTTCGAGAAGATCGCGCACGACCACGCCGACAAATTGCGCGCCGACGGTTGTCTGTGGGAGTCGGGCACATCCTTCGACGACGCCAGCCGGCCGACGCTGCAGTTCGGCTGCCGCGGCCTGCTGTACGTCAACCTCCGCGTCAAGATGCTGGACTTCGACCAGCACTCCGGCTTCGCGTCGGTCTATCCCTCGGCCGCGATGTACCTGGTCGGCGCGCTGGCGAGCCTGCGCGACCAGGACATGAACATCAAGATCGAAGGGTTCTACGACAAGGTCGTCAAGCCCACGGACGCCGACCGCCGCATGATGGCGACCATCGACCCGGAGATCGAGAAGCGGCGCAAGCTCGTCGGTTTCGAAAAGCTGGTCCGCGACCCCAAGCCGGAGCAGGTCATCGAGCAGATGCTGTTCCTGCCGACGTGCAACATCGCGGGCGTCACGACCGGTTACCAAGGCCCCGGTTCCAAGACCGTGCTGCCGGCCGAGGCGACGGCGAAGCTGGACTTCAGGCTGATTCCGAACCAGGACCCCGATGACGTGCTCGACCAGCTGCGCAAGCACCTCGATCGCCACGGTTTCGAGCGCGTCGAGATCCTGGCCGGCGAGGGCGAAAAGCCGGCGCGGTCGGATCCCTCGTCGGCGGTTGCCCGGACGGTGATCGACTGCGTGCGCGAGATGTACGGCGAACCCGTGCTGTGGCCGTTCATGCCCGCTACAGGGCCGATGCATCCGGTGGTCGCCGACCTCGGCGTGCCGACCGTCTTGCCGGTCGGAGTCGGGCGTCCGGACAACCGGATCCACGCGCCCAACGAGAACATCCGCGCCCAGGATTACGTCAACACCGTGCGGCTTATGTGCCGCATCTGGGAGAGGTTCGGAGCCGCCTGATGGAAAAGCTGACCGACAAGCTCTTCACCGTCAAGTACAACGAGGACACAGGCAAGCCGCACATCGAGATCGTCGACCAGAACGTCTGCCTGAAGAAGTGCACCGGCAAGTACTGCAACCACTTCTGCCCGGCGGGGGTCTACGAATGGAACCAGGAGCAGCAGAAGAACCTGGTCAGCTTCGGGAACTGCATCGAGTGCGGCGCCTGCTCCATCGGCTGCCCCTTCGACAACATCTCCTGTCACGCCCCACGGGGCGGCTACGGCGTCCGCTTCCAGCACGGCTAAGGTGCCGCGGCGCGGCACCGTTAGGAATACACCCCCGTTCGGGAACAATTCCTATTAGCGCAGTGAGCGAATACGACGTGATCATCGTTGGCGGAGGCCCGGCCGGTCTGGCGGCCGCGCTGTACACGGCCCGCATGGACCTGAAGACCGCCGTGCTCGACCGCGGGCCGCTCGGCGGCCAGCTTCTGAACACCGAGCTGGTCGAGGACTACCCCGGCTTTGAGTCGATCCTCGGCTCCGACCTGGCCATGAAGATGGGCGAGCACGCCCGCAAGTTCGGCGTCGACATCCGGGACTTCGAACCGGTCAAGGAGATCGACCTGGAAGCCGACACACAGATCAAGGTGGTCCGGCTCGAGTCCGGCGAGGAGCTGCGAGCCCCGGCGCTGATCATGGCCGCGGGCGGCCTGCCTCGCTACCTGGAGGTACCTGGCGAGAAGGAGTTCTGGGGCCGCGGCGTCAGCTACTGCGCCGTGTGCGACGGGGCCTTTTTCAAAGGCCAGGAGCTCGCCGTCATCGGAGGCGGCGACGCCGCGGTCGAGGAAGGCGACTTTCTGACCCGCTACGCGTCGAAGGTCTACATCATCCACAGGCGGGGAGGACTGCGGGCGCAGCCGATCCTCGTCGACCGCGCGGAGGCGAACCCGAAGATCGAGTTCATCCTCGACGCTCACGTGAAGGAGATCGTCGGCGGCGAGAAGGTGCAGACCATTCGCTACGAGCAGCACGGGGAGACGAAGCAGCTGGAGGTCGGCGGGGTTTTCATCTTCATCGGGTTCGTCCCCAACTCCAAGCTCTTCAAGGTCCACGTCGACCACGACGAGGGTGGATACATCGTCACCGACCGCAACATGCAGACCTCGATCGAAGGCGTCTGGGCCGTCGGCGACGTGCGCGCGCAGCTGACCAAGCAGATCGCGACCGCGGTCGGCGACGGGACGACCGCCGCGGTGGCCGCCTCTTTGTACATCACGGCCTTGAAGGACGGCGCCCGAACTTAACAAGAAGGCCGTTCTGATACGGTTCGGGGCGCACTCGGCCCGCCAGTCGATGCAACTGTCCAAAAAGTGGGAGGCACTCCGTGTTGTGGGCTCTTCCCACTCAGTCGGCAACGGAACATCGGCCAGTCAATCGACTAGCGAGACGTCCGGAATCCCGGACCTGCCGGTCACACTGCCGGTGCAGAACATCGGGACCGGCCAGATAGACTTCGCCAACGCGGCAGCCGGCAACAACCTGGATTGGTTGCTGCTGGTCCTCCTACCGTCGTTGCTCGCGATCTGGCTTTTGATCGCGGCGCGCGGAGCGCAGGCCGCCACCCGCCGGCGAACGAGGAAGGCCCCCGCCTAACCTGCCCTCTCACCTTGAGATGCGGGCGGAGTTTGCCGCGGGGGCGCGGAATGCGGTTCGCGCCTGCCTGAACATCGGATCCCAGGATCGGGTCTGCATCATCCGCGACCGCCCACGGACCGAGATCGCCGACGCCATCGCCGAAGAGTCGCGTGCCACGGGTGCAGCCGTGCAGGTGTGGACGATGGAGGATCACCTGCAACGTCCCGCGACTTCGTTTCCGGCAGCACTCGCAGATGAGATAGCCCGCTTCCACCCGACGGCAAGCTTCTTTATCGGTATCGGACTGAAAGGGGAGCTTGCTTTCCGCCAGCCCATGCTCCATCTGCTGGCCGATGAGCTGCGCTGCCGGCACGGGCACATGATCGGGATCAACGATCGGGTCATGACCGACGGCATGGCGGCCGACGACGAAATTTACAGGGTGACGCGCAAGGTCTACGAGATCGCCCGTCAGGCTCAGCGCATCTCCGTGACAACCGATCTGGTGGCCACGTTCTCCCCTTCGCTGAAGTGGGTGTCCAGCGATGGGCGCTAGTGGGAGCAGGGCCGCTGGGGCAACCTCCCGGAAGGCGAGACGTTCACGTGCCCAGCCTCGGTCGATGGGGTGATCGCGGCCGAGGAGATGGGCGACTGGTTCACGGAGAAATACGGGATGCTGTCCCCGGCGGTCCGTTTTGTGATGAAAGCCGGCCGCATCGTCTCCGTTGAGACGGCTGACACGCACCTGGACGCCGACATTCGCGCCTACCTGGCGCAGGATCCGAATTCCAGCCGGGTTGGTGAGTTTGCGATCGGCACCAACGTGGGGCTTTCCGAGATCGTAGGCAACTTCTTGCAAGACGAGAAGTTTCCTGGCGTCCATATCGCGTTCGGCGACCCTTATGGCTTCGAGACTGGAGCCGACTGGGACTGCCCATGGCATGTCGACGTGCTCGCCTCGCACGCGACGATCTCGGTGGACGGACGGAACATCATGGAGTACGGACGCTTCCTCGTCTGAGCTCGATAATTCAGGCTGCTGGGCGGTTGCGCGCGCATGGCGGAGCAGGCTTACCTCTTCGATCTGACCGTGCCTGCGCGAGGAACGGTCTTCGAGCCGGACTACCCGTAGTGCGGCGGGTCCTGCCCGGCCGGTTCCACGCCCGCCAGTAGTTTCTTCAGGAGGGAGACCAGGCCAAGCCTGTCGTTCCTGGTGAGTCCCGCCAGCAACTGACGCTCGGCTGTAGCGTCTGCCGAGACCGCCTGATGGAGAACCTTGCGCCCCGCATCCGTCAGCGAAACCAGCACTCCGCGCCTGTCCGTCGGGTGTCGGCTTCGCTTGACATAGCCCCTGCGCTCGAGGCGGTCCAGGCGGCTGGTGATTCCGGCAGACGACAACATCAGGCCTTGGAACAGCTGCGTTGGCGACAGCTTCCGATCGGAGCCGGCGAGGAGAAGAGCGGCGAGGACGCCGACCTCTCCCCGGTTGAGCTTGAATCGCCCAAAGGCTTCCTCCTGGCTCCGAGCAAGGTGCTGAGCGATTCGCGACAGGCGAGCGGTCACCTGGTAGGGCTCGATCTCTTTCCGGGAGTGACTGCCGGCCAAGCTGTCGAGGAGCGAATCGGTCCAATCCTGCTGCGCCACAGCAGCAAGTATATGGAATAACTCTCTCGTGAGCGAGATTCTTTGGTCAATGTATCTCGCTGGCAAGTATTTTCAAAGGAGAGGCAACACTCATGCGCTCGAAGATCGTTCTCATAGGAGGCCTTGCCGCCGCGGCGTTGCTCGCCACGGCCTGCGGAGCAGGCACTCCGTACGCGTCGTCGCCCAGCACGTCACCCAGCCCTTCGCAGAGTGTGGCGCCGGTCGCAGCGTCGCCCACGGCGAACGCAAGCGCCCAGCCGACCGGGACTACCATCGCCGTCGCGAAGACGCGACTCGGCCGCATCCTCGTCGACTCGAACGGCAGGACGGTGTACCTGTTCCTGGCCGATTCCGGTTCCACCTCGAACTGCAACAGCGCCGCCTGCGTCCAGGCGTGGCCGCCGGTTCTCACCAAGGGCACCCCTCAAGCAGGGTCAGGCGCGAACGCTGCGCTGCTCGGTACGACAACGCGCAGGGACGGTAAGACCGAGGTCACCTACGCGGGCCACCCGCTCTACTACTTCGTCTCGGACAAGAAGTCCGGCGACGTCACGGGCCAGAACATCAACGCTTTCGGCGCGCCCTGGTACGTCGTCTCCCCGTCTGGGATGCAAATTCGCTAGCGCGTGACGTCGATCCAGACCAAGCCCGGAGGCAGGGAGACCGGCTGGCCGTTGTTGAGCGCGAAGGTCAGCGGGCCGTTTCTGTCTGTCGACTTCCACGACGCGCCGTACTGCACGCCCTTGTAGAGGATGGTCGCGTATCCACTCGAATCCAGGTCGTAGTCGTGGATGTACGCCCCGTGGCCGTCACCGATGTCGAGCAGCTGCTCGGTGGTGTGAAGCACGATCACCATCTCGATACGAATCGGTTGGTGCAGCGTCGCATCCGAATAAAGGTGGCCCTGCTCCGTCTTGGTGTAGGTCCCGGTTGCCGCGTCGTACTTGTAAGTCGAGTAGTGCTCGGCGACGCTGGCACTCGGTACGGGCGAGCCACCGGTGAGTACCGGCCTCGCTTTTGGCAACGTGAACGAACCGATCCCTTTGAAGTAGTTGCTCTGCGCCGCGAGTACTTTGTCGCCGTTGATCATCAAGTTGTCCGGTGCGTATCGAGCGCTCGTCCGGTACTGGTAGCCGATCACGTCGAAGAACTGCGGCACCGGGTCTCGAGCCGCCCTGGCTCGGGTGGCCGGCGACTCGCCGGACTGGAACAGAAGACCTCGATAGTGACGCGCGATCTTCAGCGAGATGAAGCGCGCGGAACGCATCGGGCCAACCACGTTCGGCACGTTCTGGTACATCGCGGTCAGTCGCGTGATGCCGCCCTCGGCGAGGTACTCGAAGATGACGCTGGCTGCCTGCAGGCCGTTCTGATCCCGCGCGAACGAGTCGTTCGGGATCTGGATCAGCGCCGGGTAGCGCAGCGCGACCGTGTGCTCGTGGTCATGCCAGTAGACGCCCGTTTTCAGCGTGAACGAGCCTGCGACGAGGTGTCCCGTCTGGTCGCGGCCGCCCGGCGCGATCTGGACCTCGACCGGACCAGAGGGCAAGCCCGCGGTCGAGAAGGTAGCGCTCTTGAGATCGTCCGCCCACTTGAGCGTTGCCTGCCGCGTGCCGACGGTGACATTGATCGTCACGGGTTCCATCGCGTCGTTGAACGTGAGCTTTAGCGTCGACGCGAGGTCGATCTCCATGCCGTCCTTGAGTGGAGTGCCGTCGGGAGCGGTGATCGCGATGACGCGCGGGATGATGATCGTCGTGAACGTCCAGTGAGCGCCGCTGACGCGACGGTGGCCGACGTCAACGATCGGTTTCAGGTCGACCGTGTACGTCGTCAGCTCGGCGAGCGGCTTGCTCGGAACCCACGCGTACTGCGTGCCGCCTGAGATGGCCGTCACCTCACCGTCGGTCGCGGGCGCGATCGAAAAGGCCGACTTCACCGCGTCGAGAGCAACGGGCCGGGAATAATTCAGCAGCAAGCTCCCGTCGGTCGGTATGTCCTTCTGGCCGTTGCCGACGTTGGCGCTCACGGTGGTCGGCAGCGTGTTCTCGTAAGCGAGAAAGGCGCCCGCGCCGGCGATGACGACGATCAGCGCGATGATCGCAGCGAACAACCCGCGCCGCCCGAAACGCTTGCGGCGACGAAGAGGTCGCCGGAGCGGCAGGGCAGGAGACGTTTGCTCCAGTTCTGGGTGCGGCGTATTGATCGACAACTGGCGGCGGGAATTATTACATCAAGCGCCGGCGGAGGTAGCTGAACGTATAGATGCCCGTCGCGTGTCCGCTCTCGAACGCGATCTGCAGGGCGTACTGGCCGACCAGCGTGACGTCGCGGATCTTGAGCTCGTCATCGTTCAGCGTCTTCACCCGCGCCAGCCGGCCCGTCGCGCCCGCCTCACCGCGACACTCGGCGCACGGACAGGCCCAACGCAGCTGCTCGCCGGTGTAGCTGCTATGGGCCCCGTCCTCCCACGTGATCTCCACCACCTGGCGCGCGCGGTCGACGTCGACGTTGGTCGGAAACGGATCGGGGTCTTGCGTCAGCTAATCCCTAGTGGACGTTGATGACGGGCAGCTGGCGGAACGACTGGATCGACGTCCGCGCGGCGACCTGGGAAGCGATCTCGACGAAGGCCTTGGCTCCGGCGGATTCCGGCCTCGAGATGACGACCGGCGTTCCGCTGTCGGCGTCCTCACGGATGCCCTCCTCGAGCGGGACCGCGCCGAGGAATGGCACGCCCAGGCGCCTGGCCGCGGATTCGGCCCCGCCGTGGCTGAAGATCTCGTGGCGGTGCCCGCAGCTAGGGCACACATACCAGCTCATGTTCTCGATCAGCCCGAGCGGCGTCACGTTCAGCTTGCGGAACATCTGCAGCGCCTTGACGGCGATGTCGGTGGCCACGTCCTGCGGCGTGCAGACGATCGCGACGCCGGTAAGCGGCACGGCCTGGGCCAACGTCAGAGACGCGTCGCCGGTGCCCGGCGGCAGGTCGATGACCAGATAATCCAGAACGCCCCAGTCGACCTGGACCATCATGGCCTCGATCGCCTTGCCCACCATCGGGCCGCGGTAGATGGTCGGCTCCGACCCAGGGTTGATGTGGCCGAACGACATCACTTTCATGCCGTGCGCCTCGATCGGAAGAAGACGGCCGTTCGCCTGCTGCGGCACGCTGTGCGAGCCGGTCATCACGGGCACCGACGGGCCGTAGATGTCGGCGTCCAGCAGCCCGACCGAAGCCCCGCTCTTGCGCAGGGCCGCCGCCAGGTTGACCGCGACGGTCGACTTGCCGACCCCGCCCTTGCCCGACGCTATGGCGATGGTCTGCTTGACGCCAGGCAGGATCTCGGAGGGCTTGGGGCGCAGGAACGCCGGCCGCACGTTGGCCGTCATTCGGACGTCGACCCCGGTCACTCCCGGTAGCTCCCCGATCGCGTCTTCGGCCTGCGACTTGAAGCGGTCGCGCACCGGACACGCCGGCGTCGTGAGCTCGAAGGTGAAGCTGACGCGGCCCTGCGGGCTCACCTCGATCTCCTTGATCATGCCCAGGCTGACCACGTCGCGACCCAGGTCGGGGTCCTTGATGGTCGCCAGCGCGTCTAGCACCTGTTGTGAACTTGGCCCGCTCATCGGCACCCGGATGTTACCGGGGCTGCTAACTTCATTGCGCCATGAAGCAGGCCGGGCGCGCGCAGGTCGCACTTCAGATAGTGACGGCCGCCAGCCCTGCTGCAGACCTCATCGCCTACTACGGCGGTCCGGCCTCTGACGTTTACTTCCAGCGGGCGCGCACGACGCTGGCTGGTGCCCACGTTGACGCGGTCGTCGCGATGGACTTCTTCTCCAGCCAAGCCGGTGTCCTGTGCGGAGTCGCCGAGGCCGTCCGGTTGCTGTCTGGAATCCTCCAGGAAGGCGACCAGGCGTGGGCCATCGCCGAAGGCGCGGCCATGGAGAAAAAGGAAACCGTGCTCCGGGTTCGAGCCCCCTACTCACGCTTCGGGGTCTACGAGACAGCCCTCCTCGGCATGCTCTCGAGCTGCTCCGGCTGGGCGACCGCCGCACGCGAGATCGTCGAAGCCGCGGGCGGCAAGCGCGTGATCAGCTTCGGCGCCCGCCACGTCCACCCGCTGATCGCTCCGACGATGGAGTACTCCGCGGTAGTCGGCGGCTGCGCCGGCTGCGCCACCCCACTCGGAGCGCAGCTCGCCGGACTGCAGGGGGCCTCCGGCACCATGCCGCACGCAATGATCCTTCTGTTCGGCGACACGGTCAAAGCGGCCCTCGCCTTCGACGAGCAAATGGGCGATGACGTGCTTCGAATCGTGCTCGTCGACACGTTCAAGGACGAGGCCGAAGAGGCGCTCCGTGTCGCCGAAGCTCTCGGCAAGCGGCTGCGCGGCGTGCGGCTGGACACGCCGGGCGAGCGCGGCGGGGTGACGGTCGATCTCGTCCAAGAAGTCCGGGCTCGGCTCGACCAGGCCGGGTTCAGCCACGTCGGGATATTCATCTCGGGCGGGCTGGACGCGGCGCGGATCCGTGAGTTCGAGGCCGCCAAGTGCCCGATCCACTCCTATGGCGTCGGGATGGCGATCAGCTCCGCGCCTCCGATCGCGTTCACCGCCGACATCAAGGAGATCTCGGGCAAACCGATGACCAAGCGCGGCCGCATTCCAGGCATCGCGAACAACCCCGGCCTCGTCCGAGTCATCTGAAAACCCGCGCGGCCCTTCTCGCGCACCAGGTCGCCTGCCGCGCGTGCACGGTGTGCGCGGAACAGGGGATCATCGCCGAGGCCAACCCGACGTTCGAAGGCCGATGGGACGCGCCGTTCTTCCTGGTGGGCCAGGCGCCCGGTCCGGCCGAGCGCGAGACGAGGCGCCCGTTTGCAGGTCGCGCCGGCAAGGAGCTCGATCGCTGGATGCTGCGCGCGGGCTTCCGCGATCCCGAGGAATTCCGCCGCCTGACGTACATCGCTGCCTTGATGCGCTGCTTCCCCGGCCGCAACGCAAAGAACACCGGCGACCTACGTCCACCTCCGGCCGGCATCGCGAACTGCGCCCACTGGCTTGACGCCGAGCTGCGGATGCTCGGACCGAAGGTGCTGATCCTGGTCGGACAGATGGCGATCGCACGCTTCCTCGGCCCCGGCGCGCTCGAGGATCGCGTCGGAAAGAGCTTTGGCGAGCGACCCGTGATGATCCCTCTGCCGCACCCTTCGGGGCAGAATCGCTGGCTCAACGTACCCGCCAACCGCGACCGGCTTGCTTCCGCTCTCGCCCTGATTAGCGAGCTGCGTGCAAACTTGGCGCGGTGAGATATCTCCTTATCTATTACGGGGGCCGCATGCCGGAGACTCCGGCGCAACAGGCGCGGATCATGAAACAGTGGACGAGCTGGTTCGACAAGCTGGGTCCCGCGATCATCGACCCGGGCAATCCGTTTTCGGGATCGGTGAACAAGGTCAAGCCCGACGGCTCGGTCGCGAAGGGCCCAGTCGGTCAGCGAGCGACGGGGTACAGCATCATCGAGGCGCCTTCGCTCGACAAGGCGACGAAGCTGGCCAAGGGATGCCCCGTGATCAAGGGCGGCGCCCAGGTAGCCGTCTACGAAACCTTCAACGTGATGTAGTTTGCCCGCGTTCTTCGGCCGCCGCGTGCGCGACCGCGTGGTGATAGAGGGAGACGACGCGCACCATCTCGCGCGTTCGCTGCGTGCGAGACCAGGCGAAGAGATCGAGGTCGTCGACCCCGAGGGGTTCATGCTCAAGGTGCGGCTCGAGGTCGTGACGCCTGCTCGCGTCGAGGGTGCGGTCACAGCGGAGCGTGTGCACCAACCCGAGCCCGCGGCGCGAATCACGATCGCGGTCGCGAACCTTCCCGCGCCGTCCCTCGAGCTCGTGCTGTCCCGCTGCACGGAGGCTGGTGCGTACGCGTTCGTCGTGTTCCATTCCGACCGCAGCGTCGGTCGCGCGGAGAAGGTCGGACGCTGGTCTGCCATCTGTCGCGAGGCTGCGATGCTGGCAGGGCGGCTACGGGTGCCTGAGGTTTCGGCCGCGACGTCGCTGGACACGGCGATCGCGGCATTCGACTTTCCGGTGATGCTGGTCCGCGACGCGCCCCGCCGGCTGGCCGACCTCACCGAGCCGCGCGACCTGACCCTGCTGGTCGGGCCGGAGGGCGGTTGGACCGAGCGCGAGCTGGCGCTGGCAGAAGAGACGGCTAGCCTTGGCCCGCGCAACCTGAGGGTAGACACGGCGGCGCTGGTCGGGCTCGCCGTCGCGCTGGCCGCGAGACGCGACTAGGTCGACCCAGCTAGCTTTTCTTGCCTCTCGCGGTGGCGACCTCGCCGCGGATCGCCAGCACCGATGTGATGGCAAAGGCCGTCAGGCCAACCCCGATCAGAACAATCCCCGCGGTCACGGCCGTCGCCGCAGCGCCGAGGCCAAGAAAGATCAGGCCGATCCCGAGGACGAGGAGCGCGTAGACCTGGAAGCCTTCTTTCGATGCCGCGAAACCTGGTGGCAGCGTGCCAAGCGATCTCGAGGTGAGATGCCGGATCGCGTAATCCGCCGCCCCGCCGAGGTTGACCAGCAGAACGACGCCGGCCACGCTCACGAGGGCGCCTATCACGAGCACTGCGTTCACGATCCCTAGCATTCTGACCGTGGCCGTCACGACAAAGCAGGCTTTAGTGCGGAATTTCTGCATCATCGCCCACATCGATCACGGCAAGTCGACGCTGGCCGATCGGTTGCTCGAGCGCACCGGGTCGATCAGCCAGCGCGACATGCAGGACCAGGTCCTCGACACGATGGACCTCGAGCGGGAGCGCGGGATCACGATCAAGCTCCAGGCGGTCCGCATGACATACCCGGCCCGCGACGGCCAGAGCTACGAGCTCAACCTCATCGACACCCCCGGCCACGTCGACTTCGCTTATGAGGTCTCTCGGTCGCTCGCCGCGTGCGAGGGCGCGATCCTCGTCGTCGACGCCGCGCAGGGGATCGAGGCCCAGACCCTCGCCAACCTCTACCAGGCGGTCGAGGCGGGCCTCACCATCGTGCCTGTCGTCAACAAGATCGACCTCGACGCCGCCCAACCCGAGATGGTGGCCGAGGAGATCGCCGACGTCACGGGCATCGCGCGCGAGCAGGTCATCTTCGCCTCGGCCAAGCTCGGAACAGGAACCGACGAGATCCTCGAAGCGGTCGTCAACCGTGTGCCGCCGCCGCGGGGCGACCCGTCAAAACCCCTGCGCGCCCTGATCTTCGACTCCCATTACGACACGTACCGCGGCGTCATCACATACGTGCGAGTGGTCGATGGCGAGATAGTCCCCCGCACCAAGATCCGGATGATGAACACGGGCAAGGTCCATGACGTGGACGAGGTCGGCTGGTTCGCGCCGCGCCCGCGGCCTGCGGAGAAGCTGACCGCCGGCGAGGTGGGCTACGTCACCGCCGCGATCAAGAACGTGGTCGACGCCCGGGTAGGCGACACCATCACGACCTCCGAGCACGGGGCGACGGCACCGCTGCCCGGTTACCGGCAGGTCAAGCCGATGGTCTTCGCGGGCCTGTTTCCGTCGAACTCAGAGCAGTTCGGCGACCTCAAAGAGGCGTTGGAGAAGCTGCAGCTCAACGACGGGGCACTTTCTTTCGAGCCGGAGAACTCGGCCGCCCTCGGATTTGGTTTTCGCTGTGGCTTCCTCGGCCTTCTTCATCTCGAGATCGTCCAGGAGCGATTGGAGCGCGAGTTCGAGCTCGACCTGATCACAACCGCTCCCACCGTCGAGTATCGCGTCAAGCTGAAACGTGGCGGGGTAATCGAGGTTGACAACCCGGCGCTGCTGCCGGATCCCACGATGATCGAATCCATCGCAGAGCCCTACGTGAAGCTGTCCATCATCGCTCCATCCACTTATGTGGGGCCGATGATGGAGCTCTGCCAGGAGCGCCGAGGGACGTTCAAGCACCTCGAACACCGGCCAGGCGACCGGGTCGTGATCGAGTACGAGATCCCGCTGGGCGAGATCATCCACGACTTCTACGACCAGCTGAAATCGCGCTCCAAGGGTTACTCGTCGATGGACTACGAGATGACCGGCTTTCGCGAAGGGGACCTCGTCAAGCTCGACGTGCTCGTGGCCGGGGAGCCGGTCGACGCGCTCTCTCTCATCACCGATCGGAGCAAGGCGCAGGCGCAGGGCAGGCGCCTGGTGGAAAAGCTGAAATCGATCATCCCGCGCCAGCTTTACGAGGTCCCGCTGCAGGCCGCGATCGGGGGCAAGGTCGTCGCGCGCGAGACGATCTCCGCAATGAGAAAAGACGTCCTTGCAAAGTGCTACGGCGGGGACGTGACCCGGAAACGCAAACTGTTGGAGAGGCAGAAGGAAGGCAAGCGACGGATGAAGCGAGTAGGCGCGATCGAGATCCCGCAAGAGGCTTTCATGGCGGTGTTGAAGCTTGATTAGGCTGCCGCGACTTCTTGCGCTGCTCGCGCTGGGCGCGATCGCCGCGAGCGCTTGTGCGAAGCCCTTCCAGTCAGCGCCGCCGGCCAACATCATGGACGTCTACGCGACAAGCCCGAGCGCGTCCGACGCGGCCTCGCTGCTCGGCGGCGATTGGTGGCCGTCGGCGCCGACGTTCGGTGTCCGGCCACTCGACGACGCGAACTTCTCCGCGCAGGTCAAGTACGCGGTGGTGCGCCGCTACGCGAACGTCGGCACGTCGGAGAGCTGGAGGATCCGCTACATCCAGTTCGACAAGGCGAGCTCCGCCACGTCGCTCATGACCACTCTCGAGAGCAGCCTGGGCAGCGGCGACACCGGAAAGAACGTTGGCGACAAGGCGCTTTACTACCGGGAAAAGCTGACGGGCGGCGGAGCGCCGTACGAAACGCTGACCTTCATCCGCGTGGGATCCGTGGTCATCGAGAGCACGTGGTTGAAAAACGATGGTTTTCCAAGCTCCGACCAGCTCGGACGTGTCTCATCGAAGCTGGTCTCGGGCGTGAAAGACGCGATCGCCGGCAAGGTCCATGTCGCGCAGCCCTCAGCGAACGACCTGGCGAGCCTGCCTCCGCCGAACGCGTACATCACGCTGCTCGGTGCGGCGAAGCTCCCGATCGAAGCGGTCCCGCTGATGCTGAACTTCAGCGCACCGACCCAGCTGGTGACGCTGTTCAAGGCCGAGAACGTGAGCGATTTCCTGTTCGGCGACTACGTTCTCGACACTGACACCCATATGGAGGTTCAGGCAGCGGTGTTCACCCTGACATCAGCGACTGCCGCGAGTGAGCTGTTCGACGCTTTCAAAGGCAGCTCGACCGTCGACGCCAACGGCGTGCTGAAGCTCTACAACGACGTGACGGGGCCCGGGCAGTACGACTACTTCGTCCTGTCCGGCAGCCACATCGGGCTGCTCATCTGCCGCTCGACAGCGGAGCTCAGTGCCAATGAGGCTGCGTCGCGTTCTTGCGAGTCTCCGCTGGAAACCGTAGCGACCGCCTGGCCCACAGCGTTCCGCGGCTAGAGCGTCAGGGGTAGCCCGACAGCGCCGGGCTTCGACCGCGCCGCAAGGCGGGCTTCCGCCTAACACATCGATCGCGCTCCGGCCCGGGTCTCCTGAAACCACTGCCACTGCTTCGCCAGGCCTTCGCGAAGCGCGACGCGCGGCTCCCAGCCCAGGCGCTCGCGCGCCACGTTGATCGAGGCGCCGGTATGCCGGGGGTCGCCGGGGGCGGCGGGAAGGAACTTCCGGCGTGCTTCGAGCCGGCTGATGTCCTCCAGCGTCGCCAGCACGCGGTTGATTGTGACCCGGCTGCCGCCGCCCAGGTTGACGATCTGGCCGACCACGTCCGCCGATGCGGCCTTGACGGTTCCATCCACAGCGTCCGAAACGAATGTGAACTCCCGCGTCTGCTCACCGTCGCCGTAGATCTCGATCTCATGACCCTCGACCAACGCGTCCATGAATCGCACGAAGGCCATGTCGGGCCGCTGGCGCGGTCCATAGACGGTGAAGTAGCGCAGCGAGGTCGCGGGGATGCCGAAGTTCCTCAGGTAGACGAAGGTGAGGTGCTCTGCCGCAAGCTTGGTCATCCCGTAGGGGGAGACCGGCCGAGGCAATGCGGTCTCCTTGGTCGGGAACATCTCGGCGTCGCCGTAGACCGACGAGCTGGACGCAAAGACCAGGCGCTCGACCGCCACCTCGCGCAAGGCCTCGAGCAGGCGTTGCGTCGCGACGATGTTGTCCTGCACGTAGCGGTCGAAGTGGCCGCCCCAGCTCGGGCGAACCCCGGGTTGGCCCGCGAGGTGAAAGACGACCTTCGCTCCCCGAAGCGGTTTCGAGAGGTCGGCCGCCACGAGGTCGAGCTCCTCGAGCGTGAAGCGCCCGTCGCGGCGCAGAGTCTCTAGGTTCTGCTCCTTGCGGCCGCGCTCGTAGTAGTCGCTGAACGAGTCGATGCCGATCACCTCGTGCCCATCTGCCAGCAGCCGCTCGCAGAGGTGGGAGCCGATGAATCCGGCCGCGCCTGTCACCACGACATGCGTCGGATCTTTCAGCATGCGACAACCCTATCTTCTTAGATGCGATGAACCGATTCGAGGCGTGGCTTGCCACGACTGACTTCGGCGTGACGGTGAAAGAGTTTCCGCAAGGCACTCGGACTGCGTCCGACGCGGCCAGGGCCGTCGGCTGCGAGCTCGGTCAGATCGTCAAATCGCTCGTCTTCATGGCCGGCGCCAGCCCGGTCATCGCGCTGATGAGCGGACCGAACCGGCTCGACGAGGCAAGCCTCGCGGCGCTCGTCGGCGGACCGGTCAGCAAGGCGGACGCCGAGACGGCCCGCGTCGCGACCGGCTACTCAATTGGAGGCGTCCCCCCTTTCGGCCACGCGACCGAGGTGCCGGTGTTCATGGACAGCGACCTGCTTGCATACCCGGCCGTCTGGGCGGCAGCGGGGCGGCCCGACGCGGTATTCGAGATTGCACCCGAGCGATTGCGGGAATTGAGTAAGGCGGTGATTGCTGATCTGAAGACCTCAGGCAAATCCGCGCCCCCACCCACGCTTCGTCCGACCTCGTCACGAGGCGGGGACCCATGAGCGCGCTTTTGATCTTTTGCCATGACTGCGGCAAGCAGGTGCCGAGCTCCCAGACGAAGGGAGGCTACTGCGTCGACTGCCAGGTGCGTCGTTCGGTCACCGACCTGCGCGACGAGCACGCACGCCTGTGGCGTAAGCGCGAGCGATATCGCGCTACCAACGCGAACGTGGATCAGATCGCGCGGCAGATCGCCCGCGTCGAAGACCGCATCGCCCAGCGGATCAAGGAGCTAGTGCCCAACGATCGGGAGGCGGTTGAGCACCTGCGTCGCGAGCTGGAGGCGGCGCGCGGCCAGCGCTACACGCTAAAGAAGTGACGAGCCCCACCCGCCCGGGCTCGCTGCGCGAACCGGGCCGACCTCCCCATGAATGGGGAGGAGACATGCACGCATTCCGACATCTATACGTCCATATCCCGTTTTGCCGGCACAAGTGCGGTTACTGCGACTTCAACGCGTATGCCGGGATGGACCGCCTCATGCCCGACTACGTCGACGCCCTCGAGCAGGAGCTTGTCTTTGCCCGCGAGCGGTATCCGTTTCAGCAGCTCGAGACGGTCTACATCGGAGGGGGAACGCCGAGCTTGCTTCCCGCCGCGGAGGTATCGCGGCTGCTCGAGTTCATCCGCCGCAACTTCAACATCGCGCCGGACGCCGAGGTCACCCTGGAGGCGAATCCAGCAAGCACCGACGAGACGAAGATCGCGGCCTGGCTGGAGGGCGGTGTCAACCGGCTGAGCCTCGGCGTGCAGGGGTTTGACCAGCGGGCTCTGGCGGTGCTCGAACGCAAGACCGATGCTGCGCAGGCGGTCCGTGCTTTCAGTCTCGCGCGCGAGATGGGGATGTCTAACGTGAGCATCGACCTCATCTACGCCGTTCCCTTCCAGAGCCTGGAGACATGGCTCGAGACGTTGCGTCGAGCGATCGCCCTCGGCCCAGACCACGTCTCCACGTACTGCCTTTCTTTCGAGGAGGGCACACTCCTTCACCGCCGGCGCGCGGAGGGCAAGGTGCCCGAGGTCGAAACCGACCTTCAGTGGGACCAGCTCGACGCCGCGTGCGCGGAGCTGGAGGCCGCCGGTTTCCGCCGCTACGAGGTGTCGAACTGGTCCCATCCCGGCTTCGAGTCGCGCCACAACCACGCGTACTGGCGCTGCCGGCCCGTGTATGGGGCTGGCGCTGGCGCGCACTCGTACGCCACCGATGGTCGCCGCGCGTGGCGGTGGTGGAACGTCGCGCGACCACGCGAGTACGTCGCCGCCGCGCGATCGCCCAGGGCCGACGGCGAGGAGCTGGAATCGCGCAAGGCGACCGCCGAATCGCTGATGCTCGGGCTGCGCACGGCGGACGGCATGGTCGCCCCAGGTGGGTTCGACTCCGAGCTCCGGGGGCTGCAGAGGGCAGGGCTCATCCGACGCGTCGAGGGCCGGATCGTGCCTACCAGGCGCGGGATGGACCTGCACAACCAGATCGCGCTGGCCGTCCTCTGACCGACTGTTTTCGAAGCCGGCTCCGTTAGGTAGGGTAGACAGATGGCGCAAAGACGCCTGGGACGGCTCGGCGGCACGATCACCGCGTTGGTGGTCATCATCGCGTTACTCGTCCTCGCCGATCTGGTGTACGCGGGCGCCCTGATCACCAGGCAGACGTCGGTCCACCTCGCGCCGGCCGCCGCCCAGGCCAGCCCGAAGGCCAAACCCGACAAGCAGGCCAAGGCCGCGCACCCCTGCAACCACGGGTTCTACGTTTCGCAGGCCGCCCATTCCAAGAAGGGCGGCGGATACGTGAGCGGCATCGCCCAGAGCGACCTTGGCAAGGACGGCAACTGCTCGGCGCCGCTCCCTGCCCAGGCGCCGGCCGCGACTCCCAAATCGAAGAAGAGCTAGCTACAAGCGCCTTGTCGGCGCTGTAACCTGATTTGGCACTCTCGCTCCGAGAGTGCTGAAACGAGATGGAAAACAGAAAGCAGGCGATCCTCCGGGCGGTCGTGCACGAGTTCACGACCAACGCTGTGCCGGTCGGATCGCAGGCGCTGCAGTCGCGTTACTTCGTCAATCTTTCGTCGGCCACCATCCGCAGCGAGCTCGCCGAGCTGGCGGACCTCGGCTATCTTGCCCAGCCGCACACCTCGGCGGGGCGGGTGCCCACCGACTCCGGGTATCGCTACTTCGTCGACTTCCTGATGGACCTGGAACCGATTCCGGACCGCGTCCAGACCTACATCCGCGACGAGCTGAAGGCCGCGCCGGGGGACGTCGAGGGAATGGTCGAGCGAGTCGCCATGACGGTGGCGGCCGTCACCCAGAACGCCTCTGTCGCGAGCGCGCCGCAGGGCACGCTGGCGCGCATCAAACACCTGGACCTTGTCTCTCTCGAGCCCAAGGAGGTGCTCCTGATCCTCCTGCTTGAGGGCAATCTCCTGCGCCAGCAGGTCGTCAACACAAGCGAGCCTGCGACGCAGGCCGATCTGACGCGCCTGACCGCGCAGTTCAACGCATCGTTGAGCGGCCGTGCCAGCGACGAAGCGCGCAGACACTACGACGGCGCGCCTCTGGGGCTGGAAAAGGAGCTGCTCGGCCGAGTCATCGCGGTCCTCGACATGTACGAGAAGGGGACCGAGAACCTCGTCGTCCACGACGGCGTGCGCAACCTGCTGAGGCAGCCTGAGTTCGCCGAGTCTTCCCGTGTCCACCAGGTGCTCGAGGTGCTGGAGGAGACCCGGTACCTGACCGTGCTCCTGCGCCAGCTCATCGGGGAGTCCGACCTGCAGATCGTGATCGGGTCGGAAAACACGTCCAGCCGGCTCCAGGGATGCGCCGTCGTCCTCACGACTTACGGCCCCTCCGACCGCCTCAAGGGAGTGGTCGGCGTGATCGGCCCGACACGGATGGCGTACAGCCAGACGGTGGCGCGCTTGCAGGCCGTTGCTCGCGGCGCCAGCGATCGCATGGCCGAGCTGGGGGTTTGAGCAGGTCGGCCAGCACGGTATCTAGGGTTCGATGACCACCCGCAAGCATCCACACGAGCCTCACGAAAGCGAACCGGAGGAGCCCGCGACTGCCCCTCTCGAAAGCAGGCTGGCGGAGCTCGAGTCGGCGCTCGCCGAAGCGAAGGATCGTCACCTCCGATTGGCCGCCGATTTTGACAACTACAAGAAGCGGATGCGCCAGGAGCAGCTGGAGACCATCCAGCACGCGTCCGCCGAGCTGATCAACCGGTTGCTCCCGGTGCTCGACGACCTCCACAACGTTCTCGACCACAGACCCAAGGGCATCGACGAGTCATGGCTGAAGGGGATCGAGCTCAGCGTGCGCAAGCTCGAGGAGGCGCTCGGCACGCATGGCCTGCAGCCGATTGAGTCGGTCGGCTCCCGGTTCGACCCGAAGCTCCACGAGGCGGTGGGGGAGGAGGAGTCCGCCGAGCACCCGGAGGACACAGTCGTCTCGGAGCTGCGGCGCGGCTACCGGCTTCGCGATCGCGTCGTCAGGCCCGCGCTCGTCAAGGTCGCGCGCGCGCCACAAAATCAAACTGATTAGTTCCTAGTGGCCGTCAAGCGCGACTACTACGAGGTCCTGGGCGTCGGACGGCAGGCGTCTCCCGAGGATCTGAAGCGGGCGTTTCGCAAGATCGCGATGGACTCGCACCCCGACCGCAACCCTGACGACGCCGTCGCGCACGAACGCTTCAAGGAGGCAAGCGAGGCCTACACCGTGCTGTCCGATCCCGACCGCCGGCGCAGCTACGACCTTTTCGGACATGCGGCGGTCGGTTCCGGCGGACCTGCCGTCGATTTCTCGGACATGCCTTTCGCCGACATCTTCGACACGTTCTTCGGCGGCGGGTTTGGCGCCCGCGCGCGACGCGAGCGGTCGAACCGCGGTGATGACCTCCGCTACGACCTGACGGTCACATTCGAGGAGTCGTTCAGCGGGGTGGAGAGGCAGATCGACGTGCCGCGCCTCGCCACCTGCGAGCACTGCTCCGGGAGTGGGGCCGAGCCTGGGACCGGGCAAGAGACTTGTCCCGGATGCGGCGGCTCCGGCCAGATCCGGCGCACCGCGCAATCTTTCTTCGGCCAGGTCATGACGACCGCCGGCTGCCCGACGTGCGGCGGGGCCGGCCGGATCCTCAAGAACCCGTGTGCCGAGTGCCGCGGGCAGGGACGGTTGCAGAAGACCAAGCGGTTGGTCGTGAGGATTCCGGCCGGCGTCGACACGGGGTCGCAAATCCGGATCAGCGGCGAAGGCGAGGCCGGCGTACGTGGCGGTCCGCCGGGTGATCTGTACGTCGTGCTGCGGGTCAAGGCGCATGCCCAGCTTGCCCGCCACGAGCAGGACATCGTGTACGAGCTTCGCGTCAACATGGTCCAGGCGGCGCTCGGCGACCGGATCGAGATCCCGACACTGGAGGGGCCGGTGGAGATCGCCATCCCGGCCGGGACCCAGCACGGGCAGTCCTTCCGGTTGCGGGGAAAGGGCATGCCGGACGTGCGAGGTGGTCGCCGCGGCGACCAGTACGTCGTGATCCAGCTGGTCATTCCGAAGGATCTCGACCCCGAGCAGAAGGCGTTGCTCAGAAAGGTTGGCGGGCTGACGGGCAAGCCCGAAAAAGTGGCCAAAGGATTCTTCGACAAGCTGCGCGACGCGATCTCGCTTGATTAGCCTCGACTGACTGAAAATTCGCTGACCGACTTACACTTCGCGTCGCAGTTCGTGCGTAGCGAAGTGGTGTGTGGAAGGTGGGCCGCCGCGATGGCGGCTTTTTTGGTCCTTCTTGCTGCCTGCGCACCGCTGCCCAAAACCGTCGCCGTCCTGCAATCGGCAACGCCTTCGCCATCGCCGACCCCGACCGCCTCTTTTGCCGCGTCAGGACCAGGCTTCCACGCCGGCGAGGTCGGTCTGGCGTATCCGGCCGTCTCGCTCAACGCCGTAGGCGGCGTGCAGTCTTACAAGTGGTCGGTCGCCGGCGGTGCGCTCCCCGGCGGGTTGAGCCTCGGGCCGGACGGCACGGTTGCTGGAACCGGGCGCCGGGCACTACGGTTCATTTCACATCTGTCGCGACTGTCAGGTGAATTGAGAGCGGTTAAGGCATAACTTGGCCCCTTGCGGGGTAGTTATCTGGTTCAGTAGCGTGAAGCGGTAGGGAAGAAGGAAAAGTGTCAAAAACCATCGATCTCGAACTGACAAGGGCTGAAGTAGAGGTCCTCGAGCTAGAGGCCCGGCTCCGAGTCGTCCCCATGAACGATACCCAGCTGTCGGACGCCCTCAAGACCGCCCTGGCGGCCAAAAAGGAGCGCCTGGCGAAGCTGCGCACTCTCCACGCGACCGCCGGTCGTGCCAGCCGCGCCGGCAAGGATGGCGACGGCGAGAAGGTCAACCCGCTTCACGCCGGACGGCGCCCGCCGCTGAAGCGGACCGTCCCGCAAAGGCCCCAGGCCAAAACCGGCAAGTAAGCCGGGCTCCGGCGACCGCGCCGGGCCGCGGGGTCCCTGGAGACCAGTTTCGGGTCCCGAACGTTATCGTTCTTCGAACTTGGCCAACGAGATGATCGCGTCCCGGCCGCCGGCAGCCGATCCTTTGTTCGGGGCCGCTTGGGCCGCTGCCGGACTGCCCCAGGCGTCCCGGCCGTGGAACCTGCCGGTGATCAACGCGATCGCGGCTGCGGCGGTCATCGCCGGGGTGGCCTACCGGATCTGGGAGGCCAACCTTCCGGCCACCGTGTTGCGCCAGGAGGCGGTGCTCATCGCCCTCGGCGTCGTCCTGGCGGCGATCGCGGTGGCGGTGAGGATTTCGAAGCTGGCCACCAGCCTGGTCGCGCAGCTGGCGATCATGGCCGGCGCGGCAACCCTGGCGGTCCTCGTCCTGGGGGTGGCCGGAAAGTCGCTGGGCAACGACCTGCCTCCGCTGGCAGCCGTGAGCTTCGCGGTCGTGCTGCTGCAGTTCGATGCCGGGCTCCATTCGCGTCATTTCGGCTACGTTTTCGGGGTCGCGATCGTCGCCCTGAGTCTGCTCTGGGCGTACGCGGTGACACAGCTGATGGTGTCCCTCAGCACGGTCGTGATCTGGACCCTGCTCCTGGTCGGGATCGGGCTTCTGGCGCTGCTCACAAGCCGCGCCGTACAGCGAGACCTCGGAGCCCAGGTGGCGCGCCAGAGCTCCCTGCTGGCTACCCTCAGCGACCTTGGCGAAGGCTTGCTGATCACCGAAGACGGCCGCTTCGTCGCGGGCAATGACGCCTACGTCAAGCTCACCGGCTACACGCGTGCGGAGCTCGAGTCGATGCAGTCACTGATCGACCTGGCTCCCGAAGAAGAACGCGAGCAGCTCGCCGCCAACCTGGCCAAAAGGCTGTCGGGCGGAGACGTTCCCGCGCGGTACACGTCGGCTGTCATCACCAAGTCAGGCAGGCGGATCCAGGTCGAGGTCGCGATCCACCGCGTGACGACCAGGCGCAACCAGCTTCTGACATTGGTGAGCGACATCAGCGAGCGATTACGCGCCGAAGAGGCGGAGCGGGATATGGAGACGCGATTCCGAACCCTGTTTCACCAAGCCCAGGCCGGTATGGCGTTCACCACGCTGGACGGACACATCACAACGGTCAACCCCGCGTTTTGCGACCTGGTCGGTTACGGCGACGACGAGCTGCGGACGCTCTCGCTGCTCGACATCACACACCCCGATGACGTTGCCGCGCTGCAAGAGGCGATGCATGGCATGCTCGCGGGGGAAGACGAAGGACGCCGGCTCGAGAAGCGCTACACACGTAAGGACGGCGAGCACGTCTGGGCGGACCTCACGATGCGCTTGGTGCGCGGTGCGGACCAGCGGCCGATGTACTTCCAGACCGTCACCGTCGACATCCGCGACCGCAAGCGAGCCGAGGTCCTGCAGGCGGCGAGGTTCGCGGTCACACAGGCGCTCGTCACCTCGCCTGGCTGGGAGAAGGCGGCGCCAGGACTGCTCGAAGGCCTGTGCCGCACGCTCGACTGGGAGCTTGCCGAGTACTGGGAGGTGGACGCCGAACGCGAGGCCATGCATTTCGTCACGTCGTGGAAGCGCCCCGGCCGTGACACGACCGCATTCGAGGCGACGGCCGCGAGCGCCGCCTATCGCCGCGGCGAAGGGCTCGCAGGTCGGGTCTGGGAGGCGGGGGCGCCGATCGCCATGCCCGATCTCGGGGGCGACAATTCGCCACGTGCCGCGGCCGCGGTCGCGGCCGGGCTGCATGGGATCGTCGGCTTCCCGGTGCGCAGCGGGCGCCGCGTGGTCGGGATGATCTCCCTTCACACCTGGGCGGCGCGGGACCTCGACGACGGTCTCGTCGCGGTGATGAACGACGTGGGCTCGCAGGTTGGCGAGTTCGTCGAGCGTAAACGCGCCGAGGTCGCACTTCAGGAAAGCGAGAAGCGCATGCGCTCGGTCCTCGACAACGTGTCCGACGGCCTGGCGACGATTGACCCCGCCGGGATCATCGAGTCGGCCAACCCCGCGGTGGTCAAGCTCTTCGGCTACTCGGAGCAGGAGTTGATGGGACAGCAGGCCGACATCGTGATCGCGACCACGCATCGCAGCGCGTTCGACAACTACCTCCAGCGCCGGCTCACGCTCGACATCCCGGTCAGCGGTGCGCACGAGACAATGGGCAAGCGCAAGAACGGGAGCCTTTTCCCGCTCGAGTTCATCGTCAGCTCGATGCAGATCGGGTCGCGCCACCTGTTCATCGCGACGCTGCGGGACATCTCGGAACGCAGGGCGCACACCGACGCGCTCGAGTATCAGGCCCTCCACGACGCGCTCACCGGGCTGCCAAACCGGAGCCTGTTCGGCGACCGCTTGCGCCAGGCGCTGCTCGCCGCGCGTCGCAATCAGAAGATGTTTGGCGTCCTGCTGCTCGACCTCGATCGTTTCAAGGACATCAACGACGCGCTAGGCCACGACCGCGGTGACAGCCTGCTGCAGGAGGTCACGGCTCGGCTGCGCGGCGTGCTGCGGGCGACCGACACGATCGCGCGACTCGGCGGAGACGAGTTCGCGGTGCTGACGACGGACGCCAAGCATCCGGAGGACGTCGTTGCGACCGCGCGCAAGATCCTCGCGTCGCTCGAGGGTCCCTTTGCGATTGGCGACCAGATGGTTGAGACAGGAGCATCAATCGGCATCGCCATGTACCCGGTGCACGGCGACGATCCGAGCACGCTGCTTCGACGCGCCGACGTCGCGATGTATGTGGCCAAGCGTTCCGGTGGCGGTTGCGCGCTGTACCAGCCGGAGCAGGAGGCGCAGACCTTGCGGCGCTCAGGCCTCGCCGGCGAGCTGCGCCGATCGATTCCTCAAGGCGAGCTCATGCTCCATTACCAGCCGCAGGTGACGCTAGCGACGGGTGCGATCCAGACCGTCGAGGCTCTTGTGAGATGGAACCACCCGCGCGAAGGACTCATGCCGCCGGACAGGTTCATCCCCATGGCGGAGGAGACCGGCATCATCCATCCGCTCACCGCGTGGGTCATCGATGCAGCGCTGACACAGCTCTGCCAATGGCTCGCGGACGGGATCGACGTCTCGATCTCGCTCAACGTCTCGCCACGCAGCATCGAGGACCACTCACTCGAGGAGATGGTCGCGCGGGCGCTGGGCAACTTCAAGGTCGAGCCGAGCCGCCTCACGCTCGAGATCACCGAAGGTGTGGCGATGGCCGCGGCCGCCGCCAAAGCGTTGCACCGCCTGCACGAGATCGGCGTTCGCCTTGCGCTCGACCATTTCGGCACCGGCTATTCCTCCCTGCTTTACCTGATGCGGCTGCCGGTCAACGAGATCAAGATCGACCGCTCCTTCGTCTCGGCGCTGGCGTCAGATGAGGATTCCGCCGCGATCGTCCGGTCGGCGGTTGGACTCGGTCACAACCTCGGGCTGCGCGTGGTTGCCGAGGGCTTGCAGGACCGGATCGCGGAGAGGATCCTGGTCGAAGTGGGATGCGACGCCGCGCAAGGCTTTCTCGTTGGCCGGCCGGCCGAGGAAGGCGAAATCACCGCCCTGCTGCTGCAGCATTCCAACGCTGCTCCGCAGGCTGATCAAGCCTCGCTCTGAAAGCACTCGTCTTCGGCGCTGGAGGTCAGCTCGGCACAGAGCTCGTGCGTCTGCTGGGAAATGAAAGCGGGGTGCCGCACGAGCGGCTGTCGATTACCGACGCTCCAGCTGTCGAAGCGCTCATCGCCGCGGGCAGACCGGACGTCGTCTTCAACTGCGCGGCCTACAACGAGGTGGATCGAGCCGAGTCCGCGTCGGAGCTCGCCCACGCCGTCAATGCGGCCGCCCCGCACAACGTCGCTCTCGCGTGCAACCGGCATGGCGCAGCGCTCGTCCACTTCTCGACCAACTTTGTTTTCGACGGCCGCAAGGAAGAGCCGTACGTCGAGGTGGACGAGCCTTCTCCGCTTTCCGTGTACGGCAGATCGAAGCTCGAGGGTGAGCGCCAGGTGCTGCAGTCAGGCGCGACTGCCTTGATCATCAGAACGGCCGCGGTTTTCGGCGGCGGCGTCAATTTCCCTATGCGCATCCTCGGTCGTGCGCGGTTCGGCGAGCGGTTGCGCATCGTCGCGGACCAGAAGGTGAACCCGACCTACGCCAAAGATCTGGCGGCCGCCGCGGTCGAGTTGTGGGAGAGCGGGGTCACCGGCATCGTCCACGCCGCGGCCGATGGTTGCGTCTCGTGGGATGAGTTCGCGCGTGCCGTGCTCGCGGACTTTGGAGTCTCCGCGGAAGTGGAGTCAGTCGCCACCACAGCTTTCGCGTCAGCAGCGCGGCGGCCGGCGAACGGGTGCCTCGCGACGACGCGTTACCGGTTGCTCCGGCCATGGCGGCAGGCGCTCAAGGAGTGGTCTGAGGAGACTCGTCGCCACTAAATTCACCAGACCCCTCCCCATTCATGGGGAGGGCAAGGGAGGGGCTAAAGAAGGCTCGGGCCGGGCGATTTCTCGACACCGGCTCCGAGCTTGGCTGCGGGGGGTGAGGTTCTAACTAAAGATGAGTTCCTGATTCCTTTCTGAAGGCCCGCGCGCACTTTGCGCGGTGAAAAGTTTGGCACGAAATCGGGGAGGCGGTTGGTTGATCTCTGCACATTTTCAACGACGAAATGCCTACGCCACTCTTGAAATCACAAGCCATCCTCGGCCAAGGTGGCTGAAACCCGACTGCTTTTTGATATGGGTTCGTTAGTCCCAGCACAACGTCTTGCAGAGATTGATCAGTTCGAAGGATGTGGCCACTCGCCTTGGCGTCAGCCAGGCGACTGTGGCGCGCGCCGTGGGAAGGGGTCTCCTGCGTGCCGCCATGATCACCCCCGGCGGCCACCGGCGGTTCAGCGAGGCGGACGTCGAGGCGTATGCCTTGAGCCTCCAGGACGAGCCCGACGGCGCCCGGCTGATCACCACCGGCGAGGCCGCCCGTCTGTTAGGCGTTAGCCAGCCGACCTTGAATCGCGCCGTCCGCCGAGGCTTGCTCCATCCAACCCTCACGACTCCAGGCGGACACCGCCGTTTCGACAGCGCCGAGCTGAGCGCGGCTCTCTATTTCGAGGACGAGATCTGAGCGTGGCGGGAGAAGATCCGGCTCATCTCACGGGCGCGTCGCAGGCGCCCGGTCACGGATTCCGCGGAATCGCCTGGAGCGTCCTGCTCAACGCCGTGCTCATCGGCGCGTTTGTCATCGGCGCGATCCCGATCGTCGCCATTGCACGCGGTTTTCTCGACCTGGTCCAGCAATCGGAGATCCAGAGCGGTGCCGACTGGATCGCTTATGGATTCGCTTTCGCGGGACTCTTCCTGGGCGCAATCTTCTTCGCCTACGCGGTCAAGTACTACCTGAGCACCGCGATGGTGCTGCTGACAACCCTTGTCGGCACGCCGCGAAACGGCAACGGCGCGGGCAAGGCCAACGGCAACGGGTTGAACCGGATCAACGGCAACGGCAACGGCTATCACCTCGACCTCGGATATCAACCCTTCGTCTCGATTCATGTCGCGGCGTACAACGAGAAACGTGTCATCGAGCGGTTGCTGACCGCGCTCTCGCAGCTCGACTACCCCGAGTACGAGGTGGTCGTCGTCGACGACTCCACCGACGAATCGATCCAGATCCTGCAGCGCTGGGTGAACCGTCCCCGATTCAAGATCCTGCACCGCACGAGTCGCGCCGGTTACAAGGGAGGGGCGCTGCGCGAGGCGCTCAAGGTCATGGACCCCCGCACCGAGTACGTCGTGGTGTTCGACGCCGACTCGGTGCCTTTCCCGGACTCCATCGAGCGCCTGCTGCCCCTCTTCTATCGGGTCAGCGACGGCGCCTCCAGCAAGCGGTTCGAAGCCGCCTTCGGCCGTACGGAGCCTCCCTCGGAACCTGGCCAGGTCAAGCGCCGGCCCGAGGTCGCCGCCGTGCAGAGCTACCAGTGGCACGTGCTCAACAAGTCGGAGAGCTGGCTGACCGAGGCCGTGCGCGCTGAATACGCGGGCAGCTACATGATTGAGCGGCCCTTCCAGGACGCGATCGGCTCTTTGAAGATGATCGCGGGCACGGCTTACATGATCCGCGCGGACGTTCTGCGCCAGGTCGGTTGGGGCACCAGCATCACCGAGGACTGGGAGCTCACTCTCAAGCTCTACACGCGCGGCTATAAGGTGATCTATACGCCATGGGCCGAGACGCCGGCCGAATGCGTAAGCACTTTCTCGCGGCTGGCGCGGCAGCGGATGCGTTGGGCGGAAGGACACACGCACAACGTCCGCAAGTGGTTCTTGCCGATCATGACCTCACCGCTCGTCACGCCAATCGAAAAGCTCGAGTTCCTGTACGACGCGTCCTATTACCTGCAGGCCGGGCTGTTCGTCATCGGCTCGCTGAGCTGGCTCATCTCTGAAGTCATCTTCCAGACCCACGTTCCCGGCTGGACGGCGCTCCTCGGATGGTCGCTCCTGTTCTCCAACATTTTCGCGCTCCCGCTGATGAACCTCGGCGGCTTGATCCTCGAAGAGGCGCCGGCCCGTGACGTGCAGGGCGTATTCGGGGCACTCGTGCTGTCATTCGCGCTCGTTCCATTCCAGGGTTGGGCGGCATTCAAAGGACTGATCAGTCGCGACGAAGGCCCGTGGTTCCGCACGCCGAAGACGGGCCGGGTCACCGACGAGGTGCGCCACCTTCGGAGGCTGTACATGCTTGGCCGCTGGCTGCGCGGGCGCCGCGGTGCGCCGCGCTGGACGTCGGCGACCACGCCCATTGCCAAGCCATCGCCCTTCCGCGCGACGCCGCACAAGCGCTGGGTTGGCTGGTTTGTCATCGGATCGCTCGTCCTCCTTTTCGGCGGCCTGGTCGCGGCCTCGATGCGTGCCCCGACCGTGAGCGCCGCCGGCAATCCGCTTTATCTCCACGGCACCGGCACGGCTCCGGGATGCGTCGCCAGCACCGTCGACCAGGCGGTCGGGACGCGGGCCACCGCGTGCCAGGTCCAGTCGGGCGGCGGATCGACGACCTGGTCGTTCAGCGGCATCCCGGCGCAGACAGTCGCGGCAGGCGTGTGGACTTTCACAATGAACTGGACGGGCGGCACCGGCGCGACCAGCGACACTGTCGCCATCGCGGCTGGTGTCTCGGCGACCGCCAGCTGCGCAGGCTTCCTGGCCACGGTCCCCAACGTCGGCTCGACGTGGACGACGACCTACGGGGCGAACGGCGTCAACCCAACCAGCCCGTTCACGGTGAGCACCAGCGCGAGCCAGCTCGCGATGGTCATCCCACCCGGCGGGTCGCTGTGCATCCAGGTGACACTGACGCACAACACGGGCGGCAAGCCGTCCATGGTCTATGACGGGACGGCGGGCGTGGGCGACACCAATTTCGTGCCGCCGAGCATTGTCGTGCCCGAGTCGCTGCTCGGTCTCGTCGGACTGGTGGTGGTAGTCCCGCTGTTGGTGAGGCGGTTGGTGAGGAGACCGAGGTGAGGACGCGGGAGAGCGACAACGTCAACCTCACCCTGATCGCGCTGACGTGCGCGCTGCTGATGGTGCTGCCGTTGGTCACGACGTTCGATGACCTCCTCACCTCATTGGCCATGGGCCTCGGCGCGAACAATCCGCTGCAAGCGATCGTGCCCGTCGAGTCGCGCATGGTCGTGAGCATGCTCGGCCTCCTCGGCGTCCACGCCGCCGCGTCGGGAAGCCACATGGTCGTGTGGGACGGCTCGGGCTCGATGCACACGCTCTTCATCTCGTGGAACTGCATCGGGTGGCAGAGCCTCATCCTCTTCGGGGTCAGCCTCATCTCAGGACTGCGTGGCGGTCACGGTTTGGAGATGCGCGTCCAGGTGATCCTCATCGGGGTCGCCGGCACGATGCTGCTCAACCTCGTGCGAGTCGCCCTCGTCGCGTTGATTGCCGCCACGGTAGGTGTTGGGCCGGCCATCTTCCTTCACGATTACGGCGGCACCGTGCTGTTCGTAGGCTTCCTGTTCGCGTTCTGGGCTTTCGCCCAACGCTGGATCCTCGCCCCGGTCCTTTTGGAGGGCGAAGCCACCGTATGAACCGGTGGGTCCGCCTCGGCGTGCAGACCGCCTTTGGGCTCGCCCTGTTGTGGCTGTGGCTGCGCACCGTTTCGCTGCCCGAGATCCTTGCCCACGCGCACGTCCATAGCTGGTGGGCCGTCGCCCTGATGGTCGTGCTGTTCCTCGTCACCAGCTTGATCCGCGCCCGGCGCTGGCTGCTCCTGCTGCGCCCGCTGGCACCGGTCGGCATGGTCCGCGCCTTCGCGATGAACGCAGCCGGCGGATTGCTCAACTACGTGCTGCCGATCCGCTCCGGCGACGCGGCGCGGGCGTGGTGGCTGTGGCGAAGGCACCGGATCCCGGCCGGATCCGCGCTGGCGACGATCGTCATCGACAAGGCATGCGACCTCGCGGCGGTGGCCCTGTTCCTTGCCGGCCTCGAGGTGGTGGCACTCAGCGGAGCCGTCAACGCGCCGCGTGGTCTAGCGGGCGCCGCGGCCCTGGCGATCGCGCTGCTGGCGGCGGTGCTCGGCACCGCGCTCGCCGGCCCCGGGATCGCTCGGTCGAGTCTCGCCCGGCGGCTCATTCCAGCGCGGTTCGCCTCGGCGATCGCCGGCCAGGTCTTCGCGTTCCGGGCCGGAGCGCGGGGGCTCTGGACGCCTCAGCTGACAGCGCGCCTCGCGGGTCTCACCGTGCTGGCACTCGTGATCGACGCATTCAACTTCACGCTGCTGTTCATAGCGGTCGGCATCTCGGTCCCGCCGCTGAAAGCGATGGCCGCCTATCCCGCTCTGCTCCTCAGTTTCGCGGTGCCGGCAGGTCCCGGCTATCTGGGCAACCTCGAGGTCGCGGGGGCGCTGGTGCTTGGCGGCGGACTCGGACTCGCCGCGGGCGTCGCCGCCGGGGCGATCGTCCTCTACCACGCCCTCACCGCCGCCTACGCCCTGACGCTCGGGGTGCTGAGCTTTTTCCTCGTCGGCGGCAGGCGCGACGTGCGGAAGAAAGGCACGCGCCGGATCGCCGTCTTCCACTGTGGCTTCACTTACTCGGGCGGCGGCGAGCGGATTGTCATCGAAGAGGTACTTGGCCTGCGCAGGCGGGGCTACGACGTCGAGTGCTACGCGCCGACGGTCAACGCGTCTCGCTGTTATCCGGACCTCATCGGCGAGGTCAGGGTGAAGACGTTCCTGCCCCAGCTGCCCCGCTGGTTCCCCTTCCGCGAGGCGGTGCAGATGGCCGCGACCTCGCTCCTGATGCCCCTCTACGCGTGGCGGTTCCGTGGTGTCGACGCCATCGTCGGCTGCAACCAGCCGAGCGCGTGGATCGCATGGTGGGCGGCGCGCCTGATGGATGTGCCGTACGTCGTCTACTTGAACCAGCCGAACCGGCTCGTCTACCCGCGCAACATCGACCGCCAGACAGGCTGGGTCTCCAACGCCGACTACCGCCTGCTCGCCGCGATCGTCCTGCGCGCGACGCGCTTTGTCGCGTGGGCCGACCGCCGCTCGATCCAGGAGGCAAATCAGCTGCTGGTCAATGGCGACTACATCGGCGACATCATTCGCCACACTTACAAGCGCGACGCCGTCGACTGCCCCGCGGGTTGCCACGTCGCCGCGTCAGGCTACCCGCTGCCGATCGAGGCGCGCTTCTCAGGCGGCCTGACGATCAACGGCTATCCGATCCGCAGACCGTATGTGCTTCTCACCAACCGGCACTATCCGCAGAAGCGTTTCGACCTCGCGATCAAGGCCTTCGCCAAGGTGCGCAAGCGCCATCCGCGCGCGCAGCTTGTGATTCCGGGACCGCCGACATCGCACACCGCGTCGCTGAAGGAGCTGGTAATCGAACTCGGGCTCCAAGATTCGGTGCTGTTCCTGGGGCCGATCAGCGAGGAAGAGCTGCAGTCGCTGTACGCGGGCGCCGCGGTCTATGTCTATCCCGCACCGGAGGAGGACTTCGGCATGGGCGTCATCGAATCAATGGCGAAGGGTGTCCCGGTGGTGGCGTGGAACCAGGCTGGTCCAACTGTGACGGTGGGGCCGGGAACCGGATACCTGGCCGAGCCGCTGGACGTCGAGGATTACGCGGCGGGTATCGTCGCGCTGCTCGACAGCCGGGCCGAGAACCAGGCCGCCGGCGAGCGCGCCTTTGAGTGGGCGCGACGCTTCGATTGGGAGAGGCACATCGACACGTTAGAGCGCGTTGTGCTCGTTGTGGCACGGGAGCACGAGCAAATCGCAGCCGAGGCCGCAACAGCCTGAGATCCCTTCGCCGCAGGTGGGGCGACGTCGCCTGCATCGCTTCGATTGCCGCTGTCACCCTTGTGGTCGGTTTCCTCAACCAGGCCTTCCAGGGCTTCCCGAAGGGCTACGACGCCTACGGCCACATGTCCAAGATCAAGTTCCTGGTCGACAACTTTCCGAACGTCGACTGGAACTATGAGTGGTACGCCGGCCAGTACTTCTCGGAGGGCTCATTCCCGCCCCTGTTCCACTACGCGGCGGGCGTCCTGGTTGGGTTTGGCCTCCCGATCGGAGACGCCATCATTGTCCTCGCGGCGTTCGCCTTCGTCGTCATCGGTTGCGCGCTCTACGGGCTTGTTCGGGTCGCCACGGACAGCCGGGTCGCGGGGCTGATCGCCGCCCTGATCCTCCTCAGCTCCAACGCCTTCTGGGCGTACGTGCTGGTTGGTGGTCTGTATCCCCGCATCCTCGGCATGGCATTTTTCAGCCTTTTCGCCTTCTTCGCGGTCGTCCATCAGACCCGGCCGTCGCGGCCGGCCTTTGCCGCCATGGTCCTGTCCCTGGCAGCCGCCATGAGCACGCACTTGCTGCTGGGCGCGATCGGGGTCGCCTTCGCGGTGGGCTTGATCGCGGTGATGCCGCTGCCGCCCGCCCAGAAGTCCGCTCGGGCCGCCACACTTTTGGTGACGACCGGACTCCTGGCTGCTTTCTTCTACGTGCCGTATGCGGTCACGCTGTCGACGCCCGCTCCGGTGCCGACGTTCACGCGCGAGTACGGCCAGGTCGACTTGAAGTCGCTCTTCGCGGGCATGGAATCACTTCCACTCCTGCTGTTTCCACTCTTGGCCGTCGGAATCGCCGGCGCCTACAGCTTGCGGCGCCGATTCGCTTCGACGCCGGCCGCGCGGTTGATGATCGTGGCCGGACTGGCGGGTGCAGCCTGCGCCGTCTACGCGCTCGCTGGCCTGGCCGGCACCCACGTCTTCATCTACAACTTTCAGCCTGGCCAGGCGACATATTTCGCTGCCTGGTTTTTCGCCGCCCTCGCTGGTTTGTCGCTGTGGTGGGTCTCGCGGCGGCGGTGGCTCGCCGAGGCTTTGATCGCGGCACTGCTCGCCCAGCTCGTGCTGACGACCCCCGGCCTCTCCGGCGGAGTCATCAACGGGGACAATGCCGACAAGCGTCCCCTGGTGGGCGCACTCGCCCTCGATCCCAACGAACGGCAGTACCGCGTGGGAGTGTCCTGGGACGGCGGCTCGGACTGGATCAACAGTCGCAGCGGCGTGCCGCAGACGCGCGGCTATCAGCAGCAGGGCGTCCTTCGCGGCGACTGGCAGTACTGGCTCGAGCGCGCGGTCTGGAGCGCCGACTCCAACTACGCGGAGGCGAACTTCCTGCTCGACTGGTACGCGGTGCGCTCGCTCTACGCGGGACCCGACCCCGACGTCGTGCGCCGTTTCGAGGCGAGGCCAGATCTCTACAGGCTCCTCTCCGCCGGCTCACCCGCCTTCGCGCGGACGTTCGAATACCCGGCTGCGACGCCCGTCCTTTCGGCGAGCGATGCACGCACCGCGCTCGTGATCGGCGACGCCACCGCCTACAGCCTGGTCCTGAGGTCGATCGCCCTGGCGGATTTCGACAGCCGCGCGTTGATCCCGATCCGCGGTGGCGAGTACCTGGACAGCCACTCCCTCGCCGAGCTCAGTCGATTCGACGAGGTGATCCTGTACCAGTACCGCGTCCACGATCGCGCGAAAGGACTGGCCCTGCTCGATCGATATGTCGAGGGCGGCGGCAGCGCCTTCATCGAAGCGAGCGGTTCAGACCTGGACCAGGCAGGTGCGGCCTCGACGCCGATCCCAGGCGCCGAGATCAAACGGACCGCAATCGGTCCCGACTGGGGCCTGGCTCGAACATCGAGCCCCATCGCCGCCGGCCTCGACCTGACTGCGTTCTCGCCGGCCGTCTACAGCGGCGGGCCCTGGGGCATCTCCTACATCCCCGAGGGCTCCATTGCGTCCTGGGCAACGCCGGTCCTTCTGAGCAACGGCTACCCGGTGCTGGTCGCGGGGACCCTCGGCCGGGGCCGCGTCGTGTGGAGCGGCATGAACCTGCCCTACCACGCATCGAGCACGCGCAACTCGCAGGAATCCCTACTGCTGGCGCAGGCCATCGCGTGGGCCGCGCCTGCCGGCGGTGCGGCGGCCCCATATCGGGCGACGTTCGTGAATCCGCAGGCACGATCGATCCGCCTCGAGGGTCCCGCGAAAGGGGTTCTTTTCAAGGAGAACTGGGTACCCAACTGGCGGGCGACGGTGGATGGGAGGCAGGTCGAGATCTATCCAGCCGGGCCCGACTTCATGTACGTCCCGCTGGGTGGGTTCAGCCATCCGGCGGTTGTGGAGCTGACCTTCACGCGAACCGCGTTGGAGTGGATCGGGGATGCCATCTCGTTGCTGACGCTGGCCGGGCTCATGCTGTATCTGGTCGGGGCGTCAGGTCGACGTCTGCGACGGCGTCGCGCCCGGGTGGAGGCGGTTCGGGCTCAAGACTGAGCCGGCCTTCGGCGCGCCGAGCGCGAGCATGGCGAGCCAGACGATGTCCCAGGCGAGTTGCGGCACGGCCACGCCGACTGAAAGGAGCTGCATGGTCACGATGCCGAGGGCAAGCCAGACGCGATGCCACAGCGGGGGCCCGTTTCTCAGCACCAGCCAGGCGGCGAGCACCAGGTTCGTGTAGTCCCACTGATGGAGGTGGAAGGACACCATCAGCGATCCGAGCAGGCCGGCCGCGAAGACCGTCTCGAGCTCGTGGCGCCGCACCCTGGCCACCGCCAGGCACGCGATGCCCTGGATGGCCAGCAGGACATACGTCATCGGCCCAAGGCCGAAAACGACCGCGATGGTGAAGTAGGCATGCCCGGTGTCGTCCTGGACCAGCTTCAGCGCCTGCCAGTAGCTCGCGATGCCGTCCACGCCCAGGCTCGCCGCGCTGAGAGCAGCGAGGACGAGACCCGCGGCGGCCCATCCGAGCACAGGCTTGATGTGGCCTGCCACGAGAAGGGCGACCGGGACCATGATCACGACCTGGGGCTTGAGCGCCGTGGCAAGCGCCAGTGCGATCCCGGCGGCGATCGGGCGGTCGTGCCGGATGAGCCACCAAGCCAGCGCCACGCCCGCAACCACGACCACGCTTGGCTGGCCGTAGTAGAAGACCTGCATGACGGGCCACAGCGCGAGCGCGACGAGAAGCAAGGTGAGCTTGGCGAGCCCGTTGTAGGGCGCCGCGACGTGCCACGTCCAGATGAGCGCGGCCAGCGCGCCTAGGGTCCAGATGAGGTACGCGGCAGGCTCGGGCACGAGGGTGAGAGGCACGAAGAGCCAGGCGAGCAGCGGAGGGCTGATGTACGTGGCGGTCGCGTCGATGCTGCGGTCGGCCGCCGGGAACACCTGCGAGAGCTGCCTCAGCGTCGCGAAGTCGTAGATCGTCGACCACCCGTACTGGAGGCCCGCCTGGGCGGCGACGTAATTGATCCGGATGTCCTCGTGGATGGGGAAGGTTGCAAAGCCGAACACCCAGCGGCCCACGCTGTACAGCGCGCCCCAGGCCGCCGCGGTCGCGGCGGACGCCAGCCACAGCGGTGGGCGCCGGCGAGCCGACGCCTCGGCGAGTGATCCGACGGCCGCGACCACGGTCTAGTTGGCCGACTCCGCCCAGGAGATCAGGTCGCGCAGGCCGCGGTCGAACTCGACGTGCGGCGCCCAACCGAGATCGCGGCGCGCCTTGCCGACGTCGCTGACGTAGAACTTCTGGTCACCCTCGCGCCAGTCCGCGAAGCTGAACTGCGGCCTCTTGCGCGTGAGCTCGCCGATCTGGTCGATGACCTCCAGCAGATTCCGCTGGTTCTCCGGCCCGCCACCGACGTTGTAGATCTCGCCCCGGGCGATGCCGATCTTGTCGATCACGGTGGTGTAGAGCGCGCTCAGGTCGCGCGCGTCGAGGAGGTCGCGCACCTGGGTCCCGTCGCCATAGATCCTCAGCGCGCGGTCCCTGAGGATCGAGTGCACGAAGTGCGCCACCCATCCCTGGTCCTCGGTGCCGTACTGGTGCGCGCCGTAGATGCAGCTCTGGCGCAGCACTACGGTGTTCATGCCGAAGCAGCGCGCGTAGTCGCGGACGTACTGGTCGGCGGCGCCTTTGCTGCAGCCGTAGGGGCTGTGAAAATCGATCGGCTGCGTCTCTTTACAGGCACCGTTGTTGTGGTCGAGCTTTCCGTAGACCTTATTCGTCGATGCAAAGACAAACGGCGCATCGTGGTTGTGCGTCCGGACGGCCTCGAGCATGTTGAGGGTGCCGCGCGCGTTGACGTCGAAGTCCGTGCTGGGGTCGACGAGCGACGTCGTGACCGCGACCTGCCCGGCCAGGTGGAGGACGGCGTCCTGGTCCTTCACGTGCTCGGCCAGGGCGCCGGCGTTCCTCACGTCCTCTTTAATGAAGGCGATCCGGTTCGGGTACTTGGTGATGAGCCACTTGAGGTTGCGTTCGGTGCCCGGGCGGCTCAAGTTGTCGAGCAGGCTGACGTGCCAGCCCTCCTTGATCAGGTGGACCGCGGCGTTGACACCCAGGAAGCCGGCCCCACCGGTGATGAGGATCCTGCGGTCCGGAGCGGCCGGGAGTGGCGGCGTCGACTTGGTCTTGGTCAGCCGCTCAGAGGGGTCCACTGCGGCGCATACGTTAGCCCGTGGATATCCCTCTGAGGAAGGCGATCACAACGATCCACGAGGCGCCGGCGAGGACGAGCGCTTCGCGCCGGGCGTTGCCCTGATGGGCGTAGATGTACGCGCCGGGGAGAAACAGCGTCGCGAACGCGCCGTACACCATGTGCAGCAACCCGGCGCGCGGATCGCCGCCCGCGAGCAAGGCCCACAGGCCGAGCAGGCCTTGCACCGGCGTGATGGCTGCCATGATCAGGTAGGTCGACCGAAAGCCCCCGCTGACGCGCTGGTTCCGAAAGTAGTGATAGGCGCCCCACAGCCCGAGCAGCACCGCAAAGGCCACGAGCACACGCGCGCCGTAGCTGTGCAGAAAGGCGAGCGTCTCCACCGCCTAGGCGTGGAGTCTGGAGATCTGCCCGCGGAAGTAGTCGACGGTCAGGCGCAGGCCTTCCTCGAGCTGGATGCGCGGCTGCCAGCCGAGCTGTTCCGCTGCGCGCCGGTTGTCGAGCGCGATGCGGTACACGTCGCCTTTGCGCGCCGGTCCGAACATGGGCTCGAGCTTGTACTCGGTCAGGAGCGCGATCTTGCGGAACAGGTCGTTGATCGTCACCGGGATGCCCGAGCTGATGTGGAAGGTGCCGCCGTCACCCGTCTCGAGGGCGGCGAGGTTTGCCATCGCGACGTCGCCGACGTGCAGCATGTCGCGCGACTGATTCCCGTCGCCGTCGATCGTGACCGGCTTGCCCTCGATCATCCGGCTCGCGAAGATGGCCACGACGCGGCCCTCCTCGGCGAAGAAGTCCTGCCGCGGACCGTAGATGTTGGCGTAGCGAAGCGTCGTGTAGCGCAGGCCAAACGTCCTGTCGAACATTCCCAGGTAGTGCTCGAACGCGAGCTTGCTGGTGCCGTACGGCGAGAGCGGACGCACGGGATGGTCTTCATCCGCCGGCACGATGTCGGGTTCGCCGTAGAGCGCGCCACCGGTGGAGCTGAAGATCACCTTGCGCACGGCCTCGTCGACGCAAGCGCGGAGCACGTTGAGGCCACCGACCACGTTGACCAAGGCGTCGTGCCCGGGGTCGGCCACGGACTTCGGAACCTCGGACTGCGCCGCGTGATGGTTCACGACCTCGGGCTTGAACGACGCGATCGCGGCGTGCACCTGGGCGCGATTCGTGACGTCGACCCGATGTAGCTTCGCGGCTTGATTGACGTTTTCCTCGCGGCCGGTGCTCAGGTTGTCCATGACGCCGACCTCATGCCCCGCGGCGATGTAGGCGTCCACCACATGCGAGCCGATGAATCCGGCGCCGCCAGTGACGAGAATCTTCAACGAGCGTGACTCTACTAAATGTGGATGTCGTCAAGGCTGTGCGGGCGGATGTCCGCCCTAGCTTCATCCGTGACGTGCTGACGCGGGCGGCAGCCGTGCCCGAAGTCGCGGCGCGATTGCCGGATGCCCAGAGCACAGTCGCGGTTCGGCTCACCGCCGACGCGGAGATGCAGCGCTTGAACACGGCGTATGCGGGCGAACCTCACTCCACCGACGTCCTATCGTTTGCCGGCTCAGCCGGCCACGTCGGGGACATCGCCATCTCGTGGCCCGCGACCCTGCGTCAGGCCGCCGAGTATGGCCACGACGCGACGGCGGAGCTCGCGCTGCTCGCGGTGCACGGCCTGCTCCACCTGCTGGGCTGGGATCACATATCGGCGCGCGAAGAGAAGGAGATGACTCGCCTGACAATCGAGGCTTTACAGCAGTCGGGAATCGAGTTGGCTCCGCGACGCCTTTAGACTCGCTACATGGTCTGCGGCGCTCGCCGCGGGCCTTAGTGCGTCTGGATGGGAGAAATACAAGAGCGATTGATCGTGGGACTCGGCAACCCCGAGTCCGAGTACGCCGATACGCGCCACAACCTGGGTTTTGCGTGCGTGCGAGAGCTCGCGCGCCGGCTCGGCGTGTCGGTCGATCGCAAACGCTGGCAGTCCCTGATCGGCCGTTCGGAAGCGAAGCGTCTTTGGCTCGTCATGCCGCAGACGTTCATGAACCTCTCCGGTGAGGCGGTGGCGAAGGCGCTGAAAGACATCGGGCTGACGCCCGAGCAGACATGGGTCGTCCACGACGAGCTGGACCTTCCGATGTGCCGGATGCGGATCAGACGCGGCGGTTCCGGCGCCGGGCACAACGGCGTGCGTTCGTTGATCTCGTCGCTGGGCACCGATGATTTCGTCCGTTTTCGCGTCGGCATCGGCAAGCCCTCGCGCAAAGGCTCACCGGCCGGGCGGCACTACGTCCTGGGGCGATTCACGAAGGCCGAGGCGGAGAGGCTGCCGCAGGTGATCAATGGGGTCGCCGACGCGCTGGAGCTGGCGCTCCAAGCGGGGATCGAGCGGGCGATGGATCGCTACAACCGCGCCGGAGCGCTTGGATGCGAGGAGCTGCTATGACCACGTTGTGGCAAGCTGCGCTCGGCGCCGAGCCGCGGCTCGAAGGATGGGTCGCCCGTGGCCACAGCGAGCTCCACGTGGCCCGGCTTCCGCGCTCGGCGTGGCCTATCGTCGCCGCGGCGGTTGCTCGCGCGCTGATTGAAAGAGGGAAGTCCGCTCTCATCCTGGTCTCGGGCCCGGAGCGGTTCGCCTACGAGCTTCGCGTGTGGCTCAGCGGACGGCCGCCGGCGTCTGTTTTCGCCGAAGTCGGCGTCTCGTTCCTCGACCGGCCTCCTGCCTTTGATGAGGCGGTGAACAGGCGCCTCGAGGCGCTGAGCGCCCTCGCGTCCGCGGACAACACCGCGGCTGTCGTCGTCTCTTCGCGGCGCGCCCTCACCCGACAAACCATCTCGCGCCGGGATCTGGTCGATACGGCGGTCACCCTGCGGCCGGGCGAGGGGCCTGACCCCATCACCGTCGCCGGCCGGCTGGTCGAGCTGGGTTACACCCGCGAGCCGCTTGTCGAGGAAAGAGGGCAGTTCTCCTTGCGCGGCGGCATCCTGGACGTGTTTCCCTCGGCGGCGGACGCGCCGATCCGGGCCGAGTGGGTCGGCGACGCGGTGGAGACGCTGCGCCTGTTCGACCCCGACAACCAGCGTTCGGTGATGCCGGTCGCAGAGGTGACCATCAGGACGGGACGCGAGCTCCTGATCGGCCCGGAGCGAGGCGCCGCCGCCGTTGCGCGGCTGCGCGAATCGGTTTCGCTCGAGAGCCTGCGCGGGGACGTCCGATCGGAATGGGAGGACGAGCTGACGCGCCTGGGCGCGGGCGCCGCATTTGCGGGCGTCGAGTTTTACGCCGCCTACCTCGATCCGTCGCGACCTTCGCTGCTCGACCACCTGCCGCAGGACACGGTCGTCATCGACTTCGAGCCGGCGCGACAGCGAGCCGACGCGCGCACGTTGTTGGACGAGACGGCCATGCTCGCCGCGGCCGAGGCGGGCGGAGGCGAGCTGCCGCGGCAGTTCAAGCTTCCGACCGTCGAGCGCGCCGACGACTTCGGCGTGCGGCCCCACCTGACGATCACGAGCGCCGAGGGGACGGGTGACGCGATCGATCTCGGATGGTTCGAAGGAGAGCCGCTCGTCGGGCAACCACGGGCGCTCGCGGGCTTCGCGGCGCGCGCCGAAGGGTCGGCCATCGTCTTCGCGACGGAGCAAGACGAGCGCCTGCGCGCCCTCCTCGACGAGTCGGGCGTCACGAACGCGCTCGTCGAGGTCGACCTGGACATCGACCTCGGCGTGAAGCCGGGCTTGCTGCACTCCTCGATCGACCTCGCGGCGGGCTGCTCGCAGCCGGCGATCGGTTTGCACGTCGCCACCGACGCCGAGCTGTTTGGCCGCGTGCGCCGGCCCTCGCGTGGCCGGAGCGTCGCCCGCACTCGCACCGAGGACATGACGCGCGAGTTCACGCTGGACTTCGCACCTGACGAGCTCGTCGTCCACGTCGACCATGGGATCGCGCGATTCAAGGGGATGCGCCTGATCGAGTCGGAAGGTGCGCACCGGGAGTACCTCGAGCTCGAGTACGCCGAAGGTGACCGGCTGTTCGTGCCGGTCGAAAACCTCGATCGCGTGCAGAAATACCTCGGCGGCGAGGCGGCTCCGGCACTGCACCGGCTCGGGACGTCCGATTGGACGCGTGCGAGAGGGCGTGCCCGCAAGGTCGTGCAGGACGTCGCCGAGGAGCTGCTGAAGATCTACTCGATGCGGGAGGCCAGGCCGGGCATCGCCTTCGCGCCGGACACCGCCTGGCAGGACGAGCTCGAGGCCACCTTTCCTTATGCAGAGACGCCGGACCAGATCGCGGCGTTGGCCGAGATCAAGGGCGATATGGAGTCTGACCGGCCGATGGACCGCCTCCTGTGCGGCGACGTCGGGTTCGGCAAGACCGAGCTCGCCCTTCGCGCCGCGTTCAAGGCGGCGATGAGTGGGAAGCAGGTCGCGCTGCTGGCCCCGACCACTGTGCTCGCGCAGCAGCACTTCCACGTGTTCCGGGAGCGGTTGAAGAACTTCCCAGTCGTGGTCGAGATGCTGTCGCGATTCGTCGACGACGAGACGCAGGCGCGGACAGTGGACGGACTCAAGAGCGGCCATGTCGACATCGTCGTCGGCACGCATCGCCTGCTCCAGCGCGACGTCCGCTTCAAGCGACTGGGACTGCTTGTCGTCGACGAGGAGCACCGCTTCGGCGTCATGCAAAAAGAGAGGCTGAAGAAGTTGCGCACGCAGCTCGACGTGCTCTCGCTGTCGGCGACGCCGATTCCGCGCACGCTGCACATGGCCGTGGGCGGGATCCGCGACATGAGCGTGATCCAGACGCCGCCGGAGGAGCGACAGCCGATCAAGACCTACGTGACCGCGGACGACGACGAGCTCGTGCGGGAGGCGATCGGCCGCGAGCTGCAGAGGGGCGGCCAGGTGTACTTCGTGCACAACCGCGTGCGGACGATCCAGAAAGCCGCGGAACGTGTGCACAGGCTGATCCCCGAAGGCCGGATTGCGATCGGCCACGGACAGATGTCTGAAGACCAGCTTGCGTCGGTGATGGTCGACTTCGAGGCGGGAAAGTACGACGTCCTCGTCTGCACCACCATCATCGAGTCGGGGCTAGACATCCCGAACGTCAACACGATCATCGTCGAGCGGTCCGACCGCTTCGGCCTGGCGCAGCTATATCAGCTCCGCGGGCGTGTTGGACGCTCGGGTCGGCGGGCGTACGCCTACTTCCTCTACGACCCCAGGCGGTCACTCACGGAGCAAGCCGACAAGAGGTTGGACGTCATCTCCGGCCTCCATGAGCTCGGCCAGGGATTCAAGATCGCCCTTCGCGACCTGGAGATCCGCGGCGCCGGCAACCTGCTGGGCACGGAGCAGCACGGGGCGATCGCGGCCGTCGGGTTCGAGATGTATCTCCAGATGCTGCAGAGCGCGGTGTCCATGCTGCGGACGGGATCCGAGGAAACCGCCGTCACGGACGTCCTGTCGACGGCGGAGATGAACCTCGACCTCCCGCTCGACCACTTCATTCCCCGCTCCTACATCCGGGACGAGAAGCTGCGGCTCGGGGCGTACCGTCAGCTCGCGGGCGCGGATGACGAAGCCGACCTCGACTCGATGCTGCGCTCCCTGAAGGACCGCTACGGGACCGCGCCGCCGCAGCTGGACAACCTCGCGTACTCCCTGCGCGTGAAGCTGCGCGGTCAGAGGATGGGACTGCGCGGCGTGGTCGCGGACGGTCACGACATCGTGATCCGGGTCGACCCGCAGCGATTCCTCGACGTCGAGGAGCTTTCCCGGCGGATGGCGGGACGGATCGCGGTCGGCCCCAACCGGATCAAGATGCGGAGGAAGGGGGAGGGGTGGCAGTCCGACCTGCTCACGCTCCTCGAGGAGATGGCGGCCCTTTACGAAGCTGGGCGCGGCGTCGCGGTAATGTCTCGCCCGTGAGCGACAGGCCATTTGCGGACGGCATCGCCGCGATCTTCGAGGTCGTGCACACGCTGCGCGCTCCTGGCGGGTGCCCGTGGGACCGGGAGCAGACGCACGAGTCGCTACGCCAGTACCTGCTCGAAGAGACTTACGAGCTGCTCGAGGCGATCGACGCCGGCGATGACGCGAAGATGATGGAGGAGCTGGGCGACCTTCTCTTGCAGATCGCGATGCACGCTGAGATCGCGGCCGAAGAAGGACGCTTCGACGCGACGCAGGTGTCCGAAGCCGTCGCCGCGAAGATGGTCAAGCGTCACCCGCATGTGTTCGGCGACAAGTCGGTCGCAAACGCCCACGAGGTGCTGCGCAACTGGGAGCACCAGAAGATCAGCGAGGCGCGTGAGGCCGGCAACGAGGAATCGGTCGTCGACCGCGTGCCATCAACTCTCCCTGCGCTCGCCTGGGCGCTTGGTCTGCAGAAGCGCGCTGCGCGCGTCGGTTTCGATTTCGCGTCGCCTGCCGCTGCGGCGGACTCATTGGGCGAGGAGGCACGCGAGCTGGCTGAGGTTGGCGACCGCGACCGCGCATTCCAGGAGATGGGCGACCTGCTCTTCGCGGTCGTGTCGCTGGCTCGAAGCATGAAGGTGAATCCTGAGGACGCGTTGCGCGTCGCAGGTCAGCGATTTCGCAAACGGTTCGCCGCGACGGAGGCGTCGGTGCGCCGCGAAGGCAAGAGCTTAAGCGACCTCAGCGCCGATGAAATGCTCGACCGCTGGGAGAAAGCCAGGTAACCATTTGATATAGTCGGCTCCCGCCCGATCGTTCCCGCACAACGACGCAGCATGAAATACAGCAACAAGCCCACCACCGCCGCGGGCACGCTTCGCGTGAGCGCGTTCACTCTGCGGAGCACCCTGATTCTCATTGCCGCAGGCATCGTGTTGATGTGGGCGGCGGTCGCGTTTGCGCAAGAGGCCTACATCAGCCAGCGCCTCGGCCAGCAGGTCTCCGAGCTGCGCACGCAGAACGCCCAGATCGCGGCCCAGAACGCCGGCTACCGCAAGGACGTGGAGGCACTTTCCAACGGCACGGCCGACGAAGAGGAGGCCCGCATGAGCGGCTTCGCCAAGCCGAACGAGAGGACGTTTCTGGTCACGACTCCGAGCCCCTCGCCTACGCCGAGGTCGCGCTGAGCAGCGCCCCTCGCCCTTCGCCCTTCTCCCCTGCGGGGAGAGGGATGTGCTGGTCTTATACTGGAAACGCGGAGTGGAGCAGCGGCAGCTCGTCGGGCTCATAACCCGAAGGTCCTTGGTTCGAATCCAAGCTCCGCAACCATCCTGATCCCAAGCCCCCTCAGCCACTCGTGCGCATCTGGACGACAAATAAGGAATGAACAAGAGAAAGCGCGTAGCGATTGCGAAGCACCGGAAGAAGAAGCAGAAGCTGAAGGCGCGGACGCAGGCCGCTCGCTAAGCTCACGTTCGACGAACGGTGCCGTAGCTCAGGTGGTAGAGCGCGCGACTCATAATCGCGTTGTCGGTGGTTCGAGTCCACCCGGCACCACCATGGCTACGCCACCCGCCGGGCGCATTCTCGCCGCCGTCTCCGGCGGACCCGATTCGACCGCGCTGCTGATCGCGCTCCACGAGTCTGGCCACGACCTGGTCGCCGCCCATTACGACCACGCGCTGCGAGATGGTTCGGCGGACGTCGCGCGACAGGTCGCCGAGCTCTGCGCCCGCCTTGGCATCACGCTCATCAGCGAACGGCGCACCGAGGCGCTGCCGAAAGTATCCCTGCAGGCGGCCGCTCGCAAGCTTCGCTACGCCTTTCTCGACCGCGCTCGAGCCGAGGCGGGTGCGGATGTGGTAGCGCTCGGGCACACCGCCGACGACCTGGTCGAGGGGGTCGTTCTGCACATGCTGCGGGGCTGCGGCATCGCCGGCTTCCGAGGCATGCCCGCGCGCCGAGGTCATTACGTCCGTCCTTTCCTCAACGTGTGGAGAAAGGACCTGCGGGACTACCTCCTGGTGCGCGGCATCGCTGCCTATGAGGACCCGGCCAACCTCGATCCACGGTTCGCGCGCGTGCGCGTGCGTCATCTGATCCTGCCTGCGCTCGAGCGTGACCGGCCCGGAATCGGCCAACGTTTCCACTCGGCCGCCACGGCGGCGACGCGTATGCACGAGGCCGCCGCGACCGCGGCTGCAGGCCCGACAACCCGCCGCCGGCTGCGGAGATTGCCGGAGCCCGTGGCCGCCGAGGCCCTGAAGCTGCTCTACATCGGCGCCGGTGGCTCCGACCCTGGCTTATCCCGCGCCCATATCGCCGCCATGCTGAGCCTGGCGGAACCCGGCAGAGGCGGGCGGGGCGTCGATCTTCCGGGCGGCCTGCGTTTCCGTATCGTGGGGGACCTCATGCAGGTGGTGCCGTCGCGACGCGTCTCCGGCGACCCGTTACGCCTGCAGGTAAAGACATGCATGGGTTGCGACGACCGTGGCGCGGCGCATCTCCGGGCGGGTCTCGCCCTCCGCCTCGGATTCCGCAGCCCAGGGCTGCGTCTGCGGCCGGTCGGCGGTCGCGGTTCGCGCAAGCTGCAGGACATCTTCGTGGACGCCCGCGTGCCGCGCGAAGACCGTGACGCCTGGCCCCTGGTCTTTGCCGGGGAGAAGCTCGCCTGGGTCCCGGGGCTGGCGGTCGACGCCGACCTCGCGAGCCGCCACGGCGAGCCCGGCGTCCACGTCTCGATCACGCCAATGCAGGTTCCCACCGCGCCGAAAGTTGTTAGGCTAGAAAATCCAACGAGCCCTCGAGCGCCGGGCGCGGGCAGGGCGCGGAAATTAGGAGATCTGAGTTGAGCCGTTTCCCCCGCTCCAGCCTGTTTTACTTCGCACTGGTCGTCGTCCTCGGCCTGATCTTCTGGTTCACGTGGAGCTCGATCCAGAGCAACCAGGCGCAGGGCGACTGGAACTACACGCGGATGTTGAACGAGGCCGCCAAGGGCAACGTGGCCGTGGTCGACATCAGCGGCACGGATGGCGTCGTCACCGACGCCTCGCACAACAAGCACAACGTCGTGCTTCCCGACTGCTCCGGCGAGTGCAAGTACATGGACGACCTGCGCGCCTCCGGGGTCACCGTGCAGTTCGAGAAGAGCCAGACCGGCAGCTACCTGATCAGCGTGCTGCTGCCGAACATCATCCTCGTGATCCTCATCGCCGCCTTCATGTGGTGGGTGCTGCGCCAGACGCAGAGCGGCAACAACCAGGCCATCTCTTTCGGGCGCTCTCGGGCGCGCATGATCGCCGGCGACAAGCCTGCCATCACGTTCGCCGACGTGGCGGGGGTGGACGAGGCCAAGCAGGAGCTAACAGAGATCGTCGAGTTTTTGAAATACCCCGAAAAGTTCGTCGCCCTTGGCGCGCGTATCCCGAAGGGCGTCCTTCTGGTGGGTCCTCCGGGAACCGGCAAGACCCTGCTGAGCAAAGCAGTCGCCGGCGAGGCCGGCGTGCCCTTCTTCTCGATCTCAGGCTCCGAGTTCGTCGAGATGTTCGTCGGCGTCGGCGCGAGCCGCGTCCGCGACCTGTTCGACCAGGCCAAGAAGAACTCGCCCTGCATCGTGTTCGTGGACGAGATCGACGCGGTCGGCCGCCAGCGCGGCGCGGGCCTCGGCGGCGGCCACGACGAGCGCGAGCAGACCCTCAACCAGCTGCTCGTCGAGATGGACGGTTTCGACACCAACACCCACGTCATCGTCATCGCGGCGACGAACCGGCCGGACGTGCTCGACCCGGCGCTCCTGCGCCCGGGCCGATTCGACCGCCACGTCACCCTCGACCGTCCCGACATCAAGGGCCGCCGCCAGATCCTTGACGTCCACGCGCGCAACAAGCCGCTCGACTCCACGGTCGACCTCGACGTGCTCGCCCGCCAGACGCCCGGCTTCAGCGGCGCCGACCTCGCGAACCTCATCAACGAGGCCGCGATCCTCGCCGCGCGCGCCAACAAGAAGGTGATCGGCATGGACGAGCTCGAGGAAGCGATCGCTCGCGTGATCGCCGGACCGGAACGCAAGAGCCGGCGCATCTCCGAGCACGAGAAAGAGATCATTGCCTACCACGAGGTCGGCCACGCCCTCGTCATGAAGGCGCTGCCTCACACCGACCCAGTGCACAAGGTTTCGATCATCTCCCGCGGTATGGCGCTCGGCTGGACGCTCGCGCTCCCGGAGGAGGACAAATACCTCGTCTCGCGCGAGGAGCTCCGTGACCAGATCGCGGGCATCATGGGCGGCCGCGTCGCGGAGGAGATCGTCTTCGGCGACATCACCTCCGGCGCCGAGAACGACATCCAGCGCGCGACGCAGCTCGCGCGGCGGATGGTCACGCAGTGGGGCATGTCGGACAAGCTCGGCACCGTGACGATGGGCCACAAAGAGGAGCTCGTGTTCCTCGGCCGTGACCTCGGGGAGCAGAGGAACTACTCCGAGGAGATCGCAGCGCTGATCGACGAGGAGATTCGCAGCATCGTCGACCACGGCTATCAGACGGCCAAGGGAGTGCTGACCAAGCAGCGCTCCAAGATGGACGCGGTCGTCGAGCGCCTCAAGATCGTGGAAACAATCGACGGCAAGGAGCTCGATCAGATCCTCAACCGTGAGGAGCCGCAAGCTCCGGCCGCGGCCAGCTCATCCGCGTCGTAGAACGCCAGAACAGATAACCGTCGCGGGCCGAGGCAATCTCGGCCGCAGCCTGTCGCGCGCCTTGCACGCGCGCCTCGTGCCTGCGCGAACCGGTTTCCGCATACCGCGCCAGGGTTTGCTGTTTCTCGCCGTTCCTGACGGCGCCATCAGTGAGATGGCGACTCGTGTCGCGCGCATGAACCCGCCCGCGGAGCTGGCGGTGGTGCACTTGAGCGGTGCGCTCGGACTCGACGCCCTGATCGGCGTCGAGGGCAATCCGCGTGGCTCGTTCCATCCTCTTCAGTCCTTTCCGACGCCGCGTGGGCCGGAGGCGTTCCGCGGCATCACCGTCGCGGTCGACGCGACCACCCCGACGTTGATGCGGCAGCTTCGCAGCCTGGCTCGGGCGATCGGCGCCAAACCCAAGCAGGTCGGCGACGAGAGTCGCGTCCTGTATCACGCGGCGGCGGTGTACGCCTCCAATTTCGTCGACGTCGTGGTCGCCGAGGCGGTGCGCCTGCTGGAGCAGATCGGCTGGAGTGAGGACGAGGCGACCAGGGCGCTCATGCCACTGGTCGAGGGGGCAGTGGCAAACATCCGCCGGCGAGGTGTGGTCGGGGCGCTTACCGGACCGATCCGGCGTGGCGATGCCGAGACCGTGCAACGTCATATCGAGGCATTGCGAAACCTGGATGTCCCCATCCCGCCCGGCCGCTCTGCGGCGGGGCCACCTTCCCCAGCCAGTGGGGAAGGGAAGCCTTCGGCCGATGGTCTTTATCGTATGCTCGGCCTGGTTGCGCTCGGCATCGCGACCGAGGCGGGACTCGATCCTGCAGCGGCCCGGCGGACCAGGAGGGCGCTGACCCGAGATGTGGCAGCGACCCGAAGGAGAGGTCGGAGATGACCACGGTGCTGGACGTCCAGCGATTCAAGGACGAGGGCAGGCGCTTTGCCGTGCTCACCGCGTATGACTTCCTAAGCGCGCGCATCCTCGACGAGGCGGGCATCCCGATACTCCTTGTCGGCGACAGCCTTGGCATGGTGATGCTCGGGTACCGGACGACGCTTCCCGTGACGCTCGAAGACATGCTTCACCACGCAAAGGCGGTCGCTCGGGGCGCGCGGCAGGCCCTGCTGGTCGGCGATATGCCATTCATGTCGTATCACGCGTCGACCGAGCAGGCAATCACCAGCGCCGGTCGATTTGTGCAGGAGGCCGGCATGCACGCGGTCAAGCTCGAAGGCGGAGGTCGCGTTGTCGAGATCACCAGGCGTCTGACCGAGATCGGGATCCCGGTCATGGGTCACCTCGGCCTGACGCCGCAGTTCGTCCACCAGATGGGCGGATTCAAGGTCCAGGGCAAAACCGACAAGCAGGCTGCGCAGATCACGGCAGACGCTGTCGCGCTCCAAGAAGCCGGCGCGTTCAGCATCGTCCTCGAGGGCGTGCCGAGCGAACTCGCGGCGGCCATTACCCACAAGCTCCGCATCCCGACCATCGGCATCGGCGCGGGTCCGGGTACTGACGGGCAGGTCCTGGTCCTGCACGACCTGCTCGGCCTGACCACCGGCAAGCCGCCGAAGTTCGTCAAGCGATACGCGAACCTCGCAGAGCAGATCGCGAGCGCGGCGACGGCGTATTCGGAAGACGTGCGCACAGGGAAGTTCCCGGGGCCGGAGCACGAGTACACGGCCAACGGATCGGCGCCCGCAAAGGACAGGTCTCAGGGGTCCCCGCGAACTCTCGGCGAAGCCTCCGAGTTCGTGGGGTCCGAAGAGGTCAGGTACGGCGGATAACGGCCTGACCGTTATCGAGCACCCGGCCGCGATGCTCGGTGCGTCGCGGCGGTGGCGCGCCGAGGGCAGGTCGATCGGCCTGGTGCCCACGATGGGCGCCTTGCACGCCGGGCATATGCGCCTGGTCGAGACCGCGAGGGGCGAGAACGACGTCGTGGTCGTCAGCCTCTTCATCAACCCGATGCAGTTCGGCCCGAACGAGGACCTCGACCGCTACCCGCGGGACTGGGACCGCGACGCGAAGATGCTCCAGGAGGCCGAGGTCGACGCCGTCTACCGGCCGACCGCGGCGGAGATGTACCCACCCGGCGCCAGCACGCGCGTCCACGTACGCGGGGTCACGGATGGTCTGGAAGGCGCGGCCCGTCCGCGACACTTCGAAGGGGTCGCCACCGTCGTGACCAAGCTGCTGGCGGCGGTCGCTCCGGACCGTGCGTACTTCGGCCAGAAGGACGCGCAGCAGGTCGCTGTCGTCAATCGGCTGGCGCGCGACCTCGACCTGGGCGTCGAGATCAGGGTCGTGCCGACCGTGCGGGAGCCCGACGGGCTAGCGCTCAGCTCGCGGAACGTGTACCTCGGCCCCGAAGAGCGCAAGGCGGCAAGGAGCATCAGCGCCGCCCTTCGCGAGGCGGCGGCGGCGTATTCGTCCGGAGAGCGCGACCCGGTGCGCCTGCGGGCTCGGATCGCGGCCCGCCTGACGCTGGAACCGCTCGTCCATCTGGAGTACGCCGAGCTCGTGGATCCGGCTACTTTCCAGAAGCCTGGCACCCTCGCCGTGATCGCCGCCAGAGTTGGCAAAACGAGATTGATCGACAACCACGACGTGACCAAACCCTTCCCTGGTTAGCGATCTTTTGTGCGGTACAATTGACGCTCATTTTGGCGGAGGCCGTTTTGACGACCAAGACCACACCAATAATTTCTAGGGGGTTCGTATTTTGGCTACTGATTCTGGTGCCGTCCTGACCGAAGACGAGGAGGGGACCGACCAGGATTCGTCGGCAGCGATGACCATGGAGGACTACCTCCATTACGACGAGGAGTCCTTCAAGACCCCCAACCACGGGGACATCGTGGATGGGATCGTCGTTCGAGTCGACCCGGACGAGGTACTGGTCGACATCGGAGCCAAGGCTGAGGGTGTCATCTCGAGCAAGGAGCTCGGTATGCGCGGAGACCTCGACTCCGCCGGCCTCGAGCCGGGCGACCAGATCAAGGTCTACGTCCTGCAGCCCGAGAACGAGGAGGGCAACGTCGTCCTCAGCCTGCGCCGCGCGCGGGCGGAGACCACCTGGCTTGTGGCTGCTGAGAAGCAAACCGACGGGACTGTCATCGACGCTGACGTGCGGGAGCAGAACAAGGGCGGGCTCATCGTCAACATCCTGGGCCTGCGGGGCTTCCTTCCGTCCAGCCAGGTCGCTCGCGCCTACGCGGGCACCCTCGAGACCCTGGTCGGCAAGCGCATCCCGGTCAAGATCCTGGAGGTCAACCGCAAGCGCAACAGGCTGATCGTCAGTCAGAAGGCGGCGGAGGACGAGGACCGCGCGCGCAAGCGGGAGGAGCTGTTCAGCCGCCTCCAGACCGGCACGACGGTCAAGGGCACCGTTTCGGGGATCACCAGCTACGGCGCGTTCGTCGACATCGGCGGTGCCGACGGCTTGATCCACATCTCCGAGCTGTCCTGGGACCGCGTGTCCAAGGTCACCGACATTCTTCAGCTGGGCGAGGAGGTTGCCGTGAAGGTGATCAAACTCGATCCGGAACAGACCCGCATCTCGCTTTCGCTGCGCCAGCTTCAGCAGGACCCGTGGGAGCGCCTCGTCCAGTCGATGCCGGTCGGCTCGATCGTCGAAGGCCAGGTCACCAAGACCAAGAAGTACGGGGCCTTCCTGCAGATCATGCCCGGCATCGAAGGCCTGCTCCATATCTCGGAGCTTTCGTGGGATCACGTCGAGCGTACCGAGGACGTGCTGAAGGTTGGTGAGACGGTGCAGGTCAAGGTCATAGGCATCGACACCGCCCGGCGCAGGATCTCGCTGAGCCTGAAGCAGCTGTCGGCGCCCCCGGCAAGCCTGGCCGCGGCGCGACCCGAGCGGGCGAACGATTACCCCGACGAAGAAGACGAGTAACTAGGCGCCGACCGCCTCAGGCGCTGGGCGGCAGGTGAATAGAAAGGGTCGATCGCGAGGGCGCGCCTGTAGGCGCGCGCCGCTCGATCGTATTGGCCGAGCTTGGCGTAGCCGTCGCCGAGCGTGATGTACATGCCTGGATCGGTCTCGCCCAGGTCGGCTGCCCGCTGGAGCTCAGGCACGGTGCCGAGCGCCCAGTGGTACTGGGCCTGCAGGGGGTCGACCCGGACCGAGAGGTCGGCGCGGCCCTTGAGGTACCAGACGTCGGCGAGGACGGGCAAGACGGCGAAGAAGACGGCGAAGATCACGGCGGCAATGGCCAGGGCGACGGCCAGGGCCGGTCGCGATGGCTGCTCCTCCCTTGCCCTCCCCGCCACGCGGGGAGGGGCCTGGAGAACTGGCATCCCCTCTCTTGACGCCCCCGCCATGAGGGGAGGGGCCTGGAGAACTGGCATCCCCTCTCTTGACGCCCCCGCCATGAGGGGAGGGGCCTGGAGAACTGGCATCCCCTCTCTTGACGCCACCGCCACGCGGGGAGGGGCCTGGAGAACCGACCAGCACGTTCCGGCGAGAAGCCAGAACGCGCCCGTCGCCGGCGCCCAGTCGAAGTTGAAGAACACCCAGACGCTGTAGCCGACCAGCGCTCCCGCCAATCCCGGCACGCCGGGTCGCGACCTGCCGCGCCACATCCCCCGCGCAAGCACGACGATGACCCACGTCAGCGCGGCCAGACCCAACAGGCCCTGGGTCGCCGCGATCTCGAGCACGCCGGAGTGGACCCGATCGAAGGTGACCAGTCCGGCGTAGTCCCGGCTCAGGAACTGGCCGAACGCGAGCCCGGTGGTGTCCTCGCCCCAGCCGCTGACCGGCCGGGCGGCGATCATTCGTAGCGCGTCTTGATAGAGGTGGACTCGCAGCTCGGGAGGGTCCTGATTGAGCCCGCGGAGCGGCGGCCAGACCAGGATGAAAGCGGCGGCCGCGCCTACTCCGACAGCCGCAAGGGCTCCGGCCGCGCGAAAGAACCGCGCGGGCACCGACAGGGCGATCACCGTCAGCGTGCCTGCGATCAAGCCCAGGCCTCCGCTGCGGGATGTAGTCACCACAAGCCCGGCGAGCAGGACGACGATCGCGACCGCCCAGGCCGGCGTCAGGTAGGCGCTCCGCCGGCCGCGGTCGATGGCGATGGGTATCGCCATGACGATCAGCGCGGCGAGCAGGTTGGCATTGCCAACGTCGCCATCGGGACGAAATGGAGCGTGGAAGAACCACTGGAGCCACGCCTTGAAGGCGACCACCGACGTTCCGACGACGAAGGCGACCCCGACCGCGTCCTGCTGCAACCTGGTGCGGAGAAGCCACACCGCGGACGCCGCCAGGCCCAGGTAGCTGAGCCTCATCGGCAAAGACTCGTACCGTGTGAACGACCCGATGAGGCTGAGCGGCCACGAGATGGAGAAGACGAAGGCCAGCACGGCGGCCCCTGCGGCGGCAAGCAGCGGGAGTCGCCAGGCGCCAAGGCTCGGCCCAGCGGAGATCAAGAGCGCTAACCCGATCCCAAGACACGCGCCGGCGATCACAATCGACGCACGAGGAAGGATGTAGGAATCGCTTGCGATGGGTAGAGACACGAGTGGCAGCGTTAGCGCGACAAGAGAAGGAACGAAACCACCGATCCGTTCGAGAAGGTGCTTCACCGCGCCTCCTCTTAACTGAAATCCGGTGGCTGAGTTGGACGTTATATTAGGTGCAGAGGTACCACCCGGTACCGCTGAAGCATTGAGGAGGTGCTGGCCCCACCTAGTAGTCGAAGAAGTAGTCCAGGAGGGATAGGGACCTTGTATCCGTTTGAGAGATTTACTGAGCGGGCCAAGAAGGTTCTGACGCTTGCTCAAGAAGAAGCAGAACGATCGCACCACAGCTATATCGGCACTGAGCATCTTCTCCTAGGGCTGCTCCGTGAAGGTGAAGGCCTGGCCGCCAAGGTTCTGAACAACCTTGGCGTAGAGATCGGCAAAGTCCGGCAGACCATCGAGTCGGTCCTCGGCCGGAACGAGCGGATCATCATCCAGCAGATCATCCCTACGTCGCGTGTGAAGAAGGTCATCGAGATCTCCTTCGAGGAAGCGCGGCGCATGGGTCACAACTACGTCGGCACCGAGCACCTGCTTTTGGGCTTGCTCATCGAGGGCGAGGGGATCGCCGCGCATGTGCTCGAAGACCTCGGCGCGAACCTCGAGAAGGTGCGCACCGAGATCGAGCGCCTGCTCCACGACTCGAGCGCGGAGACCGAAGCGGAGCCCGCCCCGAAGAAGCCGTCCAAGACTCCGTTGCTGGACCAGTTCGGTCGCGACCTCACTGAGCTCGCGCGACGCAACCAGCTCGACCCGGTCATTGGACGGGAGACGGAGATCGAGCGCGTCATCCAGATCCTGAGCCGCCGCACCAAGAACAACCCCGCCCTGATTGGCGAGCCCGGGGTCGGGAAGACCGCAATCGCCGAGGGCCTCGCCCAGCAGATCAATCTCGGCAACGTCCCCGAGTCACTCCAGCACAAGCGCGTGCTGACTCTCGACATGGGCGCGCTTGTCGCGGGTACCAAATACCGCGGTGAATTCGAAGAGAGGCTCAAGAAGATCCTCGACGAGATCCGGTCCAGCCGCGAGGTCGTGTTGTTCATCGACGAGCTGCACACCCTCGTCGGCGCCGGGGCAGCCGAAGGTGCCATCGACGCCGCGAACATCCTGAAGCCCGCGCTCGCGCGCGGTGAGATCCAGTGCATCGGTGCGACGACGCTCAACGAGTACCGCAAGTACATCGAGAAGGACGCCGCGCTGGAGCGCCGCTTCCAGCCGGTCTATGTGGACCAGCCGTCGCTGACAGAAACCATCGACATCCTGAACGGCGTCAAGGCCCTGTACGAGAAGCATCACCGCGTGGTCATCACCGACGCCGCGGTTCAATCGGCGGCCGTGCTCAGCGACCGCTATGTCAGCGATCGCGCACTTCCCGACAAGGCGATCGACCTCATCGACGAGGCGTCGGCGCGCGTGCGCATGAAGCTGACCACGACTCCTGAAGATCTGAAAGAGCTCCAGAAGGAAATTCGCAAGCAGCGCGCGGAGCAGGATGACTCCGTCAACAAACAGGACTTCGAGGCCGCCGCAAGCGTGCGGGACAAGGTCAAGAAGCTGCAGGACAAGCTTGCCCTGAAAGAAGCCGCGTGGCGCGACAAGCTGGGCGAGACCGTGCCCGAGGTGGGTGAGGAGCACATCGCACAGATCGTGGCCGCGTGGACTGGCGTTCCCGTTTCGCGGCTCGTCGAGGAAGAGAGCGCGCGATTGCTTCGCATGGAAGAAGAGATCCACAAGCGCATGGTCGGCCAGGAGGAAGCGATCATCACCGTCTCGCAGGCGGTGCGACGCGCTCGCGCGGGGCTGAAGAATCCGCGACGGCCGATCGGCTCCTTCATCTTTCTGGGCCCGACGGGAATCGGCAAGACCGAGCTGGCCCGTGCACTCGCGGAATACCTCTTCGACTCCGAGGACGCGCTGATCAAGCTCGACATGTCGGAGTTCATGGAGCGCCACACCACCGCCCGCCTGGTGGGATCGCCGCCCGGGTACGTCGGCTACGACGAAGGCGGTCAGCTGACCGAGGCCGTGCGGCGCCGGCCCTACTCGGTGATCCTGTTCGACGAGATCGAGAAGGCGCACCCCGAGGTCTTCAACATGCTGTTGCAGATCCTCGAGGACGGTCGCCTCAGCGACGCGAAGGGCAAGATCGTGAACTTCGCGAACACCGTGATCATCATGACCTCGAACCTCGGCATCCGCGACGTCAACCAGGCGGGCACCTCACTTGGTTTCCAGCCCGCGGTCGTCGACGAGACGGAGGAGGTCGAGCGACGCCACCAGAACACGAAGCAGAAGATCGACGACGAGCTGAAGCGGATGTTCCGCCCCGAGTTCTTGAACCGCGTCGACGCGGTCGTCGTCTTCAAGAGCCTGACCACGCACCAGATCCGCGAGATCGTCGACCTGCAGCTGAACCGGCTGAGCAAGCACCTGGCCGAGCAGCAGATCACGATCGAGGTCACCGACGCGGCGAAGGACCTGCTGGCGAAAGAGGGTTACGACCGGACGTATGGCGCGCGCCCGCTGCGGCGTGTCATCACGAGCCGGATCGAGGACCAGCTTTCCGAGCACCTGCTCCGCGGCAAGATCGCGCGAGGCGACGTCGTCCAGATCGACGTCGAGGGCGAGGATGGGCTCAAGTTCACGCCGGTGAAGCACAAGCACAAGGAGCCGGCCGCGGCAGGTCCGGCGCCCGCGAAAAGCTAGAAACTCTTCCCCCTTGTGGGGAAGCACCGCCCGAAGGGCCCCTCCGGCCCTTACCTTCCCCGCTTGCCGGGGAAGGTGGACCTGTCGCGCCGCGACCGGGCCGGATGGGGCGCCACCTCCCCATAAATGGGGAGGAGTTAGATCGATCTACTTCCGGAGCCAGTCGGCCAGGCGCTGGGACAGCCGGGCCGGCGTGGTCTGGCTCTTGATCATGTGGTCGAGCGCACCGAGCTTGGCGCCACGCTCGACCAGTTCCTTCTCATTCCAGTTCGAAAGGATGACGACCGGGATATGCTCCGTCGTCGGGTCCGCCCGCAGCGCTTCGAGGACGCTGAGTCCATCGAGTTTGGGAAGCCTTATGTCCAGAAAGATGATGTCAGGGTGCAAAGTCCTTGCTTTTTCCAAGGCGATCAGACCATCGCCAGCGATGTCGACTGAGTACCCGTCCAGCTCGAGCTTGAGGCGGTACATCTGAGCCACCAGCGCATCGTCCTCGACGAAGAGGACTGTTACGTCATCTGGGTCCGGGGTCGCATGTTGACTCAATTCCCATGCCTTCTCTTCGTGCAACGCTTAGCCGGTAGCTTTGCGACCGGACTTTGAATTAGAAAAGTGAGCGTGTTGGTTCCGCTCCGCCTGCGCCCCCTGGAAATCGGCGACCTTCTGGACGAGACGTTTCGCATGTACCGCCGGCACTTCTGGCTCTTCGCGGGCATCTCCGCCCTGCTTGCCATCCCTTCAGCCGCGTCGTCGGGCTTCAACATCTTTGCTGTCTTCGGCTCGCTCTTTCAGCCTGCTTCGCAGCTCGACAGCACGACATACATCGAGTCGCAGCTCGCGCAGATCGTTGCTCTTCTGATCAACCTTGCCCTTCTGCCGTTTGGGTTCGGGGCTGTCACATACGCGGCATGCGAGTCTGCGCTGGGCAGGCAGGTGACGCCAGGTGGAGTCTTCATGGCCGTCCTGCGCCGCTACTTTCCGCTCCTTGGTTTCTTCCTCTTGATCGTCGTCATGGCGATTGTTTTCTGCCTCATCCCGCTATGGGCCTGGATCTGGGTCAACTGGATCGCCGTCGTGCCGATGATGTTCGTAGAGAACATTGGGCTGGGCGCGGCGATGAGCCGAAGCTGGCGGCTGGTCGCGGGCAGGTGGTGGCGCACCTTCCTGATCGTGTTCCTGCTCGGCGTTCTCACGTACGTGGTCAGGACCGCGTTGGTCGCGTTCGCGGTCGTGCCGGTGGCCGCACTCTCGCTCTTTTTCTCCTCGTACATCCTGTTGGCGATCGCCGGCGCGATCAACGTCATCGTCGACGCCGTGGTCAACCCCGTCCTGCAGATCGCGGTGGTGCTGATCTACTTCGATCTGCGAGTCCGTCGCGAGGCGCTCGACCTTTTCCAAATGGCGCACCGCCTGGCTGTGCGGCCCGCCACGCCTTGAACCGAGCACGGCTGGCGCGTTGCATCGCCTCGCTCGCGCTGGCGGCGGCGCTTACGAGCGCGACTGTGCTGACTGCGGCCGCCGACCCGGTGCTTCCACCCCGGTACGCCGAGGCGGTTCAACGGGCATACGACCTCATCCAGAACGCGTCGCCGCAAGATGCGTCGCCGGCGACGGCCGCAGTCCAGGTGCTGACGGAGAGCACGGGCAACACGCAGCCGGAGATCCTCAGCGACCTCAAGGCGCGACCGCCGCTTTACGACGACGCGAGGGCGCGACTGAGCTCACTCCTGGCGGCCTTGCTCCAGCCCATGACGACGTCCGATCCGTCCCTCGCCGCCCAGCGATTGCACGAAGTGATGTCGATGAGCAGGTACGACGCGCTCCACCGGCCGCCGTCGCTCATCGACCGTTTCACGCAATGGGTCCAGGACCGGATCACCGCACTGCTGCGGCTGCTGTTCGGCAACCGAGCCGGACCCCAGGCGCCGCTCTGGTGGTACTACGCAGTGGGTATGGCGGTGGTCGCGGCCCTCGTGTTCCTTGTGGTCCGGGCTTCGCGAGGCCGCTTCGCACAGGCGCGTAGCTTGCCCGCCGGGGGCCCGCGTCCGCCGGCTGACTTCTTCGCCGAGGCCGATCGCCTCGCGGCGGCCGGTGATCGCGTCGGCGCGATTCGCGCTCTCTGCGCTGGGGTCGCAGCCACGCTCGCGGGCGAGCGCACGTGGGAGGGAAGCCCGCTCACAGTGCGTGAGATCTTCATGCGCGCGCCAGACTTCTCCAGCCTGCGCGCCTTGCTGGTGCCATTCGAGGCGGCCGTGTACGGAGGGCGCGATGTGGACGCCGCGACTTATGCAACAGCTGCCCGAGTGGCGGCCGCGTTCCGTCAGCCGGCGCAGGAGGCCGCGTGAGGCCGGCTCGAGGCTGGATCGTCGCGGCCGTGCTCGCGATCCTGCTCGCGGCCGCGATCTATTTCTTGCAACCGCATGCAGACTCGCCCGAGCACAGCTCCAGCAGCGATGCCGCCAACGGCGCATCGGCGGTGCTTCTTTTTGCGGAGGCGATGGGGCACCAGACCTCTCAGGTGACCGGGTCGTTTGACACGCCCTCTCCTTTCAGTGTGATGTTCGTCTTCACGCCGACGAGTCCCTATACCGCTGACGAGGCCGACCGGCTGCGGCAGTGGGTGCGGGACAGCGGCGGACTTCTCATCTACGCCTCGGAGCAGGGCGACCCTGAGCTCGACCGCTCGCTTGGGGTCAGCAGATTCGACGGCTTCGCCGGGGGTGGGCGATACGCGGCGACGGCGCCGACGCTTGCCGGCGTGACGGCTGTGTCCGGCGGCGATGCGATCGTGCCGCTGGATCCGTCGGCCACCCAGGTACCGCTCCTGCGCACGCCCGACGGTTTTGTCGCGGGGTACGTGCAGCAGCTCGGGATTGGTCACGTCGTCGTCCTGGCCGACCCGCTCGTCCTGTGCAACGGCTACCTCGAGAAAGCCGACAACGGGGTTTTGCTTGCAGATCTCATCAGCGCGTCGGGCGCGGGCGCGGCAGTAACGTTCGACGAGTACCACCACGGACTGACGGCGAGCGATTTCGCGCCGCAGTCGTGGATCACGACCCCATGGGGCGCTGCGTTGCTGTGGCTGCTGGTCGCGGTCTTCTTCGGCCTGGTACTCCGCGGCCGGAGGTTTGGCCCTCTCGTCGGCCGACCGGCGGAGGTCGCGCGTTCGGACGCGGAGTGGTCGGTCGCGGTCGGCCAGCTCCTGCGTCGGTCGAGCGCGCGGGCGGTGACGCTGGGCTTGCTCGCCACAGCGACGGAGCGGGCCGTCGCCTCGCGGACCGGACTTCCGCTGCAGCCGCGCGAGCGCTTCTGGAATGCTCTGTGGGTGCGCGCGCCCGAGGTGGCCGGCGAGCTGGCCGAGGTGGAGAACTCCCTGTTCGCCGCGTCCGCGAGCGAAGGACAGCTTTTGCAGGCGGCGCGCCGGCTCCATGACATCGCGCACCCGGTGACGGGAAAGCCTCGTTGACCGGTACTGCTTCCACCACCGCAACCGACTTCTTCGCGCGTTTCCGCGAGCAACTCGCGAAGGCGATCGTGGGCCAGGACGACGCGATCCGGCTGTGCGCCATCGCGCTCATCGCGCAGGGCCACGTGCTCCTCGAGGGTGTGCCCGGCACGGGCAAGACCTTGCTGGCCAAGGCGATCGCGCGGGCCCTGACCCTCGAGTACGGCCGCGTCCAGTTCACGCCTGACCTGATGCCCGCGGACATCCTCGGCACCTCGGTCTTCGACCTGGCCACGAGGACGTTTGGGCTGCGACGCGGGCCGATCTTCACGAACATCCTGCTCGCCGATGAGATCAATCGCGCGCCCGCGAAAGTCCAGTCCGCCCTGCTGGAGGCGATGGAGGAACGCGGCGTCACCCTCGAGGGCCAGCAACTTCCTCTTCCGGCGCCGTTCTTTGTGATGGCGACGCAGAACCCGATCGAGTACGAGGGCACATACCCGTTGCCCGAAGCGCAGCAGGACCGATTCCTGTTCAAGGTCCGCCTCGACTACCCGTCGCCTGCCGACGAGATGGAAGTGCTGCGGCGCTGGGAGTCAGGCATCGAGCTGCGGGACCCGGTCAAGGCTGGCGTGGAGCCTGTCCTCAGCGCCGCCGACATCGAGGCGTGCCGGGCGCACGTTTCACGGGTCGTGCTTGACGAGAAGATCCGCCGCTACGTGGTCGACCTGGCGTCGGCCACCCGGGCCGCGCCTGAGATCGCGTTGGGTGCCAGCACGCGAGCTGAGGTTTTGCTGATGCTCGGCGCGCGCGCCTACGCTGCATTCGACGGCCACGAGTTCGTCACGCCCGACCACGTCAAGGCGTTGCTGGCGCCGGCGTTTCGCCATCGCCTCATCCTTCGCCCGGAAGCGGAGGTCGCAGGTCAGACGCCTGACAGCGTGCTGGACGCGGTCGCGAGCCGCGTCGTACCGCCGCGCTGAGCTTGGTCCGCGGCCTAGCGCCGCAGCCAAAGCTCATCTGGGCTGTGGCCATTGGAGCGGGACTCATCGCGCTCGCGGTCGCGTCGCCGTTGCTCGGCTTCGTGGCGGTCGTCTACCACCTGGGCCTCGTGATCGTTGCCGGGCGCGACCTCGCGTTGCTGCCCGGCCGGAGCGGATACGTATTGCGGCGGACCGTGCCCGAACCGTTCTCTCTGGGCGAGCCCGAAGACGTGACCGTCGTGGTGCAAAACCCCGCGGCGGCCGGCCTTTTCGGCAAAGTCGCCGACCACGCTCCGGACGCGCTGCGGGCCACGCCGCGGCAGGTGGCCGGACGCTTCGACGCCGGGGGCGTGCTCAAGATCGCCTACCGCACGTATTCACCAAAGCGAGGCGCTTACGTGTTCGGTCCGATCGACCTGCAGGTGTGGCGTGACGAAGGATGGTGGCGCCGGCAGGTCAGGCTGGCGCAGCCGGAGGAGGTCGCGGTGTTCCCGAACGTCGTCGCCATCAAGCGCATCCAGCTCTCGCTGAGACGAGGGCTGCGAGCCATGGTGGGGATGCGCCGCGCCCGGCCGCCAGGTGCCTCGACTGCTTTCGCGGGCTTGCGCGACTACGTCCGGGGCGACGACATCCGCCGCGTAAGCTGGACCGCCACCGCCAGACGGGACCGCCCGGTCATGGTCGAGGTCGAGGCCGAACGGGGACAGCAGGTGATCATCGCGCTCGATTGCGGTCGGTTGATGACCGCTCCGGCGGGCGACCTCGACAAGCTGGATCACGCGGTCAACGCCGCGCTGATGCTGGCCTGGGTCGCGCAAGCCTTCGGAGATCGCGTCGGAATGATGACCTTCGACGACCGCGTCACCGGGTTCATCAAGCCGGAGCGGGGTACGGCTCAGCTGCGCCGCATCACCGAAGCGCTCTACTCGGTGAAGTCGGAATACGTCGAGCCCGATTTCGGCCACGCCATGACGCACCTTGCGCTCCGGGTCGGAAGGCGATCGATGGTGGTCTTGCTCACAGATGTGCAGGACCCCGAGGCGTCGCGCGAGCTGGTCGCGCACGCGCTTCGCCTCGCGGCGCGCCACCTGGTGCTCGTGGTCGCGATGTCGGACCCGTCTGTCCTCAGCGCGCGGGACGGCCCGATCAACAGCACCAACCGGGCGTATGAATGGGCGGCGGCGGAAGAGTTCGTGTCGAGCCGCCGGGAGAGCTTCGAGCTGCTGCGGCGTGGGGGAGTTTTAGGCCTGGACGTGGTCGCCGGTAAGTTGTCGCCGTCCCTGGTCGAGCGCTACTTGGAGCTCAAGGAGCGCGCCCTTCTTTGAAGAGCGACCGGTGAGCAGCAGGTAGGAGTAGAAGAGCAAGCCGGTCGTCAGCCCGATCGCGACCTTGAGGGCGAAGGGCGCGCCGGACGGCGAGATGTTGCCCTCGATCGTGCCCGCGATCACGAGCAGCGGCGCCAGGCCGAGCAAGAGCGTAAACGCTCGGCGGGCCGCGATCACCAGGGCGTCGGACCGCTTTCGGTTGCCGGGCGAGACCAGCGCCCAACCCATCATCAATCCGCCCGCGCCCTGCGCGATCACGATCGACAGCTCGAGCACCCCATGCGCGATCACGAACTCGAACAGGCCACCGGCCAATCCGTAGGCCTGCGTCAAACCGAAGAGTCCGCCGAGGCTGATCCCGTTCGAGATCATCACCCAGATCACCGGCAGTCCGAACACGATGCCGAGCGCGAATGCGAGGATCGAGACGTAGATGTTGTTCACCATGATCAATCCCGCCACCTGCACCCGCTCCTCCTGCGGGATCTGCGTCCAGAGTTGGTGATGATGCACCCGATCGATCAGCCTGGGGTCGGCGATGGTGTAGGCGGCGTCGGGATTCGCGAGGACTACGAAGAAGGCGATCAGCGCCGGCACGAACATCAGCGCGCCGGCGGCGAGGAGGTACGGCCATGCCTCGCGATAAGTGCGCGGAAGGGTCTCGATGTAGAAGCGCTTGATCCGTTTCCACACCTCTCCGCCGCGGCGATAGACGATGCCGTGGCCGCGCGCCACGAGCCCGTTCAGGTAACGCTGCACGGGCTCACCCGGCCAGTCGCGCTGCGCGCGAGCCAAGTCGGCTGTCGCTCGCCGGTACAGCGCGGCCATGGTCAGCACCTGGGCGGGGGTGAGCGCGTTGAGGTGGCCAGAGTTGGCGCGCGCGAGCAGGTCCTCGAGCCGGTTCCAGTCCTCGCGCCTCGCCGCCACGAAGTCTTCCGCCCTCACTTCACGACAATAACGAACAGATGAATCAACCGCTCCCAGACAGCGACCTGATCGTCGCGACGCCCGAGCGCGTCTCGTTCGACTACCAGGTCGCGGGACTGGCGACACGCGGCATTGCTCAGCTCCTGGACCTGCTGATCCTGGCCGGCATCCTGGTCGGCCTTTACTTCGCCGCGATCGCGATCGGGGCGGCCGGCGCCAACACCGTGGCGTTCCTCGTCGCGGTGATCGGCAGCTTCGTCGTCATCTTCGGCTACTTTTGGGCGTGCGAGGCGTTCTGGTCGGGGCAGACCGTGGGCAAGAAGGTTTTCCGATTGCGCGCGGTGGGTGATCGCGGCGAGCCGATGACGTTCGTCCAGGCCGGGATTCGCAACGTAGTGCGGATCGTCGACTTCCTTCCTTATGCGTATGGGGTCGGCCTGGTCGTCCTGTTCGTCAACGGGCGAGGCAAAAGGCTCGGCGACCTCGCGGCTGGAACCATCGTGGTCAAGGACTCCGACTCCGTCGCGCTGTGGCAGCTGCCAGGCGGCCTGCCGCCGCCACCTCCGCCGCCAGGCGCTCCGCCCTCGCCGGTCACGGCTCCGGCGCCGCCTGTCTTCGCGCCCGCCACACCGGCCGAGCTCTTCTTGAGGCGCCTCGACCCTGAGCTGCGCCGGTTCGTGGCGTCTTACGGCCGGCGGCGGTTCGAGCTACCGCCCGACCTGCGGGCGCAGCTCGCGGATCAGTTGCAACCGAACTTGCAGGCGGCGGTGCCGGATGTCTACAGCCAGTACGGGCCGCTCGCGGCACTCGACTACCTGGCCGACCTGGAGCACGCCCCGGCTCAGTAGAGCCAGTCTCTGACCTGTGCCTCGGTGAGGTTGCCACCCGTGAGGATGGCGGCGATGCGTCTCCCACTCCAGTCACTCGCGACCTTCGCGATCGCGGCGACGCCGGCCGCGCCCGCCGGCTCGATCACCAGTCCGGCGTCCAGAAACAGATATCGCATCGCATTCCGCATCTCGTCGTCGCTGACGAGCATCACCTCGTCGACGGTGCCGGACATGATGCGGACCGCGTCGGGAATCGGCACCCGAACAGCAATTCCGTCGGCGATCGAGTTGCTTGGCGCGTCGATTGGCTTGTGCGCCTGCCACGAGAGAGCCATCGAGGGCGCGCCTTCGGCGCACACCCCGATCACGCGGGTCTTCGGTGATGCATGCTTGAGCCAGGTGCCGATGCCGTTGACGAGCGAGCCGTTGCCGAGCGGTATGAACATCGCGTCCAGCTCCTCGCGTTCAGTCAGCTCGACGGCCATCGTCGCCGCGCCTTCCGCGATCGGGCCGAGCCGACCGTCCTCGATGTAGTTCTGGCCGCTCTGGGTCGCGTGCTGTTTGGCCGCGTCCTTCGCCTGGTCGAAGTCATCGCCCTGGAGGATCACCGTCGCACCTAGCCCGCGCATGCGCTCGATCTTGAGCGGATTTGCTCCGCGCGCCGCGAACACCGTCAGGGGCACGCCGCGTTTGCGGCACGCATACGCCATGCCCTGGCCGAAGTTGCCGGCGGACGCGCAGACGAAGCCGTGGTCCTTGGCAGCGAAGCGGTGGAGCAGGTAGTCGGCGCCACGACCCTTGAACGAGCGGATTGGATTGGCCGACTCGACCTTGAGCACCATTGTCACACCAAGCCGCTCGCTGAGTTGTTCGCACTCGTATTGCGGCATGTGGAGGAAGACGGGATCGATGACGGTCGCGGCCTCACGAATTCGGTCGACCGAGATGGAGGCATCCACGCTGGAGGATTGTGCCAGCTTGATGCTCCCCACCCGGCGGCTCCGCCGCCGACCTTCCCACGAGGTGGGGAGTTGAAATGGCGACGCCGCCCCGGGGGTAGGTCAGGGCGGCGTCTTGAGTTCACCAGTAAAAACGCCAGCAGTGTGTAAAAAGGTACGGCCGCCCTTGCCAACCGGCCGGGCCTGGGTACAGTCTCTCCATGCCCAAGTCGACCATCACCTTTGTCTGCACCGAGTGCGGCGGCGAGAGCCTCCGCTGGGCCGGCCAGTGCCCGCACTGCCGCGCGTGGAACACGCTCCAGGAGTACCAGGCCCGGAGGGCGGCCAAGGACTCCAGGTTGCATCCGGTGCAGCCGGCGCGAGCAATGCCCCTCAGCGAGATCGCTTCGGAGGACTCGCCACGTACCAAGCTGGCTTGGGGCGAGCTCAATCGGGTGCTGGGTGGAGGCGTCGTCCCGGGCAGCCTCGTCCTGATCGGCGGCGAGCCCGGGGTCGGCAAGTCGACCCTTTTGATGCACGCCGCGGCCCAGGTGGCCAAGCGCGGCAAGGTTCTCTACGTCTCGGGCGAGGAGTCCGGCCAGCAGGTGCGGATGCGGGCCGAACGCCTGAGTGCCCTTGAGCCTGGCATCCTGCTCCTCGCCGAGAACGACCTGGACGCCATCTGCGAGGCGATTCGAGGTGAGGCCCCACTGCTGGCGATCATTGACTCGATCCAGACGGTGACCGACGCCGGATTCGAAGGGAGCGCCGGCAGCGTGACCCAGGTCCGCGAGTCGGCGGCCAGGCTCATGCGGCTGGCCAAGGAGATCAACGTCCCGGTCTTTCTCGTCGGGCACGTCACGAAAGACGGTTCGATCGCTGGACCCAGGGTCCTGGAGCATATCGTTGACACCGTGCTGTACCTCGAAGGCGACCGGCGCCAGGAGCTGCGCTTGCTTCGGGCGACCAAGAACCGCTTCGGTTCGGCCGAGGAGATCGGCGTCTTCGCCATGGGCGAGCTCGGCATGGAGGAGGTGCCTGACCCCTCGTCGGCGATCCTCGCCGGCGTCGCCCAGGCCGCCCCGGGGACGGTGATCGTGTCAGTACTCGAGGGCACCAGACCGCTCCTGGTCGAGGTGCAGAGCCTGGTCAACAAGAACGAGCACTCGATGCTGCGCCGCGTCGCGAACGGCATCGACGTCAACCGCCTGCACATGATCCTGGCGGTGCTCGAAAAACGGATTCAGGTTTCTTTTGCCAAGTCCGACGTTTTTGTCAGCGTGGCGGGTGGCATCCGGATCACGGAGCCGGCCGCCGACCTCGGTCTCGCCCTGTCGATCATCAGCAACGAAAAGAACAGGCCAATGCCGGACGGCCTGCTCGTGATCGGAGAGCTGGGATTGTCGGGCGAAGTGCGTCGCGTGGGGCACCTCGAGCGCCGCCTCCAGGAGGCGGCTCGGCATGGCCTTACGCGTGCGTTGATTCCGGCCGGCTCGCGTGCCGGTCGGCCTTCCGGCCTCGACGTGGTCGAGGTCCGGACCTTGGCCGAGGCGCTCTCGGCCGCATTTCCTTCACCCATTCAGTCCGGCGCATTCATCAAGGAGGCCGGTCTCTCGGTCTCTTGAGGAGGTAACCCGTGAAGCGTTCCGAGCGTCTCGCCCGATGGGCAGGGGCGGGGCTCGGGGTGGTCGGTGGTTTCTTGCTCGGTTATTTCATGGTCCGGGGCCTGGGCACCAACGCCCACCCGGGCTGGGCGATCATCGGGCTGACCACGCTCGAAGGTTTGATCTTCGCGTACCTCGGCACGCCGTACCTGTTGGGCGGGTGGCGCGGGATCAACTTTCGGCTCACGAGCACCCCGCTGCCGGACCTGCTGAGTGGACTGCTGGGCATGGTGATCGGTCTCGTGATCGCCCTCTTGATCGGGTTTTTCGTCCGCGACCTTCCTTACGGATACCCGCTCTCGCTGGTGCTCGCCCTTCTGCTCGGAGCGCAGGGAGCTTCGGTCGGGCTCACGCGCCGCGCCGAGCTCAGCGCGCTGTTCTTCGGTGGTGGGAAGTCGGGGCTCGACACCCATCGCCTCCCCGCGGTGCTCCTGGACACGTCCGTGATCATCGACGGCCGCATCCTGGACATCGCCAAGACCGGCTTCGTCGACATGCCGCTGGTCATCCTCAGCTCGGTGTTGCGGGAGCTGCAGCAGGTGGCCGACTCGGCGGACGTCACCCGGCGCCGGCGCGGCCGGCGCGGCCTCGAGGTGCTGACCGACATGCAGAAGGACCCGGCGATCAACCTTCAAGTGACCGAAGACGAAACGCCGCCCGACGGCGAAATCGACGCCCACCTCGTCCGCACGGCCAAGCGCAAAAGCTGGGCGATCATGACCAACGACTTCAACCTCAACCGCATCGCCCGCCTTGAAGGGGTCGCCGTGCTCAACCTCAACGAGCTGGCTCAGGCGATGCGTCCGGTCGCTATTCCGGGCGAGGAGATTCTCGTGACCGTGGCTCGCGAAGGCAAGGAGCCAGGCCAGGGCGTCGGGAGTCTCGACGACGGCACCATGGTCGTCGTGCAGAACGGTCGCCGCCTGCTTAACCAGACGATCACGGCGGTCGTCACATCGGTCATCCAGACTTCGGCCGGCCGGATGATCTTTGCCGAGCCGTTAAGCGCCGATTCCCGGAGGTCTCCGAGCAGGGTCAAGCCGCGCGAGGAGTCAGCTTAAGTGCCGACCGTAGGCGCGATCGTCGCGGCGGCCGGCACAGGCTCGCGGCTGGGGCGCGGAAGCAAGGCTCTCGTGCGCCTCAACGGCCGTACCACGCTGGCGCGGGTGCTGGAACTTTTCCTCGCTCTCGACGAGGTCGACCGGATCGTCGTGGTCGGCCCGCCGAGCCGCCTCGAAAACGCCGAACGCGAGGTCGCGGCGCTGCATCCCAGCAAGCCGGTCGTGGTCAAAGCCGGTGGCGAGAGCAGGCAGGATTCGGTGAGGGTTGGGCTGGCGGCGCTGGGTGACTGTGACTACGTGCTCGTGCACGACGCGGCGCGGCCGCTCGCCACGGCGGCCCTTGTCCGTCGAGTGCTGGCGGCGGCGATGGAGTCCGGTGCCGCATTCCCCGCGATCTCACCTCGCGACGCGGTCAAGCGCGTGGAGGGGAACCGGCTCGTCGAAAGCCTCGATCGTTCGCGAATCGTGCTCGCGCAGACGCCCCAGGGCTTTTCGCACGAGCTTCTCGCCCGCGCGCACCGGGAGGCGGCGGACGCGGGCCTGGTCGGTGACGACGATGCTCAGCTGGTCGCGGCGACAGGTCACGCCGTCACGGTCGTGCCCGGCGAACCCGCCAACATCAAGCTGACGACCCCCGAGGATCTCGAGGTGGTGGAGGCGCTGATCCGGGAGCACGAGACAGTAGGCAGGTGAGGGTCGGCATCGGCTACGACGTCCACGCGCTGGTGGCGGGGCGTCCGCTCGTACTGGGCGGCGTGCGAATCGAGCATCCGACCGGACTGGACGGCTATTCCGACGCTGACGTGCTCACGCACGCAGTGATCGATGCGCTCCTCGGCGCAGCCGGCCTGGGTGATATCGGCACGCACTTTCCAGCGGACGATCCGCAGTTCAAAAATGCATCGAGCCTCCGCATGCTCGAGAGATCGGTCGCCATGCTGAACGATGCCGGCTATCGAGTCGTCAATGTCGATTGCATCGTGATCGCCCAGGAGCCGCGCCTCCATTCACATCTTGCGGCCATGAACTCGAACCTCGCGAGTCGACTCGGCACGGTCGACGTGAACGTGAAGGGTAAGTCGCCGGAGGGTCTGGGAGCCATCGGCCACGGCTCCGGCATCGCCGCGCAAGCAGTCGCGATCATCGACGAGACTTGATCCGCCGGCGCCTGGCGGAAAAACTGTGTAATCCATTGGCGTCTGCTGCTCCATCGGGCTGAAAGTGCGGAATTTCGGTTAGGCGACACTTATCCCGTGACGCTGCGACTCCACAACACGCTGAGCGGCACGAAGGAAGATTTCGAGCCGCTGGAGGAAGGCCAGGTCCGCATGTACACGTGCGGTCCGACCGTGTGGAACTACGCCCATGTGGGCAACTTGCGCGCGTTCCTTTTCTACGACCTGGTACGGCGCCACCTGCGCGTCGCGGGCTACAGGGTCACTCACGTGATGAACCTCACCGACATCGACGACCGCATCCTCGACCAGGCGATGCACGCTGGGACCACGATCGCCGAGTATGTCGCGCCCTATGTCGCCGCGTTCTTCGAGGATATGGCGACGCTGCGCGCCGAGCGCGCCGAGCACTACCCGCGCGCCACCGAGCACATCCCGGAGATGGTCGACATGATCGCTACGCTCATCGAAAACGAGAACGCATACATTGCCGATGGGGACGTGTACTTCCGGATCGCGAGCTTTCCGGCCTACGGCGCCCTGTCCCACCTCGACCGCGCGGGATTGAAAGCGGGCGCTCGAGTCGCAACCGACAAGTACGACAAGGAGTCGGTCAGCGACTTCGCGCTCTGGAAGAAGCCGCAGCCCGCGGACGAGAAGCTCGGTGCGGTGTGGGACGCGCCGTTCGGCCGCGGACGACCGGGCTGGCACATCGAATGCTCGGCGATGAGCAGACGCTATCTGGGCGACACGCTCGACATCCACGCCGGTGGCGTGGACCTCACCTTTCCGCATCACGAAAACGAGATCGCGCAATCCGAAGCGGCCAACCACAAGCAATTCGCGCGCGTTTGGCTGCATTCGGAGTTTCTCGCCGACGCTACGGGGGAGAAGATGTCGAAGAGCGCCGGCGGCTTTACGACGCTCCGCGACCTGGTTGGGGCGGGCCACGATCCACTGGCGATTCGTTTCTTCCTGATCGCCAACGCGCACTATCGCTCGCGCATGCGCCTCAGCTCAGAGGCGCTTCACGCCGCGGCCGAGCAGGTACGCCGCCTGCGCGAGTTTGCCGACCGGGTGAACCGCACGCCCCCCGCCGCGACCGACGACGTCGAGCTGGCCCAGCGCATCGCCGATGTGCGTGCCGCGTATCGCGCCGCGCTCGATGACGACCTCAATCTGCCGCAGGGCGTCGGATTCGTTTTCGACCTGATCCGCGAGGCCAACGCGGCGCTGGACGCCGGTCGAGTCGGACCGCTCAACAAGGGGTCGCTGCAGGCGATGCTCGATGACGTCGATGCGCACGTCGATGTGATCCGTGCCCAGGAGCCCGGTCTGGCCGACGAGGTCGAGCGATTGATCGCCGAGAGGGAGGACGCCCGCCGAGGGCGCGACTTCGCGAAAGCAGACCGGATCCGCGACGACCTGCGTGTACGCGGCATCGTGCTCGAGGATTCCAAAGACGGTGTCAGGTGGCGTCGCGTCGCGCCAAGCGGGTGATTTGGGGCAGCTGATTCACGGCCGGAACGCGGTGCTCGAAGCCGCGCGCGCGGGCCGCGTTCTGAAGATTTACCAGGCGGCGGGGCTTGGCCACGATCCGCGGCTCGAGGAGCTCGCCAAGCTGTCGCGGGTCGAAGTCGTGCCCGCGGCGCGCCTAGACGCCATTGCGCCGGGGGTCAACCAGGGTGTGGCCGCCGAGCTCAAGCCGCGCCGCGAGTGGACCCTCAAGCAGCTCCTGGACACCCGACCATCCTTGCTGGTCGCGCTTGATTCGATCATGGACCCACAGAACCTCGGCGCGATCCTGCGCAGCGCGGAGGTCGCGGGTTCCGACGGCGCGATCGTCCCCGAGCATCGCAGCGCTCCCCTGTCGCCCGTTGCGGTCAAGGCGAGCTCTGGTGCCATCGAGCTGCTGGCGATCGCCCGCGTCTCCGGACTGCCGTCGGCGATCGTCGAGGTCAAGCGGGCAGGGATCTGGTGCGTCGCGCTCGACCCGCGTGGCGAGCAATACGCGTGGGACTTTGATTTCACCCAGCCCGTCTGTGTCGTCGTAGGCAGCGAGGGCGCCGGCGTGCACCGGCTGGTCAAAGAGCGATGTGACGCCAGGGTGAAGCTGCCGATCGCCGGCCACGTCGCGAGCTTCAACGCATCCGCGGCCGCCGCCGCGATCCTCTACGAGGTCATGCGCCAGAGAGCCTTCCGCTCCACCTCCTCCTAGACTGGAGCGGTGCCTGACGCAAGCGATGAGCTGGATCGTGCCTCCGCGGACATAGTTTTGACGCGGGACGCGCGCGAGATCCTGGAGCGCGCGGTCAAGGTTGCGTCGCAGCGCGACTCCATGCATGTCGCGCCTGGCGATGTTTTCAACGCCACGCTGCAGATCCCGGGCAACCTGGCCGACACCGAGATCCGTGCCATGGGGTTCGACCCCAAGTCGATCGCGCCGCTGATCCAGTCGAATGGCGCAGACGCGAACCCTCTGCCGCTACGTCAGCTGCTCGTCAATGCCAATCGCGAGGCGCAGGTGCTGGGGCACTACCAGGTCGATTCGATACACCTCTTGCTTGCGATGCTGTACAGCGACTCACCGGCGACGTCGGGTCCGCTGCAGCAAGCGGGGCTCACCCTTTATGACCTCCGCCGGCATCTCCAGACAGGAACCCGCGCTGGTGTGCCCAACTACCGTGACACCTCACGGCCCGACACCGCATTGCGGCGGCAACCCTGGCCTTCGCTGCGCGGTGTCCTCGGTATCAGTCCGGTGTTCATCGGCATCGCCGGCGCGACCGCAGTCTCCGCCGTGTTGCTCTGGACGAACTTCCTGCCGCGCTTCATCCCGCTGTGGACTCTCCTCTTCGTGGTCGGCGGATGGATCATGTCGCTTTGCATCCACGAGTTCGGCCACGCGTTGGTGGCCTACCTCGGCGGCGACCGATCGGTGGTCGGCGCCGGCTACCTATCGCTGAATCCGCTCCGCTACACGAACCTCACGATGAGCCTGGTCCTGCCGGTGATCTTTCTTTTGATCGGCGGCGTCGCGCTGCCCGGCGCCGCGGTCTACATCAACCATTCTGCCTTGCGCACCCGGGCATGGAGCGCCGCCGTCTCGATCGCCGGCCCAGTGGGGACGGCCGTGTGCGGCCTCCTCATCGCGGCGACCTTCGGGGTGGCAATCCAGGCGGGGTGGATCACGTCCGGGTCGGGGAACTTCTTCGCGGCGCTGGCCGTGCTTGGATTCTTCATGGTGCTCGCGGTTGTACTCAACCTGATCCCGGTGCCCGGGCTCGACGGCTTCGGGATCATCCGGCCCTGGCTGCCGTACTCCTTCCAGTTCGCCGCGATGCGCTACAGCATTCTTGCGATCTACGGCGTCTTCCTCGCGTTGTGGTTCGTGGCGCCTATCAGGCAGGCGTTCTTCGGGGCCGTCTATCAGCTCACGGCTCTCGCCGGCATCGACCCCGGCCTGGTCTTCATCGGCCAGCTCAACATGAGATTCATGTAGTCGCGTGCAGAGGCTGATCGTCGACGGTTACAACGTGATCCACGCCTGGCCATCGCTCAAGCGGTTGCTGTCCAGCGCCTCGCTCGAAGCGGCGCGCGACGAGCTCATCAAGCGACTGTCGGTGCTCGGCATGATCAGCGGCGAAGAGCTGACCGTGGTTTTCGACGCGCATCACTCGAAGGCGATGTCGAACTCGGAGGAGAAAGTCGACGGCGTGCGTGTGATTTTCACCCGCAAGGGACATTCCGCTGATCACTCGATCGAGAGGCTCGCCTACCAGGCAAACCAGACGGGCGATGTGATCACCGTCGCGACGTCGGATCGATTTCAGCGCGATCTCGTGCGCGGCATGGGCGGCGCGGTGATCAGCGCCGTCGAGCTCGAGCGACGCGTCGACGAGGCCGATAGGGAGATGACGCGTCGGGTCCAGCGCTACCAATGAACATGCTTCGCCGCACGCGGATCGTTTGCACGATCGGGCCGTCGAGCGCGTCGCCTCAGGTGATGCGGGCGATGGTCCAGGCCGGCATGGATGTCGCGCGACTCAACTTCTCGCACGGCGACGCGGAGACACATCGCGCCGCAGCGAAGGCGGTGCGGGAGGCGGCCGACGACACCGGCCGGCCTGTCGCGCTCCTGGGCGACCTGCAGGGTCCGAAGATCCGGACCGGCCCGGTCGAGGGCACGTTCCAGCGACTGGTGCGAGGCAGGTCCGTTCTGTTGGTTGGTGCGGGACCGGTTAACCCCTCCCGCGGCTTCGCCGCGACCTCTCCCCACGGTGGGGAGGTGGTTCAGGTGTCTCATGTGGAGTTGGTTCAGGCGTTGCGGCCGGGAGATCGTGTTCTCCTCGACGACGGCAGGATCGAGCTCGCCGTCCGTGCGGTGAACGACGGCCGGGCGGAGGCGTCCGTCGTCCGCGGCGGACTGCTGGGCGCCCGCAAGGGGATCAGTGTGCCCGGCCGCCCGCTTCCGCTTCCCGCGCTCACCGCAAAAGACATCGAGGACCTCAAGCTCGCAGTGGAGCTCGAGGTCGACTACCTCGCCCTATCGTTCGTACGCCGACCCGAAGACGTCATCGACTGCCAGCAGCACGTCACCGGGATGAATCGCTCAATCCCCGTGATCGCCAAGCTCGAAAAGCTCGAGGCGATCCGCAATCTCGCCAAGATCCTCGAGGTGGCGGACGCGGTCATGGTTGCGCGCGGCGACCTCGGCGTCGAACTCAAGCTCGGCGAGCTGCCAGCCGTGCAGAAGGACGTCATCGACCAGGCCAACCGCGCCGGTGTGCCCGTCATCACGGCGACCGAGATGCTCGAGTCCATGGTCACCGCGAACCGCCCCACGCGCGCCGAGGCATCTGACGTCGCCAACGCAATCTGGGACGGCACGGATGCTGTGATGCTCTCGCAGGAAACCTCGATCGGCGCGCACCCTGTGGAGGCTGTGCGCGCGATGGCACGGATCTGCCAGGCGGCGCAAAAGCACCCGGCGTACGAGCGGGCGCGCCAGTTCTGGCGCGAGCCCGGCCAGGTCGGCAGCGCGATCGCGCATGCCGCCGCGTCCACCGCCGCCGAGCTGCAGGCGCGGGTCATCATCGCCTTCACCGAATCGGGCACAACCGCCCTCCGTTGCAGCAAGGCGCGGCCGGGGGTGCCGATCATCGCCGCGAGCCCGCATCCGGAGGTGCTCCGGCGGACCGCGCTTTATTCGGGGGTGCTTCCGCTCCTGGTCAGCCCGGGGCGAGATACCGACGAGATGATCGCCAACGCGACCGAGGCGGCCGTGCAGAGCGGCATGGTCCGCCCGGGCGACCGCGTTGTTGTGGTGGCGGGTGTTCCGGTCGGCCGTCCGGGCCAGACAAACCTCCTGAAGGTCGAGACCGTTTAAGGAGGCTTAAGCCGGCGGGGATGCGCTGAGAATAGCGCTGTGGCGCCCGCCTCCCATGGTCTGCTCGGCCGTATTCAGAGGGCCAACGACGACGCCTCCCACCGGTTTGGCCCGCACACCGCCGAGGTCGAGGCTTTCATCGTCGCGGCTGCCCACCTGACGCCCTGGCAATGGCGCGAGGTCCTCGCCACCCGCCGCCTCGTAGGCTCCGTCAGCAAGGAAGGCGGCGGCTCCCCTGACTCGGCGCGCTCAATCCAGGCCGCCATCCGCAGCAGCGACACGCGCATCTCGGAGCCGATGGCCAGGGCCGGCGAGGTGCTCTTCGACACCCTCGTGAAGAAAAGCGAGGAAAAGCAGGTGGCCGCCTGGGAGGCGATGACGGCGCTGGTCATGCGGTCGCAGCTGCCTGCTCTCAAGCTCGCCGTCCATTACGCGCCATTCGCGGCGGTGATCCCGCTGTCGGGCTCGGACGTGCTCGATCCACTGACGCGGCGGTTCATCGCCAAGCTCGACGGACTGAGCAAGGAGCAGTTGCTCGCCCTGGCCAAGCGCTGGCGGATCGAGCCCGGCGCGTCGCGCACGTTGCTTCAGGCTGTGGCCAAGAACCGGCACGTGAGGAGCGAAGAAGCGGTTGCGATTGGCGCGCTCTCGCTGATCCCGAACCAGCTGACGGGCGACGAAGGGTGGTCGGCGGTGAGAACCCTGGTGCATGGGGGGCGGGTGCTCGGCACCCTCGGCGACCTTTCCACTCAGGAGGTCGCAGAGCTCTGGGCTCCGCTCGAACCGGTGATCCCGCTTTCCTCCCTCAGCCATGTGGAGGAACCGATGCCGGCGGCCGAACGCGTGCGCTCCGCGGTGAACAGCGCGATCAAGACCATCACCAGACCGCCCCGGGCCCGGGCCGCACCCGCCTCCGCGGCGAAGGCCCCTGCGCCATACGGGCCCAACCATGCCGAGGTGGCCGCTTTCATCAAGGGCGTCTCCGAGCTGTCGGCGATCCAGTGGCTGCGCGTGCTTGACCGCCGCAAGCTTGTGGCGAGCGTCACGCGCGAGGGTGCGGCCGAGCCGGCCGGCGTCGTCCGGTCGATCCTCGCGATGCTGGATGGCACACGCGACCTCGACAACTACTTGCGCTGTCGCGCCTTCGTGGCGGTCGAGCGAGCGAGTTTCGCTCTCGAGTCTCACCACCACACCAACCTCGACCAGATCCGTCAGGTCCTCGTCCCGTTCGAGCCGTCGATCGCGTTCGAAGGGCTCAACGGAGGCGGCTTTGCGCACAAGGTCGCCTCACTCGACAGGGGGAATTGGAACCGCGTCGCGGCCGCTGCTCCCGACGCCAACGAAGAAGCGGTGGCTCCGCTGGTCAACGCCGGCACGTCGCTGATCGACTTCTTCGGCGGTCGCTCTGACGACGAGGCCGTGGCCGCGTGGCATGCCGTGTCCGCGCTGGTCCACCGCCATCGCCTCACCCCGATCAAGTTTGCCGCCTCCTACGCGCCTTTCGCCTCCGCGATAGCGGTCACGAACC
>VBEG01000005.1 GCA_005882115.1 Chloroflexota bacterium
CCCGAGGCCGCTATCCTCGTCAGGTCTTGATCGTCTCCATCGGCGACCTCGTGCTCGATGTCAGGATCGTGCCCGACGGCCCGCTCGAGCCTGACGACGACTCCCCCGCCGCGATCACGATCGGGGGCGGCGGCCAGGCGGCGAACTTCTGCGCGTGGACGGCCTCGCTGGGAGACGCGTCCCGCCTGGTCACTCGCGTCGGCGACGACGAGACGGGCCGCCGTCTCGTGGCCGACCTCGAGTCGAAAGGCGTTGACGTGCGCGCGGTATGGGCAGCCGAACCTACGGGCGCGATCGCCGTGCTCATCAGTCCCGACGGCCGCCGCACGATGGCGACCCAGCGCGGCGCAAGTATCGGGCTCAGTCCGGACGACCTCGAAGAGGCATGGTTTCGTGACGCCAAGCTGCTACACGTGCCGGCCTATTCGCTTTTTCTCGAGCCTATCGCGAGCGCGGCGCGGGCCGCCATCCGTGTCGTACGCGACGCGGGCGGCATGGTCGCGGTCGACCTCTCATCGGCGGCGGGACTGCGCGCATACGGTCCGGCTCGTATGTCCTACGTCCTGGCGCGTCTGGCGCCCGAGGTCCTCTTCGCGACGGAGAGCGAGGCCGCGACCCTCGGGGTTCCTCTGGAGAACCTCGCGCAGGTACCGGTGCTGAAGCTGGGCGCGGCCGGATGCCGCGTCTTCGGCCGGACGATCTCGGCGCCGGCGGTGGCGGCGGTCGACGCTACCGGCGCCGGCGACGCATTCGCTGCCGCGTTCTGCTCCGCGTGGCTGCGCGGCGCGGCCCCGATCGAGGCCGCCGAACATGGGGTGCGCGCGGCCTCGGAATCCGTGCAGCTCGCTGGAGCGCGCCCCAGCTGAACCACCTGCTGCGAATCTCCGACGAGGTCGCGGCGGCGCTCGCGCAACGCCGTCCGGTGGTTGGCCTGGAGACGTCGATCCTCGGACAGGGCCTTCCCGCCCCGCACAACATGCGCGCCGCGCTCGGCTGCGAGGCGGCGATCCGCGACGAAGGCGGCGTCCCGGCCACGGTTGCGGTGCTCGACGGCCGGCTGTGCGTAGGGTTGAGCCACACTGGGCTCGAGCGGGTGGCTGCGGCCTCCGTCAAGGTGAGCTCACGCGACCTTGGCACGGCGGTTGCGCATGGCTCCGTGGGGGCCACGACCGTCGCCGCCACGATGCGGGTCGCGGCGATGGCGGGGATTCGTTTTATGGCCACGGGTGGCATCGGTGGCGTCCACCGCGGCCGGCCGGAGGACGAGTCGGCGGACCTGCTCGAGCTCGGACGCTCGCCGGTCGCCGTTTTCTGCTCTGGGGCGAAGATCATCCTCGATCTCCCGAGCACGCTGGAGCGGCTCGAGACGCTTTCGGTGCCCGTGCTCGGATACGCATGCGACGAGTTCCCCGCCTTCTACACGCGGCACTCCGGCTGCGGTGTCAGCGCGAGGGTTGAGGACGCAGGGGATGCAGCGCGCGTCCTCGCGGCCGCCTGGGACAGCGGCACGCGGGGGATCGTCGTTGCCGTGCCGCCAACCGGGGAGCTCGCGCGCGCCGACGAGATCACGCATCAGGCCCTCGCGGAGCTCGCGGACATCCGCGGCGCCGACGTAACACCGCGGCTGCTGGCGCGGGTGGCCGAGCTGTCAGGCGGCCGGTCTGTCGAGCTCAACGTCGATCTCGTGATCCACAACGCACGCCTGGCGGCCCAGGTCGCCCGTGTGTTCGCGACATGACGCCGCAAGGCCGCTACGAGCGGCTCGCCGCCACGATGACGGCGAATCCCGACGTGACGAACCTGAGTCGGGGCAAGGGTTTCGGTTCGACGGGCCAGCTGAAGGTCAAGAACAGGATCTTTGCGATGCTCGTACGCGACGAGCTCGTGGTGAAGCTACCGCGCTCCCGCGTCGACGAGCTCGCTGCAATCGGCGAGGGACGGCGCTTCGACGCAGGCAAGGGCACGCCGATGCGGGAGTGGTTTGTCCTCTCTCCCACCTCGAAACGACCCTGGCTCTCGCTGGCGCGCGAAGCTCACGATTTCGTCAACGAGAAGAGCTGATCGGCATCGCGCAACCTGCTGTCAGGGCCTGAGTCTCGGTCGTCCCCGAGGCTTCGGACCGCTCCTCGCTGCGCCCGTGCTGCTCTTGGTCGACCACACCTTGCGGGGCGCCATCATGTCGCACCACGTCACGACGAGCTTGCTCAGCTCCGCGGTCTTGTCGTCGGCGTCCCCGAGGTCGGCGAAACGCATGTGGCGGGCCGACGGTCCGCTGCCTTCCAGGTTCGGGAAATTCCCCTGGAGCTTGGCCCCGCGGTTGAACATCAGGGTCACCGTCTTTTCGTTGTGATGGACGAAGTTGGCGAAGTCGCCCTTGCACGCGAACTGGACGGTGCCGTACTTCAGGTACTCGGTCATGCGGTCGTCGGCCCACAGGATGATGTCGCGCACCCGGCGCAGGATCGGCTCCGCCGGCTTGCCCTTCATCCACCTGTCGACGTCGGGTTCTCTTCGCGCCATCTCCAACCAATAAAAAACCGGCGGGCCGCGAAGCCCGCCGGTTCGTAACTTTAGTTCTCTCTCAGCTCTTCATGATCAGCAGGCCGAACGCCGCGCCCTGCGGGTCCTGGAGGATCGAGAAGCGACCGCCCGGAAAGTCCTGCGGCTCAAGCATCTCCTTGCCTCCGAGATCGATCGCCTTCTTGTGGGCTTTGTCGACGTCGTCGGTACCGAAGTAAACCATCCAGTAGGAGGGGACCTCGGCAGGCACCATCGGATTCATGTCCATGCCGCCGGCGATGCTCTGTCCGTCGAGCTGGAACTCGGTGTAGTCGCCCTGGCCTTCGCCCATGGGGCTTACCTTCTGGGTCCAGCCGAACACCTTCGTGTAGAAGCCCTTCGCCGTGTCGAAGTTGCGCGAGTTGAGCTCCGTCCACCCATATGAGTTCGCTTTGCCCATCACTTCGAAGCCGTGCATCTCGTTGGGCTGCCAGGCCGAGATAAAGGCGCCACTCGGGTCCTGGAACACAGCCATGCGCCCTGACTTCAGGACGTCGAACGGGGGCGCGACCACCTTGCCGCCGGCCGCCTCTACCTTCTTGGCGAGTGCGTCGACGTCACGGGTGCCGATGTACAGGCTCCAGGCCGACGGCGCGTTTGGATCCTGGACAGGACCGATTCCGGCGACGTCCTTGCCCCCTGACTTGGCGAGCGCGTAGCCGCCCGCGTCCGGGCCTGCGATCTCCACCTTCCAGCCGAACAGCTTCGCGTAGTAGTCGCGCGACGCGGCCGCGTCCTTGCTTGCAAGATCGACCCACGCCGGCGCGTTTACGACAAAAGTCTTTGCGTCAGGCATATGTGAACCTCCTGAATATGGGAGCTGAGTCTGGGTACCGCTTACCCTCTGCAACCCATTGTGCCACCGTATGGTTAAGGGCTGCCAAAGGGAATCTGGTGTGATCGCTGAACGTTTCCTTAAGCAGAATGGGCCCCCATCAGCCGGTCGATCTCGTCGTCTTCTCCGATTACGTTTGACCCTGGTGCTACATCGACTCGGTCAGGGTCGAACAGCTGGAGCGGGAAGGTTTGGCCAGCGTCACATGGCTGCCTTTCGAGCTGCACCCTGAGGCTCCGCCCCAAGGAATTCCGCGCGATGTCTACTTTGGTCGCGCCCGCTCGGAGCGAATCCAGTCGCACCTGCAGTCGATCGCCGACAGCGTCGGGCTCACGATGCGTCAGCGCGATGTGATCATCAATTCGCGCCGCGCGCTGGGGGCGGCCGAGTTCGCGCGGGAGCGAGGCAAGTTCGACGACATGCATCGGGCGCTTTTCAGGGCGCACTGGGAGGGCACAGGCAAGCTGGAAGACGTGGGCGATCTTGTGCGCATCGGAAGCTCGGTCGGACTTGACGCGGCAGAGCTGCGGGAAGCAATCGAGGAGGATCGCTACGCGGAATCCATCGATGAGAACCGCCGCCTGGCCACATCTGTCGGCATCGACGCCATCCCCGCCCACATCTTCGCCCGCCGCTTCCTGGTCATGGGCGCGCAACCGTACGAGATATTCAAAGAAGTCGCGGAAAAGATCAGCTCCCCAGAGTGAAGCGGACCACACATCTCGATACGTCGCCCGCGTGTTATACGTGTGGCTGATGAACCAGTTCTTCGAAAGCCTCGGCCAGGATTGGGTGGACGCAGCAAAGCGCCGAGGCGTTGCCATCGCCAAGCCGGCGCTGGATTCGCAAATCGCTCTGGAGCTGCTCGAGCTGGCCCGCGTGGCGGCACATACACAGGAGCGCCGATTCGCGCCGCTGACCAGCTTCCTGGCGGGAGTGGCGGCCGAGCGACTGCGCGCCGCGAAGCCGGAGATCGACGACGCGACCCTGGCCGAGTTCATCCTCGAGGTCAGGCAGAAGCTGGAGCGCGAAGTCCCAGGGCTTTAGACAGCTAGCGCACGTTGATGACCGGGAGCTGCCGGAAACTCTGCACGGACACGCGCGCGGCCAGCGCTGAAGCGATCTTCCGAAGCGCCTGGCCGCCATCTGTGTCCGGCCGCGAGACGACGACTGGCGCGCCCGCGTCGGCCTCTTCGCGGATTGACCGCTCCAGCGGGACCGGGCCGAGATACGGAACGCCCAACCGCTGGGCTGCGCGCTCCGCCTGGCCATGGTCGAAGATGTGGTGCTCCTCTCCACAGGTTCCACACACAAACCAGCTCATGTTCTCGATGATGCCGAGCGGAGGGACGTTCAGCCCGCGGAACATCTGCAGAGAGCGGAGCGCGATCTTCAATGCCGCATCCTGCGGAGTGCAGACGATCACCACGCCGGTGAGCGGCACAGCCTGCGCGAGAGTAAGCGACGCGTCGCCAGTCCCCGGAGGAAGATCGACCAACAGGTAGTCGAGCTCGCCCCAGGTTACGTCCGTGAGTAGCTGCTCGATGGCCCGCGAGACCATGGGGCCGCGCCAAACCATGGCTTTGTCAGCCCCCGCAAGGAGCCCGATCGAGATGAACTTCATCCCGTAAGCCTCGAGAGGAAGCAGCTTCTGCTCCTGAACCTTCGGCGGGTCGGTCATCCCGAGCATTCCGGGCACAGACGGACCGTAGATGTCCGCGTCAAGAAGTCCGACTCTTGCTCCGGAGAGCTGGAGGGAGGCGGCGAGGTTGACGGCGATGGTCGACTTGCCAACTCCCCCTTTTCCGGAGCCGACAGCGATCACATGCTTCACGCCCGGCACCATTCTCTCCCGCGAGCCTCGATTGAACGCGGCGCGGACATTGGAGGTCATCTTCAGATCCACGGCGGACACGCCGGGAAGATTGCCGACCAGCTCGTGGGCCTGGGTCTGGAAACGGTCCCGTACAGGACACGCCGGGGTTGTCAGCTCAAATGTGAAGCTGACCCGTCCCTGGTCGCTGATGGCCAGGTCCTTGATCATGCCCAGGCTGACCACGTCGCGGCCGAGGTCGGGATCCCGGATCGCCGACAGCGCTGTGAGGACGTCTTCCCTACTGGGCACTGAAAATCACCGCCGCTCGCATCGCGAGGACACCGAACAGGACCAGGACTGAAACGACAACCGTGTCGAGGCGGAATCCAGCGACGGTAGCCGAGCCGCCGCCGGCCTCCACTCGCATGTGCCCTCGCGCCTCGACCAAGGAGCCGGCCACGCCCGCGACGGCGATCGCCCAGAGCGGCAGCCAAGGCAGCATTCGAGACAGTGCGCCAGTCGCTCCGACCGTGATGAAGAAGACGATGATCAGCGCAATCTCGAGCACGGAGAAGTAGCCGTCCGCCTGGTGCAGCCGACCAAGGCTGAAACTGGCCTCCGGGCGATTCCGGATGAGCAGGGCTATGAGGGCCGCCGCGCCGCTCAGTCCTGATGCAAGGAAGAGTCCGCCTAGCGCCCACGTGTCACTCCAGATCGGCTGGTTGCTCACGCTCAGCAGGACTCCCGTGTAGGACGCGATGAAGATCGCGACCAGAGCACCAAAGAAATTGAATGCTCGGTGGAGGGGCAACGGGATGATTCCGGCGCCACGCCTGTTGCCCAGCCACGAGTCAAAAGCAGATATGGTCACGAAGAATCCGAACACAAGCAAAGCCCACACGCCAACCGACATCGGCGACAAGTATTTGAAGTTGAGGCTGGTGTCGCCAGGCGTGACATTCACCAGCATGTGCCAGAACTTCCACCAACTCGCGCCGAGGTCCGCAGTGAGCAGGATCGGACAGATCACCGTGGTGGGAAAGCTGACGATGAAGGCGATCCTGGCCGCCGGCTCGTCGCGAGGATCGCCGGAGAATCTCAGCAAGGTGCCTAGCGCGTAGGCGCCGCCCGCAAGCCCCGCGAAGAAGAAATAGAAAAGGATGTACCAGGTCCACTCAGGGGCGCGGACGAAATGCTCGGCCATCAGGGCGAGCCTCTGCGCCTGAATGCGACCAGGCCGGCCACCACAGCCAACGCTCCTGTCACAAGTGCGCCGAGGTAGCCCCCCACATCGTTGCGGCTCGGCAATTTCGCGTTGTCCGCGTTGGGGAGACCATACGTCTCGGGCTTGTCCATGAGCAGGAAAAACGCGTTCAGGCCGCCGTAGACCTTATCGTCGCGGCCGTAGAGCTGGGCTTGCGTCACGCCCTGGCTGTGCAGCGCCGCCAGCCGGACATCGGCTGCCTGCTGCAGTTCCGCGAGCGGGCCGAACTGGATCGACTGGGTCGGACATGCCTTGGCGCAAGCCGGCTCGAGGCCACCCTGGAGCCGGTCGTAACAGAGCGTGCATTTGTGCGCGGTACCCGTTTGCTGGTTCATGCCGATGACTCCGTACGGACAGGCGGCGATGCAGTTGCGGCATCCGTTGCATACGTCCTGCTGGATGAACACCGTGTTGAATTCGGTGCGGATGATGGCGCCGGTCGGGCACACCTCCATGCAGCTCGCGTGCTTGCAGTGCTTGCAGACATCCGACATCATCAACCAGGCTGTACCGTTGCCCGTGGTCGCGGACTCGTCCGGCACGTGCTCGATGAACTTCACGTGACGCCAGTTCTGAGCGTCCAGTTTTCCTGTGTTGTCAAAGCTGTCAGCGAGGAAGGTGGGGCTATCCCCCTGCAGCTGGTTCCACTCTTTGCATGCAACCTCGCAGGCTTTGCAGCCGATGCAGACGCTGGTGTCGGTGAAGAAACCGTAGGACTCGCCTGCTTTGATCTCTGCCATCTAGAAGCCCATCAGGTTGGGTGTGATCTTGGAAAAGCCCTGCTCGCGGGCGTAAAGGTCCAGCGGGATCGCGGCCAGCTCGTCGACTACCGGCACGGCGGCAGGATCCGTGGCGAGATCGATGCTGAGGAGGTAGCGGCGGCAGGATTCGCACGCCTCGATGCGGATGTGTGGAAAGACGGTGCGCTGCCGCGCCGCCGAATCGCCGGCGGGCAGTCCGCGCACCACGCTGCCTCGCTCCCCTGACGCTGTGCCGAGCTCGCTGAAAACGCTCAGCCTGGCGCTCGAATCTTCTCCGCAGGCCGCGCACGTCATCCGCGGATAGCCCCATGCGACGCCGCATCGAGCGCACTCGAGGAAACGAGGCCCGGTTGCGAGATCCTCGGCCGGGACCGCAGAAAAGCTCAGCTGCGGAGGTCCCCCGCACTCCGGACAGTGGCGGGGGTCATGCTCACCGCCACCTGCCGCGAGTGTCCGCGGGTCTAGCGCCTCGAGCACGGGACCGAGCGACGCGCGCGCAAGGTAACGATCGACCAGCGCCTGGTCCTCGCCGGCGATCCAGCGCGCGACGATTTGCCGCGGGTGCTCTGTCTCCAGACGGTGGATGAGCTCCGAGCGCAGTCGGTCCGGGCCCGCAAAAAGGGTCACATCAACCACCCCTGGAACGACGACTTCGGCGACGTAGGCTGCGAGGTCGCCGGCATCAGGAGATGCCGCCGCCGCGTCGACAAACGCCTTTTCCTGAACCCCTAGCAAAGCACCATAGAGGTCGAGCAGCTGCCTGGCAAAGCCCTGGCGCCCGCGCAATTCCGCGACTCGACGGCGGCGGTCGGTCCACAGACGATCGGCGGTCAGCGTGGCCGACATCAGATCTTCTCCAGGTTGACGAGAAATGCCTTGAACTCGGGTGTCCGTGCGTTCGCGTCTCCGACGAACGGCGTGAGAGCGTTGGCCATCCAGTAACGACCATGGCTGGGGTCACCGTCGGCCGAAAGCCCGACGTAGCCCCAGTGGATCGGAATCCCGATCTGGTACACCTTCTGGCCGGCGACGGTCATCGGTCCGAGCCGCTTCGTCACGAGCGCCAGGACCTCGAGCTTGCCTCGTTTCGACGACACACGCACCTGATCGCCGCTCTTGATTCCCTTCTCGTCCGCGAGCTCGTGCGGAATCTCGACGAATGCTTTCGGCTGCAACTGGACGAGATGGGGAACGTGCTGGGTCACGTAGTGCTCGTGCTCGGTCAACCGATAGCTGGTGGCGATGTACGGAAACTCGGTCGGCGTGCCGAAGCGGTTTGGCCTGCCTGCCGCCTTGTCGTAGAGGAACGCCACCGGCGAGGCAGAGTTGCTGGGATGAAGTGGATTGGCGACTGGCGATTCGACAGGCTCGTAGTGCTCGGGAAACGGCCCGTCGACCATGCCGTTGCTGAAGAGGCGACCAACGCCTTCGCCGTTCATGATGAAAGGCAGCCACGCTTTCGGGTCGTGTGGGTCCATGGTCGGGGGATAGTCCGGAACATCGCCGACCCACTTGCTGCCGTTCCAGGTGATGCCGGGGCGCTTGGGGTCCCACGCTTTGCCGTCGAGGTCGGCTGAGGCGCGGTTGTACATCACGCGGCGGTTGAGGGGCCAGCTCCATGCCCAGGTGGGATAGAAGCCCATGCCGGTCGGATCGTTGGCCTTCGGGTCCTGGATTCCGCCGCGACGCTTCATCAGGTTGCCGGCATCCGGGTAGCTCCCGGTGTAGATCCAGTCTCCCGTGGTCGTTGTGCCGTCGTCCTTGAGAAGCGCGAATGAGGTCATCTGCTTGCCGGTCGAGAGATCCTTGCCGTTGATCTCCTTCGCGATCTCGTCGAGCTCGGGCTTGCTGGGGTCCTTGTAGTTGAACGTCAAGGCCAGGATCGGGTCGGGGAACTTGCCGCCCTGCCCCTGGTAAAGCCTCTTCACTCTCTGAAAAAGGTCTGCGAGGATCCAGTGGTCGTGCCTGGCCTGGCCCTCGGGAGGCAGGACCTGGTCCTTCCACTGCGACCACCGGCCGCTGTTGACGAACGAGCCGTCCTTCTCGATCCAGTGGGTGGTCGGCAGCATGAAGACCTCGGTCTTGACCTGGCTGGCGTCTACCCCCGGTGCGTGCCAGAACTCTGAGCTGGTCGTCGGGAGCGGATCCATCACCACGAGCCACTTGAGGTTGCCGAGGGCCTGCCTGACCTGGTTGCTGTCGGGACCGATGCTGGCGGCCGTCATGCCCGACAGGATCAGACCCTCCATCTTGCCCTTGAGAGCCTGGTCGTAGATGGTCATCCATGACGCGTTGCCGGCCGGCTTCGGTATGAAGTTGAATGCGAACTCGTTGTCTTTCTTGGCGGCGTCGCCGAACCAGCCTTTGAGCGTGCTGACCATGAACTTGCTGTAGTTGGTGCCGAAGAAGTTCCACGAGTTCTTGTCGGATTTCTTCGGCGCGCTCTGGGCGACGTAGTCCGCGATCGTCTTTTGCCCCGGCGCGGGGATCTTCAAGTAGCCGGGCAGGATCTCCCACGAGATCGCGTGATCGGTGTTGCCCTGGATGTTCGCGTGGCCCCGCTCCGCGTTCATGCCGCCGCCTGGCCGGCCCATGTTGCCCAGCAGCAGTTGAAGCACCGCGCCTGAACGGATTAGCTGGCCGCCCGTCGTGTGATGGGTCAGCCCGACGGCATAGACGATGGTCATGACCTTGTCCGGTTGGCCCATCTGGCCGACCAGGTCGGCGACCTTCTTGAAATCGGCGACCGGGATGCCGGTGATGCTCGAGACGACCTCTGGGGTGTACCGCGAGTAGTGCGCCTTCATCAGCTGGAAGACTGAGCGCGGGTCCTGGAGGGTCATATCGCGCTTGGCAAA
>VBEG01000138.1 GCA_005882115.1 Chloroflexota bacterium
ACTATGTAGCGGCCGAACCCGCCGCCGGCCACCACGGCCGCGAGGGTTGCGGTCGCGACGACCTGGACCGCCGACGTGCGCACTCCGGCCATGATCAGGGGTACGGCGAGAGGTAACTCGACCCGCAGGACCTGCGCCAGCTCCCGATAGCCCATCCCGCGCGCCGCCTCCTTGATGTCAGGGTCCACTTCGCGCAGCGCGACGTAGCTGTTGGTGACCATAGGCGGTATGGCCAGCGCGGTCAGGGCGAGGACGATGGGCCCGTCACCCAGCCCGAAAGCCAGGAACGCGATGACGATGATCCCGAACGAAGGGACGGCGCGTCCAACGTTGGAGACATTGATCGCCAGGTTGCCGAAGCGTCCGTAGTGGCCGAGCACAACGCCCACCGGCAAAGCGATCGCAGCGCCGATGGCGACTGATTCGACCGAGACGTGGACCTGCTCGCCGAGCCTGGTGGGAATGCCGTCCGAACCCTGCCAGTTGGCGGGATCGACAAGCCAGCGCCAAAGGTCGCCGATGCTCATGAGCTCCTGCCCCAAGGAACCACCAGACGCTGGGCACCGGCGAGGGCGAGATCGGCAAAAAGCGCGATCACGATGCAGAGAGCGGTGGCGACCACGAGCGGAGTGCGGAAGTCCTGGATCAAGCCTCTCAGGATCAGCTGGCCCAGCCCGCCGAGGCCGATGACGGCGGTGATCGTTACGATCCCGATGGTCGAGACGACCGCCACTCGCAATCCCGCAAAGATCGCCGGCACGGCAAGTGGGAGCTCCACGGCGACCAAGCGTGCGAAGCGTCTGTACCCCATGCCGTCAGCGGCGTCGAGCACCTCCGCGGGCACCGCATCCAGTCCCACCATCACGTTGCGGACCAGGATCAAAACGTTGTAACCGATGAGCGGAATCTCGGCGGAGGTCCCGCTCAATCCAGTGATCGGGATGAGCAGCGCAAACAGCGCGATCGAGGGGATCGTGTAGAAGGCTCCGAACACCGTGAGGACAGGGAAACGGAGTGGGCGCCACAGATGCGCGAGGAAGCCGAGCACCAACGAGATGGCGAGTCCCACGACGACCGCGACCACGGTCAGCTCGAGGTGCTGCACCACGGCGTCCCACACGTACGGGACGTGAGTCGAGAGCCATCCCCAGTCGACCCACGGCTGATCGACGGCGAGGAATAACCGTGCAGGCATTCGATTACGTTAGTTAAGCGCGGGTGAGGACTCCGGTCCTCCCTCGCGGGCCCCTCCTGGGAAACTCCTTGCCGTGATTGGGAGGCGTCTGGAATGACCCGTCTGGTGACGGCCGGGATGAACCCGGCCTGAGAGCCCCCTCGTCTTGACTAGATTGGATGAGCCTTGATCCGCCTGGAAAACGTGACCAAGCAGTTCGCGTCGGGCTCCAACGCGGTACGCGACCTGACACTCGAAATCGCAGACGGTTTGACCTGCGTCCTCATCGGACCGTCGGGATGCGGCAAGACGACGACGTTGCGCATGATCAACCGGCTGATCGATCCCGATCACGGCCGGGTGATGGTCGACGGCGTGGACACACGCACCGTGGATCCGGCGACGCTGCGCTTGAAGATGGGCTATGTGATCCAGCAAACCGGGCTGTTCCCGCACATGACCATCGGCGGCAACGTCGGGACCGTGCCGCGGCTTTGGAACTGGGATCGCAAGCGAATCGCCAGGCGTGTCGACGAGTTGCTCGAGCTGGTCGGCCTCCCGCCGCCCGAGTACCGCGACCGCTACCCGCACCAACTGTCTGGCGGGCAGCGTCAGCGCGTCGGATTCGCCAGGGCCCTGGCCGCGGATCCGCCCATCCTGCTCATGGACGAACCATTCGGAGCGGTCGACAGGATCACGCGGGAGCGCCTGCAGCAGGAGTTCATCAGCATCCAGCGCTCCATGCGCAAAACGGTGGTCTTCGTCACGCACGACATCGACGAGGCCGTGATCGTGGGCGACCGGATCTGCCTCTTGAAGATGCAGGCCGAGATCGCTCAGTACGACACGCCGGAAAAGATCCTTACCCGTCCGGCCAGCGAGTACGTCGCAGAGTTCCTGGGCAGGGAAAGGCTCGTCCGCCGGATGTCGGTTGTGCGCATCAACCCGCAAACCCTTGATGAACCCGACGGGGGGCCACGGACGGGTGAGCCGCGCGTACCGCTCTCGAGCACGCTGACCGAAGCTTTCGCAGCCGCACTGAGCAGTCCCACCGAGCGGGCCGCTGTTTTCGATGGCGACCGCTACGCGGGCGCGTTCACCGCGACATCACTTCTCGAGTCGTTACGGCGCGAAAGCGTCGAGGGAGGAGACAACGTTGCCGCAGGAGTTTGACGTCGTGTGCCTGGGCGGCGGGGTGGCGGGGGAGGCGCTCGCGGGGGAACTCGAAGGCAGCGGGCTTTCCCTCGCCGTGGTGGAGCGGGAGCTGGTGGGCGGTGAGTGTCCGTACTGGGGATGCGTGCCCTCGAAGACCCTGCTTCGGTCCGGCGAGACGCTGGAGGAGGCCGGACGGGCGCGGACGCTTGCGGCTTCACGTGTGGAGTGGGACGTCGACTTCCCCAAGGTGTCGAAGCGCGTGCTGTGGATGGCTCGCGACCTCGACGACAGCCGGCCTGCCGTCGCCCTCATCAAGACCGGCGCGAAGCTGGTGCGCGGCGCGGGGACGATGATCGACCTCCGAACGATCGAGGTCGGGGGCGAGCAGCTCGTCGCGCGCAAGGCGGTCGTCATCGCCAACGGCGGGACAGCA
>VBEG01000139.1 GCA_005882115.1 Chloroflexota bacterium
CGCGCCTCTTGCTCGCTATGCGCTGATGGTCGCGGCACTTCGGCGAATCCCTTACGCGCGCATCTATGCAGACGAACCTCCGTGGGCGCGGCCGTTTGGCATCGCCCAGATGGCATTGTTCACGGCCGCCACGGCTCCTTTCGGTGCTGCGGCCACACGTCTGGCCGTGAGGCTGGCGGCCCCGTTGGTCGCTCCGCTGCAGCTGGTTGGGATGCTTCTCTTGCATCGACGTTCCCACCGGACCGCCGGGGCGTGACTGTCCGCGCCGCACCTTCCCGACGCGGCGAGGTGATTGGATGGGCAGGGTTCTTGCTTTTCGTTGCGATAGTGTTCCGCCTCCGGCGCTCGCTCGATCGCCGTTGAGCAGTCTGGCGGGCCGTGTGGCGTGGATCGTGGCGCCGGTCCTGTTAGCAGGGCTCGGACAGGTGGTCGTGTTGAAGACCGGGATCCTGGGTGGCCTTGCGGTGCCTGTCGATGGTGACCGGCAGTGGCGCGGCAAACCGGTGCTCGGGCCGCGCAAGACCTGGAGGGGAGTGGCAATCATGACCATGCTCTCGGCGCTGGTTGCCGCTGGTCAGGCCATGGCTGCGCGGCGCAGCGCGCGGCTGCGGGCCTTGTCGCCGTTCGATTACGAGCGGAGCAATCCATGGCTTCTTGGTTTTGCTCTGGGGCTCGGTTACTGCCTGGCGGAGCTTCCGAACAGCTTCGTCAAGCGACGGCTCGACATCGCCCCGGCGGGCACCACCGATCGATGGACGTGGCTCCAGTACCTCGTCGACCAGTCAGACTCGGTGGCCGGCTGCCTCGTCGCGCTCCGGTTCTTCTACATGCCGAGCCGGCTGGAGGCAAGCCTCGCGTTCTCCACCGGGCTCGCATTGCACGTTGGAGTCGACCAGCTCATGCATGCGTGGGGGGTCAAGCGCAGGGCCTACAGGCCGAGCATTGAGATCCCGAGCAAGCTCCCGACGGCGGGCACGGGAACGTTGTCGAGACCGTAGCCCAGGCTGCCCTCGACGAGGGAGAGCACCGCGGCGGCGCCAAGCACGGCAAGAATTCGCACGTCACCTGTTGCCAAGCTCATCGCGAGACCGATGCCAACCGTAACGGCGGCGAAGGTCAGGCTTCCGGCGAGGGTCTTGTGGCCGCCGATGACCGGCCACTCGACACCCTGTACGTGCTTGCCGACCTGAGCCGCAGCGGGGTCTGCCACGCCCAGCACGAGCGCCGCGTAGGCGATCGCGCCGGGATGGTTCCACGCGAGCAGCACCGCGAGCAGCAACCCGGCCGGGAAGACGAGCGCACCCACGCTGACCCGCTGGATGCCGTGGACGCTGCTCAGGAGGTGGCGCGCGCGGGTCCAGGCCAGGAGCGCGGTGAAAAAGGCCGCGAGCATGATCAGCTCGGACAGCCGTAGAAAAAGTGGCAACACGGCGACCGAGGCCGCGCCTACGACGTGCGCGATCTGCCTGGTGGTCTCCGGGCCGAGGCCGCGTCGGAAACCGATCTCGACCGCGACCAGCAGACACGTTTGTGCGGCAGCGGTGATGATGAGTGCGATCGGTCTGATGTCCAACTGACTCCTCTCGCGGGTACGATCCGCGCGCGTTGCAAGGATCTGGTGCTATGTGACGTTCGCCGTTCGCGTTTGTGAGGTTACATGCTTGGAAACTCAGTCCGATCAGAGGGCCCCGCGCTGGGCCACAGGAGTTTTTGACCGCGCTCCATACGCGCTAACGACGATTCGTCCCTTCGTCGGTACCGCTTCAGGCTTCGCTGTGCTGAGCGACAACGGCGCAATCGGGGCGTGGCTCTACCTCGCGGGATATGTGAGCGACGTCGCCGATGGATTCTTGTCTCGTGCCATGAAGGCCGAGTCGGATTCGGGCGCAGCACTGGACGGGCTGGCGGACGTAGCCTTTCACGCCGCCGTGGGAGTCGGACTTATCGGTGCGGCGGTACGACACGGCTCGTTGGGCGTTCTCGTCGTTGTCGGCATCCTCGTGGCCGGCGAGCGTCTGATCCGCCGCTGGATCGCGGCGCGCAGCGTGGCCGGAAAGGCGATCGGCGGCATGTATCGGATCGTGATGTTCGCGCTGTTACTGGTTTTTTGCGATGCGGATCAGCGCCCGCTCCTGATCGAGGCGGGGCTGGCGGTGATGGTGATCACCTACATCTATGAAGGCTTCGTCACGCTTAATGAGCTGCGGATCGGAGAGCGCCCAATCCCCTTTGGGTAGCGATGGCCACGGGCTTGCGGTCGTAATCGTCAGCTGGCGCAGCATGTGATGCTGATCGCCAGCCTCTCGCTGCCTCTGACTCACTTGTCGGTGGCGGCCATATGGGCCTTCAGGACGGGCGGCTTTCCTTCACCACCGGCTTCAGATCGCCCTTCAGCGCATCCTCATACGCGGCCCACAGCACCCCATATGCCGCCACCAGGCCTTCGGGGCGGGGCTGGCTCAGGGCCACTTCGAAGCGTTTCGTGTATGCGTGGTCGCCGAGCTCATCTCGCAGCAATGCCTGAGTCTGCGCTTCCCATTTCGACGCCGACGCGAGGTCCTTGCGCTTCTCGATCATCAGCCGGCCCCGGTTCATCATCTCCTCCAGGCGTGCGACGAAACCGTGCCGGTCGAATCCCTTCGGCGCGCGGGGCGGGCCCTCGCGGCTTACCGTCTTCCATTGAACCGGGCGGCCGTATGACGGGGCCGACGCGGAGGGGCGCCAGCCGGCGGCTGCCCGCTGTCGGTCGTA
>VBEG01000006.1 GCA_005882115.1 Chloroflexota bacterium
GTCGACTTCATCGGTTCCGCTCGCGCGACGCTTGGCACCGAGAGTGGAGCGAGCATCGCAGACTTCGATGGACGTGTCGAAGAAGCCGTTCGTGCCTACCTCCGAATCCATCCCGCGGCGCCATATGACGCGGTGGATAAGGCAGTGCTCCGCCCATTTGAGGGCAACGTGGTCGTCAATGTCATCTCGCCGCGTGTATTCGAGGCGGTGTCGCTGGGCACCGCGTTGGTGATGTTCCCAGGTGACTATTCCGGAATCGTCGTCCCTGACGAGCATTACATCTCCTTGGAGAAGGATTTCTCGAACTTTGATCAGGTCGTCGAAAAACTACGGGATAACGACTATCTCGATGCCTTGACCGCCCGGGCGAGGGATCACGTCGTCGAGTCTGGCAACTGGAGCTATGGTGCATTTATCGAAGAGTTCGACCGGGTCGTCGCTGAGGAAGCCGACGTAGTCCGGGGACCGTCGATGACTCCTCGCCATGGGCTGGCACGCGTTGAGCGAATCTTGAGCGTGCCCCCGCTGTGGCGGCGCTTCGTTAGCAGCGCCTTCGCGGCCGTGGCCGCGGCGACCGGCTGGGAGCTGTCGAGGCGGCTCAGCAAAGACCCTGGCCCAAATATCGACAAGGGTCTTCTTGCCGTTCGCGCGGCGCTGGGCGACAGAGAGCTCCGTCCCCTGCTTCGCGAAGGCCGCCGCGCCGGCCTGGCCATCGACAGGCTACTGGAGGAAATCCTCGAGCTGTCCCTGCTTCGACGAGCAGCGAAGGGGGGGCTCAGTACGAGCGAAACCTTCACGCTGACCTCGGAGTTCGATGCCGACAGGAGAGCGGTATGTTTCGTCAGTAGGCCCGTCGGCCGGCCTTCGCGACGCATGAACGGGTCATCAAAGCCTGTGCGCGAAGCCTTGCATGCTCGCACGCTGGATATCATCGAGTGGGATCATCGAGCGTTCGGTGGCCTCGTTCGACTGCGCCGTCCGCGCGTTGACGTCGGAATTGGTTCTGATGGCTTGCAGACCTTCGTGCTGCTTGCACAGATCGGTCGTAGAAACCCGGCTGCACTGGAACAGGCACTTGCGCCGATGATCAACGTAGATGAGTCAAGGACGGGAGAAGTGAATTAGATGCGCTTTGGGATCCGTACGCGTGCCAGGCAGATTGCGCGACAGCTCATAGTCACGGCGATGCCGCCCAGTGGGACTGGCCCGGTTGTCGTGGTCAAAGACGACGCGGGCCGGACCGTGGTCGACGACTACTGGAACGAGCATACCCTCCACCAGGCGCCATTCTTGTCCGCCAAGGAGTCGGAGAGATATTTGCGCAAGAGGAACTCTGAGTACCCGCTCTTCCCCGAGCTGATGGACCTTTACGGTGACCACCGCGGGGAGCTCGTCCTCGATTACGGCTGCGGTCCGGGCGACGACGTCACCGGCTTCTTGCTGTGGTCGAACGCGCAGAAGGTCATCGGCATCGATGTTTCTGCCAAGGCTCTCGGCTTCCTACGCCATCGCCTGGCCCTTCACCATGTCGACCTCGAGCGCGTCGAGCTGATCAGGATCACCGACTCGACAGGCAAGGTGCCGCTGCCCGATGACTCAGTCGACTGGATCCAGTGCGGCGGGGTGCTTCACCACACCACGCACCCGAAGGAGATCCTGATGGAGTTCCGCCGGGTGATGAAGCCAGGGGCACAGGGTCGCCTGATGCTCTACAACCGCGACAGCGTGATGTACCACGTGTGGATCGCATATGCCCAGCTGATCGTCAACAACGCGTTTCCCGGTTTGACGGTCGACCAAGCATTTACCAAAAGCACAGATGGGCCCGATTGCCCGGTCTCCGATGCCTGGACCCCTAAACGCGTTCTCGACATAATCGCGGAGGCCGGCATGGATGGCGGCTTTCGCGGGGGTTACTTGAGCGTCATGGAGCTCGAATGGTTGCGCAAATACGGAAAAGGGGCTGTTGCTGAGGGGCGTCTCGCCGACGAACATCGCCAGTTCGTTTCGGAGCTCGAGCTCGATACGCATGGCTACCCGCTGTGGCGCGGCAGGTACGCTGGAATCGGCGGCGTCTATACGATCAGCAAGCGATCCGAGACGCCCCGAAACGCATCCCTAGACTAGACCGGCCCGAATGAAATTTCTGACGGTGGTCGGCGCACGCCCTCAGTTCGTGAAGGCCTCGCCGCTCAGTCGCGAGCTCCGAAAGCATCACCACGAAGTACTGGTCCATACCGGGCAGCACTACGACCACGGGATGTCGGCGGTGTTCTTCACCGAATTGGAGATCGCCGAGCCCGACCACAACCTGGGAATTGGCAGCGGCCCTCACGGCGCCCAGACGGGCGCCATGCTCGCGGCTCTTGAAGCGCTGATGCTGGCGGAGCAGCCCGATGCGGTGGTCGTCTATGGCGATACCAACTCGACCCTTGCCGGGGCGCTCGCGGCGGCCAAGCTCGACCTGCCGGTCGCGCACGTGGAGGCTGGGCTTCGGAGCTTCAATCGCCGGATGCCGGAGGAGCTCAACCGCTTGGTCGCCGATCACGTTTCGACTTGGCTCTTCGCACCTTCGCAGAGCGCCGCCGACCAGCTGGCGGCCGAAGGCATCACGGGCGGGGTGCACGTCGTCGGCGACATCATGATGGATGCGCTTCGCCTCCATTCCCGCCGTGCGGTCCTGCCCCCGTCCTTGGGGCTGACGTCCGGGAAGTACGCCCTGGCCACGGTGCATCGCGCCGAGAATACGGACGACCCAGGCCGCTTGAGAGGGATCCTCCGGGCACTGGGGGTTCTCGGGCTGCCTGTGATCCTTCCGCTCCACCCTCGGACACAGAAGATGATTGCCGAGTTCGGTTTCACCACCGCGGATTCGATTCGACTTGTGGAGCCTGTAGGCTACCTCGAGATGCTCGCGCTCGAGGCTTCGGCAGCCATCATCCTCACCGACTCCGGCGGCGTCCAGAAGGAGGCGTACCACTTCGGCGTCCCATGCCTGACGCTGCGTGACGAGACGGAGTGGACAGAGACGCTTGAATTTGGATGGAATCGCTTGTGCGGCGCCGACCCCGAGCGGATCGCTGCTGCAGCACTGCAGTTGCCAACGCAGGAAACTCCGCGCCCTGCCCTTTACGGGGACGGCCATGCAGCGGAGAGGATCGTCGCGGCTCTCGGCGGAGTGAAACCGGCTCTGACTCGGGTGACCTGAGTCGTGTGTGGCATAGCCGGGGTGATCGACCTGTCGCGGCGGCCGATACCGGGCCTCACGAAGCGGTTGGAGCTCATGAACGAGATCCAGGCCCACCGGGGACCTGATGGGCATGCCACGTGGGCGCATGGCCGGGGCGCGGTCGGCTTTGCGCACCGCCGTCTGACGATCATCGACCTTGCCACCGGAGACCAACCTATGCGGGACGAGGCGGGTAACTGGATCTCGTACAACGGTGAGATCTACAACTACATCGAACTCCGCGCGGAATTGGGTGATCCCCGGTTTCGGACCACATCCGACACAGAGGTGGCGCTGCGTGCATACGAGAGGTGGGGCGCCGATTGCGTCCAACACTTCAGGGGAATGTTTGCCTTTTCCATCTGGGACGAGGCGAAGCAGACGCTCTTCTGTGCCCGCGATCGATTCGGGATCAAGCCTTTTTATTACACCGAGATGGATGGAATCCTCTATTTCGCCAGCGAGATCAAGGCGCTCATTCCCTTTCTGCCGGAGGTCGAGACGGACCCCCAAGCGCTCAAGGACTACTTGTGCTTCCAGTTCTGCCTGGAAGGCAAGACTCTCTTCAAGGGAGTTCGGGAGCTCCTTCCCGGTCATACGCTCACCGTGCGCAACGGACACATTGAAGTCAGCCGCTACTGGGAGGTGTACTACAGACCGGACTTCGGCCATCAATCAGCGTTTTTCGAGCATGAAATCCAGGACCTCATGGGGGAATCCGTGGCGCTCCACCTGCGCTCGGACGTGCCAGTGGGCGCGTACGTGAGTGGCGGTCTGGACTCCAGCATCATCGCGTCATTGGCTGCCGAGACCCAAGGCCCAGACTTCCTGGGCTTCACCGGTCGCTTCGGAACGGACCCTGCCTACGACGAGAGCGCGTATGCGCGCGAGCTGGCGGAGTGGAAAGGCTTTCAGGTGCTCGACGTCGATATCACGGCCCGCGATTTCGTCGAGACCATCAAGAAGGTCATTTACCACCTCGACTATCCGGTGGCGGGCCCAGGTTCGTTCCCTCAGTTCGTGGTCTCCGAGCTGGCCAGCAAGCACCGCAAGGTCCTGCTTGGAGGCCAGGGTGGCGACGAGATCTTTGGCGGCTACACCCGCTACCTCGTTGCCTATTTCGAGCAGTGCATCAAGGGGGCGATTGAGGGCACGATGCACTCCGGCAAGTTCGTCGTCACGTACGAGTCGATCATTCCCAACCTCGTCGCACTTCGGAATTACAAACCGATGCTTCAGGAGTTCTGGCGCGACGGCCTTTTCGAAAATCTCGACCGCCGCTACTTCCGCCTCATCAATCGCGCTCCAAGTCTGGGCGACGAGATCAATTGGTCCGCTCTCGGTCAATACGACCCCTGGGAGAGCTTCCAGGCGATCTTCAATGGCGCCAACGTCGGCAAGGAGTCGTACTTCGACTCTATGACTCACTTTGACTTCAAGACGCTCCTGCCGGCACTGCTGCAGGTGGAGGACCGTGTGAGCATGGCTCACGGACTGGAGTCACGAGTTCCGTTTCTCGACCATCGAATCGTCGAGCTGGCGGCCACCATCCCCTCAGACGTCAAGTTCGAAAACGGGAACATGAAGCATGTCCTCAGAACGGCGATGCGCGGCAAGTTGCCGGAGCGCATCGTCGACCGCCAGGACAAGATGGGTTTCCCAGTCCCGCTCCAGGAGTGGCTCACGACCCCGGGCCCGGTTCGCGACTATGTGCACGATGTCTTTTCGTCCCAGGCGGCCCGTTCCCGGGAGCTGATCGACAACCGCCGCGTCCTGCAGGGTCTCGAGTCGGAGGTCAGATTCGGCCGCAAGGCATGGGGTCTTCTGAGCCTGGAGCTCTGGCAGCAAGCGTTCCATGACCAGGCTCACGAGTTCCGAAGTCGGATCACGACCCCGACCCAGGAAGTGATTCAGTGAAGGTTCTGGTCACCGGTGGAGCCGGCTTCCTGGGCTCCAACCTGGCAGACCGCCTACTCGCCAGAGGGGACGAGGTGGTCGTGATCGACAACTTCGAAACGGCGCGGCGCGACAACCTCTCTCCTCACGACCGCCTCACACTGATCGAAGGATCGATCGCAGACACCGACCTTGTCGGCCGCAGCTTCGATGAGCACGCGCCCGAGGTGGTCGTCCATGCAGCCGCGTCATACAAGGACCCCGACAACTGGTACGGTGACGCACTCACCAACGTTGTGGGAACCGTGAACGTGGTGCGTGCGGCCGAGAGGCACAAGGTTCGCCGGCTGATCTACTTCCAGACCGCGCTTGGATATGGCCTTCGCCCTCTCGAGCAGCCAATCACGTTGAGCCACCCAATGCAGCCGGGGGGATCGAGCTACGCCATCAGCAAGACGGCAGCAGAGGAGTACATCTTCCTAAGCAATCTCGACTTCATCTCATTCCGGTTGGCCAACGCCTACGGGCCGCGCAACATCAGTGGTCCCCTGCCGACCTTCTTCCAGAGACTCACTACGGGAAAGCCGTGCTTTGTCATGGACACGAGACGCGACTTCATCTACGTCAGCGACCTTGTCGACGTGGTCGCAGCTGCCGTGGATGGCAGGGGGCGGCGTGGTCCTTATCACATCTCTTCGGGTCGCGACTTCTCGATCCAGGAACTCTTTGACGCCACCGTGAAGGCGCTGGGCATCCATCTAGATCACGATGTCGAAGTCAGGCCTCGCAACCCGGACGACGTGGCCACCATTCTGCTTGATCCGTCTCAGACAGAGGACGACTTCGACTGGCGAGTCGGAACTCCGCTCGACGTGGGCGTGTCGGCGACAGTCGACTATTACCGCACCCATGGAATCGACCAGACCTACACCCATCTCAGGTCGCTGGGGGGCAAGGACTGAGCCAGGCCGTTATGACCGACTCTCGGCTGCGCGGCGCAAGGGTTCTGGTCGTGGGCGGGGCCGGCTTCATCGGCTCCAACCTCGTGCGCCGGCTGCTGACGGAGCAGGTCGGTGAGGTAGTCATCGTCGACAACCTCTTGTCTGCAGAGCGAGAAAACGTCGCTGCGGACAAACGGGTGCAGTTGATCAGCGAGTCGATTGCTGACCAGAAGGTTCTTAAAGCCCTGTCCGACGATTTCGATTTCGTCTGGCATCTCGCCACTTACCACGGCAACCAGAGCTCGATCGCGAATCCCCTCGAGGATCACGACAACAACCTGATCACCACGCTACGGCTGCTGGAGCGAGTTCGGAACTTCAACCGGCTCAAGCGCTTCGTCTACGCGGCGTCCGGCTGCGTGCTTGCGCCCCATACCTTCGATGACGCGACGCCCGTGGAGGAAGAGGGGATGGTTTCGTTTGACCTGGACAGTCCGTACCAGATCTCGAAGATCGTCGGTGAGTTTTATTGTGTCTACTACCACCGCCTCCACGGCGTGCCGACCGTTCGGGCGCGATTCCAGAACGTCTACGGGCCTGGCGAAATCCTCGGCGCCGGGCGCTGGCGGGGCACACCGGCGACAGTTTGGCGGAACGTGGTGCCGACATTTGTCTACCGCGCCGAGAAAGGCCTGCCCCTTCAGGTTGACAACGGTGGGGCCGCCAGCCGAGATTTCATCTTCGTCGCAGACATTGTTGAGGGCCTTATTCGTTGTGCTCTGGCAGGTGAAGCCGGCGACGTCTACAACTTGGCGAGCGGGCGCGAAACGACGATCCTCGAGCTGGCCGAGACTGTGAACCAACTGACAGGCAACGGAGCACCGATCGATTTCCAGCCGCAGCGCTCGTGGGATCGCGCCGGGCGAAGGGTCGGGAGTACACGCAAGGCGCAGCAGGTGCTGTCCTTCGAGGCGGCTACTACACTCGAAGCAGGTCTTGCGAACACGATCTCGTGGACTCGTGCCAACCTGGATCTAATCGACCGCACAATCGCGAAGCACAGCGGGCACCTCCAGATCGCTTGAGGCGCGCGCGCACTCTTCTCCTCTACGCGCGCAGCGTGCCGGCGGGTCTCCTTCGTTCCCTTAGCGACACCATCATCTCGCGGCTGCACCTGTCTACGTCTCGCCTGCCGGACAGCATCCGCCGAAGTCGGTACGCGATGTGGCTGGAAGGTTACAGCTCGCTGTCGTACGTCAATGACTGGAGGGACGCATTCGCTGGCTCGCCTCGGCTTTCGGCGGACCTGTGCAACATCAACGACCTACTCGACATGCCACGGTTCATGCGGCGGATTCGTGACTACGATCTGGTCGTCGTCTTGCACTCTGCGGCGGGCGACAGCATGCGGCAAGTGCGACGTGCAACCGCGGCACTGGATAGTCGACGAGGCCCACTGGTCGTCTTCTTCGGCAACGAATACGCGGGGATGACCGAAAAGATCGGTTTCGCGCGCGACGTGGGAGCCGAATTCATCGCCAGCCAACTGCCAATCGAGTCCGCACGGTGGCTGTACGCCGCGTGCAACCCCGCGAGAGTGCTTGCCAGCCCCGCCGCGCTCAATCCGACCGTCTACAAGACGGCAGAGGGCCCACGCACGATCGACATCGGCTTCCGCGGGGTGCTGTACGCCAACCCGTTCGCACTTGGAGATGAGGAGCGAACCGGTCTTCTCCGGTTCTTCGTTGAAGGTGCGCGCTCTTGGGACCTCGTCACCGACATCAACTTCGAACGTTACGCAGCGGCGGAATGGGCGGCCTTTCTCAATCGATGCAGAGGCGTTGTTGGGGCCGAGTCGGGAACGTACTACCTCGAGCGTGACGATGCGACCCGTCGTGCAGTCATCGAGTATGTTGGCCAGCACCCAAATGCGACCTTCGACGAGGTGTTCGAACTCTTCTTCGCCCGGTATTCAAACCCAGTCTCAGGCAAGGCAATCTCCTCGCGCCATTTCGAACCCGTCGGAACCAAGACCTGCCAAATATTGCTCGAGGGAGACTACAACGGCATCCTTCAGGCTGACCGAGACTACATATCTTTGAGCAAGGACTATTCCAACATCGATGACGTTGTGCGGAGGTTTCGAGATGACGGCTACCGGTCCGAGTTGGTTGATCACGCCCTCGAGCACGTGCTCGCCGAGCATACGTACACGCACCGCGTGAATCGGGTCCTGGACGAGGTACTTTGACGACGAAGCGACCCACCGCCGATCGCGATTCGATCCGCGACTTCTGGGAGGCGAACCCGGTTGCAGCCGCAAGGATCGATGCGCCGCTTGGCAGCCCGGAGTTCTTCGCCGCCTACGACCGCCTGCGTGAGCGGAACGAGAGCGTGGAGTTTTCGCGTCGCCTGCACGAGTTCGATCGTTTCAGGGGTCAGAAAGTACTCGACGTCGGATGCGGGAACGGATACGTACTCAGTCGCTACGCCGACGCAGGAGCCAATGTCTACGGCGTCGACATCACCGGCACAGCGGTCGAGCTGACCAAAAAGCGATTTCAGCTTCTTCACCTGGAGGGAGACTTCCGCGTCGCTGATGCGGAGCATCTCCCTTTTGCCGACCAGAGCTTTGACTGCGTGACCTGCATGGGGGTACTTCACCACGTCGCAGATACAAGGAGCTCAGTAGCCGAGATTCGACGCGTACTCAAGCCAGGTGGCCAGTTGATTGCAATGGTCTATCACCGCAATTCGGCGCTCTATCGAATTCGTTTTCCAATCGACAGCCTTGTCAAGCGAAAGTCGCTCCAGCAGCTGGTCAATGAAGTCGATGGTGTGGGCAATCGCAAAGGTGACGTCTACTCTCGAGCTGAGCTTCGCGGATTGCTCGCCGATTTTGATGCCCTGGAGCTTGAGGTCGGGGTTTTACAACCCTGGATGGTCCTTCCGGGTGGGAACCGGTTGGTCTCCAGTCGTTGGCTGCAACCATTAGAAAGACGTCTGGGCTGGTTCCTCTACGCCAAAGCGCGAAAACCGAGAAGACGCGGTAGCAATCCGACCAGTCCAATGCGCGATACTAGGTGACGATCGACGACGAAGTAACGAACACCTACACGACTCCAACGCGTGGTTCCACTGCGCGCCCCGGCACGAAGATCTCGAGGCGCCGCCGTTCAGCTCGGCACCCACGTGCAGCGCTCGCATGGAGTTTGATCGGACTGATCCTGCTCGCATCCGCAGGGATTGCCGCTTATGCGGCAACCCAGCATGCCGGCCATCTTCAAACCGCGCTCGGTGGTGAGCTCCAGCAGGGGGCCAACGATCTCCAGCTGGCCAAGGCCGCAGTGGTCAAGGCGAACTCAGGAACCGGCGATCCCGCTCAGCTCACTGAGGCCATTCGCTACTTCCAAAGCGGGCGCTCGCACTTTCAACGTGCGCTAGATCAGGTCCAGGGCGACGCATTGCTGCGTGGCGGCCAGATCGCTCCTGGCGTCGGTACATACATCGATCCGCGAGTTCGGTCCGTAGAGGCCATTGCCCGCATGGGCATCGATCTCGCTGATGCCGGAGAGCAAACAGTCGAGCTCGATGTCGCTTTTCTGAAGCCTGCCGCCGGAACTACGAAGAGCGGGCCCAGGATCCTCGCGGTCATGACGCTGGCGCAATCGAAGACTCCGGCGATTAAAACAGCGCTTCAGAGGGCACGAAACGAAGCGGCCAAGGTCGACATATCAGTCTTGCCCAGCTCGCAACGCGCCACCTTCGCGAAGGCCAAGGGCGACATTGCAAAAGGCCTTACACAGATGGACGAGTTTCAGAAGCTGGCTCCGGCAGTGATCGAGCTCATGGGGGGCAACGGAAGTCGCACGTACCTTGTCGAGCAGCCCGACCCGGCTGAGCTGCGAGGCGCCGGAGGATTCATCGGGACGTACAGCATTCTCACGATCAACAAGGGTGAGATCACTCTCGGCAAAGGAGGCGACACCTACTACATCGATTACCCGTACGCCCGCGTCGGCAGCCCAAAGTACGTCCAACCGCCGGGGCCCTTGAGGCAGTTCATCGGCACACAGAGCTACATCTTCGGTGACTCAAACTTCAACCCAGACTTTCCGCAAGCTGCGTTGACCGGCGAGCAGCTGTACTTTCATGAGACCGGCAACAAGGTCGACGGAGTCGTCTCTCTGGACCCATGGGCGGTAGCAGGTTTGCTCACCGTGACAGGGCCGATTGCGATGCCCGAATGGAACACGACGGTCCAAGCGTCCACCTTTGCCGAGAGTGTCTTCCAGCAGCAGCAGCACACGGCGACTAGGACTGGCAATCGAAAGCAGTTCTTCTCAGATGTCGCGGTGAAACTGATAGAGCGGCTTATGGCACTTGGGAGTGGGCAATGGTCGAAGCTGATCACCGTCCTAAACGCGCAGGTCACCCAACGCCATCTCCAGATCTACGTCAACAACGAGCTCGCGCAGAAGGAGGTGGACCGTGTCGGCTGGTCGGGTGCGATGGTGGCTCCAACGGCTGCGGACGAAGCGATGTTTGAAGTTGAGTCCAATTTCGGCGGCGACAAGGCCAATCACTGGCTGGCGCGCAGTTACGATCTCGTGCTTACCGCTTCAGGAGGCAAGCTCCATCACAACCTCATCATCTCGTATGTGAATTCGACCCCGCCCGGATATGCCGGCGGACAGACCTATGCCTGCTACGTCCGGTTCTACGTTCCGGCCTCGGCAACCGCGAAGGAGGCCCACCTCCCTGGGCAGGATCGCATCCCGAACGACGAGAAACACGCAGGCTTCAGCCTCATGGACGGCTGGTTCAATATCAAAGTCAACAATCAAATGGGGCGAGGGACCGCGAGAATCGGGTTCGAGTGGGACACCGTTTGGGATCCGACATCGACTAGACGCATCTACTGGCAAAAGCAGGCGGGGACTCTTGTAGATCCGATCAAGGTCACACTGGTAGTTGGTGGCAAGACCTACACCGCGAAGGGAAACCTCGACCGAGACCGCGTCCTCGTCCTGAGCCCAACGAGCTTGGTCATTCAAGCGGGCGCGGCCGCGCAGGCCCAGTTCCCGCTGATCGGAAGTTCGTCCTAAAGCGCGCTTGATTGCGGCTGCGCGCGACATGCGGCCCGCGGCTTGGCTCGCGCTTGCCGGGCTGCTTTTTGTCCTTGCCCTGACGTTCAAGCCGGTGATCGAGAACGACGGCATCGGCTACTTCTCGTATCTGCACACGCTGGTCGTCGACCACGACCTCGATTTCACGAACGAGTACCAGGCGGTGCGAACCGAGCATGTCGGCTACTACCCGCTGCTCATCCAGAGCCGGACGTCGACGGGAATGCTCGCCGACTACTTTCCTGTGGGAGCCGCCATAGTCTCGTTGCCCGTATACCTCGTCACACTCGCCCTGCACCCAAGCGGCGAACCTCAATTCGGCCCGCCGTTCAGCGTCACGCTCACGCTCGCCTCGCTTCTGATGGGACTACTCGCCCTTGTGTTGGCGTACCGACTCGCCTCAGCAATCATCGCGCCCCGCCCGGCACTCATCGGCGTGGCGGCCGCAGCGCTGGCGACACCTTTCATCTACTACCTCGTCTACGAGCCGAGCTACTCCCACACCTTTTCCGCGTGCGCGGTCGGCGCATTTCTCTATGTGTGGTGGTGGCGAAGGGACAGGCGCTCAGCGCTCGGCTGGTTCGCGCTAGGAGTGCTCGGCGGCCTGATGGGCCTGATCCGCTACCAGGACGGTCCTCTGCTGCTGATCGGCCTTCTCGACAAGCCGCGCCGCTGGTGGCATCTGTTGCCGTTCTTGGCCGGCGTGTTGGTGGCTTTCGCGCCCCAGCTGCCGATTGATCAGGTGCTGTTTGGGAGCCTTCTTCCGGCCAGGCCGGCGGGCCAGGATCTCCAGTTCTTGCCTGGCCACTATCTCGACGTTCTGTTCTCGAGCTTCCACGGACTCTTCAGCTGGAGCCCGATCCTGCTGCTCGCCGTGGCCGGATTCGCATTCGTGCCTGACCGCCGTCTGCAGGTGGCATTTGTATATGCGTTTGTGCTCGAGCTGGCTCTAGGCGGGGCGGCGCCTGACTGGTTTGGCGGCTTTGCCTTCGGCATGCGTCGCTTTGTGAGCCTCACGCCCTTTTTCGCGATCGGGTTGGCTGCGGTCGCCCAAAGGATCGGGCCCAGGATCTCGTGGGCCGCCGTCGGCGCCTTCGTCGCCTGGAACCTCTTGCTCATGACGAATTTCACGTACGTCATCAAGACTTCAGGCGACCCCGGCTTCGGGCAGATCTTGACCGGCCAGCTAAAGGCTGTTGTCTTTCTTCCGCACCTGGTGTCTCAAGGCGCGGCAGGCCGGGCCCTACTGTTGTGGCCCGCGCTCAACGCACGTTTCGACCCGATCTACGGGGCTGCGGTCTTGCTCGGTGAGCTTGTTTGCGTTGCCGCGGCCGCATGGGCGCTGCTCAAGCTGCCCGCCCCTACGGCAAAAGTCAACGACAGCAGAGCCCAGAACTCGAGGCTCAGGTCGTTTTTGAAGTAGGGAACATCCACCAACCCGTGGACCACCACCGCGAGAAGCGCGAGCAGAACGCCGAGGTGCACCGTCCGCCAGTACACGTCGGAGTTGCGCCAGCCGCGCCAAGCGCGCGCGAAGGTGGCGCCGAGGATGGCCGCGAACGCGACGACGCCAAGGAGCCCGGTCTCGGTCCAGAAGTTCAGCACGATGTTGTGGGGGTATGTGAACCGGTCAGGATGCGTTGCGTTCCAGTACGGCGCAATCGCGGTCGCGAAACCGGATAAGCCGGCACCAAAGATCGGGTGGTCGCGAAGCATCTGCAGCGCCGCGTCCCAGAGATGTGAGCGACCCACGAGCGTGTTGTGGGGATCGCTGAAATTGATCTCGGTCTCGATTCGACGCCTCAGCACGGGCACGATTAGCAGGCCGGCCGCTGCGACCACGCCCGCACCAAGCAACAACCACCGAAAGCGGTGGCTGAGGGCGAGGCCGATGGCGACGGCCGCGAGGGCGAGGTACCCGCCTCGGGAGAAGCTCAGGAGAACGCAGACAACGCCGACCGCAACGAACGCTCCAGCGACAGTCCGTTCGATGCGACCCGGCCAGTGCAGCATCACCGCGCCGGCGAACGCCACCAGGGGCACGAGGTAGAGCGCGACCGCGTTCGCGGTGTTGTAGATGACGACCGGCGGCGTCTGGACCACGTCGTACGCGTGGTGGAGTAACGCATTCACGACCACCGCGGAATTGGCGAGACCGGCCACCACGCTACCGAGGGCGAGGCCGACAGCAATCAAAAGCGCGCGTCGAGGTGTGGTAACCGCATTGACGAGGACCAATCCAAAACCGATGGGTTCGACAAAGTACGCGCGATAGAGGCCGGCCGCGGCCCTATGGTCGGGCGCCACGAAAACCGAAATCGCACCGGCGATCAGGAAGGCAAGGGCCGGCAGCGTGACCCGCGTGTGCCAGATGGGCCGCACGCTTTCGCGAATCGACTCCAGAACGAAGGCGGCGAACGTCAGCAAGATCGCGTTCTCGAGGATCGTCGTCGGGAGAGGGCCGAGGTGCCAGCGGATCGTGTAAGCCGGCACAAGAACGCAGGTGGCAACCGCGAGGAACATCGTCGCTCGGTAACGTCTGCCGGTCGCGGTGGAAGCATCTGCCGCCGGCCCCGCAAACGTGCGCGCACGGGTCGGCGCGAGGCGATCCATGGAAGGCAAGCGTACAGGCAGCGCCAGGCCAGGGCCGGGGCCAACGTTTAGGCTTATGGCCGGTGGCTTCCCAGTACAAAGGAGCCGGCCCGCGCAGGGAACCTGGCCCAGACATCGCAAAACCGATCGTCACTGAAGAGAAAGCGGATCGTCCAGTAGCGGCGCCGCAGGCGATGCCCGAGGTGAGCCAGGCAAATCGCCGAGCGCTCCCGGCGGATTGGTTGCCGCTGGCGCTGCTGGCGGGCGACGTTGTCATCAGCGCGCTGTCGGTGCCGTTTGGATACTGGGTCCGTTACGTGAACGCGGGGCAGGCCCTTCCATTCGGCCCGTACCTGGCGGCGATTCCGGTGGTGGTCGTGCTGTACGTCGTCGCGCTCGCCGTCAACCGCCAGTACTCGTCCTGGCGTGGCCGCACCCTGGTCGACCAGCTGCTGTCGCTCTATTACGGCATCGGTTTCGCTGCCGTGTTGATGCTGGCTGCGATCGAGCTGGCAAACCTCGGCCAGAGCTTCTCCCGGCTGACCCTGATTCCAGCCGTGGTGTTCGCGGCGGTCCTGATGACCGCCGAGCGATACGTGTTGAGGCAATACGAGACGCGACTGCGACGCCAGGGGATCGGTACGGAGCGAGTGCTGATGGTCGGAACAGGGGAGGGGGGAGAGCAGCTCATTCGGCGGATGAACATGTTCCCTCAGTACGGCTTCCACGTCGTCGGAGTTGCCAGCGACGAGACGCACTCAGACGGCAAGTTCGTCGGCGTTCCGGTGGTTGGACTGGTAGACGACGTGCCGGCCCTTGCCACCCAGCTCCGGGCAGACCAGGTGTTCCTTGCTTTGCCAGCCAGTCAGAGGGACCGTTTGCTGCACTTGATCAAGATGTGCGAGGACCAGAATCTCGAGTTCAAAATCGTGCCCGACCTCCTCGAGCTGATGACCTCGCGCGTAGCCTCGAACTCGATCGACGGGCTGCCCTTGATCGGCGTCCGCCGAAACCAGTTGCGCGGCTGGGCCGCGGTTGTCAAGCGCGCGATCGACATTGCTTTTAGCGCCATCCTGTTGACACTGTTGAGCCCGCTGCTCCTTGTGATTACGATCGTGATCAAGCTCACAATGCCTGGGCCGTTGCTGTTTCGCCAGGAGCGAATCGGGCGCCACCGGCGACCCTTCCTGATCTACAAGTTTCGCACCATGATCCCGGACGCCGAGTCCGAAACAGGTCCGGTGGTGGCGACACCGGGCGACTCTCGCGTCACTTGGCTTGGGAGACTGCTGCGCCGTTTCAGCCTCGACGAGCTGCCACAGCTGTTGAACGTGCTGAAAGGTGATATGAGCCTTGTCGGGCCGCGCCCGCAACCGACATTCTTTGACGAGCGCTACAGCGGCGAGGTGCCTCGCTACCTGGAACGCCAGCAGGTGAGACCAGGACTCACCGGCTGGGCTGAGGTCAACGACCTAAGGGGAGCTGC
>VBEG01000065.1 GCA_005882115.1 Chloroflexota bacterium
TTGGCGAAAGGGACTCGGTGCCAGAAACGGCCGCGCCGTCTGCGCTTGAAGAGTCCCTCGCGAACAACGCGCGCAACAGCGCGATCCGACGCTCGATCGTTGACGAGTTCGGCGCTGGACGTGTTAACGACGCCGAAGCGCTGGAATCCGCGGGCCTTCTGACGCTCCGCGTACGCCAGGACGCGCGAGTCCGGCCGCGCGTCGATCAGGACCCCGCCGGGCGCGAGAACCCTATGAACCTCGCGTAGGGCATGGACCATGCCCTTTTGTGCGATGCATCAAAGCGTCCACGAGAGAATCACTAAGTCGAAGGCCCCATCTGGATACGGCAGATGCTGTGCCGCCCCGACAGCGAAGCGCGCGTTTCGAACACCGGCCTCCCGCGCGTTCTTCTTCGCCGCCGTAATACCCTCGACATCCGGATCGAGCCCTTCAACGCTCGCGGCGAAAGCCGCCACGCCGAGTGCGAAGCGGCCATCGCCACATCCGAGGTCCAGGATGCGCTTCCCGCGCACGAGCTGCTCGCCACCCCACTCGCGGAGCTCGTCGACGGGGCGCGGCCGGAGCACCGAACAGTGCGCGGGGACGTGCCTCCCGATGTCGCCGAGCAGGCTCGCCGTACCGGTGCTCACGTTCCGTGCAGCTTACATCTGCCTTTTGTGACGAGGCGGCGCGTGAGGAGTGGCCGCGGCGAACTCTGGTCGGGCGGGCGAGATTTGAACTCGCGGTCTCCTGGTCCCAAACCAGGCGCTTTTCCGAGCTAAGCTACCGCCCGAGCTGACGCAGCGCGCCCGACTCTAGCAGCGCCCGCGCCGCTGCCGCGCGATGGCTGTACTTGCGCTTCTCTTCGGGCGCCATCTCGCCAAACGTCTTCCAGGTCCGGGGCACGAGGAAGATCGGGTCATAGCCAAAACCGGCCTCGCCGCGCCACTCCGGCACGACCTCGCCCCGGCATTCCCCTTCGAAAAATTGCGTCTCACGATTCGCCGCCGCCAGCGCGATCACGCACACAAAGCGCGCCAGCCACGGCCGCGGCACACCGTTCAACCGGCTCAGCAGCTCCGCCGTGCGGTCCCTCTGGGTCGCGCCAAGCCGAGCCGAGCCGATTCCCGGAAATCCATCCAGAGCATCCAGCTCGATGCCCGAGTCGTCGCCCAGCGCGGGTAGGCCGGATTTCGCGAGCGCAGTCTCGGCCTTCAGTCGTGCGTTCTCGGCGTATGTGTCCCCCACCTCGTCGACCTCGCTGTCGAACGCGACGATGTCGACACCGGCGTCTGACAACAGGTCGCGGTATTCACGAAGCTTGCCGGCGTTTCCCGAAGCGATGACGAGACGGGGATGATCAGGCAAGCCTGGTCAAAGCGTGGCGAGCGCCCGCTTCTGGGCGACGATCAGCTCCTTGATGCCCTTGAAGGCCAGCGCCAGCATCGAGTCGAGCTCGGCGCGCGTGTAGGGCGCACCTTCCGCAGTCGCCTGGAGCTCGACCAAGCGGCCGTCTTCAGTCATGACACAGTTGAGGTCGGTCGAGGCCTGGAAGTCCTCGGTGTAATCCAGGTCTAGGACAGGTGTGCCTTCGACCACGCCACAGCTGACCGCCGCGAGGTGCTGACGCACAGGGAGCTCGGCGATCATGCGCGCGTCCTTCATGCGCTTGATCGCCATGTAGAGCGCGGCAAACGCACCGGTGATCGATGCGGTGCGCGTGCCCCCGTCCGCCTGCAGGACGTCGCAGTCGAGCGTGATGGTGCGCTCGCCAATCTTGCCCATGTCCACGGCCGCGCGGATCGAGCGCCCGATCAGGCGCTGTATTTCATGCGTCCGGCCACCCACGCGACCCTGGATGGCCTCCCTCGCCCCGCGGTCGTGCGTGGCACGCGGAAGCATCGAGTACTCCGCGGTGATCCAACCCTGGCCGCTGCCGCGCCGGTGCATCGGCACGCGGTCCTCGACGCTGGCGGTGATCCACACCCGCGTGCGTCCCATCTCGATCAGGCATGAGCCCTCGGCGTGCACGTTGACGCCGAGCTCGATCTTCACCGGCCGCAGCTGGTCCGGCGCACGCCCGTCCCGGCGCGCGGCCGTGCCTGTCACCGTCCCAGCAGTTTCAGTAATAGCGCTGTTCCCTCAAAGAAAAGATAAAGCGGGATGAACATGATCAATGGAGTCAGCGGGTCGGCGCCCGGGGTCAGGAAATTGGCGACCAACCCCAGGCCGAGAAAAAAGTACGGCCGGCGCTTGTACAGCCATCGTGTGCTGACGATGCGAAGCATGCCGAGCACGAACAGAACTACTGGCAGCTCGAACACGATCCCGAAGCCGATGATCATGAGCAAGACGAAGCTGAGGAATTGGCTAAGGTCCGGCAGATAGACGACGCCCGTGGGCGCGAACCTGTTTAGCACGTTTAGATACAGAGGCAGCGCGAAGACCGCGACCGCAACGCCGACCGCAAAGAAGAAGATGGTCGCGACGACCAGGGGCAAGATAAACCGCCTCTCGTGCTGATGAAGCCCAGGGCTGACGAACCACCAGACCTGCTGGATCACGATTGGCGCGGCGACGATAACGCCGATGTACATCGCGACCTTCAGCTCGTTGAGCACACCGCCCGCGGGCTGCAGGTAGACGGCGTTGTGAATCCCCGCGTGGCCGACCAGAAAACTGATGACCCGGCCGGAGATGAAGAAAGCTCCCACGGTCGCAACCGCCCAGGCGATGAGGGAAACGATCAGGACTCGGCGAAGCGCCTCGAGGTGCTCGATGACCGACATCCGTTCATCCTCGATTGGAGCGCTGGCCCGAGGCGCGCGCTGCAGGACCCTACCGAGTAGGGCCATTAGCTCTGGTTGGAGTTAGCCTCGGACGTCGACGAGCCCTTGGCGGCGCTCTCGGTCGGTGCCGGCGGCTCTGGCTTCGCTTGCGCCGCCGAGGTGACCTCGTTGGTCAGGTCGGTGGTCGCCTTGCGAAATTCCTTCATCGCTTTGCCCACCGCGCCTCCAAGCTCGGGAAGGCGGCCCGGCCCGAAGATGATCAGCACCACCACCAGCAACAGGACGATGTAGGCCCAGTGGATTCCGAACACTTCGAGCCGATTATAGGCCCCGGTCCGCCCGGGCCCGGCTCAGCCCCATCCCCCGGCTGCGCCGGGTACTCCCCCGCCGGCCGGGAAGAGTTGTCAGGAAACCCTGATCGTGATCGAGGTAATGGTGTCGGTGACCGAGATCGCCGTCACGTTGGTCATTCCGCCGACGACCGTGCCGAACCGGTTGTAGGGGACGGTCGGGCCGGGCGACGGCCAATTTCCCTTCTGGATGAAAAACTGGCTTCCGTTGACAGGTCCTCCCGGCACGCGGGCCATGCCGACGGCGCCGGGAGTCCACGGCGTGGCGGTCGTCTCTTCCGGCAGCGTGTACCCCGGCCCTCCGCGGCCGTCGCCGCGCGGATCCCCGCCCTGGACGACCCAGTCCTCCGCCTTCCAGAAGGTGAGGCCGTTGTAGAAGCCGTGGGTGGCGAGGACGACGAAGTTGTTGACCGTGACCGGCGCGACCTCCGGAGCCAGGTCGATGACGATGTCGCCGTGACCGGTCGTGATCGTCGCCTGAAGCTTCTGCTTCGCGGTGATGCACATCGGCTGCGGACCGATGAATTTATGAGGTCCGATCTGCGTCGAGGTCGCACAGTGGGCCAGGGCCGGCGGAACCGCCGGTTCGAGTGCTTTGCTGATCAGCACCCCTGCGCCGGCGACCGCGGCGATCAGCGCGCCCATGACCAGGAGCGCCATCCACGCCTGGCGTCCCCATGGCGGGGGCGCCTCGAGCTCGTCGGGTTCGACGGGCGCGGCCCGTCGCGACGGGCGCGGCTGGCTCACTTCCTCGCGGCCGCCTCGGCGATCGCTTGCACCAAGCCGTGCGTCGTGTACTCGCGGGCGACGATCGACGCACTAAGGCCAAGCTTCCGCGCGCTGTCCGCGGTAACGGGGCCCATGCAGGCGATCTCAGCGTCGCCCAGGATCGCCGGCAGGCGGTCTTCAGGGAACGCGCGTACGAAGTTGTAGACGGTCGACGAGCTCGTGAACGTGATCACGTCGACGCCTTCTCCATCGAACAGGCGGAGAAGCGCCGGACCCGCCTCGGGCGGGCACACGGCTCGGTAGACGGGCAGGACCTCGACCTCGGCACCTCGATTGGCAAGCAGCGATGGTAGTGCGTCACGGGCAACCTCCGCGCGCGGCACCAGCACCCGCATGCCGGCCATCTCCCATCCTTGCAGCGCGTTGGCCAGCCCCTCGGCGGTGTACTCGGAAGTCACCAGCTCGGGCCGGAGCCCGTGCCCGGCCATCGCGTCGGCTGTCTCCTGACCGATCGCGCACAGCTTCGAATTGTGCAAGGCCCGCGCATCGGAACCCGTGGTCAGGAGCATCTGGAAGAAGATGTCCACCGCGTTCGCCGACGCGAAGATGACGAGCGCCGTCCGCTCGAGGTTGTTGATCGCGTTGCGCACCCTGTCATCGATGGGCAGGCGCCTGATCTCGATGGTTGGTATCTCGACGACTGACGCTCCCAGCTCGACCAGCTCACGGCGGAATGGGTCGACCTGGTGCCTGGCCCGGGTGATCAGGATCCGGCGTCCATGTAGGGGACGTCGCGACAGCGTGTCCAATCGCTCGGCCATCTCGACGCCCGGTCCGAGCACGAGCAGCGCATCGCCCCGCAATCCATAGGTGGCGGCCTTGCGCGCCAGCTCGCCGAGGGGCGCCGTGACGCGGTGCTGTCCGGGCTGACCGGGATTCAGGATGAGCGCCGCCGGCTTCTGTGGCGACCGGCCGTTCTGTAGCAGCGCGGTGATGCCCGACTCCCACCACCCCGAGGCAAGACGCAGGACCACGGTCTCGCCGCCGGTGACCAGCCCGAACCCAAGTGAAGCGGAAAGACCTTCGATGGTCAGCGGGATGCCGCTCATGACCGGCGCAGCGAGCTCGACGATGAGGCCTGGCATTGCTTCGAAATCGATCCCGGCTCGCTCGAGCCGGTCGGCGACCGCGCTGCCGTTCGAGAAAGCGTATGGATTGCCTGGAAACAGCACAGTGATCTTCTTGCCGTTGCGAGCGAGCTTGATCACCTCATCGATCGTTTCGAGGGGCGCGACGTCGGCATTCGATTGCGCAAGGTGAAGCAAACCGGCGCCGCAGCCATCGTAGTTGCGAATGACGTCGGCGTCCTTGATCGCTTCGACTGCCTGCATGGTCGCAAGACCTGGATGGCCTGGTCCTACGCCGACGAGCTTGACCGTGCTCATAGCACCATGTCCATCCCCACCCGGGACATGGGGGACAGGTTAGAGCTTTCGGCTGACCACGTACTCCGCTAACGAGTCGAGCGCCAACGTCGCTTCGCTTCGCTCGAGTTTTGTCAATTGATCGCGTGCCGAATTCGCGTGATCGCGTGCCAACGCGAGCGCGAGCTGGGGTCCATCGCTGTTGCGAACGGTATCCGCCACGCGTCGCGCTTCCTGTTGATCGAGCCTTCGTCCCTCTTCGAGCTTGATCGACGAAAGCATCAACGGAAGAGTCGCGAAACCCTCCACGATGTCATGCCCGATCGGCTTGCCGACCTCGCCCTCAGCGCCCGTGTAATCGAGCACGTCGTCGGCGATTTGAAACGCGAGGCCGAGAGAGCGGCCGTACGCGCTCAACGCGGCACGCTCCTGGCTTGCGAGACCAGCGAGCAGCGACCCGATCTCGCAGCACGCCGCGAGCAGCATCGCCGTTTTGGCCTCGATCCGCTGCATGTACTCCTCGACGTCGGTGCTGTATCGATACCGAATGGCCTGCTGGCGTACCTCACCCGCGCAGATGCTCATGACCGTGCGGGCGAGGATGTCAACGACCTCGGGCACGTGGGTTCGCGACGCATGCTCGTAAGCCTTTGCGAAATAGAAGTCGCCGATCACGATCGCCGGCTCGTCGCCCAGAGCCGCCGCCATGGTTGGCCTCCCGCGCCGGGTTGCGGAGCGGTCGATGACGTCGTCGTGGACGAGGGTGGCCGCGTGCGTGAATTCGACCGCCATGGCGGCGGGCTTCAGCCGATCGAGCTCGTAGCTGCCGCACAACGCGGAGAGAAGGACGAGTGCCGGCCGGATTCGCTTGCCGCCGGCCTGGAACAGATCCGCCATCGAGCGCGCAACCTCCGGCGGATCGCGGTCGATTTCTTGTAGGAGCTCTTTCTCGATCGTGGCCAGGTCCGACGCGGCCGGGCCGAAAAGGTCTGTCGTCCTCTCCGTCAAGAGCCCTTGACCGACAGCCGGTAACCGAGCCCGGGCACAGCCTCCAGGCTGACCCCGATGTTGGAGCGTTCCGAAAGCTTGCGGCGCAAACGCTGCACGTGTGGGTCTACGGAATGGTCGTCGAGGTCGTGCGGGTAGCCCCACACCTTGTCCCGCAGCTGCGCTCGAGTGAGCACGCGCTCCGGGTTGGCCGCAAGCACGGCGAGGAGGTTGAACTCCGTCATCGTGAGCGTGATCTCCTCATCACCCACCTTGACGCGACGTGCGGCGTTGTCGATCTGCAGCGCGCCGATGCTCAGGACCCCCTCGCGGCCGCCGCCGGTTTCGGACAGCGCCGAGCGCCGCAGGTGCGCGTTGATTCGCGCTGCGAGGATCCGCGAGTCGAATGGTTTGGTGATGTAGTCGTCCGCGCCGACTTCGAGACCGACGACCTCGTCCATCTTGGTCGAGCGGCCGGTCAGCATGACCATCGGACTGACCACGCCCTGCCGGCGAAGCTCGCGGATCACCTCCGTGCCGCTGATGTCCGGCAACACCCAGTCCACAAGCACGAGGTCAGGTTGCGCATTGCGGCCGAGCTCGATCGCCTGTGCGCCGTTGCCGGCCTCCACGACGTCATGGCCCTGGAGCCGGCAGACCTCCGCCACCAGCATGCGCACCGGCACGTCGTCCTCGACCACGAGGATGCGCCGACGACGGCGCGGCGCAGTGCTGCTCAGTTGGTAGCCGGAGGCGCGAAACCCACCCGTCGTGATTCACGGGCTGAGCGCTTCGGTCTGCGCATCAGGATTACGCGCTTGTCCCCCCCGTCCATCACGCTGGCCAGGTCCCAGCCCTCGGCGCCGGCCTCCTGCAGGACCTTCACCACCGTGACACCGTCCGCCACCTGAGCCACGCTCAAGACCTTGGTCGTGTACTCCCACTCCCGACTCGGAAGCCCGACGGTCGGCACGAGACCCGTCGCGGTACCGCGTGCGCCGTCCGGCTGTGCGGGCTGTCCAGGCTCGTCCGGCTCTTCGTCGGGGTCTTCTTCGAAACGATGATCCATTGTCGTCAGATTGTAGGCGGCCCCGCAGTCCGAATACCCCCGGCGGGGGTCGAACCCGCGCTGGACCGGGTTTAAGCCGGCTGCCTCTGCCATTGGGCTACGGGGGCAGCTCAATTTTGCCCCGCCGCGCGCCAGATTCGCCGGCCGCCTGGTCGTAGTCGAAAAAGCCCTTTCCGGTCTTGCGGCCCAGGCGGCCCTCATCCACGAGACGGCGCAGCAGCTCGGGTGGGGCAGAACCCTCGCCCTGCCGCTGACGATCCAGCATCGCGCCGTAGAAGATGTCCAGGCCGCTGAAGTCGAGCAGGTGGAACGGGCCCATCGGCCAGTTCAGGCCCTTCTGGACCGCGATATCGATGTCCTCGGCGCTGGCGTAGCCGCCCTCGAGCAGGCGCATCGCCTCTTCGGAGGCGGCAAACAGGATTCGGTTGACGATGAAACCCCAGATCTCCTTCTTCAGCAAGACCGGCGTGCGGCCGATGCTGTGCACGAACTCCATAGCCATGGCGACGGTCTCGTCTGACGTTTTCGGGCCTCGCACAACCTCGCAGAGCTGCATGACTGTGACCGGGTGGAAGAAGTGCATGTTGCAACAGCGTTCGGGCCGCCCTGTGAAGTCGGCGATGCGGCTGATCGCGATCGTGCTCGAGTTGCTGGCGAGGATCGCGTCGCCTTTGGCGTGCTTTCCGAGCGCCTCGAACACGCTTTTCTTGGCGTCGAAGTTCTCGCCCCTTCTCGACCGAGCGGCCGAGCAGCTTTCGGTTGTTTGCGCTCGCGCGGTCGAGCTGCCCAGCGACCGTGTCGACCAGAGTGACGTCGTAGCGACCGCTGAGCGCGGTCTGCAGCGCGATCTGCGAACCCATGGTGCCCGCGCCCACGACCACCACGCGCTTCAATTCATGCATGCGAGTGAGCATGCAGGAATTCGAGGAGCTGGTGCAGAGGGTGATCGAATCGATCCCCGACGAGTTCCAGCCTTACCTCGAGAACATCATCTTTGTCGTCGAGGAGTCGTCGCCCGACGGACTGATGGGTCTCTATCACGGTTCAGGGGCGTTGCACGCCGGGTACGGCTTTCCCGACCAGATCACCCTGTACAAGCGCTCGCACGAGCGAGCGACGACGACCATGGAGGAGATGGTCGAGGAGGTCCGGGAGACGATCCTGCATGAGGTCGGACACCACTTCGGCATGGACGAGGGCGACCTCCCGTACTGATCCGTCCTTATTAGTGCAGTGTCCAGAAGGCCCGGTCCCAGAGGATGAGGGGATCGCCCTGACCGACGGCCGCCGCCTCCACCTCGCCGACGAAGATCTCGTGGTCCCCGGCCGGGTGGTTCTGCACCAGCCGGCACTCGAGCCACGCCGCGCAGCCGTCGATGAGCGGGATGGCGTTGGCGCCCAGTCTGTGGGGCAGCGTACGCCAGCGCGGATCCATGGCCGGCGCCCGGCCCGCAAAGCGGTCTGCGATGAACTCCTGGGATCGCGTCAGCAGGTTGACGTTGAACGCTTTGGTCTCCAGGACCGCCACCCGCGTCGCCGACTCGAGCTCGAGGCCGATGACCACCATGGGCGGCACGAGGGAGATGGAGACGAGGCTGCTGGCGGTCAGGCCGCGGAACTCGTCTCCCACCCGGGCGCTGACGACGACAACACCCGAGGGAAGGCGCGCCATGGCGTCGCGAAACTGATCGCTGGACACGTGACCGGCACAGCCTAGCGGTCAGCCTGGCCTCGAGCACCCCAACGCTAGAATCGGTTCAGACCTGGCGGCGACGTAGCCAAGTGGTAAGGCAGAGGTCTGCAAAACCTCCATCCCCAGTTCGATTCTGGGCGTCGCCTCCAATTCGAAAACCACGGCCTCGGCAGTCGATCTAAGGCCCGACTACGCACAGACCTACCCACGACCCGGTGGTGGACATTTGGCGGTGTAAGCTCCGAGCGAGCCGGTTGGGATTCTGTGCTAATGGATCATCCTTCTCGGAGGTATGAGCGGGAGTTGGGCGCCCCGAACCCGGCTCAACAGCCGCGATCACGCCGCGAGCTGCCCGCTGAGTACGTCGCCGATCGCTGAGAACCAAGGCGCGCGTGGCACTGAACAACCACGAGGCAAGCAAGACAGCGATGGAACCGCGACGAGGAAGACGACCAGGGCGAGCACGAAAAACGATGAACCCCACAGCCCGCGGCCGTCCCAGGGGGTCGTCCATAGGCCGAGAAGACCCTTCCGGTACCCAGCGGGGTGCCGGAGCAGCCCTGGCGCATTGCCTGCCCAAGGATCGCGTGAGGGACGGACGCCCCCAACCCTGTACTCGAAAGCTCATGTGCTAGGAGATCTCGGCGCCGACATCCGTCCCCAAACCACACCTTGGCGTGCGCCATCCCCACTGTCGATGGGAATTTGCACCTATCAAGAAAAGTGGACGGCTCGCTGTCATCCTCTCTCCGTACTGCCACCAGGGTTCCTTCGCGCCGACTCCATCGCCGTTGTACACGACCAGGTAAAGGGAGAAACTCTGCGTGACAAAGTCATAGAGGCGGTTCTGATGAACCGGTCTCGCCTCCAACCCACGTGTTGCCACGCCCCCCACACCCCAACTCCCCTGAACCTGACCTCCGGTGTGATTACTCGGAGGTCAGGTTTTGTCTTATCCCTGTGTCAAAAGTCCTACATACATGCTCGGAGGCCGAGCCTAAGCTCCAGCGTGGTGGGAAAGGGCTCGATCGATTACGTGCGCCGCGCGATTCATCTCAACCATGGCGACGAGCATGCTGCGGTCGAGCTTCTCTTCGAGTGGTGTCACTCTCGAAAAGAGGTGCTCGAAACGTTTGTTTCGGACGACGAGATCAAGAAACGCGTCAAGCGGGCCGTGAGGAAGGTCAGACGAGAATTGGCCGGCTGATCGCTGGCGACCCTTCTCAAACCTTCGGGCCGATCGTGGCTTGGGTCATTCTCCACACGAGAACCCACGGAGCGTTGACTGTGGAAACCTTGGGTTCAGAACTGCGACTCGTGGGACAGCCTGCTGAGTTGAGCAGCCTTTCGAGAGCTTCCATCTCTGGCGAAAGTCACCAAACGATCCGAGCTCTACAACGCCCCTAGGACTTGCGCTCGTTGAGCCTGTGTGTGCCCCGGTGCTGCAAGCGATTTCCCACTTACGCTCCGCAGCAATCCCTCGATTTCAGCCGAAAAAGCGCTGGGCTCATCCTGTCCACCATCAGCCATAAACCCATTCGAAGGCAGCTGTCCCTCCTACTGCCCTGACCGCAACGCGCCGGCCAATATGCCGCCGCAAGCCGCGAGAACGACAAACGCGATTATCCAGATGACGATGCTCGCCAGGAAAGCGCCCCAGAAGGCGTAGAAGCCAACGGTGAAGGCATTGGTCACGCGCACCGGAATCGGACCCTGAACTGGACCTGGTCCCTGCGGTTGCGGGAACTGCTGCACAGCTGGCGGGGAATAGGGCTGTGGCGATTGCGGCGGTGTTCCTCTCGGCTCGATGCTCATGTTCGGTTGACATTATTGGTCAAGCAAGCCCGTTCGTTCCAACTCCGGCCGAACGTTGCCAACCGGTCCGTTGGGTGATTTGGCCCTCGGGTACACTCGCGGACATGGGTGTGTCGCAGATCAAGATGCCCCAGCTGGGCGAGTCCGTGACAGAGGGCACGGTCGACAAGTGGCTCAAGCACGAGGGTGACTTCGTCAAGCGTGATGAGCCATTGGTCGAGGTCGTGACGGACAAGGTGAACGCTGAGATCCCCTCTCCGTTTGAGGGCAAGCTGGTCAAGATCGCCGTCAGCGAGGGCGAGACCGTCCGAGTCGGCGCCGTGATCGCGCAGATCGAGACGGGCGCGGCGGATACGACAACGCCGAGCGCGCCGGCCAAAGAAAAGGAAGCCGCCGTCGCTGACTCGGAGGTGCCCCCCGAGGCCACCGCTGGAAGGGCCCCCGCACCCACGGCGACGAGCGTCTCACCTCCCGCGGAGACCTCGGATGGCGAGCGGACGCGCCTCTCACCTGCCGTGCGCAAGCTCGCCGCGGAGCACGGCATCGATCCGTCGACATTGCGAGGGTCCGGCATGGGCGGGCGCGTGACGCGGGATGACATCCTTGCCGCGGTTGGCGGCGGGCAGACGACCGCCGCGCCTGAAGCTCCCGTCAAGCCGAGCGCGCCGGCACCGGCTCGAGGCGATGGCAAGCGAGAGGAGCTGGTGAAGCTCAGCGTGATGCGGAAATCCATTGCCGAGCACATGGTCCGGAGCCTGGCGACGTCACCGCACGCATGGACGCTGCAGGAGGTCGACGTGACCGCGCTCGTGCGTTACCGCGAAGCCGAGAAAGGCAGCTTCAAATCCCGCCATGGCGCGGCGCTGACCTACCTTCCTTTTGTTGCCCAGATCGTGTGCGAGGCGCTCAGGGAGTTTCCCTGGCTCAACTCATCGTGGACCGACGATGGCGTTGTGCTGAAGCATTACGTCAATCTCGGGATAGCGGTGGCGATCCCCGACGGCTTGATCGTCCCCGTGGCGAAGGACGCCGACAAGCTGGGGTTCACCGACCTCGTACGCGTGCTCAACGACCTGGTCGAGAGGGCGCGCAACAAACAGCTGAAACCGGACGACGTCCAAGGCGGCACGTTCACCCTGAACAACACCGGCGCGACAGGCTCGGTGGCCAGCCAGCCCATCATCAACCAGCCTCAGGCAGCGATCCTGACGACGGAATCGATCGTCAAGCGTCCGGTCGTCATCGACGACGCCATCGCGATCCGCCACATCATGAACATGTGCTTGAGCTTCGATCACCGGATCATCGATGGCATGATGGCGGGCCAGTTCATGAACGCGCTCAAGAAGCGGCTCGAAGAATGGACGCCCGGTAGCATTCGGCTGTGAGCACGGCGGAGCTTCGGCCGGCGCCGATCCCGGAATGGATCCGGGTGAAGGTCACCGAGGGCGGCAATTTCAAGGAGCTCAAGCAGATCGTGCACGGCCGCAGTCTGCACACGGTCTGCGAGGAAGCGCGGTGCCCCAACATCTTCGACTGCTGGAACCGGCGCACGGCGACCTTCATGATCCTGGGCGACGTCTGCACACGAGCCTGTCGCTTTTGCGCCGTGACATCGGGCCGGCCGTCGGAGCTTGACCTCGGCGAGCCACTACGCGTCGCGGAATCAGTCGCGGAGCTCGGCCTCAAGCACGCGGTCATCACGTCTGTCGATCGGGACGACTTGAAGGACGGTGGCGCTGGGATCTTCGCCCGCACCATCCGAGCCATTCGGCGTCGCAGCCCGGGGACGACGATCGAGGTCTTGACCCCGGACTTCCAGGGCGACTTCAGCGCCGTGCGGACCGTCGTAGAGGCGAGCCCCGACATCTTCAACCACAACACCGAGACAGTCCCTCGGCTCTACGCGAGGATCCGGCCCAAGGCTGTTTACGCGAACAGCCTGGCGCTGCTGCGCCACGTCAAATCGCTCGCGCCTGACATGGTCACCAAGTCCGGCTTGATGGTTGGATTGGGCGAGGGCGAGGATGAGCTGCTCGATGTGTTTCGCAACATGCGAGCTCACAACATCGACGTGCTCACGGTTGGCCAGTACCTGCGCCCGTCGAAAAAGCACGCCGAGGTCGTGCGCTACTACCGACCCGAAGAGTTCGTACGTCTGAAAGAGCAGGCGCTGGCCATGGGCTTCGGGCACGTCGAAGCCGGCCCGCTGGTGCGGTCCTCCTACCACGCTGATGAGCAGATCCCTGCCGCCCGTAAGAGCCTCCTGGCTGGGTAGCGTTCCCTACCGCGAGGCCTGGGACCTCCAGGCCGACCTGGTCAGGGAGCTGCGCGCCGGCGAGGGCACGGGAGCGGACACGCTCTTGCTTCTCGAGCACCCGCACGTATTCACCTTGGGCAAGGCGGCGTCGCCCTCAGACGTGCTCTGGGATGAAGAAGAGCGCTCGCGGCGCGATGTCGAGGTGGTGTGGTCGGACCGAGGCGGCGAGGCGACCTACCACGGCCCGGGCCAGCTGGTCGGCTATCCGGTCATCGACCTCCAGCACCTTGGCCTGACCATCCCGCAATACCTCGAGAAGCTGGAGCTGTCGCTCATCGCGTATCTGGCCGAGCTCGGGATCGAAGCCGAACCTGGCGAGCCTGGCCTGACGGGTGTCTGGCGGCGCGGTGAGAAGCTGGCCGCGATCGGGATCAAGCTCAACCGCTCGGTCGTCAGCCATGGCTTCGCCCTCAACCTGACCACCGATCTCGGCTACTTCGACGGCATCGTCCCGTGCGGCCATGCGGAGCTCCGGCCGACCTCGGTCGAAGCCGTCAGCCGGCGCTCGGTGGCCACCAAAGCGGCCGCGCAGGGCTACGCCAGGCACTTCGCAGCCGTATTCGAAACGACCCTGGAATGGGTGCCGCCGGCCGCGATCCTGGCCCGGGGAACGCCCGTACGCACTTAACGGAATACGCCCCGTTACCTACTCGGTATTGATAGCGTGGGCATAAATGAGGACGGAAGGGGTACTCGGTTTGGCCCCGATCGTTATCGGGTAAGTGGGATATGAGCATGCCAAATAGCCGCAAGGGCGCTGAAAAGACCAAGGTCGAGCTGGTCCGCCTGGACAACGTGTCCATGGACGAAGACGACGAGATCCTCCCCGACTTCGAGGCCGAGGTGGACGACGGCCGTCGCGTCTGGGTGACCGCGGTTCTCGAGCGCACAGCCGTGATCGAACCCGCCCCAGGCGAGCCCAAGGTGCTCGTCAACCGGCGCAGGCTGTTCGTGAATCCGCTACACCTTCGTGTCCGCCACCTGGCGAGCAAGGAAGCCGCCCGGCGCGGCCGCGAGGCAGCGCGCCAGCTGAGGCTTCAGGAACAGCAGAGCTCGGCCGCCTAGGCCGCTTACCCTTCGTAAGTCGGTCGATCCCCCTCTGGTAACATTCGCTGCTGCCGAACGCTCGGCGCCTGCTAATTTCCGCGGCGCGCTTTTTGGCCGCCTAGCCCGAGGGAAGCCACTCTATGAACAAGATCATCGAACTCGTCTCGCTGGCCAGCATCGTTCCGCCCCCCAACCACGAAGTCAGCGGTGGCTTCAACGCAATCGTCGATGGCAAGCAAGTGCGAGTGCGCGCGGTGCTGGAGCGGACGGTGATCATCGAGCACCATGAGGGCGGCGAGCGCAGCGTCGTGCGCAAAGACAACTGCATGGTCAAGCCGTCGGCGGTCGCGTTCGTACTCGGTAATCCCAACAACGGGGTTGGGCCGCGGCAGTGGCGACGCCTGCCGGGCAAACCACCCGCGCCGGCGAAGCAGCCCTAGCTGCACCCCGACGACGCGAGTCAATTTCTCGTCGCTCCTCTGGCGGGCCCTCCCTTCCTCCCTGGCCCCCTCCCCCGAGCCAAACCAAACCTGAACTCAGCCTAGGAAATTAGATCGACCCTTGACCACCCAGCCTGTTAAGGCTGCGAATCAGTTGATGTGCTTCAGCGCCACCAGGGTCAAGAATGGCTGGAAGTCCTTCGACAACGCGACTTCGTCAAAGACCTTGCGCGCTTCGGTGAACCGGCTCGTCTTCCAGCCCTCTTCGCCGACGCGCTCCCTCAGCTTCGACATCTCATCGTCGGCAATCTCGCGCACGAGGTCGGCCGTGACGATCTCACCGTCGTCGAGGCGGGACGCGTGCTTCACCCACTGCCACACCTGCGACCGCGAGATCTCGGCCGTGGCCACATCCTCCATCAGGTTGTTGATCGCCGCGGCGCCGGTTCCGCGCATCCATGACTCGATGTACTGAATCCCAACGCTGACGTTCGTGCGTACTCCGTTCTCGGTGATCGTTCCTCCGGGCACTTTTACGTCGATGAGCCGCGCCGCCTTGACCGACACCTCCGGCCGCTGGCGCTCGAACTGATTGGGGCGATCCCCAAGGACTCGGTCGAAAGCCTCGGTTGCAGTCGCCACCAGGTCGGGATGGGCAACCCATGTCCCGTCAAAGCCGTCGCCGGCCTCGCGATCCTTGTCTTCCTTAACCTTCGCCAGCGCCACGCGATTCACCTCGGGATCGCGCCGCGACGGGATGAAGGCCGCCATCCCACCCATCGCATGCGCTCCTCGCCGGTGACATGTCTTGACCAGCAGTTCGGTGTACGCCCGCATGAACGGCACGGTCATCGTGACCTGGGCGCGGTCGGGCAGAACGAACTCGGGACGGCTGTTGAACTTCTTGATGATGCTGAAGATGTAGTCCCACCGGCCCGCGTTGAGACCGCTCGAATGGTCGCGCAGCTCGTACAGGATCTCTTCCATCTCGAAGGCCGCAAGGATGGTTTCGATCAGGACGGTGGCGCGAATCGTCCCTCTCGGGATGCCGAGCTCGTCCTGTGCGAGGTTGAAAACGTCGTTCCAGAGCCGCGCCTCGAGATGGCTTTCGAGCTTCGGGAGGTAGAAGTACGGGCCGCTGCCCTTCTTCAGGAGACGCTCGACGTTGTGAAAGAAGTAGAGGCCGAAGTCGAAGAGGCCGCCGGAGATCGGCTTGCCGTCGACCTCGACGTGTCGCTCGTCGAGGTGCCATCCACGTGGCCGCACCAGGAGCGTCGCGACCTTGTCGTTCAGCCGGTATTCCTTGCCCTCTGGACTCGTGAAATCGATCCGGCGCTCGATGGCGTCGATCAGGTTCACCTGGCCCTCCACCAGGTTCGACCAGGTCGGAGAGTTTGCGTCCTCGAAATCCGCCATGAAAACTCGTGCCCCCGAGTTCAGCGCGTTGATTAGCATCTTGCGATCGGTCGGTCCGGTGATCTCGACACGCCGATCCTGGAGGTCTTGCGGGGCCTTCCCCACTTTCCACTCGGAGTCCCGCACCGAGCTCGTCGTCACCAGGAATTGCGGCGACTCGCCTGCGTCGAGTCGCGCCTGGCGCTCATCGCGCAGTCGCAGCAGCTCCTGACGCCGGCTGCCAAACTCGCGCTGCAGCTTGGCGACGAATGCGAGCGCCTTCGGGGTCAGGACCTCGCTCGCCCGGCCTTCCATGTTGCCTTTGAGTTGAATATGCTCGGTGGCGGCCATCGGAATCAATCTACCGTAGGGAGTTATTGGCCGGTGAGTCGCTCCACGATCGGGACAGCTCGTCCGCGCTCTCACCAGGCAGGATCACATGGGAGAAGCCGTAACGCTCGCGTCGGGCGCGAAGGTCTTCTTCGATCTGAGCGACGGTGCCGATCAGAAAGTGCGGCATCTCCAACACGTCTTGGGGCTCGAAGCCCATCGACGGCGCGAGCGCCGAGGCCAGCGACTCCCGGTCGTCCGTGATGCTGGCGAAGAAGATCGTGAAGCCGAGGTCGATCGCTTCCAGCCGGTCACCGGCGGCTTCTTTGATCCAGCCGAGCTTCTCGTCGGTCGCCTCAGCCATGCCCGTGCGCACGAGTTTCGGGTTGATGCGGCCTTCGTTCAAGTTGTAGTTCACGTGGACGATGTCCGCCTCCCGCGCCGCCAGGCGCAGCATGCGACGGCCTCCGCCTCCCAGCAACAGAGGCGGGTGTGGCTTCTGAACTGGCGACGGAGCGCCTTCGAGGCCTTTGATCGTGTAGTGCTTGCCGGTGAATGAGAACTCGCCGCCGGCGAAGAACTTCTTGATGATCTGGACGGCTTCCTCGAGGCGCTCGATTCGAGTCCCCGCCGACTCGTACGGAATGCCCGCCTGGTCGTAGTCCGACACCAACCATCCCGCGCCGACGCCCAACTCGAAACGGCCGTCGGAGAGGAGGTCGATCGTCGCCGCCTCCTTCGCCAGCACAACCGGATGCCGGTAGTCGTTGTCGAAGACCAGCGACCCGACGCGGAGCGTCGTCGTGGCGTCGGCCGCCGCCATCAGCGCCGCGATCGGCCCGGGTTGATCGCTGAGGTGATCTGGGAGGTAAAGCGTCGAGAACCCAATTGACTCGAGCGCTCGTGCCCTCTCGCGCCACTGCTTGGCGCTGTGTGCGCGATGCTCCTGGACCCCGAACCGCAACGGCCGATGCTTGTTCACGGCTCGAGACTAGCGGCCGGCAATCCGCCCCGTCTCCCAGTCCGCGTGGGCAATGATCCCATTGCACCCGCCTGGCGCCGCGCGTCCAATGTCCGCAGGTCCTTCGGCCTGGCGACACGTCCAAGGGAGTAGGCCATCAATCGCCATCAGGGTCGGTTCGGGGGCCCGGCCAACCCGGGGTCCCGGATTTCACAGCGCCTCGCGCCGTGGCTTTTGACCTGCCTGGCGTGTGTTGGCCTGGTGCTCTCCAGCAATGCCGGCAGCGCGTTGGCTTCCGGAGGATACGGAAACGGGCCGGGCCCCGTTCCGGCCACGCCATACAGCGGATTCAACCCGGTCTTGGCTCGCGCGCCGTATGTGACCGATCTGACTCAGACATCGGCCGTCGTCAACTGGGCGACGAATCCCGACATCCATGGATCGATTTCATATGGTCCGACCGGCAGCTGCACGGC
>VBEG01000066.1 GCA_005882115.1 Chloroflexota bacterium
GCCTTCGCGAAGGCGGCCGAGTTGTGCTCTGGGCGCCAGGGCTCGAGCCAAGTGAATCGCCGCGGGACCTGTGGACTCAGCTCGAATGGCTGGCGAGATATCCAAGGGAAGGTGGACCCGTTGCGCAGCAACCGGGCCGGAAGGGGCGCCACCTCCCAATGCATGGGGAGGAGTTAGTTCTCATCACGGCGAGTTCAAACACGGAGTTGTTCGAGGTCTCTGAGAGAGCTCGAAGGCGGCGGGGGTGGGTCGTCGGCGAGGCGGTGATCGACGCCGACATCCCGTTGCAGAGGGTTGGCACCCAGTGGCCTCTGCCATGAGGCGCCGCCTGCGGCTGCCGACCTCACCGATCGAGCAGTCCGTGGAAGCGCGGGCGTTCGTGTTCTCGGGGTTTGCGGTCGCCGTCCTTGGGATCGTGCTCTACGGACAGGACTACGTCGTGCCGGCTGTCGGATTGATCGCGGCCGCGGCCGGTCACGTGGTCAGCTATCGGGAGCGAAACCAGAAGCGCGAGTTCTGGCGCCAGGCGTTTCTCGCGGCGATGGTCTTCGGCGCGCTCTTCTACGTCATCGCCGACTCGTCGCTCGCCCTTTTCGGGGGCATCCTGCCGCAAGCAAACTTCGCGATTCTGCTCGTCGCTGTCACGAGCTTCGATCTCAAGACGCGCCGCAACTGTTACTCGAGCCTGTGGATCAGCCTCGCCATCGTTTACCTGGCCGCGGTGTACGCGTGGGATTACGCGTTCGGCGTCCTACTCGCCGGCTGGACGGTCTGCGTCGCCGGCTTCTGGATGGCGTCACACCTGAAGCGCATGAACGCGCAGGTGCAGGGACCAGTTCGTGCCATTGCGGTGTTGCTGGTCGCCGCATTCGCGGGGGGCGTTGGCTGGTTCATCGTCGTGCCGCAACCGGCGGGTGTCCCGATCTCGCCGCTCGTGATCTCGCTCCCGAACTTCACGGCTTTCAAAGGCGATATCGCGAGCCCAGCGCTTCCACTCGTGCAACTGACCGGTGATCCGTCCGGTGCTACGAGCAGCGTCGACCTGCATTTCCGCGGAAGGCTTGGCGATGCGCCCGTGATGTACGTGCGCACGGGGGCGCCCGCCTACTGGCGTGGCCTTGTCTTCGACCTGTATCGCGACGGCGCGTGGACGGCATCCAAAACGGGCTACCGCGAGATGCAGCCCTTCGTCCCTCCTCGTTTCCTGCCTCCTCCACCCCCTCACAACCTCGGGACATTCGTGCAGACGTTTCGCGTCTTGCGTCCATTGCCGAGCGTGATCAACGCTGCGTATCCCATCGAGAGCCTGTACGCACCGGTGGCCGCGCTTCGCGAAGACCTCTACGGCACGTTCCATACGCCGGACCAGCTCCGTCCCGGTCAGACCTACTCAGTGGTCTCCTACCTACCCGACCTCTCGCCCGATGCGCTGCGTGCCGACGAGAACCCGTCGAGCTTGCCCACCGACGACCTGGCTTATCTCGATGCCGGCGGACTTTCAGCCCGGGCCCGGCTGCTCGCGGCGCAGGTCACGAGGGACGCCACCAACCCGTTTGACGTCGTGATGGCGCTGACGAACTACCTCCAGGGCCAGTACAAGTACACGCTCGACCTTCCCAGAGTGCCGACCGGCCGGGATCCTGTCGACTGGTTCCTTTTCGACGTCAAGACCGGCTATTGCGAGCAGTTCGCCACCGCCGAGACGCTCATGCTGCGGAGCCTCGGCATCCCGGCGCGACTCGCGACCGGGTACGCCACGGGCGATTACGACCCGGTGCTCAACCAGGCGATCGTCCGCGAGCACGACGCGCACGCGTGGGTCGAGGTGTGGTTTGGAGGCCACGGCTGGGTGCCGGTCGACCCGACGCCCGGCGTCAATCCGCTCGCGGCGACGCGCTTTCCCAGCCACTGGGCCGCGGGAGGGATCGCACGTTTGATCCCGCACCTCAGCATCGGCGCCCCTGCGCAGGCGCTCGGCTCCCTGGGGGTGCTCGCCGTGATCCCGCCCGCGATCGCGATCAGCCTGGTTGTCGTCCTCGCGTACGCCTGGCTCCGCCGCCGGGGCTGGAAGGTCCAGGCCAGGGCGGCACCCGGCGAGAACGAGCTTCTGCGCCTCTACGAAAAGGTGCAGCGACGCCTGCGCCGGCGTCGCGCCCCACCGGAGACGCCGCTGGAGTACGAGCAGGCGATGAGGACGGCGCTTCTCGAGGAATTGACCGACGCGGTCAACGAAGGCGCGTACGCGGGGCGCTGGCCGGATCCTGGGCGAGTGCGGGAGATGGCCCAAGGGATCGACCGAATATTCTGAGTCGTTGATGGAAGCACTCAAGACGACTGGCGCGGAAGACGTTCGCTGGAATCTCACCGACCTTTTCGCGTCGCCGGACGACCCGAAGATCGAGGCCACGCTCGAGCGCGAGCAGGAGCACGCGCGCGCGTTCGAAGCCAAGTACAAAGGCAAGGTCGCCACGCTTGACCCGCCGGCCTTCGCCGCGATGATGCGCGAGCTCGCCGAGTACGAGGAATCCGCTTCGAAGCCTGAGGTCTACGCGTACATGCTCCACAGCCAGGACACCCAGGAGCACACCGCGGGTCGGCTGCTCGCCCGCGTGCGCGAAGCGGGAGCGGAGCGGGGCAGCCACATGGTGTTCTTCGCGCTCGAGCTCGCGCAGATCACCGACCAGCAGGCGGCCAAGCTGTACGCCGACCCAGGAGCAGCGATCTATCGCCACACTGTCGAAGAGGCGCGCAAGTTCCGGCCCCACCAGATGTCGGAGCCCGAGGAGCGTGTCCTCAACGACTTCAGCCCGGTCGGCACGGCGGCCTGGGTGCGTCTGTTCGAGGAGCTGTGCGCGCGGATCCACGTCGTCTCGGACGGAGAGCAGCTCGCGCTCGACCAGGCGCTCAACCTGCTGCGCGAACCAGACCGCGACGTGCGCCGCAAGGCGAGCGGTGCGGTGACCGAGGCTTTGCGCGGCGACATTCGCACCCGCGGCTACATCTTCAACGTCATCCTCCAGGAGAAGGCGATCGACGACCGTCTGCGCCACTTCCCCTCCTGGATCAGCTCGCGCAACCTCGCCAACGAGACATCCGACGAGGCGGTGCAGGCGCTCGTCGACGCGGTGACCGGCCGCTACGACGTGTGCGTTCGTTACTACCGCGTCAAACGCAAGCTGCTCAACGTAGGCGACCTGCACGAGTGGGACCGCTACGCGCCGGTCAGCGACGTGACGCGTGACCTGACCTGGGACGACGCGAAGGAGCTCGTGCTGGGTTCGTACAGTCGCTTTTCTAAGCGTGCCGGATCGCTGGTCGAAGAATTCTTCAAGCAGGGCTGGATCGATGCGCCCGTCTTGCCGGGCAAGCAGGGGGGCGCCTACTGCATGCCCGTGACGCCGCATCACCACCCCTACGTGTTGATGAACTTCACCGGCAAGCTGCGGGATGCCTTGACGCTGGCCCACGAGCTCGGCCACGGGCTGCACGACCGGCTCGCGTCTAAGCAGCACGTCTTTGACTACCACCCGCCGCTGACGCTGGCCGAGACCGCCTCCGTGTTTGGCGAGGCGCTCACGTTCGACCGGATCATGGCCGAGGAAAACGACCCCAAGATCCGCCTCGCGATGCTCTGCAACCAGTGCGAAGACGCCTTTTCGACCGTCTTCCGGCAGGTCGCCTTCAACCGGTACGAGGACGCCAGCCACACGCTCCGCCGACAGGAGGGGGAGCAAGGTGTGGTGGAGCTACGTGGGCCACTTCCTCCACACACCGGGCTATGTCTATGCCTACGCGTTCGGCAACCTGCTCGCGCTATCGGTCTATCACCGGTTTCTCGAGCGTGGCCCGGACTTCGTGGACGACTACCTCGAGTTCCTCGCGGCGGGGGGTTCGACCCGCCCTGACGAGCTCGTCAAGCGGATCGGCATGGACATCACAGACCCTGGTTTTTGGGACGCCGGGTTGAAGATCCTCGACGGCATGGTGACCGAAGTCGAGCGTCTGGCGGCGACCTAGGAGTTAAAACTCCTCCCCATTCGTGGGGAGGTGGCCCGAAGGGCCGGAGGGGCCCCATCCCGGGGCTTCGCCAAGGACGTCCCACAAGCGGGAACGAGTTCTCTCACCAGCGGTCGATAAACTTTTAAGCAAGTCCACGCAAAACCCCCCCGGCGACGGGACCTTCGCACGTCACGTGCCAAGGAGTGACATGGCGGTCACCGAGCAGATTGCGACCACAGATCTCGAGTTCGCGCGCCAGCTCGGTCAGCAGCTCCGGGTCGATTCCATTCGCTGCAGCACGGCGGCGGGGTCGGGTCACCCAACCTCCTCCATGTCCGCCGCGGACCTCATCGCGGTGCTCCTCAGCCGCTACCTCCAGTACGACTGGAGCAAGCCGAAGGATCCTAACAACGACCACCTGATCTACTCCAAGGGCCACGCGTCCCCGCTGTGCTACGCGATGTTCAAGGCCGCGGGGGCGATCACCGACGCCGAGCTGATGACCTTCCGGAAGTTCGGCTCCCGCCTGCAGGGCCATCCCACGCCGGCGATCCCGTGGGTCGACGTGGCGACGGGATCGCTCGGCCAGGGGCTGCCGATCGGGGTCGGCGTGGCCCTCGCCGGCCAGTACCTCGACAAGCTGCCCTTCCACGTCTGGGTGCTGTGCGGTGACTCAGAGCTCGCCGAAGGCTCGATCTGGGAAGCCATCGACAAGGCAGGCCATTACAAGCTGGCGAACCTGACCGCGATCTGGGACATCAACCGCCTCGGGCAGCGGGGCGAGACGGAGTTCGGCTGGCACCTGGACACCTATCGCCGCCGGGTCGAGGCGTTTGGCTGCTACCCCATCGTGATCGACGGGCACGATCTTGCCGCTGTCGACAGGGCATTTGGCGAGGCGCTCTCGAACACGGACAAGCCCACCGTCATCATCGCCAAGACGGTCAAGGGCAAGGGGTTCTCCGAGATCGAGAACAAGGACGGTTGGCACGGCAAGGCGCTGCCGCCCGACATGGCCGAGCGGGCGATCAAGGAGCTCGGTGGGATCAAGAACCTCAAGGTCAAGACGCAGAAGCCGGAGCGTGGCGCGACCGCGGGAAGGCGGCCGGCGGCGGAGGAACCCGTTCTGCCCACCTACAAGAAGGACGAGAAGGTGGCGACCCGCAAGGCGTATGGCGACGCGCTGCTGGCGCTGGCCGCCATGCCCGAGGTGGTGGCCATGGACGGCGAGGTGTCCAACTCGACCCACGCCGACGAGTTCGCGAAGGCGCATCCAGACCGCTTCTTCGAGATGTGGATCGCGGAGCAGCAGCTGGTGGCGACGGCCGTGGGCATGAGCGTCCGCGGCTACAAGCCGTTCGCGTCGACATTCGCTGCCTTCTTCAGCCGGGCTTACGACTTCCTCCGCATGGCCGCAATCTCCCAAGCCAACATCAAGTTGGCGGGCTCGCATGCAGGGGTCGAGATCGGCCAGGACGGGCCGTCGCAGATGGCGCTCGAGGACCTCGCCTCGATGCGCGCCATCCACGGCTCGACGGTGCTCTATCCCTCCGACCCGAACCAGGCCGCCAAGCTCACGCGGATCATGGCCGACACCCCCGGGATCGTCTTCATGCGCACGACGCGCGGCGCGTACACGACGCTCTATGGCCCCAACGAGACCTTCAAGGTCGGCGGTTCGAAGGTGGTGCGGCAAAGCCCGAAGGACAAGGTGGCCCTCATCGGCGCCGGCGTGACGCTGCACAACTGCATCGCCGCGGCGGAAGCGCTCGCCGCGAAGAAGATCCCCGCTCGGGTGATCGACCTGTATTCCGTGAAACCCGTCGATGTGAAGACGCTGCGCGAGGCGGCGCGGGTGACCAAAGGTCGGTTCGTGATCGTCGAGGACCACTACCCGCAGGGAGGCCTCGCCTCTGCCGTGCTCGAGGCCTTCGCCGCTGAGGGGGCGCCGCGGGTGGCTCACCTCGCGGTCAGGGACCTGCCCGAGTCGGGCAAGCCGGAGGAGCTGATGAACGCCGCCGGCATATCGAGCCGGCACATCGTGGCCGCCGCCACCAAGCTGCTGCAGGCTTCTCCAGGGGGATTCAAGTGATGGCCACCGCAACCAGGGCACGCAAACCGACCGCGATCAAGGAACTTCACGACGTCGGCCAGTCGCTGTGGCTGGACAACATTCGCCGCCAGCTGATCAGCTCGGGCGAGCTCGCCCGTCTGCGCGACGAGGGGCTGACCGGCGTGACCTCCAACCCCACGATCTTCGAAAAGGCGGTCAGTGGTTCGACCGACTACGACGAGGCGATGGTCCAGCTCGTCAGAGAGAAGAAAAAGCCGGCCGACATGCTGTGGGAGCTGATGGTCGAAGACGTGCAGGCGGCGGCGGACGTGTTCCGTCCCGTCTACGACCGGACGAAGGGCAAGGATGGCTTCGTGAGCATCGAGGTCGGACCCGCGATCGCCAACAGCACGCGGCAGACGATCAAGTTCGCCGAGTACCTCCACGATCGGTGCGCACGGCCGAACGTCATGGTGAAGATCCCGGCCACGAAAGAAGGACTGCCCGCCATCGAGGACCAGATCTCCAAGGGCAACAACATCAACATCACGCTGATCTTTGCGGTCGACCGGTACGACGAGGTCGTCGAGGCCTACCTGTCAGGTCTGGAGAAGCTGCACAAGGATGGCGGTGACGTGAGCAAGGTGGCGAGCGTGGCGAGCTTTTTCGTCAGCCGCGTCGATACCAAAGTCGACAAGCTGCTGTCTGAAAACGTCAACACTGCATCGGATCCGAAGCAGAAGCAAACGTTGGAGCGGCTCTACGGCAAAGCTGCGATCGCCAACTCGAAGATGGCGTACGAGCACTACAAGGAGCTCTTCTCCGGGCCGCGCTGGGACAAGTTGCGCAAGGCCGGCGCCCGGACGCAGCGGTGCCTGTGGGCCAGCACCTCGACCAAGGACCCGCGCTATCCCGACACGTACTACGTCGAGGAGCTCATTGGCCCGGACACCGTGGACACGATCCCTCCGGCCACGCTGGCCGCCTTCCGCGAGCACGGCGAGGTCCGCCGCAGCCTGGACGAAAACGTGGACTTGGCGCGCCGCCAGCTGAAGCAGCTCGCGGAGGTCGGCGTGGATCTCGACGAGGTGACGCACCAGCTCGAGGTCGAAGGCGTCGAGTCGTTCACGAAATCGTTCGACAGCCTGCTGGCCGCCCTCGAGAAGAACGCGAAGGACATCAAGGCGGGCAAGGGCCCGCGTCAGTGGTACAGCCTCGGCCGGCTGCAGCCCGCCGTCGACGCCCAGCTGTCGAAACTCCAGAAGGACGACGCGCCCCGCCGTCTTTGGGCGAAGGACTCCACCCTGTGGAGCGCCGATCCAAACAAGCGACAGGAGATCCACGACCGACTTGGCTGGCTCGACGTGGCCGACAAGATGCTCGAGAAGGCGAGCGAGTTCGGCGAGCTCGACCTCCTCGGCCGCAGCCTTTCGGACGTCGTCCTTCTCGGCATGGGCGGCTCGAGCCTTTGTCCTGATGTTCTGCGCAACACCTTCGGCGCGGTCAAGGGGCATCCGCGCCTTCATGTGCTCGACACGACCGATCCCGCCACCATCCTGGGCGTCCGCTCGAAGATCCGAATCGCCGACTCAATGTTCATCGTGGCGTCGAAGTCAGGCGAGACCACGGAGACGCTGTCGCACTTCGCCTATTTCTGGGACCAAGTTCACCATGGCTCCTCCCCACGACGTGGGGAGGGCAAGGGAGGGGCGCAGTTCGCGGCGATCACGGATCCTGGGACGTCGCTCGAGAAGCTGGCCAAGGAGCATGGGTTTCGCTGGATCTTCCCGAACCCGCCCGACATAGGCGGGCGATACTCGGCCCTCTCGTACTTCGGAATGGTGCCTGGCGCGCTGACGGGGGTCGATGTGCCGGAGATGCTCGAGCGCGCGGTGGAGATGGAGCACTCATGCGCGGACTCGGTCCACGTCGAAAGCAACCCAGGCGTGTGGCTGGGCGGTGTGATGGGCCTGCTCGCGACGCAAGGTCGCAACAAAGTGACACTGATTGCGTCGCCGAAGGTGTCCACGTTCGGCTACTGGGTCGAGCAGCTGATCGCCGAAAGCACGGGCAAGGAAGGCAAAGGAATCGTGCCGATCGAGGGCGAGCCGGTGGGCAAACCGTCCGTCTATGGGGACGACCGGCTGTTCGTGTACATCAGGATGGACGCCGATCCGCCGAACCGCGCGGTCCAGGCGCTCGAGAAGGCGGGGCATCCGGTCATCACCCTGACCATGCGCGACAAGCTGGACCTCGGAGGAGAGTTTTTCCGCTGGGAGGTCGCGACGGCGATCGCCGGCGCCGTCCTGGGCATCGACGCCTTCGACCAGCCCAACGTGCAGGAGTCGAAAGACAACACCAAGAAGGTGCTGGCGACCTTCAAGAGCCGGGGCAAGCTGCCCTCGGCGGAGACCGTCTCGGCGGCGAAGGCCAAGGCGGGTATCGCGTCGCTCCTCAAGCAGGCGAAGCGCGGAGCCTACTTCGCCATCATGTCTTACACGGCGAGGACGGCCTCGTCCGAGGCGGCGATTGCCGCGATCCGCACCGCTGTGCGAGACAAGACGAAGATCGCGACCACCGCGGGCTACGGCCCGCGTTTCCTGCACTCGACCGGGCAGCTGCACAAAGGCGGCCCGAAAACCGGCCTGTTCCTCCAGGTCGTGCAGGACGATGTTCGCGACGTCCCGATCCCGGGCCAGCCTTACAGCTTCTCAGTGCTCAAGCAGGCGCAATCGCTGGGCGACATGCAGTCCCTGACGTCCCGCCGGCTGCCTGTGCTCCGCGTAACGCTTGGCCGCGAACCGGCAGCAGGGTGGCGGGCCTTGGCGGCCGCCGTCAAGCAAGCGGTCAAGTAGCCATGGAGATCGGGTTCGTCGGACTCGGCCGGATGGGCGGCAACATGACCTTGCGGCTGCTGAAGCGCGGCCATCGCGTGATCGCCTTCGACCTGTCGCAGGCTGCAGTCCAGGCTCACGCCGCGCAGGGGGCGGTGGGGGCGGCCGGCTGGGAGGACTTCGTCAAGAAGTTCGAAAGCAAGCCGCGCGTGATGTGGATCATGGTCCCGGCCGGCGACCCGACCACCCAGACGATCAACAAGCTGATCGAGCTGGGCGAATCGGGCGACATCATCGTCGACGGCGGCAACACCAACTGGAAGGTCGCGCTCGACGATTGCGCCCGCATCAAAGCCAAAGGCATGCACTACATGGACGCGGGCACTTCCGGCGGCATCTGGGGTCAGGACTACGGCTACTGCCTGATGGTGGGCGCCGAGCAAGAGATCTTCGACCACTGCCTGCCGGTGCTGAAGGACCTCGCGCCGGATGACGGCGGCCTCGTGCGAACGGGTGCCGAAGGATCGGGGCACTTCGTGAAGATGGTCCACAACGGCATCGAGTACGGACTCATGCAGGCGTACGCGGAGGGCTTCCAGGTCATGAAGATGTCCAAGTCCTTCCCGGGCATGGACATGCGTGCGATCGCTGAAGCGTGGCGGACGGGCAGCGTTGTGCGGTCGTGGCTGCTCGACCTCGTGGCGCTCGGGCTGGCGCAGGACCCGGAGCTGGCGAGCATCAAGGGATGGGTCGAGGACACGGGCGAAGGGCGCTGGACGGTGGAAGCCGCGATCGAAGAGTCGGTGCCGACCCCGGTCATCGCGGAATCGCTGTTCGCGCGCTTCCGTAGCCGGATGGAGAACACGTTCGGCGACCGGATGCTCGCGATGATGAGGGCGCAGTTCGGCGGCCACGCCGTGGTCAAGGATGCTTCGTCCGAGAAGTGAAGGTTGAGGAGGCCCCTAACCCGCTAGCCGAGGGTCTGCACGATTACCGGGTCGCCGACACCGCGGTCATGGTCATCTTCGGCGCCACCGGGGACCTCAGCGGCCGCAAGCTCCTGCCCGCGCTTTACAACCTGGCCAAGCAGCGTTCGTTGCCGGCCGGCTTTGCGGTGGTCGGCGCCGCGATGAGCGACGTCACGGACGACGCGTTCCGCAAACTGGCGTCGGAGAAGATCCACCAGTTCTCGCGCACCAAGCCGATCGATGATCGTGTCCTCGAAGCGTTCCTGAGCTCGCTGTCCTACGTCAAGGTCGATTTCAGCAAGCTCGATGACTTCAGAGCGCTGGCCCAAAGGCTCCAGGAGCTGGACAGCAGCAGGCACATCCCTGGCAACCGGATCTTCTATTGCGCGACGCCGCCGCCGACCTACCAGACGATCGCGCTGCAGCTCCAGGCTGCGGCGCTGAACACCGGCGGCGGGTTCCACCGCATCGTCGTGGAGAAGCCGTTCGGGTCAGACCTGAATTCGGCGCGAGAGCTGACGCAGACGCTGCAGAAGGTGTTCCCCGAAAACTCCGTTTACCGGATCGACCACTACCTCGGCAAGGAGACCGTCCAGAACATCCTGGCCTTCCGTTTCGCCAACTCGATCTTCGAGCCGGTCTGGAACGCAAATCTCATCGACTCCGTGCAGATCACCGTGGCCGAGGAGATCGGCATCGAGCAGCGCGGCGCGTACTACGACCAAGCCGGCGCCCTGCGCGACATCGTGCAGAACCATGCCCTGCAGCTCGTGGCGTTGACGGCGATGGAACCGCCCCTTGCGTTCGACGCGACCGCCGTGCGCGACGAGAAGGTCAAGGTCCTGCGAGCGGTCCGCCCGCTCCTGGGCGATGACATCGCCAAATCGACCGTGCGCGGGCAGTACACGAAGGGCTGGGTGCTCGGCGAGCAGGTGATCGGCTACTGCGACGAGAAGAACGTCGCGCCGGACTCGCAAACCGAAACCTTTGCGGCCCTTCGCCTCTCCATCGACAACTGGCGATGGGCCGGTGTACCGTTTTACGTCCGCGCCGGAAAGCGGCTGCCAAAAAGCGTCACCGAGATCCGCGTCCAGTTCAAGCGGCCTCCGCACCTGACGTTCGGGCGCGAGGCCATGCAGGAGGTCGACCCCAACGCGATCACGCTCCGCATCCAGCCTGAAGAGGGCATCTCGCTCAAGTTCGGCGCAAAGGTGCCGAGCGCGGGTTTGCGCATCCGCAGCGTGAACATGGACTTCCAGTACCTGACTTCGTTCCTGGTCGAAGCGCCGGAGGCATACGAGCGCTTGCTGCTCGACTGCATGATCGGCGACCCGACGCTGTTCACCCGAGCCGACGAGGTGGAGGCGGCGTGGCATCTGATCGATCCGATCGAAGAGTCGTGGCGCAATGGCGTGCCGCCGCTGGGCATGTATCCCGGGGGCGCGTGGGGACCGGAGGCTGCGACCATGCTGTTGCAAGCCGACGGCCGCGAGTGGCACCGGCCGTGACCACGACCCTCAAGGACGAGCCCGAGCTGATGTGGCATGGCGACGGGGTCAAGATGGCCGAGGTCCTCGAGGCGCTTAACCGGATCCGCGCGGACTTCGCTCGCGCCGAGGCCGGCGATCACGAGCACGCCCACCCGCGCAACTGCGTGATGACCCTCGTCGCGGTGAGCGCCACGCAGGCGGAGGAGCGACGGGCGCAGCGGACCTGCCGGATCATCGGGGCGCAGCACCCCGCCCAGTCGATAGTGATCAGGGAAGAAGTCGGTGCGCACGGGCACGGGCTGAACGCGTGGATCGTGACCGACATCCAGCGGCCGTCCATGGCCTCCGCTGTGGAGTGCGAGATCGTGACCCTACACATCCACGGTGCGGCGGCGGATCACATCGGCCCGCTCGTGGATCCCCTGCTCGTGAGCGGCGTGCCGACTTATCTGTGGTGGATGGGGACGCCCCCGTTCGGCAAAGGTGAGCTGCATGAAGCACTGCGAATCTGCGATGCGTTGGTCTTCGACTCCTCGCGCTTCGAGGAGCCGTATCACGCATTGCGGGGACTCTCGAAGCTCATCACGATCGCGCACGAGCGACTTGGGCTGGCCGACCTTCAGTGGTCGCGCCTCAGGGCGTGGCGCGAGAGCCTCGCGCAGTTCTTCACGCCCTTCGACCGCCGGCCGTTTCTCGCCGGGATCTCGGAGCTCGGGATCGACTACGCGGGCGATGGGCGCGGCAACCGCATCGGAGCGGCGTTCATCACGGGCTGGATGGCGGCCGCGCTGGGGTGGAAGCTGCAGCGTGCTGCGGCGGGGCCCGGCGGCATCGTGGCGGCGTACTACCGGGCCGGCCAACGTACCGTCGAGGTCCACTTCCGATCGGTTCGCAAGGAGCACCTCGCGCCGGGCGAGCTGAGCGCCGTGCGCGTCGCCGGAACCGCAGGCGGCATGACGTTCAGGTTGAGCGTCCAACGCGACCCTGAGCGCCCTCCAATTCCGCCTGCCGAGCCCGCGTACCAGACCATGCATCCAACCGGTGGAGAAGACGAAGCGGGTATCGAGCTGGCCAGCCGGCGGGCCGAATGGCATCGCGAGGTCCTGCACGAAAATCTGGACTCGCTCCACCACACGGCGACCGGGGATCCTCCGGGCGAGAGCCGGCCCAGGCACCCGGTGGTTTTCACGCGTGAGCGGCGCCGAACGGACACCGCCCAGGTCTTCCTCACGATCATCGAGATCGGAGAGAGCGCACCGCTACGTCACGTGCAGCAGGTCGAGCACCAAGACGAGGCGACGCTCCTCCTGGACCTGCTGGCGACCGGCACCCACGACAGCGTCTTCAACCGTTCGCTGCTTCGAGCCTTCGAGCTCATGCGCAAGGTTTAGTTGGCTGACTTCATTGTGCTGGCGACCGTGAGGGGGTCGCCCGAGGCAGCTGAGCTGGTCCACCGGCTCTAAGGCTCGCTGAGCAGACCCTCTGTCTCCGCCGCCAGCGTGGCCACCGGTCGCCGGTACCGGTCGAGCCTGCGCTGCCTTTTGGATCCAGGCTGAAACTCGAACATGTAGTGTGGCCCGGCGCGGCGCGCGAACTGCAGCAGGTCCTCGGACGGGAAGACCAGGCATTCGTCGTGGAACCGGCGCTGGTCCGGCATCCACGCCACGATGGTGAAGTAGGTCGTCGGAGCCGGGCGAAAGCTCGCGATCCGGATGTCGACCGGACGGTTCGGGCTGGCGCGGTCGACGCTGACGGTCTTGATCTGGATGCCGAGGACGCGGCCCGTGTCCAGATGCCGGACCGCCAGCTCGACGGTTTCCAGGTCGGGAAACGGCCGGAACAGGTTCAGGCGCTCGGCCTGCGCCAGAACGCGGGCTATCTCGGTCTCGCCCAGGAAACCGAGCGGCCCGCGCCGTAGCGGCTCGGGCTCGGGAGCGATCGCCAGCGCCGGCAGGCCGAGAGGCACGCCGAATCTCTCGACCACGAGTACACCGGTAGGCCGTCGGCTGTCGTCAGCAGAGCGTGGTGGCGGAAGTCCGGGGTCGGGATCACGAGCATCGATGGGCCGACCCCGCCCTCTACGACCTCGCCGGCGACGATCACGACGTGGTCGTCGGTCACGCTGTCGGCCGCGACCAGGAGCTGGACCCGGCCCTTCCGCAGCGACGACCGTCCCTTGGCTTGGACCGGAAAGTACGCGCCGTCGGACAGGCGGTGAAGCAGCCCATCTACCCCTCTATCCAGAAGCGGCCGAAAGACGTGAAGGTGTCCCCGCGACTGTTCCATCAAAAGGGCCCACAGCCGGTCCTCAAAAACCTGGCCGGCGGCACTCGCCTCGTCGCGGGTCCAGGGCTCCTTCACGCGGGCTAGGTTAGGGTGGGAGGGTCAATTTGAGCGAGTTCACAGTCCTCGCGACGGCCGAGGAGGTCGCCGAGGCAGCCGCGGCGGAGATTGCCGACGTGCTGCGTGGAGGCGCCCAGACGCTCGTCCTCGCCGGCGGCACCACGCCGAAGCGCTGCTACGAGCTGCTGGCCGAGTTGGACGTGCAGTGGGGCCGGGTCTCCGTCTTGTTCGGCGACGAGCGCTGTGTGCCTCCGGATCATCCGGACAGCAACTACCGGATGGTGAAGGAGTCATTGCTCGATCGCGTCGCGCCCGCGACCGTCTATCGCATGCCCGCCGAGCTCGGCCCTGACGAGGGCGCGGATGCCTACGCGGAGGTGGTGGCGAACGTCGCCCCGTTGGACTTCGTCCTGCTGGGAGTGGGGGAGGACGGCCACGTCGCGTCGCTGTTCCCCGGCCATCCGCTGCTGCGTGCAAGCGGGCTCACGGCCGGGATCCGCGATTCGCCCAAACCGCCCCCCGAGCGCGTGACGCTCACGCTCGAGGCCATCCGCGACGCGGGCCGCGTGCTCATCATCGCCACCGGAGCGGGCAAGGCCGACGCGGTAGCGCTTGCCCGCCGCGGCGAAACGCCATCCGGGATGATTGCAGGCGCACGATGGCTGATCGACCGAGCCGCCGCGCGTCAGTGAAGGTCGAGGTAGTCCCTTCGATCCTGTCGGCCGACGCAGGCCGACTCGCCGACCAGGTTGCCGAAGCCGAGCGCGGCGGCGCCGACCGGATCCAGGTCGACGTCATGGACGGCCACTTTGTCCCCAACCTCACGTTCGGACCGGTCGTCGTCGAGGCGGTGCGGCGCTCCACGAGGCTGCCGATCGAGGCCCACCTGATGGTCGAACGTCCGGAGCTGTTCCTCGAGGCGTTCGTGAAGGCGGGCGCGACTCTGATCGAGGTGCAGGTGGAAGCGACGACCTCTCTCTACAGGACGGTGCAGACGATCCGTGAGCTGGGCGCCGGTGCGGGCGTGGCGATCAACCCCGGGACATCGGTCGAAGACCTTCGCGAGATCCTGCCTTACGTCGAGCTGGTCAACGTGATGACGGTCGAGCCGGGATTCGGCGGACAGAAGTTCATCCCGCACAGCCCAGAGAAGATCCGCCGCGTGCGTGCTCTGTCGAAAGACATCGAGATCGAGGTCGACGGCGGAATCGATGCCCGGACCGCGCCGCTGGTAGTGGCGGCCGGCGCGACGGTGCTGGTCGCGGGAAACTCGGTCTACGGGTACAAGGGCGGCATCGCAGCGGGCATCAAGGCGATCCGCGACGCTCTTGACTGACGAGCTCAAGCGCGCCGCCGCCGAAAAGGCTCTCGAGCTCGTCCAGGACGGGATGCTCGTCGGCCTGGGCTCGGGCAGCACGACTCGGTTCTTCACCGAGGGCGTGGGGCGGCTCGTCTCTCAGGGAATGAAGGTGCGAGGGGTGCCCACGTCGCGCGAGACGGCGGAGCTCGCCGCCCAGCACGGGATCCCGATCGTCACCGAGCTGGTGGGGCAGATCGACCTGGCTGTGGACGGTGCGGACGAGGTCGATCAGGCATTGAATCTCATCAAAGGCCGCGGTGGTGCGCTGCTCCGCGAGAAGCTCGTCGCCGCCGCCTCGAAGAGATTCGTGGTCGTGATCGACGAGTCGAAGCTCGTCAAGGACCTGGGTGTCGGGGTTCTGCCTGTCGAGGTGGTGCCCTTTCTTTGGAGGTCGACCGCCGAACGATTGACAGCGCTCGGGTTGAGTCTCGTCGTCAGAGGTGGGGAAGGGACGCCCTACATCACCGACAACGGCAACCTGATCCTCGACCTCAGCGGGGAGGGTGGGATCAGCGACCCGAAGGAATTCGGAGCTGAGCTAAAGAAAATCACGGGCGTCGTCGAGCACGGGCTGTTCGTCGGCATGACCGACACGGTGATCGTCGCCGGAGCGGATGGCCCAAAGGCCATCGGTAGACCCCCGGGCCCGAGATAGGTTTGCCGGGAGAAGCGCGGGCCGCCCAAGCTAGGCGATTGTCGGTTTGTTGCCAAAATGGTCGCGGAGCGGTCGCACGGTCGACCCCGCGCTCGACATAGCCTTGTCTGGAGAAGCGCGGGCCGCCCGAGCTAGGCGATTTTCGGTTTGTTGCCAAAATGGTCGCGGAGCGGTCGCCTAGCTCGGTCGAGGGCGCGGCACTGGAAATGCCGTAGGCCCGCAAGGGCCTCGAGGGTTCAAATCCCTCCCGCTCCGCGCTGTCATGTCTCAAGACATCGTTCACAGTTTTTTCACGGACCGACTACGAGCTCGAGCTCAGCTCGCGCCGGGTCGCCGCCAGGACGAGAGTCGGCTGGACGTATTCGAAAATGCCCGCGAGACCTCTTCAGTTGCGGCGAGTCGCCATCTCCTCGCTGCTGAGATCAGGAATAAGTAAACCCGCCGAAAGTGAGAACTATGTCCTGAAATCACACACCTCCCGCTCCGCGCTTCGTTTCGGATGCTTGTGATGAGAGACGAGTAGTTATCAAGCAGAGGTGCGACTCTCGATCGTCAACCGTCCGTTTCCCGAAACCGTGACGATGCTTCCGGGTACAAAGACCGAATAGGCATCGTCGCCCCGAACCCCGGCGTCATTGAAGAGTCTCAAAGTGAGACCGCCGCTCAACTTGAGGATGAGATCCCAGCCGGATCGGTTTGCCTCGGCTGTCTCCACTTCTTGGCCAATCAAATCACGCAATCACTGCGGCATATCGCCGCTCTCTGCGAAGTCTTGCCAGCCACATGCGATGAAGCCGTCCCTGTCCAGGCGCCAGGCGCACTCGACGAACACGATGCACTCTGCTTCGAAGCGCTTTTGGTCCTCCGACAGGTGGGGATTCGTAAGCGGTGCGTCACGCGGCATACGATCACCAGAGTCGATGGCGACTGTCGAACCGGTACTGGCGCCAGCGACGACACTCCAGCTCGGTTTTCCCACCAAGCGGTCAATGTGTCGCCTGAATGTGCTCTCGTCAGTTGGACGCTTCACGGGGAGGCTGAGCTTGGTCACTCCGGGATAGGTTCGTAGCCGTCGGGAATCGGGGAGTGGGTTGAGCTGCGGAGTGAGATCCCTCCCTTCCCGCGCCTCAACCTAGTCGTGGAAGCGCCCGGACCTTCTGCCTCTCGCTCCGACCATCCGTTGACGTAATCGAACGCAGCAGGGGGAGGATTCCCGAGGTGAAATCTGGCCTTCCGTACCACGCTCTCCCTTTTCGGAGCACCATGTTGTTGCGCTCGTCCGTCGGTCATTCGACAAGGGAGGATGAAATGTATCGGTACCGAGAGACTCAGCAGGTGCTCTACGGGCATTTCAACGAGTTCATAAAGGGTTGGCAGGAGCTGGCGGTGATTTTCCGCAAGAAGGGCTGGCCGGAACCAAGCGTGTGGGCACCGACGTTGGGAGTCGGTAACGACGCAATCGTCGAGATGGACTATGGCGACCTGGCGTCCTTTCAGAAGACCTACGAAGCGTTCCAGGCGGACGAAGAAGCGATGAAGGTCTATCGCGGAATGGCCGGGATCATCGTCCAGGGTTCTAACCGGAGCGAGATCATCGAGCGTGTGACGAAGCCCCTGGCCTGAGATCAGTCAGGGTTGCGCCGGCCGCTTTGGAGTTCTAGCTCCCGCGGACAGTAGGCTCTCGGTGATCCTCTAATCGAGGATTAGCCGGTATCCCAGCGGTGGCCCTTGGATTGAGGTACGGGATGGAATCCCTCCCGCTCCGCTCCATTTCTGGCGCGTGGGTCGCGTGACTCGGCTAACGTCAACACGTGGCAGCGCCATAGATGACGCATCCTTCGCTGCGCCAGCAAATTGCGCAGCGCATTCGCCTAGTAATCGCCCAGGTTTGGGTTCCACGAAGTCGGTCACTCATAGAGCCAATCGATGTTCTGCCACGCGTAACCGACCTGGGTTCGGAATTCAAGTTGATCGACGAACGACGGTGGCGAACCGGCACGAGCAACGCGGAATGGGCCAGTCGAGCTAAGAAGGCGGGCAGCATTACAGCCTGGCGGTCTTTCAAGGGTGCAGGTCCGCATGGATTCTGGATCCAAGCGTGTCCGCTGGCAGACGAGGCAGACGCTAAGTCAGCTATGGGTGACTTATGGACGCGAACCCTGACCAACCTACGTTTTCGGGGACGTCTCGTTGACTCACGGGCGGGTCCACCCGTGCCATCCCTTGGATCGGACGCATCAACTATCGAGCATGAGGTGGTGCTGGGTGACGAGCGTGTCGTCACGAGATACGTTGCTTGGAGAAGCCACAACGTCGTCAACGTGCTGGCTGCTTCCGGCCAAACAGAAACTTGGAGTTGGGATGCGATTGCCAGCATTGCGGACGCTCAGAATCGGCGCATCCAGCACGCAGGTGAACGTCTAACAGATCAATCCAGAATGAGCCGGTAGCCGTCGGGCGGCCCTTGGATTGACGCTCGGAGCGAAATCCCTCCCGCTCCGCCAGTTTTAGACCTCCCGCTCCGCCAGTTTTAGACCTCCCGCTCCGCCAGCTCGACCCTGAATTCAACCCCAATGGTCGCCGCGTGCTGCTTCTGTTGGAACCACGAAATTAGAAGTTTGTCCACGCACGCTGAGGACGATGAGGCGCGACGGGGCGAATCCGCCCGCGATCCTGCGCGACGTGCTTGGCATCCTGAATGCGATCCTGGTCGAGAGCAGCCGCTCATTAACCTAAGAGCCAAAAGCTCTAGGCTCGGCGGTATGCGGACGCCGCACGATGCCCGAGCCCCAGATTTCGGGCGCATCACCGCCGACCATGCCCAAACCTTCATAGGAATCATTCACACGCTCCACAGCGAGCCGACGGCGACATCGTTTGGCCGCCTTCTCCAGAAGCGCCTACAGCCGGACGACTACATGCTGCTGGCCCACCTGTTCGAAGAATTCAGCGTCATGGCGTTGCACCGCCTGATCCCCGAAGTGCTGCTCTTCGACGCCTTCGCGTTTGACCTCTACTGGGACGAGCTGCGCGAGGATATACAGGCGCTGAGGGCAGAGACCGGCAACGAAAAGTTCTGCGAGAACTTCGAGATCGCGGCGGAGCGCGCCCGAGAGTACCGGCGCGACCGGCCACCCAAGCTGCGATGGCGACGGCACCCCGGCGAGGACGAACCTCCTGACGACCGCGGCGGCCTCGGCCCGCGGTCCCCCCGCGCCCGCACCACCAGCCCCGCAGCGAGCTCCGCGGGAACCCGCCTTACGGACTTGAGGTGCTTCGCGGGGTCGACGCCCTCTAGCTTCAAGTCGTTCTCCAGCATCTCGTGGACCATCTGCGCAAATGACGTCTTGGGCTTCCAGCCAAGCTTCTTCTCCGCCTTGGACGGATCGCCGCGCAACTCGTGCACCTCAGACGGCCGCAGGTACGCCTCGTCCAGGACCACGTAGCGATCCCAATCGAGGCCGGCCTGGCTGAACGCCGCCTCCACAAACTCCCGCACCGACCTCGTCACCCCAGTCGCGATCACATAGTCATCCGCTTCGTCCTGCTGAAGCATCAGCCACATCGCTTCCACGTAGTCCTGCGCATGGCCCCAGTCCCGCTTGGAGTCGAGGTTGCCCATGCGCAACTTCTCAGACTTTCCAGACAGAATCTGGGCGATCCCGCGCGTCACTTTGCGCGTGACGAAGTTCTCGCCGCGGCGGGGTGACTCGTGATTGAAAAGAATTCCGCTGCAGGCAAAGAGATGGTGCGCCTCGCGGTAGTTGACGGTCATCCAGTGCGCGTAGAGCTTGGCCACGGCATAAGGGCTTCGAGGGTGAAATGGTGTCGCTTCGTTCTGCGGAGGGGGCGCCAGCCCGAACATTTCCGATGTCGAGGCCTGGTAGAAGCGAGTCGGCAGGCCCATCGTGCGGATCGCCTCCAGCAACCGCGTCGTGCCAAGGCCATCCGCGTCGCCGGTGTATTCGGGTTGGTCGAACGAGATCTGGACGTGGCTTTGCGCCGCCAAGTTGTAGATCTCGTCCGGCCGCACTGTCTTGACAAGGCGGTTCAACCCACCGGAGTCCGTCATGTCGCCGTAATGCAGCACGAACTTTGAGGTTTCGGGATGGCTCGGGTTCGCGTGTTGAAGGTGGTCTATACGCCCGCGGTTCATCGTCGAGGAACGACGCACGACCCCGTGGACTTCATAACCCTTCGCGAGCAGGAACTCCGCCAGGTAAGAGCCATCTTGCCCGGTGATACCTGTGATCAAGGCGATTTGAGCCATGGCAGAGGAAAGTCTATGGCCTTGCACTCAGCAACCGAGATGGACTGCAACCAAACGGCGCATCGCCGCATCTAACCGGTACGAGAACATGTCCAGTGCTGTTATGCAGGAACGACCTCAAACCCTTGCGCGAGCGACAGAGGGCGACGCGAACTCGTTCGCAACCCTGCTCGAACCTTTGCTCGATCCTGCCTACAGGCTGGCCGCCGTCATGCTCGATGATCGCTCGGCGGCCGAAGATGCGGTCCAGGAGGCCTCGATCAAGGCCTGGCGCAAGCTTCGCCAGCTTCGAGGTGAGGTTGGTTCCTTGCGATCGTGGTTTCTATCCATCGTGGCCAATGAGTGCCGCATGGCGCGCCGGCAGCGCTGGTGGTCGGTTGTGAGATTGCCCGACATCAGGACTGCCGCGGAGGCAGGCGCAATGAGCGATGAACCGGCGACTGACCTGAAGGCCGCCCTGCTGCGCCTCAGCCCCGACGAGCGGCTGCCACTCGTCCTCCATTTCTATCTCGACCTGCCGCTGGAAGAGGTTGCCCGGACACTTGGTGTCACGACCGCGGCCGCGAAGTCGCGGATCTACCGCGCGGCAAAGAAACTCAAGTCGGATCTGACGCTCGAGGAGGTGTTCTGAATGGGCAACGAAGATTTCCGCCGCGAGCTCAACAACGCCATCGACAACATCTCCGGGTCGCCAAGCCATGGCCTGCGCGATCGCGTCCGCTCGAGGTTGATCGAAACCCCGTCTCGCGGCGGTCCGTTCTGGATCGCCGGCGTCGCCGCGGTGACGATCGCGGTGCTCATCGTGGGGATCCTCTTTGTGATCAACCCGAACCGTAACAACGCGATCATCGGTGGAGTTGGGCAGGTCAGCCCGAGCCCGAGCGCCAGTCCGAGCGCGACCACCTCGCCGTCGCCTTCGCCCTCCGCATCTCCTGCGGCGTCGCCGACTCCAGCATTCACTTGCGCGAACACGGCGCCGATCACCACTCAGCAGCCGGCGAATCCCATCGCCTACGTGAGCGCGTTGCGGACGGGGGCCCACGCCGGTTATGACCGCGTCACCATCGAGTTCAGCAACGGGGAGCCGGCCAGCATCGAGGTGCGTCCTCAGGCAGGCACGAAGTTCGCGCTGGGCGAGAGTGGACAGACGGTGACGATGGCGGGCAAGAACGGCATCCTGGTCGTGATCCGTGGGGCTGACGCCCACACCTCGTACTCAGGGCCTCGCGATCTGAAAACCAACTATCCCCGCCTGGTCGAAACACGGATAACCGAGGACTTCGAAGGTGTTGTACAGCTCGGCCTGGGAATCAACGGGCCCGCATGCTACCGCTTCTCGGTGCTGACCAATCCGACGCGCCTGGTCATCGACGTCCAGGCGCCCTGACCAACGGGAGGCTACGTCCGAGGGGGCGGCGAGGGAGCCGGGCTGGATTGGGCCGCGCCAGGATGCAGGGTTGAGCTTGGGGTAACGGAATTGGACGGGGTCGAGCTGGCCCCGGCCCCGCCCATGTTGATCGCGGCCACCACGAACGTATACGAACTGTCGTTGGTGAGGCCAGACACGACCTCCATCGTGCTGGTCAAGTAGAAGGTTCTGGCCGGCTGCGCCGTGCCGTTGAGGATGGGTGTTACTCGATAGCCGATGACGGGCCGGCCCCCGTTGTCGCTGGGAGCAGTCCAGGTCACGACTGCTGAACCGTTGCCGGCAGTCGCTATGGCGTTGCTCGGCGCCGATGGCACCGTGTAAGGCGTGGCCGCATTGGTGGTCAGAGAGTCCTGCCCGTACGAGTTTTTGGCGGTCACCGTGAAGGTGTAGGCGACGTGGGCTTGGAGACCGGCGAAGGTCGTGGTGGTGACATTGCCTGGCAGGTCGCGAACGATGTTTCCGGGTTGGCCGACCACGTGATACGAGGCAATCGGGGTGCGGCACGTACGCGCCGCCGGCCAGGTGACCGCGGCGGTCAGGTTGCCAGCAGTTGCGACCGCGGTGAGAACCATGTGCGGGGGGCTCGGAAGAATTGCGGCCTCCTGCCGGGCGACGTTCATGTAATACACCCAATCCCAATAGGGTCCTGGGTCGGTGTGGTGGGAGCTGCCGCCGTACAGCCCGGGGTTATACGGGTCAGGAACCTGGTAGTGGCCGATCACGTGATTGCGGTCCAGAGGAACGCCCCAGCGCGAGCAGATCGAAGCGAGCAGCCGCGCGCTCCATTTGTATTCGTTGACGGTGTACGTGTAGGGGATGTACGCGTAACCCTCGTGCTCGATTCCGATGGCACGAGTGTTGTAATCCCAGTTGCCGGCGTGCCATGCGATGTCCTTCTCGGCGACCATCTGCGTGATGGCGCCAGTTTTCGAGACGACATAGTGAGCAGACGCCTGGCGGTTGGGGTCCTGGAATGCGTTGATGGCCGATTGGGCGGTTCCCTCGATGTCGTGGATCACGACCATGTCCACCGGATAGTCGTGGGGACGATCCGCCACGGTGAAATTCGCCGGGTTTGCCGGAATCCACGTCGCATTCCAGTAATCGGGAGTGGTGGTGACCGCGGCTGCGTAGGTGGGCGCGTCGGCGGTCAGTGCCGCAACCGTGAGCGTCAGCGCAAGCAACATGATCCGATTGGGGCGGGGGATGGTGATCCTCATAGGAAAGGGAACTGCAGTTACGCCCGAGCCTGGCCTAGGCTACTAAATTGCCGCCCGATTCCGCTAGGGGTTTAAGATCGGCAATTCTGGTAACCAAGCCCAAAATCCTTCACATCCTCCACTCCTCGGCGATCGGGGGCGGCCCGGTCAGCGTAGGGTTGCTCGTCCTCGGCACCAAAGACGAGTTCGATCCGGTAGTCATCAGCAGCGGCGAAGGGCAGCTGCCCGCCCAGCTGCAGGCGGAGGGAGTTGAGTTCCACGCTCTGCCTCTGACGACGAAGTGGTCGTTTCTCGCCAACACCTGGAAGCTCTCCCGTCTGATCCGGCAGATCGCGCCCGACGTCACCCATCTCCACGGACACTGGGCCGGTTCCATCGGACAGCTGGCTGTCGCCCTGGCCGGGCGCCCCGCGACGATCTACACGGTTCGCTGGCCGGCCTACTCCGACGACACGGACCCGGTCAGCGTTGTCCGCAACTGGCTCGTCGAGTGGTTCAGCTGCGCAATGGCCACGATCGTGGTCGCGATCTCCGACTTCGACCGCCAAACGCTGATCAGGCGGCGCATCTGCTCGTCGCGAAAGCTGGAGATGATCCACAACGCATACGCCGTCGATCCGGCACCGGTCGCACCGAACCGGCCCACGCCTGAGATCGTGAACATTGGATTCGTGGGCAGGCTCGTCGCGCAGAAAGGCTGCGACCTGCTGATCGCCGCCTACGCTCGGCTGGCGGCGGGAGGTTTGCCGGCGCGCCTGACGCTCGTCGGCGACGGTCCGGACAGGTCCGAGCTGGAGCGCCGGGTCGAGGACCTGAGGCTTGGCGGATCGGTCGAGTTTCTCGGCTTCCAGCCCGACGGCGCCGCGTTGATGGCCGAGATGGACATCGTCGCCGTCCCGTCGCGATTCGAGCCTTTCGGCATCGTCGCGGTGGAGGCGATGGCGCAGGGCCGGCCGGTGGTGGCCGCGGCCGTGGGGGGTCTCACGGAGACGGTGGTCGACGGCACGACCGGGCGCCTGGTTCCGGCCGGCGATCCGGCGCGGCTGGCCGACGCACTCGCTGACCTGGTCCGGTCTTCCGCGCTCAGGGAGCAGATGGGGGAGGCGGGTCGCGAGCGCGCGATTGCGCTCTTCTCACCCGACCGCGTGGTCGCCGCCTACAAGAACCTCTACCGCCGCCTGAGCGCGGCTCGCGAGACCGCCCCGGTCGGCGGATGAAGGTCGCGTTCATCGGAACTCGTGGAGTGCCCGCGAGCTACAGCGGTTTTGAGACGTGCGTCGAGAACGTCGGCAGACGGATGGTGGAGCGCGGGCACGAGGTGACGGTTTTCTGTCGCGGCTCGCACTACAAGGAGCGCCGCGCCGAGTACCTCGGCATGCGCCTCGAATACCTTCCCGCCGTGCGCCAGAAGCATCTGGAGACGCTCACGCACACAGCATTCAGCGCAACGCGACTGCCGGGCGGGACGGCGATCGTCTGCATGGGCGTCGGCAACGCGCCCGTGGTCCGCGCCCTCGAGCTGCGCCGCCGGCGGACCGTCTTCAACGTGGACGGAGCCGACTGGAGGCGGGACAAGTGGGGGCGCTTGGCACGCTGGTACCTGCGCACGGGCGAGAAGCTCGCA
>VBEG01000051.1 GCA_005882115.1 Chloroflexota bacterium
GCCCGGCGCCTGCTTCGGTTCGTACCTCACCACGAGAACGCCATCCGGCCCCACAGCGATCGCCTCGATCAGCCGAAATGGCCACGAGTGCGGGCTATCGCTGAACAGCCGCTTGCCCATTCCGAGCACGATCGGGAACACCATCAGGCGCAGCTCGTCGACCAGGTTGTTCTCGACCAGGGCGTGCACCAGTTGGCAGCTGCCGTTGACGAGCAGATCGCCGCCGTCCTCCTTCTTCAACCTCGCCAGCTCGGCCAGGACGTCCCCGCCGATCACGGTGGTGTTGTTCCACGACGGGTGGCGCAGCGTGTGCGAGACCACGTACTTCGACATGCTGTTCATCTTCTCGGCGAATCCGACATCGTCGGTCCGGCCGGGCCAGGCCTCGGCGAATCCTTCATACGTTTTGCGGCCCAACAACAACGCTTCAGCGGAGGTCAACTCGTCGAGCTTGAACTTGTCGCCGTCGTCGCCGCGATTGAACTGGGACACCCATCCCCCGCGCCGGGTGCGCTCGGAACCGCCTGGATCCTCCATCACCCCGTCGACTGATATGAACTCCGAGACCACGATCCTTCTCACCGCTTCAAAGTAACACCGACGAAATGCAGACCCTCCGCACGCCCCGCCTCAAGCTCATTCCATTCGAGCCAGCGGCGATCAGCCGGCTGATAGAAGGAGATCGCGCCGCCGCCGAAGCCGCGCTCGGCGCCGTGCTGCCCCAAGAGTTTCCGACCGCCGGCGACCTCGCCGGCTTCCTACCGATCCAACTTCACCGCATGCAAGAGTCGCCGAACCGGCGCGACTGGATGGCACGCCTCATGACTTCGCACAAACAGGAGATCATCGGGCACTGCGGCTTTCATGGCCCACCTGAAGTGATCGGCCGCGCCGAGATCGGCTACACAGTCTTCACGCCCTATCGCGGCCAGGGATTCGCGAAAGAAGCAGCGCGCGCCTTGGTTGAGTGGGCGTTTGCCCAAGGCGAGTCAGAGGTCTACGCCTCGGTGGCGCCCGACAATCAGTCCTCGCTGGCCGTCGTGCGCAGCCTCGGCTTCACGCAGGTCGGGACGCAGGATGATGAGATCGACGGGCTCGAGCTGGTCTTCGCGTTGCACGCGGCGCGCCAAGCCCGAGCGCCTTAGTCAGAAACGCGTCATGCGCACGCTCGATGCGCACCGCGACCGAGACCGCCGTCTCCACGAACGCCGCCGAAGCAGGCGCCCGATAGCGATCGCGGTGCCAGACGATGATCAGCACCCGCGGTGGCACGGGCTCGGCAAGCTGCAACAGGCGGATGCGAGCGTCGGTTTCATCCACCGCGAGCAAAGGCGCCAGCGCGAATCCAAGTCCCGCCGCCACCATCGCCTGCACCGTTCCGTTGTCGTTGGACCGAAAGACGACGCGCGGCCGCACGCCTCGACCGAGCAGAAACTCCTCGGCGCGGTCCTGCTGCTTTCCGCGCTGGTGGCCAACCATCGGCAACCCATCGAGGTCTGATGCCGCCGGCCGCCGCCGCGCCAGAGGCGAATTCGCGGCGGTGAGAACTACGTACGGGTCCCGCATCAGCTCGCGCAGCTCGAAAGGACCTTCCCCGATCGGCTGGATCGCGAAGCTGACGTCGAGGTCGCCGCGTTCCACCGCGTCGACGAGCTCATTGTCGTGCGCCGCCTCGGTGACCTGGACATCGACGTCCGGCCAGCGCTGCTTGAACCGTCGCATCACCTCAGGCAACACCTTGTTGGCGACGCTCTGGTAGATGCCGATACGCAGGCTGCCCGAGACACCGGCCGCGTAGGCTCGGAAGTCCGCCTCCGCGGCGCGAAGGCGCGACTCGATCGCCTCCGCATGACCCAGCAGCACCCGCCCGGCTTCCGTGAGCTGGACGATGCGCCGGCCTCGCGACCGCTCGATGAGGCGCACCCCGACGAGCGTTTCCACGGCGCTGACGTGATCGCTCACCGTCGACAGCGATGCGTTCAATTGCTCAGATGCCGCCCAGAACGTCCCGGTCTCGGCGACAGCGCGGAGAGCCCGCAGATGCTTCAGCTCAATGCTCCGCCAATTATCCGGCATGGCGAAATTTTACGACGAAAATAGATGTTGCTCCGGAGTTTGATCCTGGGAAACCTATATGCATGGAGCTCGTGATGACCCTACTGATCCTGGTCCTGGTTGCGATGTGCGCGGCGCGTTGGGGCGCCGACTCCCGGCCGATCGACGCCGACCGGCCGACGCGCTGGTGGCCGGCCACTCCCCGAGACTGACCCGGCGGCACCGTCCGAAACGGCACGCGACGGAGCATCCTCACTGGGCCAATCCACCGCATGCGGCACCGCCGGAAGTCGACCTTGACACAGCACCCGGGTGATGCATAAGGTCGATTCCTAAACCGCACGTAACCCGCCGATAACAGGGGGAGGGTTATGGTCGGTGCAGCGGGCTTGCGGGAGCTCGCTGAGGTGCAGTCGGCTTGAGCAACTAGGGGGGTCTGGTATGAGACGGCTGATTCGGCTCGCGGCTGCCATGGCGATTGTGATTGCGCAAGCGGTAATTCCCGGCACAGCGTCCGCGCAAGCTCCGAGCGTCGCCGCCGCACCGCAGAACTGCGTGCTCAACAACGGCATCAAGCACGTCATCTCCATCCAGTTCGACAACACCCACCTCTTCCGCGACCGAGCGAACGTCGCCTCCGACCTCGAGCAGATGCCCAACCTGCTCAACTTCATGACCGACAACGGGACGCTCAGCGACAACGAGCACACGATCCTCATCTCGCACACCGCGGGCGGGATCCTCACCTCGCTGACCGGCCTCTACCCAGACCGCCAGGGCCTCACAGTCAGCAACTCGTACGGCTACTTCAAGCCCGACGGCACCACAGCTTTCTCGAGCGCGTTCAAATACTGGACCGACCGGGTCGACGACGTGACCGCCGCCGGAGTCAACGACCCGCTCCCCAACATGGTCACCACCGGCGGTTTGAACACGCCGGCACCATGGGTGCCCTACACCCGCGCGGGCTGTGACTACGGCGCGGTTTCGACCGCGAACGTAGTCCTCGAGAACCCCAAGACAACGCCCGCCGGGGACATGACCAAGGTTTTCGGCACGGGCTCGCCCGAATGGAACGAGGCCAGCGCGACCCCAGCGCTCGCGCAGACCGACTTCGTGGGCATCGCGATCCACTGCGCCGCCGGCGGGGGAATCTGCAACAGCAGCACCCACGCGCGGCCCGACACCCTGCCCGACGAGCCAGGCGGCTACAGCAACTTCCAGGGCTTGTTCGGCGCCAAATATGTGAACCCGGCGATCTCGCACGACACCCTCCCGGCCCCCGACGGCCGGCCCGTTGTCAAGGACACAGCAGGCGCGCCGATCACCGACCCGGCCGGCAACCCGGGCTTCCCTGGCTTCGACGCCATGTTCGCCAAGGTGAGCCTCGGCTACGTCGCGCAGATGCAGGAGGCCGGCGTACCGATCACGTTCGCCTACATCTCCGACGCCCACGACAACCACACCCTGTTCCGCGCCTCTGGCCCGGGTGAGTCGGACTACGTCGCCCAGCTGCAGGTTTACGACCAGGCGTTTGGAACCTTCTTCGCCCGCCTCGCGGCCGACGGCATCGACAAATCGAACACCCTCTTCGTCTTCACCGCCGACGAGGGCGACCACTTCGCGGGTGGGAACTCAACCGACGGAACCTGGAGCCACACCTACTGCAACATCAGCGGTGGCGCGACCTGCCCCGCCAACCAGCTAGGCGAGATCACGCAAAACATCAAGGCCCTCGTCCCGCCCGCGCACCTACCCGCCGCGTTCGACATCCACTTCGACTCCGCGCCAACGGTCTACGTGGCCGGCAACCCGTCACGCACCAACGCGGACCTCCGCCAGTTCGAGCGGGACCTCGCGAGCGCTACCTCGACCGATCCATATGTGAACACTTCACCGACTTCCGTCATGCTCCGCATGGCCGACCCCGTTGGGCAGCAGGCGCTGCACATGACCAACGCCGACCCGCAGCGAACGCCGAGCTTCACCTACTTCGCCAAACCCGACTACTTCTTGACCACTGGCCCGAATCGATGCATCGAGAGGCCGGCGACCCTGAACGTGGACACATGCATCGACTATCACTTCGCCTACAGCCACGGTGACGTGACCGAGGACATCGGCCGCACCTGGCTCGGATTTGTCGGACCCGGGGTCAAGAACCTGGGCCGCACAAGCGAAACATGGTCGGACCACGCGGACATCCGCCCGACCATGCTCGCGTTGCTCGGCTTGAAGGACAGCTATGAGCCCGACGGCGCGGTGCTCGCGGACTTCCTTCAAACCTCCGCGATCTCACGCGATATGCGTGCGCACCACGAGTCGCTGGTGCGGTTGCACAACGTCTACAAGGAGATCGCGGCGCCGTTCGGACCGTTCGCGGCGGACACGCTCGTGGCCTCGACACACGCGATCTCGAGCGGCTCCTCGACGGACGACAGTCACTACATCACGTTCGAAAACAGCCTTGCTTCGCTAACCTCCCAGCGCGATTCGCTGGAAGCCCAGATGAGGACAGCCCTCACCAACGCCGCGTTGGGCGGGCTCACCGCGAGCGAGCAGGACTTGAAGTCGATGATTGCCCAGGGTCAGCAGCTGTTGGGGCAGGCATCCGCCCTGGCGGCCACCAGCTAAACCCCCGCAAACCCAGGGGAGCAGGTACCTGAATTCAGGTACCTGCCACCCCCCGATTCAGGTGTTTCTCCCCTTATGGCACATGCCTGCCGATTCCTAGTCTCACCTCAACGGATCGCACAAGCATCCGAAAACAAAAACGAGAGGAGAAAGACATGGAAGCCAGGCAGACGTTGAGAGGAAACGCCGTTCCCAAGGGCCTTGTGGTCGTGCTCGCGATGTGCGCGGCGGCCGCGCTGGCGGCTGGGGCAGCCGTCGTCAGCAAGGATCTCGCCGGTTCCGGCGCGACCACGAGCTCGACCGTCCACGCAGCCCCCGGTACCGTCCTTCGGCAGGACGCGCCGGCCGGATCCGCTCTCATCGACCGCGGCGCGGAAGCTCAGGCGGCATCGCAGGCGGCGCCGATTCTGGTGCACCCCGGACGCAGCAGCGGCAGCCAGTCGATCACTGACGACGGTTCGGTGCAAGCGGCCGACACCCACGGGCCGGACTCAGACCTGACCCGAGCGCTGCCGTCGCAGAGCGACGTCCCGACGTTCCGCGAAGGCAACCGGTACTAACCCACCGTCGCGATTACCCCTATGCGACGGCCAGGTCAAGAGAGGGATCGACGTGATCCCTCTCTTTTCGCGCCCGATCGCCGTCGTCAAAACGTACGGGGGATTGGAGAAGATAGGCCCCATGAGCAAGGTGGCAGGTCGTGGCCACCAGGCGACGACTCCTTCCCACGCCCTGCCTCATCACCTGACGACATTTGTCGGTCGCGAGGCGGAGCTGCGCTCGCTCAAGCAACTGCTTCGCAACTCGCGGATGGTGACGCTGACGGGCACGGGCGGCGCGGGCAAGAGCCGGCTCGCCGCCGAAGTCGCCAGGGAAGCCGGCGGGATGTGGCCCGACGGAGTGTGGTGGGTCGAGCTGGCGGCGGTCAGCGACGTGGCGGCCGCGCTGGTTACAACTCTCGAGCTCCCGGGCCGCGGACCCGCGCTGCAAGTTGTTGCGTCATGGCTTGCTGCAAAGCAAGCGCTGTTGATCCTGGACAACTGCGAACACATCGCCGCGGCTTGCGCGACCGCGTCGCAAACGCTGCTCGAGCAGTGCCGCGAGCTGACGATCCTGGCCACCAGCCGAGGACCTATCGGGGTGGCTGGAGAAGCTCGCTGGCCGGTCCCCTCGCTTCCCGAGCGGGATGCCCTTCGCCTGTTCGAGGCTCGCGCACGTCTCGTCCGACCCGGCTTCGAGGTGCAGCAAAACTCCACGACGATCGACCAGATATGCACGCGCCTGGATCGATTGCCTCTCGCCATCGAGATGGCTGCGGCGCGGCTCGACATGATGTCGGAAAGAGAGCTGCTGACCAATCTCAACAATCGCTTCCGCGTCCTGACCTCGGGCACGCGGACGGCCCCGGAGCGACAGCAGACGATGAACGCGACCATCGACTGGAGCTATCGCTTGCTCACTGAGGATGAAGCGCGCCTGTTCCGGAGGCTGGGGGTGTTTCAAGGCGGCTTCACCATGGAGGCCGCGCAGGCAGTTTGCGCCGCGAATAATCCGGCGACGGCGCTGCCCCTGCTCACCGGCCTTGTCCAGAAGTCAATGGTCGTCGCCGACAGGTTGAGCGACGGCGGGACACGGTACAGCTTGCTCGAATCCAACCATGACTTCGCCAACGAGAAGTTGCGCGCATCCGGTGAGCTGCAAGCGATCCAGCAAAGTCACCACGACTACTTCAGCTCGCGGATGTGGGAGCCGCTGGAGTCGGCCAACTTCTGGCACGCGCTCAACTGGGGGCGGAAGAACGCGCAAGACGGTGGTTTGAGGCTCGCGCTCGAGATCGCGGATTCCGACTTCAGCGCTCAGGCGCGGGCGGGAAAGCTCATTCTCGATCTGCTCGGACAAGCGCAGCCAGACGAGACGCTGCGTGTCACGGCCTTGACGATGGCGGCACGCCTGGCGTGGCGCCAGGCCGACCACGGCGCAAGCAGAGCACTTGCGGAATCCGCCGTTGCGGCGGCCCGGAAGGTAGGGGATCCAGAGCTCCTTGCGCGGGCCCTCAACGGTGCCGGACTCGTGCGCGAAACTGCCGGCGAGCTTGCGCTCGCGGGCCAGATGTACGACGAGGCGATCGCGCTCTTGAGCGATCGGGCCTACGAACGACTGGCCATCGACTTCAGCAACGGGCGGGGCCTGCTCGCACTCGCGCAAGGTGATCCGGGAAGAGCGCTCGAAATCCTCAGCCGATGCGTTGCTTTCGCAAGGTCACAAGGCGATCCGCCCGGCCTCGCTCGCTACCTGGAGAGTCTCGCCCAAGTGCAGCTCGATCTGGGCGATGTGGATCAGGCTGCCGCGTCCTGGGTGGAGTCGCTGTCGATCTTCCAAGTCGTCAATGACTGGTTCGGAATCATCTGGAGCCTTGTCGGTCTGTCATTGGTCGCGGCCGCACGCCGCCAGGACGACCGCACCTTGCGGCTCGCGGGCGCAGCGGATCGGCTGTCACGCGAGTATTCGTTGACCATGTGGTCGTTCAGAGCCCAACAGCTGGAGGCAGCTTGCCAGCAAGCGCGCGACCGGCTTGGAGCCAAGGGCAGGGGCGAAGCTGCGTGGAAAGAGGGCCAGGCCTTGACCACCTCTGAGGCGCTCGAATACGCCTTGGATGGACAGAGACCCGCCGCAGAAGCGCTCACCGACGGAGGAGTGCTGAGCCGGCGTGAACGCGAGGTGGTGACCATGGTGGCTGCGGGTATGACCAACAAGCAGATCGCTCAGCGTCTGTTCATCGCCGAGCGAACCGCCGAGGGTCATGTGGAACGCATCCGGAACAAGCTCGGCGTTCGATCTCGCACCGAAGTGGCGACCTGGGCCGTCGAGCGCGGCCTGCATCCGCGCGCGCTTGACAACCCTCGACCCACGAGTAAGGTCTGACCCGGATCCCTGCTGCTGTCGGCCGGCACTTGTTGGGAGGGGACTCGTGAGCTCTGAATGGCGTCCGGACGACTCGTTGCTCGAGCGCGGTGAGAACGATGAGGTCAGAGGAACCCGTCGGGTCAAAGACGCCCTTGAGAAGCACGGTATCCGTTACGGCGACCGCGTCATCACATCACGCGACAAGGGCATGGACGAGGTCAAGGGCGATCTGAAGCGCTCGGGAATGCCGCCGGGCGTGGAGCAGTGGCAGGTACCGATCGTGGTCAAGCCAAGCGGGGAAGCACTCAGTTTTACGGGGCGCATGGAGGCTGGGGCGGAGGTTCCGGAACATGTGCACAAACACCCCGTGTTCCGGATCGTCATCGAAGGTTCGCTCGAGTACGGCGATCTGACCCTTAAGCCCGGAGACTGGATGTTCGTGCCGGCGGGGCAGGCCTACTCCCTAAAGGCCGGTCCTGATGGCTGCTCAACCTTCTACCACCACGGACCGTGCCAGCTGATGATCTGAGAGCGACTGACGCCGGCTGGCGTCAGGCGGAGTGAGGCTGTAGAAGCTCCGCGATCGAACCTTCGAACTTGGCGAGCTGCTTGTGGACCTCGATCACCTCATCCGAGGAGACCGGATCGGTCGGATCGACGTCCGTCAGGTGCTCGGTCCACTCGGTTCCGCACTCACAGCGGTGAAACAGGAAACGGTCCGTGCGGGAGCGATAGGTGTAGATGGCAGCGTCTTGCATACGCCTGCCGCAGGCACATTTGCCTTTGTCCGATTCCAGCTTCGACCTTTGCAATGACGTAAACCTCGACCTGTATAACGATCCTGAAACCGAATTCGTTGCATGGTACATCGGAGACCTTCAATTTGGAAGGTCAACAGACTGTAAATTTCAGCCGGGAGCGTTGAGCTCCCCCAGCAACCCCTCGAGATCCCTCAGCCGCTCGGTGCGCGCCGCGTGCTCCAGCGTCTGGTATTGCGACAGGACGTCGACAAAGCCGTCGCCCACGTCGTAACCGTGCCGCCGGAGCGCCTCGCGCCCGCGCTCGCCGAGCGTGGCAAGCACCTCGCGCACCTTGTTCTGGCGGCCGAAGTCAGGCACTCGGCGGTGGAGGCTCGATTTTCCTGAGGATGACGCGCTGGCCGTGCCACGTGTCCGGAACGGCCGGCTCATCGCCCTGGTAGCTCAGCTCGAGGCACCAGATGCCGTCCTCCTGAACTGGGGCGATGCCCAGCTTGGTCTTCGGGTTCGCGCGCTGGAGCCGCTGTAGCAAGGCGACGCCGTACAGCACGATCGCCCCGGGGATGTTGATGGTGTTCATGCGGCCGCCCTCGCTAGAGCCGTCGACGCCTGAAGTGAGCGAGCCGAGGGAGTGAATCACGCGGGGACTAGGTTATCGGCTGGCGGCTCGACAGCGCCGCGAGGACCGCCGCGACCGTCCCCTCGTAGCCGAGCCGCCCGGTGTCGAGAACCATGTCGTAGTGCGCCGGGTGGTCGCGGTCGTGCCCGTAGACCTGCTTGATGTAGGAGGTCCAGTTCTCGTCGGTCTGCTTCAGGCGGCGCCTCGATTCGTCTACGGAGGTGATGCTGAAGCGGGCCATGATCGCTTTGACCCGGACAGCCTCCGCCGCCCGCAGAAAGACGTGGAGCGCGGCAGGGAACTTGCTCAGGATGTAGGCGCCGCCGCGTCCCACGATCACGACGTTACCGCCGCGCGCCGCCTCTTCGATCACGTGCTGTGTGATCTGAAGCACAGCCTTGCGCGTGTCGAACGTCGGCGCCGCGTTGGGCGGTGTCCAGGCCGCGGCCTCAGCCGGCATCAGAGGCTCGGAGCTCGCCGAGCCCAGCGCGACCAGCAAGCGGGCCAGTAGCGACCCAGGCTGCTCGTCCTCAGCCTCCACTTCCTCCTTGGGAAGCTGGAGCCTCCGGGCGACCTCGTCGATGATGTTGGAGTCGAGGAAGTCCGTCTTGAGCCGGTCGGCCAGCATCCGGCCGACGCTCGCCCCTCCCGCTCCGAACTGCCGCCCGATCGTGATGACCGGCACGGGCTAATTGTCAGGGCAAACGCAACAGCTCGGATAGGCCGGACTATCGAGGTTCAACGGCACCGGAAACGCCCGTTAGTCCGGACTATCCGAGTTAGCCCCGGCTACTCGAGGTAGTCCCGCAGCTTCTTCGACCGCGACGGGTGGCGCAGCTTGCGCAGCGCCTTGGCCTCGATCTGGCGGATCCGCTCCCGGGTCACCCCGAACCGCTTGCCCACCTCTTCCAGGGTCCGCTGGTGGCCATCGATCAGCCCGAACCGCAGCTGCAGCACGCGCCGCTCCCGCGGAGTCAAAGTGTCGAGAACATCCTCCACCTCGGAGTGCAGCATCGTCAAAGAAGCCGCGTCCGACGGCGAGACCGCCTCCCGGTCCTCTACGAAGTCGCCGAGGTGCGAATCCTCTTCCTCGCCGATCGGCGTCTCCAAAGACACGGGGTCCTGCGAAACCTTCACGATCTCGCGAACCTTCTCCGGCGTGATCCCCATCTCCTCGCCGATCTCGTCGTCGGACGGCTCGCGCCCGAGCTCCTGCAAGAGCCGCCGCGACACGCGCACCAGCTTGTTGATCGTCTCGACCATGTGCACCGGGATGCGGATCGTCCGGGCCTGGTCGGCGATGGCTCGCGTGATGGCCTGCCGGATCCACCACGTGGCGTAAGTCGAGAACTTGTAGCCCTTGTGGTAGTCGAACTTCTCGACCGCGCGGATCAGGCCCATGTTCCCTTCCTGGATCAAATCCAGGAACGACATCCCACGCCCGATGTACTTCTTGGCGATCGAAACCACCAACCGCAGGTTGGCCTCCGTCAGCCGCTGCTTCGCCTCGTAGGCGCGCTCGTAGCGCTCGGTCAGCCGATAGCGCGCGATGCGGTACGACTCCAAAGCCTCGGCCCGCACCCGCGGACGGGCTCCGTTCGCGATCCGCCGGCGCTCCGCGGCCGCCGCGTCGGTGAGATTGGGCAGCTTGCCGAGATCGATCAAGCCGAGCAGCTCCTGCGCGATGTGCGACTGCTGCCCCTTCCGCTTGACCGTGGCCAATCGCTCGATGACCTCGGGCAGCAGCTCGTCGACCGAGCGCTGCCGCCCGTCGACCTCCTCGATCACGTTCAGCGCCTTCATCGCGTCGTGCAGGGGCTTGGCCTCGATCGCCTGCGCCAGCTCGACCTCGTCGTTGGCCGTCAGAAGAGAAACTCGCCCGATCTCCTTCAGGTACATGCGCACCGGGTCGTCGAGCGAGACGGAGTCCATCATCTCGATGTCGAGCAGCATCTCGTCGTCGATCTGCTCGACCTCTTCGAAGTCCTTCTCGCCGTCGGTGACCTCGATCCCGATCTCCTTGAACGCGGCGAAGATACGGAAGATCTGGTCGGGCTCGGCGTCGATCTCGGGGAAGCCCTGCAGGATGTCGTCGGGGGTGAGGTATCCCTGCTCTTTGCCCTTTATGATCAGCTGCTCGGCGACGGCCATCAGCTCGTCTTCGAACTTCGGCTCCGGCTTCTCGACCACCCTGTTCGCCTTCACTGGCTTCGTCGCGACCGGCTTCGTCACCGGCGCTTTCGCCTCGGGCGGCTGCTTCACTACACGCGCGATAACTAGCTTCTCCTTTCCATATCCGTGATGGCGCGGCCGAGCTCTCTGGCTTGAGCTTCCAATTGCGCCACCCTCTCCGAGTCCCGACCCCTTTCGGCCTCGGATAGCTCGCGGATTATCCCATTCTGCATACCCTTCATGTGCTCCAGGCGGATTCGTTCCGCAAGTTCAACTGCCACCTCGTCATCGACATTCGGCGGCGGCGCCGCCCACGCCCGTCTGATCAGGTCTTGTTCTTCCGCGGGATAACCGGCCAAATCGGCCTCGAGCCCGGTGGGGCCCCCGCGCTCGTAGCTCTCCAGCATACGGATGTAAATCGGACGGTCGTCCTCGTCGAACTCCTGGGAGGTCAGCTTTGTTCGGACGCGATCGAAAGCAGAGGGCCGGACAGCGAGAAGCTGGAGCAGATACCCGCTTGCCGTGACCCTGCGCGCGGGCTTGCGCGCCGGGGCACCGTTCTGCGCCACTCGAGCGGGCTTTGCCTCCGGCTCCTCGAGCAACAGGTGGCGGGAGATTCCGGTGTGCCGCTCGGCCGTCTCGGCGTAACCCTCGCGCAGCGTGGCCGGGAACTGCCGGATCCATTCGCGCAGGCGAGCCGCCACCCTCTCGACCTGGTTCGGGTTGCTCGGGTTCAGGCCGACCGAGTCTTCCTCCATCCCGGCCTCGAAGCCGGACGGCGCCTTAGCCACCAGGTCCTCCCAACGCGCCGCCGCGTCCGGGCCCGCGCTGCGCAGGAACTCGTCCGGATCCTTAGCCCCCGGCACGGCCACGACGCGACTTCGCATCGCGTGTTGGGCCGCGAGCACGGCGGCTTTGCGCGACGCATCTCTCCCGGCTCGGTCGGAATCGAACACCAGGAGAAGCTCATCGGTGAACCGCTTGAGAAGGCGTACCTGCTCCTCGGTCAGGGCGGTGCCGGAGCTGGCGACCGCGTTCGTCACCGCGAACTGGTGGGCGGTGATGACGTCGAACTGGCCCTCCATCATCACGGCGTGGCCGCGCCGGGCGATCTCATCCCGGGCCAGGTCCAGGCCGAACACCACTCTTCCTTTTATGTAGGCGGGGGTTTCGGGCGAGTTGATGTATTTTTTAGGCTCGTCGGCCCGGACGGCGCGGGCGGTGAAGGCAAGGGTCTGGCCGCGCTCATCACGGATCGGGATGACCAGCCGTTCGGCGAAGAAATCGGTCCCGTCGCGGCGCATGAGTCCGGCTTCCTGGGCGTCGACGAGCGAGCGTTTCTTCGCCCGCAGGTACTCGGCGAACCCGCGACCGGCCGGCGCGTAGCCGAGCTGGAAGCGGCGCGCCGTCTCCTCGCCCACCCGGCGTGACTCCAGGAGACGGCGCCCAGGCTCGCCGGCGGGGCTTTTCCACAGGACGTACTCGTAGTACTGAGCCGCGAGCTTGAGCATCGCCAGCACCCGCTTGCGCAGGTCAGCGCGGTCTTTCTGGTCCGGGCTCAGCTGCTTCAGCTCGACCCCGGCGCGCTCCGCGAGCAGCACCAAGGCGCCGCGCTTGTCTGTCTTCTCGATCAGCTCGACGAACGTGAAGACGTCGCCCTTGCGCTCGCACCCAAAGCAGTACCAGGACTGGCGCTGCGGGTTGACGTGGAAGCTGGGGCTGTCCTCCTGGTGGAAGGGGCAAAGGCCCCAGTAGTCCTTGTTGCGCTTCGTGAGGCGGACGTGCTCCTGGACGACCTTGACCAGGTCGACCTTGCCCTTGACCTCCGCGAAGGCGTCATCGGACGACAGGGTGGGCACGGGCACTATTGTGCGGCGCGCCGAGCGGCGGCGCTTGCCTTAACTGAGCAGCGCCAGAGAAGCCGCCAGCAGAACTGTTCCGATCACGAGGAATCCAACAGCAAGTACAGGAGCCAACCACTCGGACCAAGGCAGTGGGCCTTCAGGTTCCTCATCACGAAAGACCAGGCCTGAGGTGCCGTAGGCCAGAAACAGCGGTCCGAAGACCAGCCCGAACGGAATCCGGGCGAGCAAAACAACGCCTAACGCGAAAACCCAGACAAGCGCCATGCCATACCAAACGAACCTTCCGATTGACCCGCGGGTCAGCACATTAGAGAAGCGCACAAGTGGCTCGGGTTACCGAGCGCCGATCGCAACCTCGGGCTCCACCTCCCCGCTTGCCGGGGAGGTCGGCGGCGCAGCCGCCGGGTGGGGCAACTCGAGCTGGTCCGGCTCGACCCCGAGGTCGCCCAGCCCAATCCAGTCGTAGAACCGGCGCAGCGGCATCGGCGCCCACCAGTTGAGGTCGCCAAGCAACCTCATAACCGCGGGCACCACCAGGGAGCGCACGATCGTGGCGTCGATCGCCACCGCGATCGCCAGCCCGATCCCGATCGCCTTGATGATCACGACCTCGGCCAGGCCGAAGGCCATGAACACCGTGAACATGATCGCAGCGGCGCCTGTGATCAACCGCCCCGTCCGCTCGAGGCCGCTCGCGACGGCCGCGGTGTTGTCGCCCAGGCGCACGTACTCCTCATGCATCCGGCTGACGAGCAAGACCTCGTAGTCCATAGACAGCCCGAACACGATCGAGAACAAGATCACCGGGATGCTCGGGTCCAGCGACTGCGGCGTGAAGCCGAGCAGGCTGGCGAAGTGTCCTTGCTGGAAGATGAACACCAGCGCGCCGAACGATGCGCCGATCGAGAGGAAGTTCAACAGGACCGCCTTCAGCGGAAGGATCACCGAGCCGGTCAGCAGGAAGAGCAGAACGTAGGTCACCAGTACAACGGTGCCGACCGCCAACGGGACCTGGTCGTAGATGAACTTGATCACGTCGACATCGATCGCCGTTGCGCCGCCGACCAGCACTTGCCCCCCGGTCACGCCCTTGTCGTTGCGGATCGCCTTCAGGATGTTGCGCGCGGCGTCCGAGCTCTCATCTACGTTGCTCGTTGCCTGGATCAGGACGATGTGCTTGCCGACCGTGCCGGCAAAAAGCTGCTGGGCCGCAGCCGGAATCTGGCCCGGGTCGCCCGTGTAGAGCTGCTGGTACTCGGAAAGGCCGAGGTTCGGGTCGAGGTCGTAGATCGAGCTCGTGTGCAGGATCCCGGGAATCGCCGCGATGCGCCGTGTCAGGGTGTACTGGTCCGCGATCCGATCGCGTGTCAGAGGAGACCCGTCCGGATAGTCGACCACGACGTTGAACGTGGTCTGGCTCTGGCCGGGGAAGTCGGCGATCAGCCGGTCATATCCCTGCCGCGCCTCAAGCCGCGTGGGCAGCATGTCGACGTTGCCGTTGGCGAGACGAAGCTGCAGGAACGGTGTCGACGCGATGACCAGGAAGGCGACCGTTGGCACGAGCACGACGACAGGCCGCTTCATGACCCAGGTCGCGAGCGATCGCCAGAAACCGCCCCGGCTCGCCGGTCGCTGCGGCCACGGGATGCGCAGCCGGTTGACCGCGGGCCCGATCATCGAAAGGGCCGCGGGCAGGATCGTCAGCGCGTAGAACACCGCGACGGCCACGACGATCGCGCCCGCGGCGCCCATCGAGGCCATGAACGTGCCCTGGAAGAAAAGCATCGCGGACAGGCCGACGGCAACTGTGAGGCCGGAGAACGTGATCGCGCGGCCGGCCGTGGCCATCGTGGTCGCGATCGCGTCCTCGCGGCCGGCGCCGGCGGCCAGCTCGTCCCGAAAACGGTTGACGATGAACAGCGAGTAGTCGATCGAGACCCCGAGTCCGATCAGCGTCACGATGTTGATCGCGTATTGCGATACGTCGGTGAAATGGTTCAGCAGGAACGTGCCGCCGATCCCTCCGACGATCGTCAGGATGCCAATGCCGAGGGGAAGCCCGGCCGCGATCACCGACGCAAAGATGAGGACAAGCAGTAGCAGCGTCACGGGCAGCGTCACGTACTCGGCCCGCTGCAGGTCCGACTCGAGCGTGGTGTTGAAGGCCTGGTTGATCGGCACGAAACCAGTGCCGGTGACCGACAGCGTCGTCGAATGGACCTTCGGCCGGATGTCGTTGTAGACACCCCACGCCGCCTGTCCTTTCTCGTTGATCGTGACCAGGACCAGCGCCTCGTGGCCGTCCTTCGAGGTCAGGCTTTGCGCCGCCGCCGGGGTGGGCACGTTGTACGGCGTGTAGAGGTTGACGATCCGCGAGTCGGACTGGATCGGCGCCAGGGCCGCCGTCACCGCGTCCTTGTACTGCGGGTCACTCACCGACAGGGTGTCGCTCTTGAAAATTAGGTCGAACGTCGAAGTCGGGCTCGACTCGGTCGAGCCGCGGCCGAGGTCGGAGGTGATCAGGTTGCCCGCCTTCGCAGCCTCCAGGTTGCTCGTCAGCGGGCCACCGCTGGTAAGCGTGCCGCCCATGATCAAAAAGACGACCGAGGCGACCAGCACCAGGCTTGATCCGACCAGGGTTGCGATGCGATGCCGATAGACAAAACGACCCCAGCGTCCGAACACTTTTCTCTCTCCTACTCCGTCTTGGAGCCCTGGGCGGGCGGGAAGATTGCTGATAGGGACATCGCGTTGAGGGTGTCGACCGCCTCGTCCGCCTTGAAGTCGGGATCGATGAGGTTCTGGATCATGATCCCCAGCACCGCCGCCTCGATGACGGCCGCAATCCCCTGCGCCGGAGTTGGGTCGGCCTCACGCTCGGCAAGCACCTCGCGCGCGATTCCTTCGATATGCGTACGGTCCTGGCGGAGGAAGTCGAGCACGCCGCGTCCCAGCTCCTTGTCGTGCAGGCCCACCGCGATCAGCTGGATGTACAGCGCGTGCGTACCCGAGCTGCCCTTCAGCATGTTCTTGAACTTCTCGTAGGCGGCCTGGGCGCCCGCGGCACCCTGCTCGGTCCCGTACTCCATCTCCCTGCACACCTCGGCGAGGACGGCCAGCACGAGCTGCTGCTTGGACTTGAAGTAGTAGTGGACGAGGCCCTGGGCAACGCCGGCTTCCTCGGCGATCTCCTTGATCGAGCTGTTCTCGTAGCCCTGCCGGGAGAGGACCGTGAAAGCGGCGTGCAGGATCTTGGCCCGAGTGTCCGCAGCCTTGGTTGAATGCTCGTTCAACATTTGATTGGTTATTCAACCAAACCCCAAGAGACTTGTCAAGGGGATGCTGCCCGGAGGGAGATCCACGGGAAGTACCCGGCCTCAGGGGTCGCGGCGGGGTCAAAGACTCCGTGGCGTAAACGCCGGGGGATTGGCCGCCGGAGCAGCTCTCCCCCTTACGCGAAAATCATGTGGTGACCCTCGCCGTCGAGCAGCTCAACCGGCGCATGCTCCGCGCCCGCGACGCCATCGACCGGGCCTACGCGCAGCCCCTCGACATCTCCCGCCTGGCCGAAGTCGCCCATGTCTCCGACGCCCACTTCATCCGGACCTTTCATGCGACCTTCGGCGAGACACCCCACCGCTACCTCCAGCGGCGTCGCGTCGAGCGAGCGATGTTCTTGCTCCGGGAATCGCAGCGCAACATCACCAATATCTGCCTCGATGTCGGTTTCACGAGCCTGGGCACCTTCAGCCGAACCTTCAGCGACATCGTCGGCGAGAGCCCGACCGACTATCGGGCTCGCGGCTACGTGATGGCCGCGCCGACGTGCTTCACCATGGCGTGGATGAGGCCGAGTCAAGAGCGAGCAGTTTTGGAGAAGCGAGCAGCCGCAATCAGCCCATAGCATCGATCACAGATCACAAATCCACTGGAGGACAAGGACCGATGCTCAACTCGATCAACATCTCGCACATCTTCGTTTTCGACCAGCAGCAGGCGCTCGACTTCTACGTCGGCAAGCTCGGGCTCGAGGTGAGCGCAGACGTCGACCTCGGCGTCATGCGCTGGCTGACCGTCAGGGTGCCGGGCGATCCAACCCGTGACATCCTTCTCGAACTGCCGGGTTCACCGGCGATGGACCCGAAGACTGCGGCGCAGGTCCGCGAGTTGATCAGCAAAGGCGCCAGCGGGTTCGCGGCCGGGTTCACCACCTCGGACGCGAAGAAGACATACGAAACGTTCCAGGCGAAAGGCGTAGAGATCGCGGACGATCTCACCGAGCGCGACTACGGAACCGACTTCGGGATCCGCGACCCGTTCGGCAACCACATCCGGATCGTGCAGCTCGTGCCCACCTCGCACCAGCTCGGCCCCAAGGTGGAGGGCCGAAGATGATCACCTCGCTTCGCGTCACGACCACTCCTGCTACGAAAGTCAATACGACCGCCGCGCTCCTCGCGTGCGGCGCCGTCGCGGGACCGCTGTTCCTTGTTGTCGTCTTCATCCAGGCCTTCACTCGCCGAGGATTCAGCATGACCATCCACCCGCCCAGCCTGCTGAGCCTCGGCGACGGCGGATGGATCCAGGTCGCTAACTTCATCGTCTGCGGCTTGCTCTTCGTCGCCGCGGGAGCAGGCCTCCGGCGCGCAACCCGGGCGACCTGGGGACCGATCCTCATCGCCTGCGTCGGCGCGGGCATGGTCATCGGCGGCCTCTTCTCCGCCGACCCGGGTCTCGGCTTTCCGGCGGGCGCGCCCGCGGGGCAGCCGACGACAATGACCTGGCACGCCATGCTCCACCTGACCGGTTTCGGCATCGGTTATTCCGCGCTCGTCGCCGCATGCTTCGTCTACGCGCGCCGCTACTGGTACTCCGCGATCGTGGGTGGCGTTACGGCACTCTGCTTCGTCTATGTCATGAGCGGGCTGAGTCACGGCAACCTGATTCCGCTCTGGCTCGCGCTGGTAGTCGGTTGGACCTGGATCTCGATCATCCCGGCGCGACAGCTCGCGCGGGAGAACCGCGTATGAGATTTCGAGCCAAAGTCCTGCTCGCCGGCAAGACCGCCACCGGAGTCGAAGTCCCCGCCAAAGTCGTGGACGGCCTCGGCTCCACTAGGCGGCCGCTCGTCAAGGTCACGATCAACGGCTACACGTACCGCAGTGCGATCGCGCCGATGGGTGGAACCTACATGCTCGGCATCAGCGACGACGTCCGCAAGAGCGCGCATGTCGCCGCAGGCGACACCGTCGACGTCAACGTCGAGCTCGACACGGAAAAGCGTGAAGTAGAGGTCCCGCCGGAGCTCGCCAGGGCGCTGGTGAAGGACCCCAAAGTAAAGAAGTACTTCGAAAGCCTCTCCTACAGCGGGAAGTACCGGCTGGTGGCTCCCATCGCGAACGGCAAGACGGCCGACACCCGCGCGCGCAACCTCGACAAAGCGATGCGGGAGCTGAAGGCCAAAGCCTGAGACCTTCTTCCTGTCACCTTGGAGGTGACGGGCAATAAACGCGGGCTATCGTCCGGCGGCGCGGATCAGACCCCGCAGCGATTCCTCAGGCCCGCGCCGCAACTCCCGCGCCAGAAAGAGCATCACAAGCCGGCCCCGCCACCCGGGCGGGAGGTGGAAGTCTCAATTGAACCGGACCAGCGTGCCGCCTTCTTTTGTCTCCGTCAGCGTCACCCGCTCGTAATTGGCGACGCCCAGAGGCAGGTGGACGACCACGTCGAGCCATCGATGTTCCGGGTCGACGTCACGCACGTTCATGCGGACCGGCCACTCCCGGCCCAGACCCCGCGCCACCAGGTTCATCACCTGGCCGGGCCGCACTCGTCCGGCCGGCTCGGCGGAAACAAATCGGGCGCCCGACCACTCGGTGAATCGCTCGGGCGTGTCCAGCACACTCCAGACTCTGTCTGGCGGCGTCGATGTGAGCGCCGCCGGGCAGACGTTGACAATCACGGTTCGAGCTTAGACAGCCGCAACTCCTCCCCATTCACGGGGAGGTGCCCGAAGGGCCGGAGGGGCGCCGCGGATGGGGCACGAGGCGCCGGTAAGGCGGCGAAAGCACATCTCTCGCGACGACTCCAGCCTAAGGCTTGATGTTCTGGTTCAGCCGGAAGAAGTTCTCCGGGTCGTACTTTCGCTTCAGCGCCACCAGCCTCTGGTACTTCGCGGCGCCGTAGATCTGAGCGCCGTCCGTGCCTGCTTCGGATACATCGTTGACGTAGCGCCCTGCGGTCATGAATGGTTTGACCTTAGCGATCGCGGCTCGTCCCCACGCGATCCGCTCCTCATCGTCGGCCGGATCGGTCCATGCGAGCTCCGCGGAGATGTTGAAGGGCGCGTCCCGCCCGGTGTAGGCCATCGCGTCGTCCGAAATTCGTCCGATAGCCCCGCCCTGCGCCCATAAGGAAAGCTCTGCGCCGGCCGGGATAGTTTCCACCAGCTCCGCGCAGAGGCTGATCACCTCGTCATTCAGGTGGGCCAGAAAACCCGCCTTGGTATAGAAGCGCTGCCCCCACCCCGACGATTCGTCGGCCATCCCCTGCACTTCGAGGTATGGCTTGGCCCCGAACGTGTCGACAAGTGGGAGCAGCTCGCGAAAGACCCGCAGATCGCGCTCCGCCTCGTCGACGCTGCCCGCGTGCGTCGAGCCCACCACGAAGACCGGCCGACCCCCCAGGTCCTCCATCTTGGTGAAGGCAAGGGCGGTGTGCACGTCAGCGTGAGTCGCCACGAATTCCCTTACCTGCTCAGCCACCTCGAGGCTTCGCTCCACCGGGAACGCGACCATCCCCTGAAAGATCGTCCCCCCGAACGGGTGCAGCTTGAACTCAAACGAGGTTGCGACGCCGAAGTTCGCGCCCGCCCCGCGCAGGCCCCAGAAAAGGTCTGAGTTCTCCTCCTCGCTCGCGCGCAGCCGCTCGCCCGCAGCGGTGACGAGGTTGACGCTCTCGAGGTTGTCGATGGTCAGGCCCAGCTTTCGCTGCAGACGTCCCATGCCACCGCCCAGCGTCAGGCCGGCCACTCCGGTGTGCCCCACCACGCCAACGGGGCATACCAGGCCGTGCGCCTGCGCGGACTTGTCGAGCTTTGAGAGGTGTGCACCGCCCTGCGCCGTCGCGCGTTTGCGGTTGGGATCCACCGCCACCGCGCGCATGCCGGAGAGATCGATCACCATCCCGCCGTCGCAGGTCGAGAACCCCGCCACGCTGTGGGCGCCTCCGCGCACCGCGACCACAAGGTCTTTGTCATGCGCGAACTGGATCGCGCTGACCACGTCATCGACCGAAGTCGGCCGGACGACCAGCGCGGGATGGCGATCGACGATGGCGTTCCAGACGATCCGCGCCTGGTCGTATCCCGCGTCGCCGGGCTCGATGATCTCGCCCGCGAATCGGCCCCGCAACCCCGACAGTTTCAGGGAGCTACTTCGTGCCAGTACCTTCTCCGATCGCGGCCTGCGCCGCGGCCAGCCGCGCCACCGGGACGCGGAACGGGCTGCACGACACGTAGTTCAGGCCGAGCTTGTGGCACAGGTGGATGGAGTCTGGGTCGCCCCCATGCTCACCGCAGATCCCAACCTCGAGGTCCTTGCGCGTCTTGCGGCCTTCCTTGACCGCGATCTCCATCAGCCGTCCCACGCCGGCCACGTCGATCGTCTCGAACGGGTTGCGCGCCAGGATCTTCTGCTCCAGGTAGCGGACGATAAAAGCCCGCTCGGCGTCGTCGCGCGAGAAGCCGAACGTGGTCTGCGTGAGGTCGTTGGTGCCGAAGGAGAAGAACTCCGCCTCCTGCGCGATCTCCCCCGCCGTCAGCGCCGCACGAGGGATCTCGATCATGGTGCCGAACTTGTAGGGAACGCGAACGCCCATCTCCTTCTGCACCGCCTCTGCGACCGGCTTGAGCTCGGCGTGCACCGTGCGCAGCTCGGCCACCGTGCCGGCGAGCGGGATCATGATCTCGGGCCGGGCGTCGATCTTACGCTTGCGCAGGTTGCAGGCCGCCTCGATGATCGCCCGGACCTGCATGCGTGTTATCTCCGGATAGAGGATCGAGAGGCGCACGCCGCGCAGTCCCAGCATGGGGTTCGCCTCATGCAGCTCTTCGACGCGGGCCAGCACCTTCTCCCGCTCGGCGAGCAGCGTCGGGTTCTCGCCCGTGTCCTTCAGGTGCGTCGTCTCGCGGATCAGCTCCTCGAGGCTGGGCAGGAACTCGTGCAGCGGCGGATCGATGAGCCGGATGATCACGGGCAGGCCGGCCATCTCCTTGAAGATGCCCTCGAAGTCACCGCGCTGAATGGGCAGCAGCTTCGCGAGCTGCTTTTCGCGCTCCTCGGTGGTGTTGGCCATGATCATCGCCTGGACGATCGGCAGCCGTTCCTGCTCCATGAACATGTGCTCGGTCCGGCACAGGCCCACGCCTTGCGCTCCGTTCTCACGCGCCTTGGCCGCGTCGCGCGGATAGTCGGCGTTCGCCCATACCTCCAGCCGTCGGAGCTCGTCGGCCCATTTCAAGATCGCGCTGGCTGCGGGATGCTGGTTAAGCGACCGGGCCTCGATCGTCGGGACGTTGCCGACATAGACATCCCCAGTAGTGCCATCGATCGTGATCTGGTCGCCTTCATTGATCGTCGTGCCGTTGGCGGAGAACCTTCTCTGCCGGACGTCGACGTCGATCGCGCTCGCGCCGACCACGCAGGGCCGTCCCATGCCGCGTGCCACCAATGCCGCATGAGACGCAGTGCCTCCGGTCTGGGTCAGGATTCCCTTCGCCTCGACCATGCCGTGCACGTCGTTCGGGTTGGTCTCGACCCGGACCAGGATCACCGCCTTGCCCTGCTTGCCCCACTCGACCGCGGTGTCGGCGTCGAACACAGCGCCGCCGCTCGCGGCTCCGGGTGACGCGGGAACACCCCTTGCCAGAGGCGAAACCTTGGCGGCGGGGTCGACGCGTGGGAACAGCAGCTGCTCCAGCTGACGAGGCTCGACCCGCGCGACCGCGTCCGTCTTGGTGATCAGGCGCTCTTTGACCATGTCGACCGCGATGTTCACCGCGGCCTCACCCGTTCGCTTCGCGGAGCGCGTCTGCAGCATGTAGAGCTTGCCGCGCTCGATCGTGAACTCGAGGTCCTGCACATCCTTGTAGTGCTTCTCGAGCTGCCTGGCGTAGCGGTCGAACTGCGCGTACACCTTCGGTAGCTCTTTCTTCAGAGCGCTTATCGGCTCGGTGTCGCGCACTCCCGCCACGACGTCCTCGCCCTGCGCGTTGGCCAGATAGTCGCCGTACAGCTCTTTCGCGCCGGTGATGGGGTTACGTGTGAACGCAACGCCGGTCCCCGAGGTCGAACCCATGTTGCCGAAGACCATCATCTGCACGTTGACCGCGGTGCCGAGGTCGTCGGGGATGCGCTCCATCCGGCGGTAGGTCTTGGCGCGGTCGGTGTTCCACGACTTGAACACCGCGTCGATCGCCTCCCGCAGCTGCTCAACCGGGTCGGAGGGGAACTCGCTCCGCGTCTCGTCCTTATATATGGAGAGGAACTGAGCGACCAGGGGCCGCAGGTGCTCCGGCTTCAGTTCGGGGTCGGTCTTGACCCCGGCCTTCTTCTTCGCCTCCTGCAGCGCGTGCTCGAACTTCTCGCCGTCGATGCCCTTGACCGTTTTGCCGAACATCTGGATGAAGCGGCGGCGCGCGTCGAGCGCAAACCGATCGTCCTTCGTCAACGCCGCGATGCCCTTGGCGGTGTCCTCGTTGAGGCCGAGGTTGAGGACTGTGTCCATCATCCCCGGCATCGAGAACTTGGCCCCGGACCGCACGCTCACGAGCAGCGGGTCCTTGGGGTCGCCGAACTTCTTGCCGGCCTTGCGTTCCAGCACTTTCAGGGCCGGAAGAACCTGCTCCCACAGCCCCTTCGGAAACTTGCCGCCGCTGGCGTAGTAGGCGCGGCACGCTTCGGTCGTGATGGTGAAACCTGGAGGAACAGGCATCCCGGCCCGCGTCATCTCCGCGGCGCCGGCGCCCTTGCCACCGAGAAGGTCGCGCATCTTCGCGGAGCCTTCGGAGAACTGATACACCCACTTATGGGTTCGGGGCATGGAGGTGTTATTTTCCCATGCCTGATGGACGACCTCGGACAGGCCACCGAAGACCAGGTCATCCTGGCCTGGTTGCAGGCCGAGATCGAGTCTCCGGACTTCCAGGCTTACCTCGTCGGCAACCCGCCGAATCCCGCCAATTTGTCGGCGGCTTTGAAGGCGGCGCGCTCGCCCGACCTGCGGGATGAGGATCAGAACGGGCTTCGCCGGGAGATCATCACCTCGGTCTACGGGTTCGGGCAGGGCGCAGGCAGCTTCCAGGGCCTCGCCAACGACATCGTGTGGAGACGCATACGACTGAGCACCGACGAGGTCGGCGAGCTGCTCTACGCAAGAACGGGCGGAGCGTGGCCCATTCTCGCGCCGGCCACGCGCAAGGTTGCCGAAGGCGCGACCAATGTCGGCCACGTTTACACCGGTGACCAGACCAACATGGTCGTACTCTCGCTGGCGTCGGGCTTATGCCACTCGGAGAAAAAGGTGCCAGAGATCATCGCGCTGCGCCGGCCGGACGGACATCTCGTGATCCTGGAAGGACACGCGCGAGCAACCGCGATCGTGCTCGAGGCGCACCGCTTTGCCAAAGGTGTTGACACGTACGTCGGCGACGGGCCCAGCGTGGCCAACTGGCCTTATCTATGACCCAGCCCCGCGAGATCCGCCACTACGGATGGATCCCCGACCAACCCGACCAGCGCGACCACCTTTATGCCGCGCCCTCGCAGTACCTCACCGCACTGCCGTCGTCCACCGACCTGCGCAAGAAGTGTCCGCCCGTTTACGACCAGGGCCAGCTGGGCAGCTGCACGGCCAACGCGATCGCCGGCGCGGTCGAGTTCGACCGCATGAAGCAGAAGCTGTCCGACTTCGTGCCGTCGCGGCTCTTCATCTACTACAACGAGCGGAAGATCGAGGGCACGGTGCCGACCGACAGCGGCGCCATGATCCGTGATGGCATCAAGTCGGTGGCGAGCGATGGCGTTTGCCCGGAGCCGGAGTGGCCTTACGTCATCTCGAAGTTCGCGACCCGACCGCCAGCGAAATGCTACCGCGACGCCAAGCTCGACCGCGCGGTCTCCTACCAGAGCATCGTCCCGAACCTGAACCAGATGAAGGGCTGCCTCGCGTCCGGCTACCCGTTCATCTTCGGTTTCACCGTCTACGAGAGCTTCGAAACCGAAGCCGTCAAACGGACCGGGCACGCGCCCATGCCCGGCTGGGCCGAGCGCGCGGTCGGCGGCCACGCAGTGATGGCCGTTGGTTACGACGAATCGAAGCAGTGGTTCCTGGCCCGCAACTCGTGGGGCACCCGATGGGGCATGAAGGGCTACTTCACGATGCCGTATGCATACCTGGTCCAACCAGGCCTATCGCAAGACTTCTGGACCATCCGCCTGGTCGGCAGGTAAGGAAAGAACTCAACTCCTCCCCATTCATGGGGAGGCGGCCCGAAGGGCCGGAGGGCGCCGCGGATGGGGCTGTTTGGTTGTCTGCACTCCCCACCGGAGCCCGGCGAGCGATCAGGGAGGGGGCCCGCCGGGTCGGTTGGAGCTTCGGCCTCTGGAGTAACGGAGATGGGGAGGTTGGAGGAGGAGGCCTAACCCCTCGTGGTATTCACATACGCCTTTCTTATCCACTGCTTAACGAACGCCGCGGTCGAACCTTGCGCTTGAATTGACGCGGTGCGGACCGCACGGCTCGAAGCATTCAGCGACGGAGTCTTCGCAATCGCGGCCACGTTGCTGATCCTCAACGTGTCAGTTGCGGAAGGGCGGCCGCTGGCCGGCGAACTGCTGAGGATCTGGCCCAGCTACGTCGCGTACGCGGTCAGCTTCGTGACGATCGGAATCATCTGGATCAACCACCACACGGTGATGACACAGATCGGTCACGTGGACCGCGTCTTCCTGATGATCAGCGTTCTCTTTCTGACCAACATCGCGTTCATCCCATTTCCAACGCGTCTGCTGGCCGAGGCCTTCAACCACCCTGACGACCTTCAAGCGGCGGCCATCGCGTACGGCGTCACGCTCACCTTGACCGCGATCCTGTTCAACGTCCTGTGGCGCTACGCCGCTCGCGGCAAGCGACTCCTGCGCGCGGATGCGGATCCCCGCACCGTCGACGGCATCGGACGCAGCTACCTTCCTGGCCCATTCCTGTACCTGACCGCGACAGCCGTGGCGCTCCTCAATCCGTACGTGAGCGCGGGACTCTACGGCGCGCTCGCGCTCTTTTATGTGCTGGAGAGCGCTCTCTTCGGAAGCCGCCGCTGAGGTAACCCCGCGCGGTATCGACGGCCGTAGCCGGCATGCGGGTTATGGAGGCATTTCGATGAGGGGTTGGCGAAGATTTCTTGTTGCCACCGTCGGCGCGTTGAGCCTCGTG